>NZ_JBVVPU010000009.1:0-325718 GCF_055811295.1 Mesorhizobium sp. WSM4871 | reverse complement strand
TCGCCGGCGCGGAAGGCCTCGTCTCGTTTGGGCAGTAGCTGGCTCATGCTTTCTGGTCCTGTTTTGCCTATTTGGTTTGGGCCGATTTGGCCTGGCTTTAATTGGCTTGCCTTTATTTGGGCCCGGGCGCGCTGCGCGCGCCCTTCTCTTCTGAGCTGTCGAGGGTCACGGCATTGGCGTGACGTATCTCCTCCAGCCGCTCGATGCGTTCGTGCGCGGCCTCGCTCAGCGTCGAGACGATGTGGGCGACCAGCGCTTCCATCTGCGCGATCGCCGGCGCCAGCGTGTCATAGGGGGAGGCGACTTCGAGCGGGCTGACGATGGTGACTTCGGCGAGATCGGCGATCGGCGACAGCCATTGGTCGGTGAACAGCACGATGTGGACATCGCGCGCCGCTGCCTGCCTGGTGTATTCGATGACGTCGAACTGATAGCGGCGGTAGTCGAAGACGACGAGCACGTCACGGCGGCCGAGATCGGCCAGCGTGTCGAAGGCCTGTGCCGACAGTGTGCCGATGTCGCGTACGCCCGGCCTGAACTGCAGCAGGTAACCGGCGAACATGCTGGCGACATGGCGGCTGAAACGGCCGCCGAGCAGGGCAACTTCGCCCTTGGTCTCCATCAGCAGGCGGGCGGCGCGGTCGTAGCTCTGCAGCGGCGTCAGGCTGACCGATTTCTCGAGCGCCGTGCTGACCGAGCCGAGATAGGCGAGGATGGCGCTGTCTTCGGCGCCGGACGGCCGCTTGGCCTCCATCATCAGCAGCGGCGAATGCAGCCTTGCCTCGACCTCGGCCAGCAGCTTGGCCTGGAAATCCGGGAAACCCTCATAGCCGAGCTTCACCACCAGCCTGACCACGGTCGGGTCGCTGACGCCGGCGCGCCGCGCCAGCGCCGAGGCTGTGCCGAGGCCGGATGTCGGATAATCGGTCAGAAGCAGCCGGACGATTTTTTCCTCCGACGGCGTCAGCGCCAGGTCCTGTCGCATCAGAACATCGCGTATCGCCATTGGCCTCCCCGAAATCCGCGTTGGGCTCTCTGCCTCATTGTGTTGAGTTTATTACAGGGATTTTGATTTCGGTCAACAATGAAGAGACATTGACATAATCGAACGACTGGTCGCAGCTTGTTCGAAAGTAGCCAGGACACTGTGGGGGAGCAGCCATGCGGAACGGAAGTATCGCTATCGTCGTATAGTGGGATCGAGCGCCGCCTATCATCTGGTCGGGGCCGGTGCGGCGGTGGCCTCTTCGAACAGACGCACCCCGCCGGCGGGTCAAGCAGACGGCCGGTGTAGCGCCCGTCGGTAACCTAGGGCGTGACATCGGCAGGTAAATAGCGTATATTGACATAAAGATGTCTTTATGTGACTTAAGCGCGACCGTCGCCTTAAGGATGAAAAATGTCGCAAAACTCTTCATCATTGGACGATCTGTTTGGCCCCGTTGCGGAAAAGCCGGACGGTTCGGAAGTGCTTGCGGCGCTGACGGCGGCGGCGCGCGAGCGCATCCTTATTCTCGACGGCGCCATGGGCACGCAGATCCAGGGTCTGGGCTTCGACGAGAACCACTTCCGTGGCGACAAATTCGCCGACTGCGCCTGCCATCAGCAGGGCAACAACGACCTGCTGATCCTGACGCAGCCCAAGGCGATCGAGGAGATTCACTATCAGTACGCCATATCAGGGGCTGACATTCTCGAGACCAACACCTTTTCCTCGACCGCCATCGCTCAGGCCGATTACGGCATGGAGGACGCGGTCTACGCGTTGAACCGCGACGGTGCGCGGCTGGTGCGCCGGGCAGCGCTGAGGGCTGAGCAGGAGGACGGCAAACGCCGCTTCGTCGCTGGCGCGCTGGGGCCGACCAACCGTACCGCGTCGATGTCGCCGGACGTCAACAATCCCGGCTATCGCGCCGTGACTTTCGACGAATTGCGCCATGCCTATGGCGAGCAACTGCGCGGTCTCATCGACGGCGGCGCCGACATCATCCTGATCGAGACCATCTTCGACACGCTGAATGCCAAGGCGGCGATCTTCGCCTGCAACGAGATCTTCATCGAGAAGGATGTGCACCTGCCGATCATGATCTCCGGCACGATCACCGACCTGTCCGGCCGCACGCTGTCCGGCCAGACGCCGACGGCGTTCTGGCACTCGGTCCGTCACGCCAACCCGTTCACGATCGGGCTCAACTGTGCGCTCGGCGCCAACGCCATGCGCGCACACCTGGCCGAGATTTCCAGCGTCGCCGACACCTTTGTCTGCGCCTATCCGAATGCCGGCCTGCCCAATGAATTCGGCCAGTATGACGAAAGCCCGGATTTCATGGCCGCGCAGATCGAGGATTTCGCCCGCGAGGGCCTGGTCAATGTCGTCGGCGGCTGCTGCGGTTCGACACCGGACCACATCCGCGCCATCGCGGCGGCGGTGAAGCAATATCCGCCGCGCGCCATTCCCGACATCGAACCCAGGATGCGCCTGTCCGGGTTGGAGCCGTTCACGCTGACCGACGAGATTCCATTCGTAAATGTCGGCGAGCGCACCAATGTCACCGGCTCGGCGAAATTCAGGAAGCTGATCACCGCGGGCGACTATGTCACCGCGCTCGACGTCGCGCGCGACCAGGTCGCCAATGGCGCCCAGATCATCGACATCAACATGGACGAGGGCCTGATCGATTCGAAGAAGGCGATGGTCGAATATCTCAACCTGATCGCCGCCGAGCCGGATATCGCCCGCGTTCCAGTGATGATCGACAGTTCCAAATGGGAGATCATCGAGGCCGGCCTGAAATGCGTGCAGGGCAAGCCGCTGGTCAATTCCATCTCGATGAAGGAGGGCGGGGAGGCCTTCCTGCACCATGCGAAGCTCGTCCGCGCCTATGGCGCGGCGGTGGTCGTGATGGCTTTCGACGAGGACGGCCAGGCCGACACCAAAGCGCGCAAGGTCGAAATCTGTACCCGCGCGTACAAGCTTTTGACCGAGCAGGCCGGCTTCCCGCCCGAGGATATCGTTTTCGATCCGAACGTCTTCGCCATCGCCACCGGCATCGAAGAGCACAACAACTACGGCGTCGACTTCATCGAAGCCGCGCGGCAGATCACGGCGACGCTTCCCCACGTCCACATTTCGGGCGGCGTGTCGAACCTGTCCTTCTCCTTCCGCGGCAACGAGCCGGTGCGCGAGGCCATGCATGCCGTGTTCCTCTACCACGCCATCCAGGCGGGCATGGACATGGGCATCGTCAATGCCGGGCAGCTTGCCGTCTACGACACGATCGATCCGGAACTGCGCGAAGCCTGCGAGGATGTCGTCAACAACCGCGAGCCGAAGGGCGGCGGCACTGCGACCGAACGTATGCTGGAGCTCGCCGAACGCTTCAAGGGCACGGCCGGAAAGGAAGCGCAGGAGCGTGATCTCGCCTGGCGCGACTGGCCGGTCGAGCAACGTATTTCGCACGCGCTGGTCAATGGCATCACCGAATTCATCGACGCGGACACGGACGAGGCGCGGCGCGCCGCCGAGCGGCCGCTGCACGTCATCGAAGGCCCGCTGATGGCGGGCATGAATGTCGTCGGCGACCTGTTCGGCGCGGGAAAGATGTTCCTGCCGCAAGTGGTGAAGTCCGCGCGGGTGATGAAACAGGCCGTTGCCGGCCTGCTCCCGCACATGGAGGCGGAGAAGCTGGCGAACGCCGCCAACGGCATCGACAATGGCGAGCGCCAGACCGCCGGCAAGATCCTGATGGCGACGGTGAAGGGCGATGTCCACGACATCGGCAAGAACATCGTCGGCGTGGTTCTGGCCTGCAACAATTACGAGATCATCGATCTCGGCGTCATGGTGCCGGCGACGAAGATCCTGCAGACGGCGCGCGAGCAGCAGGTCGATATCATCGGCCTGTCCGGGCTGATCACGCCGTCCCTAGACGAGATGGCGCATATGGCGGCCGAGATGGAACGCGAAGGCTTCGACATTCCGCTCCTGATCGGCGGCGCGACCACCAGCCGCGTGCATACGGCGGTCAAGATCCATCCACGCTACACCAGCGGCCAGACGGTCTATGTCGCCGACGCCAGCCGCGCGGTCGGCGTGGTGTCGGCGCTGCTGTCGAACGAGGCCAAGGGCGGCTATGTCGACAATGTCCGCGCCGAATACAAGAAGGTTGCCGATGCGCATGCGCGCTCAGAAGCCGACAAGCAGCGCCTGCCGCTCGCCAGGGCGCGGGCCAATGCGCACAAGGCCGACTGGTCGGCCTATGAGCCGCCGAAACCGTCCTTCCTCGGCCTGAAGATCTTCGAAAACTGGGATCTGTCCGAGCTTGCCCGCTATATCGACTGGACGCCGTTCTTCCAGACCTGGGAGTTGAAGGGCCGCTATCCCAAGATCCTCGAGGACGAAGCTCAAGGGCCGGCGGCACGCCAGCTTTTCGAGGACGCGCAGGCGATGCTGAAGAAGATCATCGCGGAAAAATGGTTCGCGCCGAAGGGCGTCATCGGCTTCTGGCCGGCCAATGCCGTCGGCGACGATATCAGGCTGTTCACGGACGATAAGCGCTCGCAGGAACTGGCGACCTTCTTCACGCTGCGCCAGCAACTGACCAAGCGCGACGGCAAGGCCAATGTCGCGCTGTCGGATTTCGTCGCACCCGCCGACAGCGGCAAGGCCGACTATCTCGGCGGCTTCATCGTCACCGCCGGCATCGAGGAAGTGGCGATCGCCGAACGCTTCGAGCGGGCCAATGACGATTATTCCTCGATCATGGTCAAGGCGCTGGCCGACCGTTTCGCGGAAGCCTTCGCCGAGCGCATGCACGAAAAGGTGCGCAAGGAATTCTGGGCCTATGCACCCGATGAGGACTTGGCGCCGGACGAACTGATCGGCGAACCCTATCGCGGCATCCGCCCGGCGCCCGGCTATCCGGCGCAGCCCGACCATACCGAGAAGGCGACGCTGTTTCGCCTGCTCGACGGCGAGCGCAATGCCGGCGTCAGCCTGACCGAGAGCTTTGCGATGTGGCCGGGCTCATCCGTTTCCGGCATCTATCTGTCGCATCCCGAAAGCTATTATTTCGGCGTCGCCAAGGTCGAACGCGACCAAGTCGAGGACTACGCCCGGCGCAAGGCGATGCCGCTGGCCGAGGTCGAGCGCTGGCTCGGCCCGATCCTCAACTATGTCCCGGCGCAAGGGCTCGATGCGGCCGCGTAAATGACAGCAGCTTTGCCCAGTTGCGCACTCGTTGCGCAGACAGGGTGAGCCAATCGGCACAGGCGATGGTACGGCAGCGTTGTATGACTTGGTGCGTGAAGCTGTCTTTCGACGAGGTTCAGTCTCGGCGATGGATTCGCATATCAAGAATGTTGCTCTGAACCAGTGACTGCACTCCCGCCGCTCCTCCAACGCCTGAAGAGTAATCGGCGAATGCCCAAATGCCTACGTTGAAGGCGTATTCGCCCGGGTCGATTCGTCCTCCCATTCCATTGGGATATACGCCGCCCGCGAAGTTGGTCCGATCGCTCGCATCCTCTGAGAGACCGCTCACGCGTCTGTGCCATAACGGAGAGTTGCCCGCCATCAAGACCTGGCCACCCCTCATAAAAGTCGTCTCCAGGCCACCCTCCGAGGTGGCACTCGCGCCAATGCCGCGTGCGCCCATGGAAAAGGAATGGCGCGATGAGCGCGACGCGAACAATTCGACGACGATCGGGCGATCGGTCCGCACAACGCAGCCTACCCCGATGTGTGCGTTGACAAAACGATCGGCGCCACCCGCGACCCCGCCGCCGGCCCGTGCATCCACGCTGAGGCGCCCCCCTTGGTCGCCGCTCTGGGTGAAGGGAAGAGCCCCTCCATCGTGATGCCATCTCCAGGCGAAATCGAAGGGAGGAAGCCGCAGCTCGACGCTCCTGTCAGTCGGCGACACAGGGACCACGCGGTCGCGTGCGCCGCCAGGCGGGTCCTCTGGGAGCAGGCTGTCCTCAGCCTCTACTGGCCGCTTGCTGAGCCCTTCGAGTGCCTTCGCAGCACCGGGATCCGCTCGCATCAGCTTCGCCAGGGGCGCCGTAATCGCGTCACGTAGCTTGTCTTCCTCGGTCGATCGCGCGCGGGCCGCGTCGGCCTCCGCACGCGTGCGCTCCACCGTCGACGCGATCGACTGCTCGACCATCTCGCGCTGGCCCGGCGTCAGGCTCGCATTGAAGTAGATTTCGATGCCGTCAGGCATGCGACATCCCCCCGTTTGGACGCTTGACCTTAACACGTCGATCACCGGTTGTCGCACCGGTTTCGGCATACAGTGGCACCGCAGTCCGCCAATCGCAGGGTCCGCATGCGCCCTTGCGGCAAGCTGAGGACTTTAATGACAGCAGCTTTGCCCTGGCTGCACGCTCGTCCTGCACAGGCAGGACGAGCTGATCGGCACGTCCGCCTTGGCGAGCGCGACCGTGAGCTTGGCCTGCAGCGTGGGTAACTCTTCGGTCTCGCCGCGCAGTTTCAGGCATTCCACCAACCCGTGTAGCGCCCATACATTGTTCGGATGCTGCGCGCAGCGCTGCACTGCGCCGCTTAGGCCGAGATCGTCGCGGTAGACCTGCTCGGCCTCTTGCGCGAAGCCCTGGTCCAGCAGCAGCGCCGCCAGCGCATGGCGCGGCGGGTGCATCCACGCCCACGGCTCGGTGTAGGACAGATTGTCGTCGATCTCGACCGCTTGCCGCAGATGCGCGTAGGCCTCGTCATGGCGGCCCTTGTGATAGGCGAGTTCGCCATCGAGCAAAGCCGCACCCACGGCCAGCGAGGCCCGTGTCGGGTTGCTGAGGAAACGCCGCTCGGGTGGGATGCGCGCCAGGTGCCGATGGAACCGTTCGCGTTCCTGCTCCGCTTTGGCGAAATCCCTGAGCGTGGCATGCGCGACGCCTTTGGCGTAGTGCTGCATGGCCGTGGTCAGGACGTAGAGCTCAGGCTCGTCATCCAGCGGTTCGTCGATGATCTCCTGCCAGCGGCCGAAGCGCACCAGCACATGCGATTTCATCGCATGGTAGCCTTCCACCGTCTGCGTGAGCTTTGGCCGGTCCGGGATGCTGACGACGTCGCGCGTCACGAGGCTGCGCACCTTGTCGGCGGCCCACAGCGCCGGCTTGTACTGGCCAAGCAACATGCAGGTGAACATCATCAGATGCAAATCGTGGCAGCAGCCAAGCAGATAATAGGTGGGCTCGCCGGCATAGGCGAGATAGAAGTCGTTGGCGCGAACCGCCTTTTCGCTGGTCAGCTTCGCCTTCTCGTATTCGCCGCACAGCACGTAGATATGCCCCGGCATGTGGTTCATGTGCCCGGCATCGGGGCACATCGTGCCGAGCAGGTCGGCCGAGCGCATGCCGCGTTCCGGCATGGTCGACATTTCCAGCAGGTGGATGTGAAGGTGGACGATCGCCGGATGCTGTGCCGCACCGGCCTCGTCGGCGAGCCGGATCGACCGCTCGCAAACCTCGAGCGCTTCCAGCACATCCGAATTCGGCGCGGGCTTGCCGGTCTTGAGGTCCCACAGACGCCGCACGGTGCGCATCATCAGCGCCTCGACCAGCAGCGCCATCACATCATGATCGTCGGGAAAGCTTGAGTAGACCCGCCGCATCTCGGCGGCATAGGCATCGTCCCATTGCTCGAATGTCGGCGGGGCCGAGACATGCGGCTCTGGGAAACGGCAGGCCAGCGCCTCGATCAGGCGCCTTTCCGCATCACTGGCGCGAGCGGCGTTGGCGCGCGCAAGCTGGACATGCCGGAAGCAGAGCCTGGCCGCCCGGTTGGCCTCCGCTTCGCCATGCTCTTTCCAGGTCAGATTGTAGAAAGGCCCGGCGGCGTAGGCGATGCCCCAATGCACCATCGGGCAGTCGCCGTCCGTTTCCAGCGCCTTCTCAAAGCACTTGATGCCTTCTTCGTGGTTGAAGCCGTAGCACCAGTTCAGGCCGATATCGAACCAGCGCTGGGTCTCCGCCGAGCGGGTGGAGATGGGGCGGCGGTAGGCGCCGAGATCGAAGCGATCCATGGATTCTCACGCAATTGCCGGCGAGCCTGAGCCGGATTCATCTGCGACCACTTTGTGCTGAATGCGCATGGCTAACGCAACCGCTGTGAGGTTGCTGGAGAAGCGGCCGCGGTGGACGGCTTTGCGTCGCGTTGGTGCACCGGCCCCGCCTTGGATTGACGCGAGACCCATTAGCTGCAAGATATATTAACGTTTTGTTTACCAAATATTGGTCTCGGCGGAACTTTGGGGGGCAAGTTGGAACCGTTTCTGGGTGCGAACCGCCTTAATTGGGATGATCGGGCCGAACTGCATTCGACCGACACGACCGGCAGCTACCACATCGAGAATGTGCTGGCAGGCGGATCCAATCTCTATGAGCTGGAAACGCGCGAGGTCGGCGATATCATCGGCAAGGACATCGTCCATCTGCAATGTCATATCGGGCTCGACACGATCAGCTTGAAGAACCTGGGCGCGGGCAGCGTGACCGGCCTCGACTTTTCACCGACAGCGATTGCAGCGGCACGGGATTTCGCCGCGAAGGCAGGCACGGATGTGCGCTTCGTGGAAGCGCCACTGTTCGAGGCAGTCGAAGCGCTCGGCCGAACCTTTGACATCGCTTACGTTACCTGGGGTTCGGTAAACTGGCTGGACGACGTGTTCCGTTGGGCGCGGGTGGTTGCCGATCTCCTGCGGCCCGGCGGCCGGCTTTATCTGGCCGAGGGCCATCCCCTGATGTTCCAGTGCGACCGCAAGGCTGCGGCGCTGGAGTTCAAGCACGACTGGCGAACGCCAATAGCGCGGCCACTCGCGTGGAACGAGGAACGGACCTATACCGGCGACGACCGTGTCTTGAAACATCCCCGCTACTATGAGTGGATCCATCCGGTCAGTGACGTGGTCAACGCGCTGATTGCAGCCGGGTTGACGCTTGATTTTCTCAATGAGCACGACACGGTTTCGTGGCAGCACTTTTCGTTTGCCGTCAGGGCCGGCAAGGATATGTACGGCCTGCCGGAGAACTCTCCCAAGATCCCGATGGCCTATTCCATCGGCGCGACGAAGCGTAGCGTCGGCAAGATTCCATACCTTGTTACCCCCAAGACGATTGAGGGCCACTAGTCCTCCTGGTTTTGCATTTTCATCGCGGAATCATGGTTTCGCGGCGCGCTGTGACGGTCCTGTCGCTCGTCCCCAGGCAGCCCATACCTTCAAAGTCATGGATGGTCGTGTCGTTACCGTCGCCGGCGTCGATGCCGAAAAGCAGCTGGGATCTCAAGCGAAACCACAGGTCCGTCCCAGCACTCCGGCATCAGCGATCGAAAAGTGCAAAAGTTTTAGGACAGGTGAAGGTCAAAATTAAATACTTGACAGCTAATATTCCATCGTCGGGTCAGTCCGGGAACCCGACTGGCAGTGAGGAATCGCCTATTGGCTCTTTTCCGCGCTCGGTTCGAGAGTGTTAGAAAGGCTGTTTTTTCGTCGGCAAATATTCCGGCGGCAATGGCCCTGGTGGTTATTGCCATCAGCGCGGTATTCGCGGACCACCAGAATAAGGTCCTCTCGGACCAGTCCGCCCGCGCGGATGTCCTGGCCAAGGTCAATCTCATCCGCGCCAAGCTCGAAGGCAACATCAACGGAAACCTTCAACTCGTGCAGGGACTGGTCGCGGCGGTCGTGACCGAGCCCTATATGGGACAGCAACGCTTCGCCTCGCTCGCGGGCAACCTGCTTGGCGGGGGCTCGCAATTGAAGAACATTGCCGGCGCGCCAGATCTGGTCATTTCCCTGATGTACCCGATGAAGGGCAACGAGAAGGCGCTGGGCCTCGACTATCTCAAGGACGAACGGCAGCGTGCGGGCGCGCTGAGGGCGCGGGACGAACGCAAGCTCATCCTGGCCGGTCCCGTCGATCTGAGGCAGGGAGGGCAGGGCTTCGTCGGCCGTATTCCGGTTTTTGTACCGAGCGCGGGCAACACGGAACGGTTCTGGGGCATCATTTCGGCCGTTGTCGACGTGCAGCGCCTTTACAAGGCGAGCGGCCTGCTTGACGACGATCTCGGGATTGACATAGCGCTGATCGGCAAGGACGCTCTCGGTCCAGCTGGAGATCAATTCTTCGGCAATGAGCGCGTCGGCAAAAGCGATCCGGTGACGGCCGATGTTCTGCTGCCGTCCGGTTCATGGCGGATCGCAGCCATTCCCAAGGATGGCTGGCCTGCGACGCCCGCCAATGCGTGGTTCTTGCGCGCAGTCATGGGGCTGGCCGGGGCGCTGGTTGTGATCCCCTTCCTGGTTACGGGTCGCCTGATTGGCGAGAGACAGCGCAACTATGCGGAACTGCGTCGATTGTCGAGACGCCTGGAACTCGCTCTCGAAGCGTCGGCTATTGGCGTTTGGGAACACGATCTCGCCACCAACGAACTGACGTGGGACGATCGCGTCAATGAGATATATGGCAAGCCGACTGGTGAGGGCCGCGGCTACACGGACTGGGCGGGAGCAATCCACCCGGATGATTTGGCTGGCGCCAACGCCGATTTCGACAAGGCGATGGCCGACGGCGGACCATATTTGTCGGAGTACCGGATTATTCGTCCGGATGGCGAGATTCGTCACGTTCGATCCAAAGCGATTATTTACCGGGTCGCCGACGACACCCCGAAGATGATTGGCGCGGAATGGGATGTGACAGCCGATGTCCTGCTGAACAAGGACCTCGTTCGCGCAAAACAGCTTTCCGAGTCAAAAAATGCCGAACTCGAGTCGGCCAGGGCGCGCATAGAGCACATCGCGCTGCACGATTCGCTGACCGGCTTGCCCAACCGGCGTTACCTCGACCAGGTGCTGGAAGATTACGCAGCCAACGCCAGGCGCTCCGGCGGGCATGCGGCACTGCTTCACATCGACCTGGATCGGTTCAAGCACATCAACGATACGCTTGGCCACGCCGCGGGCGACGCAATGCTTGTTCACGCGTCGACTGTCCTGCGGTCCAAGGTCGATGATGAGGGATTTGTCGCTCGCATCGGCGGAGACGAATTCATCATCCTGTGCGTGGTGCATGACGATATCAAGCAACTGGCGCAGCTCGCCGAGCGCGTCATCAGCCAGATGCGCGAACCCGTCTACTATCAGGGCCACCGATGCCGTTTTGGGGTGAGCGTCGGAATTGCAGTCGACAGACGAAAAGATATCGAAGCCAAACACCTGCTGGTTAACGCTGATATCGCGCTTTATCGGGCAAAGAGGCGTGGGCGCAATCGATACGAATTCTTCACCGAGGCGATGCAAAGCGAAATCGTCGACACAAAACGGATTGCCGACGAAATTCTCGGCGGCCTTGAGCGCAACGAGTTCATTCCCTTCTACCAGCCACAATTCGACGCAAAAACGCTCGAAATTGTTGGGATTGAGGCGCTGGCGCGATGGAGGCATCCGGCGAAGGGTATTTTGGCGCCCGATGTCTTCCTGAAGACCGCGGAAGAGCTGAATGTCGTCTCGACCATCGATCGAACCATACTTGAGCAATCGCTTTCGGATTTCAAAGCATGGTCCGCCGCGAATATTCGCATTCCGCGGGTATCGGTCAATGTTTCGGCGCGACGCCTTCAAGATGACCAACTCATCAAGAGTTTGAAGAAGCTGCATATCAAGAAGGGAACAGTTTCGTTCGAGCTCGTTGAGTCAATTTTCCTTGACGAGAATGACGATTTTGTCAGCTGGAATGTCGAACAGATAAAAGAACTCGGCATTGACGTGGAAATAGACGATTTTGGTACCGGTTATGCCTCGATAGTCAGCTTGCTCAAGCTGCAGCCTCGCCGGCTGAAGATAGATCGCCAGCTGGTCATCCCAATTGTCAAATCGCCGCAACGAAGGCAGGTCGTCTCCTCGATCATTGAAATCGGCAAGTCCCTGGGTATCGAGGTCATAGCCGAAGGTGTCGAGACAATGGAGCACGCGCGGATACTCAAGAGCCTGGGTTGCGACATACTGCAGGGCTATGCCTTCGGGCGTGCGTTGGATTCCGATGGACTGAAGGCCTTTGTCAGTTCCCGACGTCTGCGCGTGGCCAGCTGACCGCGCCCACCCTGGAGGGATCGGACGAACGGCTCCGGCTGGGTAGAGGAAGCGTCCGCCGCCCTTTTGGCTCCAGCCTCGCCATGCAGCGACGGGATATTCGAAGCTTCTAATTTGATGTATGCTTGTCTTTCGGCATGGAGGCGGGGGGTCTCTGGCATGATTGATTCAGACGTGTTCGACTTTGTCGAACGCTGCAGGAAGCACACAGCGGCAGGGCCGCTTCTGGGCGATCTTCTTGAAACCGTGAAAAACCTCGGCTTCGAGCATCTTATCCTGAGCGGGGTTCCGCTCAGCGGCCAGAAACTTGCGCCGATGGTCGAACTGAACGGTTGGCCCGCGGGCTGGTTCGAGCGCTATGTCGAAGCCGAGCATGCCGCTGTCGACGGGGTCTGCATCTATTCGGCCAAGACCCTGAAGCCGTTCTTCTGGGCCGATGTTCCCGCAAAATGGTCCGACACGGACGATTCCCGACGCGTTGCCGGCGAAGCGACCGAGTTCGGCATAGCGAGCGGCTTTGCGGTGCCGATGCTCAGCGTCCATCATTGGCAATCCGTGCTGTCGTTTGCCTCTGCGGCAAAGTCCTGCACTCTGTCGCCGCGCCAGCAGGTGCAACTGGTGACGATGGCGGTTTATGCCGGCATGTCGATCCAGGCCTTGTCAGATGACGATGACGGCGAAGGCCTGCTGACCGACCGGGAAAGAGAAGTGCTCTTGTGGGCCGCGGCCGGCAAGACCTCGTCGGAAACATCCCAGATCCTCGGCCTGACCGAACGCACCGTCAAATGGCACTCGACGCGGGCGCGCGAGGCCTTTGGCGTCGCCACGACCACGCAGGCTGTTGTTGAGGCGGTGCGCAGGCGCCTGATCCACCCCTAGAGCATGATCCCGCAAAGTTGCAGACTTTTCGGGCAAGATCATGCGGAAAACAAAGAGCTAGAGCAGGACGACCGTACTGCTCCAGCTGCGTCAACTGTTCGATCGGACAGGTGACGTATATTAGCGCGGCTGCGACTATCCACCCGAGAACGATCGGGGGGTCGCGTCATGATAACGGCACACGTAGTCAATGCGCATAACAAGCATCTCTATGAAAACGAATTCGACGAGTTTTTGCGCCGGCGGCACGATTTCTTCGTGCACCAGAAACATTGGCGCCCTCCGAGCCCTGATGGTCGCGAGCTAGACCAGTTCGATACGGATGCGGCGACGTATCTGCTCGGTATCGAAGACGGTCGCGTCGTGACCTCGGCTCGATTGATCCCAACGAGCGAGCCGCACATGGTCTCGGAGGTCTTTTCTCACATGTGCGAAAAATCGGGCGTCCCCCGGCGTCCCGATTGGGCCGAATGGACGCGCACCTTCGTCGTTCCCTACAAACGCTCCACCGGGCTGCGCGGCACGCTGACACAACTGTGCTGCGCGGTGATGGAATACGCCCTCGATGAGGGCCTCAGCGCCGTCGGCGGCGTCCAGGAAACCTACTTCATGCCCCACCACGGCGCGCTGAAATGGCGCGCCGAGCCGATGGGCATGGCCAGGGAAGAAAACGGCGAATGGTACATCGTGGCTTACATCGATGTGAATGAAGCAGCGCTGGCGAGCGTGCGGAGGATACTTGGGATTGAGCATTCGCTGCTGGTTCGGCATGGTGTGCAGGTGCCGTTCATCGAAAGCAACAAGAACTTACAGCGTCTATTTGCCTAGCAACAATCGATCTCGGGAGAAAGAAACGAAAAGGCGCCGGTGCGGGGACGTGCTGGAGCGAAGCTTCCGCGGTGGCGACTTCCTGATAGCGGTGGCCGGGCGGCATGAGCGACCAATAGGACGCACGCAGCCGGCCTTATCTAGTTGAATTCCAGAACATATCGATTTGAGCGGATCGTACTTTCCCTGATTGGTGCCTTGGCGACGCTTCATTTTTGCCAGCCGGCCAGCTCTGGCAGGTCGTCAAGCCAGCTTTTCTCCGTCATCGAGACCTCGCCGGCCTGCGGCGCAGCCTCGGTGGCGTTCTGAATGAGCCAGTCCACCCACTTACGATAGGCAACCGGGTCGAGTTCCGGCGGCAACACCTTGGCCTTGGCCAGCATGCGTTTGCGGAAACTGACCTGCCTGCGCAGCTTGGTGGTCGTGAACTTGATTGCCTTGCCTTGGTATTCAACCGTCCAGCGCCCATCCCCGTGGCTGGTCAGCCTGTCGATGGCGAATCCGACATCGACCGGTCTATCCCGCCAAGGAAGCTCGGTGGCATTCTTCCTCAGATCGAGTGCCCATCGCCTGTAGTTGGCGCCGGCACGCTGGGGCGGCAGCACGCCAGCCTGTTCGAGTATCTTCCTGCGGAAGGTAGCCTGCTTCTTGAGCTGCCCGGTCGTCAGTTCGATGCGATGCCCACGGAATTCGACGTGCCACCGGATCCTGCCGTTGCCGAAATACTTCACCAACCTGTCGATGACGAACTCGTCATCGGAAAGCATCACGCATCCCTGCCTGATGCTGTTGAGAATGTACTGGCTATCGGTGGGCATGAAGCGGCCTCGCGCGGGAATCTGTCACGAAGCTTGGCCAGTGGCACGCAGCAGTGGCCACCAATCTTTCGCCCCGGAGGATCTTGCCGGCTCAAAAAAACGAAACGGGCCAGAATGTCCCATTAAATGTTTGTTCTTCTTATGTAATTTTTGGCTGGGGAACCTGGATTCGAACCAGGACTAACGGAGTCAGAGTCCGTGGGTCTACCGTTAACCTATTCCCCAGCAGGCGCGGTTGAAGAAAACCGTGCGGGCAGGGCGGCGATGTCGCCGCGCGTGCCTTGTAGCCGCCGCCGGAAAATAGTCAAGCCTGCCTGGCGTTTCAATCGCCACGTTTCGTCAGTCTGTTTCAGAGGCTGTTCTCAGGCGTTCGCCCAGGCCGGGTGCCTCAACCCTCGCTTCGCCCGAACTGCGAGCGCTCGAAGAACAGCACGACGCCGAGTGCTATCAGCAGCGGGATGATCAGGTAGAACAGCCGGAACACCAGCAATGCGGCCAGCACGCCGACCGGGTCCATGTGCGACAGCCCGGTCAGGAACACGACTTCGAACACGCCGAGCCCGCCCGGCGCGTGCGAGATCTGGGCGACCGAGAACGACACCAGGAACACGCCGAGCACGACGAAATAGCCGGGATTGCCTGATGCGGGCAGGGCGAAGAAGATGATCGCCGCCGCCGCCAAAAGCTCGATCGGTCCGATCAGCATTTGCCGCGCCACGATCGGCAGGGCCGGGTAGTGCAGCTGGAAGCCGCCGATCTTCAATGGCCGCAGATGCAGCCAGCTGCCGAACACATAGGCCGCCACCAGCATCAGCATGACGAGGCCCGCCGCCATCGCCAGGCCGTGATGCGGCGCGCCGGAAAAGCGGTCGATGATCTCGGGCTCGAAGACCAGCACGAGGCCGGAGACGAGGATCGTCGACAGCACGAAGGTGATCCAGCAGATCGCCACCAGGATGCCGACATCCTGCCCGGTCAGCCCCCTTGTGCCATAGGCGCGGTAGCGGATAACGGCGCCTGAAAATACCGAGCCGCCGATATTGTGCGACAGCGCATAGGTGGTGAACGAGCACAGGGTGACGAACAGCCACGACACTTTTTTGCCGATATGCAACAGCGCGATGTGGTCGTAGCCGGCCAGCGCGGCATAGGCGATCACCGAGCTCAGCGCCGCGAGCACCCAGCCCCGCGCGGGAATGGCCACGATGCCGGCCCAGACGTCGTCGAGCGAAATGCCGCGCAATTCGTGCCAGAGCAAAAACAGCGAGAAAATCACCGCCGCAATGCCGACTACGGGCCAGAAATAGCGCCTCCAGTTCATGGCGTGATCGTCATGCGTTGCAGCCCGATACCCTTTTCCGGTTCGCGACTGGAAAGATCGCCGACGATTCCGGATGTTCACCCCTCCGTTTCAGAAATGCCTTATTGAAGCCGGCTATTCAACCGGCAAGGTCTGCTCTTGGTGCCGCAGTCTCGCGCGGGCTGGCAAAATTCGCCCGGTCCGCTCTTGGTGATCCGGCGCGGCGCTGCTAGTCTGGCGGCAACTTGAACACATGAAAGCGCCTGCTGCGTCCGGTCTCCGGTTCGCGCGGCGCCGGAAGGAACTGAAGTGGAAGACCACGACACCGGCGCGGGCGCGCCGGCAGTGGGCGTGTCCAGGGCTCCGCCGCCGTCAGGCCAGGCAGGTCCATCCGTCGGACGCCTTGATCGTCAGGCGGGCGCCCGGCCAGGGCATGCCGAGCATCAAGGCGAGCAGCCGAAGGGCAAGGCCAGGAAGCGGCGCAAGCGCCGTCGCGGCCGCAAGGTTTTCGCCCGCGACGACAATCACGCGATAGTGGTCGCACCGTCGGCGGCGGCCGCCAGCGCCCCAGCCAGCCGCCCTCCGGAGGTAGCGCCTCCGGCTTCGCAGGCGCGGCCGGAACTTCGCCGTCCGCAGCTGCAGGAACTGCCGGTGTTTGCGGCGCTCGACCTCGGCACCAACAATTGCCGGCTGCTGGTCGCGGTGCCGACGCGCCATGGCCAGTTCCGCGTCATCGACGCCTTCTCGCGCATCGTCAGGCTGGGCGAGGGGCTCACCGCCAGTGGCCGCCTCGGGCAGGCGGCGATGGACCGCGCCGTCGAGGCGCTGAAGATCTGCGGCGACAAATTGCGCGGCCGCAACATCAGGAAGGCCAGGCTGATCGCCACCGAGGCCTGCCGCACCGCCGCCAATGGCGTCGAGTTCCTGGAGCGCGTCGAGCGCGAGGCGGGCCTCAAGCTCGAGATCATCGACCGTCAGACCGAGGCGCGGCTGGCCGTGTCCGGCTGCGGCTCGCTGGTCGAGCGCGACACGCAAGGCGTCGTCCTGTTCGACATTGGCGGCGGCTCCTCCGAGATCGCGCTGATCGATCTCACCGGCCACCGCTCGCCAAGGCTTGCCAACCATATCGTCTCGTGGACGTCGCTGCCGGTCGGCGTCGTCTCGCTGGCCGAACGCTTCGGTGGCCGCACCGTCACCCGCGAGATCTTTGCCGCCATGGTCGAGGATGTCGCCGTGCGCCTGCACGCCTTTGACGGGCGCGACCGGCTGAGCCATGTGCTCGCCAGCCCGAAATTCCATTTGCTTGGCACCTCGGGCACGGTGACGACGCTGGCCGGCGTTCACCTCGACCTGGAACGCTACGATCGCCGCCGGGTCGACGGGCTGTGGATGGACCGCGACAGCGTCGACCGCATGGTCGAAAAACTGGTCGGCTGGGATTTCCAGCAGCGTGTCGCCAATCCGTGCATCGGCGCCGACCGCGCCGACCTGGTGCTGGCCGGCTGTGCCATTCTGGAAGCGATCCGCGCCGTGTGGCCGTCGGAACGGCTGCGCGTCGCCGACCGCGGCCTGCGCGAAGGCATATTGAGCGAATTGATGGCCGATGACGGGGCCTGGCGCAGCAGGGGCCGGCAATGACCAAGAAACCGCAGAAGCCCGGTACCGCCGGCATTCGCGTGCTGAAGACGCGCATCAAGAAGAAGAGCGGCCTCAAGGAATCGTCGCGCCGCTGGCTGCAGCGCCACATCAACGACCCCTATGTCCAACGTTCCAAGGCCGACGGCTATAGATCCCGCGCCGCCTACAAGCTGATCGAGATCGACGACAAGCACCATCTCTTGAAACCCGGCATGAAGGTAATCGATCTCGGCGCCGCACCCGGCGGCTGGTGCCAGGTCGCCGCCGCACGCACCAAATCGACCGCGGACAATCCGCATGTCGTCGGCATCGACTATCTCGAAATGGACGCGGTGCCGGGCGCACCGGTGCTTCTGATGGATTTCCTCGATCCGCAGGCGCCGGAAAGACTCGCCGAGACGCTGGGCGGTCAGCCAGATATCGTGCTCTCCGACATGGCCGCCCCCACCACCGGCCACAAAAGGACCGACCACATCCGCACCATGTATCTGTGCGAAGTGGCGGCCGATTTCGCGCTTTCGGTGCTGAAGCCTGGCGGTCATTTCCTGGCCAAGACCTTCCAGGGCGGCGCCGAGAACGAGTTGCTCTCGCGGCTCAAGCAGAATTTCCGCTCGGTCCACCACGTCAAGCCGCCGGCCTCGCGCGATGAGTCGGTGGAGCTGTATCTGCTGGCGAAGGATTTTAAGGGGTAGGCTGCTTTAGCTTTAGAGTTTGGCGGGACAGCACCCCCCTCTGGCCTGCCGGCCATCTCCCCCTCAAGGGGGGAGATCAGATGTCACCTCGGCTTTCGCCAATTTGCAGCGTTGCGGAATGGAGCCGTCGTCAAAGCTGCCAATCTCCTCCCTTGAGGGGGAGATGGCCGGCAGGCCAGAGGGGTGCTGTCCCGCCGGCGTTGAAAAAATCAACCCCCAGGCGGGCTTACCGGCTCCAGCGTCTTGGGCGTCGTCAGCTTGCCATGACCCGAAACGGCGTTGCCGGCGTCGGGCGCCAGCCGCATGAATGTCAGCGATGCCGCCGCCGAAACCGCCGCCACGATGAAGAAGGCGATGTGGAAGTCGGCCAGCCGCAGCGGCCCGCCATGGATCGACGTCGACACTTCCAGAATGCCGCCGGCCAGCGCCACGCCGAGCGCGATCGACAATTGCTGGAACACCGCCGTAATCGGCGTTGCCTTGCTGGTATCCTCGGCCGACACCTCGGCATAGGAGAGCGCGTTGACGCCGGTGAAGAACATCGAGCGGATGAAACCGCCGACCAGCAATATCGCAAGCATCAGCGCATAGGGCGTTTCGGGGGTGAACAGGCCGTAGATGGCGATCGACCCGGCAGCGATCAGCGAACCCCAGATCAGTACGCGGCGGAATCCGGCGAGCCTGAAGATCTGCGCGGTGACAAGCTTCATGCCGATGGCGCCGATCGCCGAGACGAAGGTGATCATGCCCGACTGGAACGGCGTCAGCCCGAAGCCGATCTGGAACATCAGCGGGAGCAAGAACGGCACCGCGCCGATGCCGATACGAAACAGCGAGCCGCCGAGGACCGAGGAACGGAACACCTGGTTGCGGAACAGCTCCAGCGCCAGCAGCGGGTTTGCGGCGCGCCGCGCATGCAGGAGATAGAGCGCACCCGACACCAGGCCGACCGCCACGGTGATGAAGCCGGTTGCAGGTGGCAGATAAGGCAGGCTGACGACCGACAGGCCGAAGACCACGCCGGAGGCGGCTAGCCCGCTCAGTACGAAACCAATGAAATCAAGCGGCGGCGTCTCCATCGATTCCGTCTCCGGCAGGAAGCGGGTGGCGAGCCAGATGCCCATCAGGCCGATCGGCACGTTGATCAGGAAGATCCAGTGCCATGTGAGAAAGGTGGTGATGAAGCCGCCGACCGGCGGCCCGACGAGTGGCCCGACCAGCGCCGGCACGGTCAGCCAGGACATCGCGGCGACGAGTTCGCTCTTCGGCGTGGCGCGCACCAGCACCAGGCGTCCCACAGGCGTCATCATGGCGCCGCCGATACCTTGCAGGAAGCGCGACACCACGAAGGCCGGCAGCGAATTGGAGAAGGCGCAGGCGATCGAGCCGACGATGAAGACGGCGATTGCGGCGCGAAACACATTTTTGGCGCCGAACCGGTCCGCCATCCAGCCGCTGATCGGAATGAAGATCGCCAGCGACACCAGATAGGCCGTCAGCGCCAGCTTCAGCGCGATCGGGCTGGTGTGGATATCGACGGCAATCGCCGGCAGCGATGTCGCTATCACGGTCGAATCCATGTTTTCCATGAAAAGTGCGACCGCCAGGATAAGCGGGATGATGCGGTTCACAAAACGCGTCCGGACTTGATTCTATGTGTCGTCGACCGGGGCAAGCCGACACGAGGGGCGGTTATCATGCCTTGCGCCGGATGTCGCATTAATTTGCTGTCACATTTGTGCGACCGGCGGACCTTAGCGGGCATTCACGCAAACGGCGCGTGCCCATGTGTAATCATCGGCGTGCAATCATCGGCTTTTCATCGGCGGCGGGACGTGTTACGAGCCAGCGCCAATCCTGAAAGGGAAGAAACGAGTCGGCGCTGTCCATTCCGGTCCAGCGCTTTTTTGTATTCCCCCGCACTTTTGTACACCAAGGGCTGGCCATGGCAAAAATCATCGAAACGTCCACGGGCGCACTGGCGCTGACATTTGACGACGTGCTGCTGCAGCCAGGTCATTCCGAGGTCATGCCCGGCGAGACCGACATCCGCACCCGCATTGCCGGCGACATCGACCTCAACGTGCCGATCCTGTCGGCCGCCATGGATACGGTCACCGAGGCGCGTCTTGCCATTGCCATGGCCCAGGCCGGCGGCATTGGCGTCATCCACCGCAATTTCTCGCCGGCCGAACAGGCCGAGCAGGTACGGCAGGTCAAGAAATTCGAATCCGGCATGGTGGTCAACCCCGTCACCATCGGCCCGGACGCTACGCTCGCCGACGCGCTGGCGCTGATGCGCACCTACTCGATTTCAGGCATCCCCGTGGTCGAGAATGGCGGCGCCGGCGGCCACACGGTCGGCCGGCTGGTCGGCATCCTGACCAACCGCGACGTACGCTTCGCCTCCGATCCGGCGCAGAAGGTCTACGAACTGATGACCCGCGACAAGCTGATCACGGTCAAGGAGAATGTCGACCAGGACGAGGCCAAGCGCCTGCTCCACCAGCACCGCATCGAAAAGCTGGTTGTCGTCGACAAATCAGGCAATTGCGTCGGCCTGATCACCGTCAAGGACATCGAGAAGTCGCAGCTCAATCCGCACGCCACCAAGGATGCGCAGGGGCGGCTACGCGCGGCGGCCGCCACCAGCGTCGGCGATGACGGCTTCGAGCGCGCCGAGCGCCTCATCGATGCCGGCGTCGACCTTCTGGTGATCGACACCGCGCATGGCCACTCGCAGCGCGTGCTCGACGCGGTGACGCGCGCCAAGAAACTGTCCAATTCCGTCCGCATCCTGGCTGGCAACGTCGCCACATCAGAAGGCACGCTGGCGCTGATCGACGCCGGCGCCGACGCCGTCAAAGTTGGAATCGGGCCGGGCTCCATCTGCACCACCCGTATCGTTGCCGGTGTCGGCATGCCGCAGCTCTCGGCGATCATGTCGGCGGTCGAGACGGCGCATAAATCGGGTGTCTCGGTCATCGCCGATGGCGGCATCAAATATTCCGGCGATCTGGCCAAGGCGCTCGCCGCCGGCGCCAGCGCCGCCATGATCGGTTCGCTGCTGGCCGGCACCGACGAGAGCCCTGGCGAGGTCTATCTGCACCAAGGCCGCTCCTTCAAGGCCTATCGCGGCATGGGCTCGGTTGGCGCCATGGCCCGCGGTTCGGCCGATCGCTACTTCCAGGCCGAGGTGCGCGACACGCTGAAACTGGTTCCCGAGGGCATCGAAGGGCAGGTTCCCTACAAGGGACCGGTGTCCGGCGTGCTGCACCAGCTTGCAGGCGGCCTGAAAGCCGCTATGGGTTATGTCGGCGGCCGCGACCTTGCCGATTTCCGCGACCGCGCCACTTTTGTTCGCATATCCAACGCCGGACTTCGTGAAAGCCACGCCCATGACGTCACGATTACCCGCGAAAGCCCGAATTATCCCGGCGGAATTTGATCGGAATGCCGTCGGGCGGAGCCTGACGGCAATGATCCTGCGGCTGTCACGCCACGCCGCGGCGCTGTGTTTTGCATCCGCGACGGTTTTCGTCGTCATGACGGTGCTGGAATTCTTCTATTTCCGCAGCCTCAGTGGCGGCCTGCCGTCGCTCGATATGCGCTTTGCCGGTTTTACGCCGGACGAGGGCATGGCCTGGCTGACGGCGCTCGGCCGGCGCGGCGGCGAGATCATCCTGGTCTGGCATTATCTTACCTTCGACCTTTTATTCCCCGCGCTGCTGTCGGTGACCATGGTCAGCCTGATCCTCGCCACCGGACGGCGGCTGAAGAATTTCCGGGCAATGCCGGCGCAGCTGCAGTGCCTGCTTGCGGTTGTCCTGGTGGTGCCATACACGCTTGCCGATTATGCGCAGAACATTGCCGTGGCGCGGCTGTTGTCCGATTTCCTGTCGGCCAATCCGGATTCGCTGTCTTTCGCTTCGGCGCTGACCGTCACCAAATTCGCGCTTTTGGCGATACCCGTGATCGTCATTGCGGCTTTCACGCTGGCGGGCCAGAAACGGCCTTGAGATGGGATAGCAAGGGCGGAGGGGCTTCTTGAACCAGACCGCGATCTTCTGGCCTGTTTTGGCGCAGGTGCTTCTGGTCTACATCGTCTATCTCGTGATGGGTCGCCGCAGATACGGCGCGGTGAGGTCCGGCGAGGCCAAGGCCGGCCAGTTCAAGACCCGCTCCACCGAACCGGCATCCAGCGTCACCGTTGCCAACAACCTCAGCAACCAGTTCGAGCTGCCGGTGCTCTTCTACGTCCTGTGCCTGGCGCTGCACGAGACCAACGGCGTCAACTACCTGACGCTGGCCTTGATGTGGATTTTCGTCGCTTCGCGCTACGCCCACGCCTGGGTGCACCTGACCACCAACAATCTGCGCTTCCGCAGCCGTATTTTCTTCTTCGGCGCGGTGGTTCTCTTGCTGGCATGGATATGGTTCGCGCTCCACCTGCTGGCGGTCGTCTGAACCGGGCTACAGGTCGAACACCGCGATCTTGCGCTTGTCGAACTTGATGCCGATCTCGCCGCGCACCAGCTTGAGCGCCACCTCGCCGAACACGGCCCGCCGCCAGCCTTGCAAGGCCGGCACGTCGGCGGCCTCGCCCTCGGCGGCGATACGGTCGATGTCGTCGCTGGAGGCCAGCACCTTCGAGGCGACGCCTTCCTTTTCGGCGACGATCCGCAAAAGCACTTTCAGCAATTCCGCTGCGGCATTGGAGCCTTCGGGCGGCTGAAAACTCTTCGGCAGCTTCGGCATGTCTTCCCTGGGCAAGGCAAGCGCGCTGTTAACCGTGCCAAGCAGCGCCGTTGCCGTCGCCGACCGCTCCCAGCCCTTCGGCGTGGTGCGCAGCTTGCCGAGCGCCGCCGCATCGCGCGGCGCCTGCTGCGCGATCTCGTAGATGGCGTCGTCCTTGAGCACCCGGCCGCGCGGCACGTCGCGTTCGCGCGCTTCCCGCTCTCGCCAGGCCGCCACCGCCTGCACGATCGCCAGTTCCTGCGGCTTGCGCAGCCGCATCTTCAGCCGCTTCCAGGCATCCTCGGGATGCGGGTCATAGGTTTCGCGCGAGGTCAGCACCTCCATTTCCTCGTTTAGCCAATGGGCGCGGTTTTCCCGCTCAAGCTCGGCGCTGAGATGCTGGTAGACCTCGATCAGATGGGTGACGTCGGCAAGCGCGTAGTCCAGCTGCTTGTCGGAAAGCGGGCGGTGACGCCAATCGGTGAAACGCGAGGATTTGTCCAGCCGCGCCCCGGTGACCCGCTGCACAAGCTGGTCGTAGGAGACGCTGTCGCCGAAGCCGCAGACCATCGCCGCCACCTGGGTGTCGAACACCGGATGCGGTACCAGATCGCCGAGATGAACGATGATTTCGATGTCCTGGCGCGCCGCATGGAAGACTTTGACGACCGCCTCGTTGGCCATTAGCTTGAAGAACGGCTTCAGGTCGATGTCCGGCGACAAAGGGTCGATCAGCGCGGTCACGCCGGGTGCGGCCATCTGGATCAGGCAGAGGATCGGCCAGAAGGTCGTCTCGCGGATGAATTCGGTGTCGACAGTGACGAAATCCGCCTTTTCGAACGCGGCAAGAACGGTTTCGAGTTCTTTTTGGGTTGATATGACGTGCATCAAATCGCTTTTGGCAAGGGGCAAGGTGTCCTTCAATTTCAGCCGCGCGGGCTTTCGTCAAGCCGCAGCACCATCATCGGTGCTTCGTAGGTCCGTCGGAATCATCGTTGCGCTTGGCCAGCCGGGCGAAAATTGTCGATGTCCGCAAAAGTGCCGTGAAACGGCTGCGATGGCCCACCGGCACGCCGGATCGCACCTGCATCCGATAGAGAATGACGACAATGAAGACCGCGTAGACGACGGCGCAGAACACGAACAGGGCGCTCGGGCCGAAATATTGCATCGCCGTTGACGCGGCGAGCGGGCCGCCAATGGCGCCGAAGGAATAGAACAGCATCAGCGCCGCATTGATCAGCACGAACTCGCCCTTGTCGGCGCGGTCATTGGAATGCGCCGCCGACAGCGAGTAGAGCGGCATGGCGAAACAGCCGAAGATGAAGACGGTCAGGAAGTTGAGGAACGGATTGCTTCCGGCCAAAAGCGCTAGCGCAAGTGCGGCAAACATGGCGCAGCACGTTGTCGCCAACAGCACCGAGCGCCGGTCCCAGCGGTCGGAAAGATAGCCGAGCGGGTACTGGATGATGGCGCCGCCGACGATGCCGACGCTGACGAAGGTGACGACATCGGCGACCGACATGCCGATCTGCTCGGCATAAACCGGCGACAGCGTGCGGAAGGCGCTGTTGGTGACCCCGACGGCGATGCAGCCGAAGCAGCCGAGCGGCGAAATCCGCCAGACCCGTGCCAGGTCGAGCTTGACGTTTTCGGGAGCGGCCGGATTGGAGCGGTCGCCGAGCGACACCGGCACCAGCGAGAGCGTGATCATGATCGACATGATGGCGAAGATGGCGAAGCCGCCGGCGCCGAAGATCGGAATCAGGAACTGCGCGCCCGTCACTGAACCGATGTCGACCATCCGGTAGATCGCCAGCACGCGTGCGCGATCCTTGTTGGCGACCCCGGAATTGAGCCAGGCTTCCATGATGGTGAACAGGCCGGCAAAGCAGAAGCCGCCGGCAAAGCGCACCGCGCACCACATGACCGGGTCGATGACCAGCACCAGGAGCAGCGTGCCGGCCGACGCAATCGCCGCCAGCGCTGAAAAGGCGCGCACATGGCCGACCGCCTTCATGATGCGGGTGACGGCGAGGCAGCCGAGCAGGAAGCCGGCGAAGTAGAATGTGCCCATCAGGCCGATGGTCGAGGCGGGAAACCCTTCCTGCGCGCCGCGCAGCGCGATCAGCGTGCTCTGCAGGCCATTGCCGCCCAGCAGGATGCCGGCGGCAATGAGGAGCGGGATCAGCGGGCGGATGGAGGACATGAAGGAAGGCAATCACTTTTCGTTGATCCTTTCTGGACCATCGCTCCCACCAATGCCAGCGGCAATTGCCACCGGCATTGGCCGGAAACTTTGGCTGGGAACCCAAGGCGTATCTTTGCAGTTCAAGGGAAGGGGGCGAATGCGCCGAGGAAGGTGCCGGGCTTGTCTGTGTTCTGTCGCCCGGCCTGAAATTCCAAGGGGATCCCGCCGTCATGACGTTTCGCCACGCACTTCTTGCGCTTGTTGTCGGCGCTGTCCTGGCGGCAAACCCGGCGCGGGCCGTCGACCTCGCCATCGTGTCGGGCGATACCGGCAACGGCCAGAGGATCCTTCGCCAGATACTCGATCAATACGAGAAGAAGACCGGCAACAAGGTCACAGTCGTTCCGGTGCCGCCCTCGGGGACGGACCAGTTCGGCCAATTCAGGCTCTGGCTCGCCGCTGGAAGCAGCGACATCGACGTCTATCAGACGGACATCATCTGGGCTCCGCAGCTTGCAAAGCAGCTCGTTGATCTGACCGGAGCGACCAAGGATGTCGTTGGCGCCCATTTCCCGTCGATCATCCAATCGCAGACCGTCGATGGCAAACTCGTCGCCTTGCCGATTTTCACCGACGCTCCGGCGCTCTATTACCGCAAGGACCTCCTCGACAAATACGGCGCCAAGGTCCCCGCGACCTGGGCTGAACTCGCCAGCACCGCCAAGCTGATCATGGACAAGGAGCGAGAGGCCGGCAACAAGGACATGTGGGGCTTCGTCTTCCAGGGCAACGCTTATGAAGGGCTGACCTGCGATGCGCTCGAATGGGTCAAGTCGAATGGCGGCGGCCAGATTGTCGAGCCGGACGGCACCATCTCCATCAACAATCCGCAAGCAGCCGCTGCTCTCGAAATGGCCAGGAGCTGGGTGGGAACCATCTCACCTCCCGGCGTTCTGGCCTACCAAGAAGAAGAGTCGCGCGGGGTCTGGCAGACCGGCAACGCCGTCTTCATGCGCAACTGGCCCTACGCCTATGCGCTGGGCAACAGCGAAGGCTCCCCCATCAAGGGCAAATTCGAGGTGACGACCCTGCCGCCCGGGTCGGGTGAGGGCGCGCGCCCAGCGGCAACGCTTGGTGGCTGGAACCTCGCGGTTTCCAGATATTCCAAGAACCCGGACGCAGCGATCGAACTGGTCAAATGGATCGCCTCTCCTCAAATGCAGAAATACCGCGCCTTGAAGGGGGCATATCTGCCGACCATCCAGGCACTCTACGACGATGCCGACATTGCCAGCGCACAGCCTGTCATTCCACGCTGGAAGGATGTCGTTCTCAATGCGGTGCCGCGTCCATCAGCGCAGGCCAAGAGCAGGTATAATGAGGCATCGAGTGAGTTCTGGACGGCGGTCCACAACACACTGTCAGGCGAGGGCACGGCTGCCGACAACCTTGCCGATCTCGAGTTCTCCTTGACCAGGCTCAAGGGCGCCGCCTGGTGACCTCCGGCGCGACTAGTGACCTCGGGCGCCACATGGTGACCTCGCCGCGCCAAGGCTCGCTGCTGACGCGTCAGCGCACGCGCTCGGCGTGGCTGTTCCTTGCCCCGATGCTCATCGTGCTCGCTGCCGTCGCCGGCTGGCCACTTCTGCGTACGATCTATTTCAGTTTCACCGATGCCTCGCTCGCCGACCTCGAAGCCCGTCGCTGGGTTGGCTTCGCCAACTATTTCGCGGTCCTGCAAATGCCGAGCGGGCGGGTCATCCATGAGGGCCTGCTCGCCGATCCGGTCTGGTGGCGCGCTGTCTGGAACACGGTGCGCTTCGCCGTGATTTCGGTGACCTGCGAGACGGTCCTCGGCATGATTGTCGCGCTGGTGCTCAACGCCGAATTCCGCGGCCGCGGCATCGTGCGCGCCGCGATCCTGATTCCCTGGGCGATCCCGACCATCGTCTCGGCGAAGATGTGGCAGTGGATGCTCAACGACCAGTTCGGCATCATCAACGACGCCCTTCTCAGGCTCGGCCTGATCAGCACCAAGATCGCCTGGACGGCCAGCGCCGATACGGCGATGGTCGCCATCCTGATCGTCGATATCTGGAAGACGACGCCATTCATGGCGCTGCTCATCCTCGCTGCCCTGCAGATGCTGCCACAGGAAATCTACGAGGTCGCCAGGCTCGATGGCGTCAGCCCGTGGAAGGTTTTCTGGAAGGTCACCTTGCCGCTCGTCCGGCCGGCGCTGATGGTGGCGGTCATCTTCCGCGGCCTCGACGCCCTGCGCATCTTCGACCTGATCTACGTGCTCACGCCCAACAACGTCCACACCAAGTCGATGTCGGTATTTGCCCGCGAGCACCTGTTCGAATTCGACAGGTTCGCCTACGGCTCCGCCGCCTCGACACTGCTCTTCGTCATCCTCGCGCTGTCGACCATGCTCGTTTTGCGGTTCGGCCGGGTGAGACTGGACAAGGAGTATTGATCATGTGGGACTATTGATCATGTGGATCGTCAAGCGCGCCGCCTTCTACCTGCTCGTCGCCGTCATCGTCCTCGTCGCGGTGTTCCCGTTCTACTACGCCATCATCACCAGCCTGAAATCAGGGACAGCGCTGTTTGAGGTCGACTATTGGCCGAAGATGATCAGTTTCAGCAACTACAGGAGCGTCTTCACCGAAGGGGCGTTCCTGCGCAACCTGTTGAACTCGCTGTTCGTCTCCGGCGCCGTCGTCATCATTTCGCTGTTCCTCGGCGTCACCGCAGCCTATGCGCTTGCGCGCATCCGCTTTCGGGGCCGCTCAGCCCTGCTTTTCATCATCCTGTCCGTCTCGATGTTCCCGCAAGTGGCGTTGCTTGCCGGTCTTTTCGAACTGATCAGGACGCTTGGCCTCTACAATTCGCTCGTCGCGCTGATCTTCTCCTACATGATCTTCACCCTGCCGTTCACCGTCTGGGTGCTGACCGCCTTCGTTCGCGACCTGCCGGTGGAGCTCGAGGAGGCGGCGATCCTCGACGGCGCGACGCCCTGGATCATCATCACCCGCGTTTTCCTGCCGCTGATGTGGCCGGCACTGGCGACCACCGGGCTTCTCGCCTTCATCGGCGCGTGGAACGAGTTCCTGTTCGCCCTGACGTTCACCTCCAACAACGAGCAGCGAACCGTGCCTGTCGCGATCGCGCTGCTCTCCGGCAGCTCACAGTTCGAGATCCCCTGGGGCAACATCATGGCCGCATCGGTGATCGTCACCGTGCCGCTCGTCATCCTCGTCCTCA
Organism: Mesorhizobium sp. WSM4871; assembly: GCF_055811295.1. Lineage (NCBI taxonomy): Bacteria > Pseudomonadati > Pseudomonadota > Alphaproteobacteria > Hyphomicrobiales > Phyllobacteriaceae > Mesorhizobium > Mesorhizobium sp. WSM4871. The sequence goes on along the minus strand of NZ_JBVVPU010000009.1, from coordinate 297,258 downwards.
TCTTCCAGCGCAAGATCATCACCGGCCTCACCGCGGGCGGGGTCAAGGGATGAGGTGGTGGACATCTCAGGATCTCTGCCCGTTTATTGTGAATCTCCCGAGTGCCCCCGATGCGATTCCTATTCCGGCGATGACTGCCGTGAGGCCGACAACCAGATTCGCACTCACCTGTTCGCTCAGGAAGACGACGCTGAAGATCGATGCCGTCACTGGATTTACTGCAACAGAGACGGCAACCAGCGTCGGTGCCGCGCGCCCAAGCGCAAACGCCCAGAGAAAGAAAATGAAGGCGCCGCAAACTATGGCCAGATATCCGCTCGCCAGCCACTGAGGTGCGCTAAGCGTGGCAAGTCGCGCAAAGCCTCCGTTCAAAACCGCCAAGGCCGATAGGCAGACTGCTCCCACGCCCATGCCAAAGGCCACAAACGGGATCGGCGAGGTGCGGGATAGAAATGGTCGCGACCACACACTGTAGAGCGCCATGCAGAATGCAGCCGCGACCATAAGGAGGTCTCCGCGCCATGCCCCTCGGGGAGCGATCTTCAAGCTCGTACCGAGTGCGACAGCCACCCCTGCCATTGCGATCAGGACGCCGACGATCTTGCGCATGGTCGGCGGTTCGATCCTGAGAACTGTCCCGGCAATCATGGTGAGCAGAGGCAGTGTCGAAAGCGCCAAGGCTCCTCGCGCTGCCGTCGTGTAGACGAGGGCTCCATTGAACAGCACGGGAAACAGGCCGAAGAACAAAACACCCAATGCGGCAGTGCCGAGCCAGTCGCTCTTTGGCGGCCAACTGTCGCGCCGCCAAAGCGCCATAGCGGTCAAAACCAGAAAACCGCCGCCGAATCGGACCGCGCCGATGGTGAGAGGATCGAGCGTGTCCGCGAGATATCGTGTTGCGCCAACGGCGGTGCCCCCAAGCGCGCTGGAGAGAATGGCGGCTAGCACTCCTGGAATTTCCACTGTTCTGACCTTCACCGGTTTCAGAACCAGCGATATCGGTCAGGTGGGCGAAAAGGAATCGAATAAACTCAATAAGCTTGATAACATTTGATTATGAAGACCCCAGGCCTTGATCCGGAGCTGCTGCGAGCTTTCGTCGTTGTTGCCGAGCGCCTCTCTTTTACGCGAGCCGCCGAGCAGCTCAATCGAACGCAGGCCGCCATTAGTTTGCAAGTGAAACGTCTTGAGGAGCGCCTCGAGACCATCTTGCTCCGACGCTCGACAGCCCGCGTCGAACTTACCGCTGCCGGGGAGGACTTTCTGATCGATGCACGCCGCATCCTTGCTCTTAATGAGCAGGCGATTGCCCGTGTTTCCAATCAGCTTGTGGCTGGACACGTTCGCATCGGGATCATGGAAGATTATGGCACCAAGATACTGCCGCGCCTCCTCGCCGACATCGCCGAGCGATTTCCGCTTGTGCAGGTCGACATGGAAATCGGTCTCACCGCCAGGCTCATGAAACGCCTCGGTCCCTCCTTTGACGCCGTCATCGCCATGCATCCGGAAGGTACTGCCGAGGGTGATCTGATATGCCGCGAAAGGGCGATTTGGGCAGCCGCGGCAACCCGTGCCGTCGAGGAGCTCGATCCGCTGCCCGTCGCCTTGTCAAATCCCGATTGCCTGTTTCGCTCCTGGGCTATCGAGGCGCTCAACGAGGCCGGCCGGCCGTGGCGATTGGCCTATGTCAGTCCGAGCCTTGCCGCCACGGAGGCAATCGTCGAGCAGGGGCTTGCGATCACCGTGGTCAAAGGCAGCATGCTTGCGCCTGGCCTGCGCAGTATCCAGCCAGGCCGGCATGTGCCGCCGCTGCCCGGTGCAGAGATACGCCTTCATCAGGCCGAAACGTCTTCCGCCAGCGTGGCATTGGTCGTCCGTCACCTCGCATCTCGCCTTCGGCAATCGGCCCTTGGCTCATAGGTTGCCTGGAGCGTTCGCGAACGGGCGAAAGCCGAAAGCGGAACCAAGATACCAACCAAGGCCGCTTGCCTTGACAAATCCAGCCTCCCATGCGCTTTTCGCGCAAATTTTCAGGCCGGGCTGTGACGCTTCGGCCCGCAACCCAGCATCCGGACCTAGCAATGACAATGCATCGTTACCGTAGCCATACCTGTGCCCAATTGAGGAAGAGCGACGTCGGCTCCTCCGTCCGCCTGTCGGGCTGGGTGCATCGCGTGCGCGATCATGGCGGCCTGCTGTTCATCGACCTGCGCGACCATTATGGCCTGACCCAGATCGTCGCCGATCCGGATTCGCCGGCCTTCAAGGTCGCCGAAACCGTGCGCGGCGAATGGGTGATCCGCGTCGACGGCGAGGTGAAGGCGCGGCTGGCGGACACTGTGAACGCCAACCTGCCGACCGGCGAGATCGAGATTTTCGCCCGTGAGATCGAGGTGCTGTCGGCGGCCAGGGAATTGCCGCTGCCGGTGTTCGGCGAACCGGACTATCCCGAGGACATCCGCCTCAAATACCGCTTCCTCGACCTGCGTCGTGAGACGCTGCACAAGAACATCGTGGCGCGGACGAAAATCATCGCCGAGATGCGCAAGCGCATGGGCGAGGTCGGCTTCACCGAATTCTCGACGCCGATCCTGACCGCGTCTTCGCCGGAAGGCGCGCGCGACTTCCTGGTGCCGTCGCGCATCCATCCCGGCACTTTCTACGCGTTGCCGCAGGCGCCACAACAATACAAGCAGCTGATCATGGTGTCTGGCTTCGACCGCTATTTCCAGATCGCGCCGTGCTTCCGCGACGAGGATCCGCGCGCCGACAGGTTGCCCGGCGAGTTTTACCAGCTTGACCTCGAAATGAGCTTCGTCGAGCAGGACGACGTGCTGTCGACGATGGAACCGGTCATGCGTGGGGTCTTTGAGACATTCGCCAACGGCAAGCCGGTGACGCAGAATTTCCAGCGCATTCCTTACGATGTGGCCATGCGCAAATACGGCACCGACAAGCCGGACCTGCGCAACCCGATCGAAATGCAGGCCATATCCGATCATTTCCGCGATTCAGGCTTCAAGGTGTTCGCCAACATCCTGGCCAACGACTCGAAGGCTGAAGTCTGGGCCATTCCGGCAAAAACCGGCGGCAGCCGCGCCTTCTGCGACCGCATGAATTCTTGGGCGCAGGGCGAGGGCCAGCCGGGGCTTGGCTACATCTTCTGGCGCAAGGAAGGCGAAAAGCTCGAAGGCGCCGGTCCGCTGGCCAAGAACATCGGCGAGGAGCGCACCGAGGCGATCCGCCTGCAGCTCGGCCTTGCCGATGGCGATGCCGCTTTCTTCGTCGCTGGCGATCCAAGGAAATTCGTCTCCTTCGCGGGTGCGGCGCGCACCCGCGCCGGCGAGGAGTTGAACCTTGTCGACCGTGAGCGCTTTGAACTCTGCTGGATCGTCGACTTCCCGTTCTTCGAATGGAACGAGGAGGAGAAGAAGATCGATTTCGCCCATAATCCGTTCTCCATGCCGCAGGGCGGCATCGAGGCGCTCAAGGGCGAGGATCTGCTCGGCATCAAGGCATTCCAGTACGACATGGTCTGCAATGGTTTCGAGATCGCCTCCGGCGGCATCCGCAACCATCTGCCCGAGACCATGGTCAAGGCGTTCGAGACCGTCGGGCTGGATCGCGAGACGGTGGAGGAGCGTTTCGGCGGCCTCTACCGCGCGTTCCAGTATGGCGCGCCGCCGCATGGCGGCATGGCGGCCGGTATCGACCGCGTCGTCATGCTTCTGGTCGGCGCCAAAAACCTGCGCGAAGTGACCATGTTCCCGATGAACCAGCAGGCCTACGACCTGCTGATGAACGCGCCGTCGGAAGCCACCCCGCAGCAGCTTCGCGAGCTGTCGCTACGCGTCGTGGCGACCAAGAAAGAGGCTTAGAAACCTCCCGCAACCGATTCTATTGATTCACGAAAAAGCCCGGCATCGCTGCCGGGCTTTTCTCTGCGAGGTGGCCTCGATCAGTCTTCGTTCGCGTTGACCTTCACGCCAAGCGTCTTCGTCAGGTCGAGCGGGTTGGACATGGCGCTCGCCATGATCAGCGCGAACGGCACCGCTGCCGACGGCTCGGCCGAGATTTCGAGGCTCTTTGGATCGTCGAGATACTTGCTGACCGCGGCAGTCACCTCGGCGGTCAATTCGGGATTGTTGAGCTGCGCCATGCCAAAGGGCACGATCGCCTTGGCCTGGTTGGCGATGTCCTTGCCCGACATGCCTTGTTGCTTGCCGACATAGTCCAGCACCTTGTTGGTCAGCGAATCGTCGTCGAAGCGTATGCTGGCGCTGTTGAAGGAGAGCTGTTGCACGATGCCGAGCATAGCCATGCCCTCAGCCGATTTGTCGGCGCCTTCGGGCTGCGCCGCCATCTTTTTCTGCATCTCCTGCAAAGACTTGATGACATCCAGCGTGTAGCCGCCGAGATCGAAGGTCATGCCAAGCGTGCCGGCATTGTCGACAGAGATGTCGTATTTCGACAGTTCCATCTTGCCGTCCGAAGGCTGCCAGGTGCCGGCCATTGCGAGGTTGCCGGTGATATTCTGATAACCGAGGGCGTCGATCACTTCCTTGGATTTCGGATCGTTGACCAGCGTCAGGTCGGCATTGAACTTTTCGGTCGTGCCGGAAAACGCCATCGCCTTGCCGTCGGCCGGCGGCGTGATTTCGATTGCCAATCCGTCCATCGAGAAGGCGGTCTTGTCGGCGACCTTGATGGTCATGTTGTCGAGCTCGGCCGATTTGTACATCATCAGCGAACCCAGCGGTCCCGTCGCCCCGTCCGCCGGAACCGTCATGTCATGGATGACGAAGGGGCTGAGATTGAGCGTGACGCCGTCCTGGCTGTGCTGAAAGGCCGAAGTCGACACGGTCGCGATAGCATAACCGCCATTGGCCTCGGTCACGCCCTCGAGCTTGACGTCGCCGATCGGCAGCATTTCCTTCTCGGCCGCCGGTTTGACGGACACGCCTTGCAGCACCATGCTGGAGGCATCGCCGCTCACCCCTGTCCAGGAGATGTCGACACCCTGGGCGGCCATGGCCGCCTTCAGCCGGTCGGCGACCGCGGTGTCCTGCGCCAGGGCAGCGTTGAGCGGCAGCGTCAGCAGAAAAGTGGAGAGGGCGAACCTCTGGAGAGTGGAGCGTTTGATTGTCATCGCGAGTTCCCTGAGAATGTCCTGAGATTGTTTGTCGAATTCTTTGCGCCGTCACCATTCAGTGACGAACTGGACGGGAAAAAGGCGCATCCCCGCACAATGGTCGAAAATCGCGGCGAAAGGCAAACCCGATCACCTCACCTTGCCCGGCATAGGCGCGACATGTAACCGGTTGATGTTGGAGGGTGTTGCGACGCTGCCAATTCCTGTTGCAGGCAATTCTGTTGCAGCAGATTCCAATCGGCAAAGACGGGTGCGCCATCCCGGCCTCTTGCCGCGAATCACCCGCTCGGCTAGTCCCAGCCCATGGGAAAAAGGCTTTTGCCGCCTGAGAATGGCGGCGGCGACAATATCGAGCCGGTCGATCTGAAAAAGGCGCTGGAAGAGCGCTACCTCGCCTATGCGCTGTCGACCATCATGCACCGGGCATTGCCGGACGTGCGCGACGGGCTGAAGCCGGTCCATCGCCGCATCATGCATGCCATGCGGCTGCTCAGGCTCAACCCCGACCAGGGCTTTGCCAAATGCGCCCGCATCGTCGGCGAGGTGATGGGCAAGTTCCATCCGCATGGCGACCAGTCGATCTACGATGCGCTGGTGCGTCTGGCGCAGGATTTTTCGATGCGCTATCCCCTGGTCGACGGGCAGGGCAATTTCGGCAATATCGACGGCGATAACGCCGCCGCCATGCGCTACACCGAAGCGCGCATGACGGATGTGGCGACCGAGCTGCTGTCCGGCATCACCGAGGACGCGGTCGACTACCGGCCGACCTACAATGAGGAGGACGAGGAGCCGGTCGTGCTGCCCGGCGCCTTTCCGAACCTGCTCGCCAATGGCTCGTCCGGCATTGCGGTGGGCATGGCGACCTCAATCCCGCCGCACAATGCCGCCGAACTTTGTGACGCAGCCTTGCATCTGATCGAACATCCGGATGCGCCGGTGACGAAGCTGATGGACTTCGTCCAGGGGCCGGACTTTCCGACCGGCGGCATCATCGTCGACAGCCGCGCCTCGATCCTCGAAGCCTACGAAACCGGTCGCGGCGGCTTTCGCGTCAGGGCCAAATGGGGCCAGGAAGACCAGGGCAGGGGCACCTGGAGCATCGTCGTCACCGAAATCCCCTATGGCGTGCAGAAGGCCCGGCTGATCGAGAAGATCGCCGAGCTGTTGATGGCGCGCAAATTGCCGCTCCTGGAAGACATCCGCGACGAAAGCGCCGAGGACATCCGCGTCGTGCTGGTGCCGAAGAGCCGTTCGGTCGATCCCGGCATCCTGATGGAATCGCTGTTCAAGCTGACCGAGCTGGAAAGCCGCTTCCCGCTCAACATGAACGTGCTGTCGCGCGGCAAGGTGCCCAACGTGCTGTCGCTGAAGGGCGTGCTCAAGGAATGGCTGGAGCACCGGCGCGAGGTGCTGATCCGCCGCTCGAAGCATCGCCTCGGCGAGATCGAGAGGCGGCTGGAGATTCTCGCCGGCTATCTGATCGCCTATCTCAACATCGACGAGGTGATCAGGATCATCCGCGAGGAGGACGAGCCCAAGCAAGTGATGATGGCGCGCTGGTCGCTCACCGACAACCAGGCCGAAGCCATCCTCAACATGCGGCTGCGCGCTCTTCGCAAGCTGGAAGAAATCGAGATCCGCAAGGAATTCGACGGGCTGACGACCGAGAAGAAGCAGATCGAGGCGCTGCTTGCGTCGGACGCCAAGCAGTGGGCGACGATCAAATGGGAAGTCACCAGCATCCGCGACAAGTTCGGGCCGGAGACCGATCTCGGCAAGCGCCGGACCCAGTTCGCCGATGCACCCGAACATGATTTGACCGACATTGCGCACGCCATGATCGAGCGCGAGCCGGTCACCGTGGTTGTCTCGGAGAAGGGCTGGCTGCGGGCGATGAAGGGTCATCTGACCGATCATTCGACGCTGACCTTCAAGGAGGGCGACAGCCTCAAGCTCGCCTTCCATGCCCAGACCACCGACAAGGTGCTGGTCTTCACCACCGGCGGCAAGTTCTACACGATCGGCGCCGACCGGCTGCCGGGCGGCCGCGGCCATGGCGAGCCGATCCGCATCATCGTCGACATGGACAACGACCAGGACATCGTCACCGCCTTCGTCCATGATCCCAAGCGCAAGCTGCTTTTGGTGTCATATGACGCCAACGGCTTTGTCGTGCCGGAGGAGGAGGTCGTGGCCAACACCCGCAAGGGCAAGCAGGTGATGAACGTCAAGGCGCCCGACGAGGCCAAGCGTTGCGTGACGGTCGCCGGCGATCATCTCGCCATCGTCGGCGAGAACCGCAAGATGCTGGTCTTCCCGCTCGCCGAAATCCCGGAGATGGGACGCGGCAAGGGTGTGCGCCTCCAGAAATACAAGGATGGCGGCGTTCTCGACCTCAAGACCTTCACGCTTGCAGATGGTCTCTCCTGGCAGGATTCCGCCGATCGCACCTTCACCAGGTCGCGTGAGGAACTGGCGGAATGGATCGGCGCCCGCGCTTCGGCCGGCCGCATGGTGCCGAAGGGTTTTCCAAGGACGGGCAAGTTCGGGTAGTCTCTAGGCGTCAGCATTCCTTCGCACCCCCCCTCTGGCCTGCCGGCCATCTCCCCCGCAAGGGGAGAGATCGGCAAATTCACCCGCAGCGCTTTTTCCCGCAGGCGGCGGTGATTGGCGAAAGCAGAAGTGACATCCAATCTCCCCCCTTGCGGGGGAGATGGCCGGCAGGCCAGAGGGGGGTGCTGTCCCGCCTTCCTTTCTATTTCAAAGCGCCTCATTTGGACTATCGTCACGATTGCTGCACTATATCAGTGCATAAGCAGGAAGGGTGTTTGGGAGAGCAGGGCATTTGAAGGAAGCTAAGATCCAGAAGCCGGAACGCCAGCAGCGCCTGTTCGGCCTGTCGACGCCGCTCAGGGCCGCCGTCATTCCGCCGCTGTCGGCCGCGCGCTGGCTGCTGGTGCTGATCGTCGCCGCCGGCGTCTATTTCTTCCATGGCTTCCTGTTCCCGGTTCTGGCCGCGCTCGTCATCGCCTTTGCCAGCTGGCCGCTCTATCGGCGGCTGCTTGCCGGTGTCGGCGGCAACCGCACCATCGCCGCGACATTGGCGATCCTGTTCATCCTGACCTTCCTGGTGGTGCCGATCGCGCTCGCCGGCACCTACGCCATCAACGAGGTCCGCGAATGGGTCGGCTGGGCGATCGAGACCAACAGGCATGGCGCGCCGACGCCGCACTGGATCGCCACGCTGCCGGTGGTGGGCGAATGGCTGAACGAGCAATGGACGCGCAATTTCGGCCATCCCGGCGGCATCGGCGAACTGATCCAGCTGATCAGCGGCGCCAATATCGGCAGCATCTATCGTGGCGTGCTGGCCGCCGGCGGCAGCGCCTTCGGCCTTCTGCTGACGCTGCTGTTCATGATGATCGCGCTGTTCTTCGCCTATCGCGACGGCGAGCATTTCGCGGGGCAGGTCGACCGTCTCGGCGAACGCATCCTGCCGACCAGGTGGGAGCGGATCTCGCGCGTCGTGCCGGCGACGATCTCCTCGACGGTGACCGGCATGACCGTGATCGCCATCGGCGAGGGGCTGGTGCTGGGTGTCGCCTACTGGCTGGCCGGCGTGCCGTCGCCGGTGACGCTCGGCGCGCTCACCGGCATCATGGCGCTGATCCCGGGCGGTGCACCGCTATCCTTCACGCTTGTCTCGATCTACCTCGCCGCCAGCGGCTCGCCGATGGCTGGGCTGGCGCTCTTCATCTGGGGCGCGGTCGAACTCTTCATCGTCGACAAGACATTGCGCCCGAAACTGGTTGGCGGCCCGATAAAGCTGCCGTTCCTGCCGACCTTTTTCGGCCTGATCGGCGGCGTCAAGACGATGGGCTTTCTCGGCCTGTTCATCGGCCCGGTGCTGATGGCGCTGCTGGTCGCGATCTGGCGCGAATGGCTGCGCGAGGTGGAACTGGCCGACGAACTCGCCTCGGAAGCGCCCGCTGGACCGGAGGGCGCCCCGCCGCAGATAGAGATCGTCGCCGACGCGAAGAAGAGTCAGGCCGGGTGAGAGACGGCAAGCGTTGCGCGGCGCTTGCGACCCTCGTGCAATTGCCACGCTGAATGCGCAACCAGCGCGACGATGAGGATCGCGCCGCCGATGAGGCTGTCGCGCGTCGGCATTTCGGCAAAGATCATCCACACCCAAACCGGCGCCAGCACGGTTTCCAGCAGGTAGAACATCGCCACTTCCGGTCCGGAAATGTATTTCGGCCCGTTGGCGAGGCAGAAGAACGAGATCGGCATGATGACGGCGCCGTTGAAGATGATCCACCATGGCGCGCTCACCTGGATGCCGCCGTCACCCGAAACCATGAACACCGCGACGGCCAGGGGCAGGACGACGCTGATCAGCGAGGTGAAGCCCATATCCTTGCCGCTGGCGCGCGAGATGGTGATGGCCAGTGCTATCAGAAAGGCCGAGCATAGCGCCATGAAATCGCCGAACAGGTGTCCGGTCCCGATGGAGCCGCCGACGATGATCAGCATGCCGAGGATCATGACCAGCATCGTCAGCACCGTGGCCAGGTGCGGCCGTTCCTTGAGGAACAACCACGACAGCAGGCCCGTGAACACGGTGCTGAAGGCCAGGATAAAGACCAGATTGGCGGTCGAGGTGTGATAAACGGCGGTGACGAAGGTCAGCGAGGTCAGACCATAGCATATGGCCACCGCAAGCCCGGACCAGCCAGGGATGAGTTGCGGCGCATTCCTGCTCAGCGAGCGCCAGATAGCCCAGATGATGAGTGCCGCGACAAGGGTGGAGCCGGTGCGCAGTAACAGGATCGTCCACGCCTCGCCATGAGCCAGCCGGATCAGCGGGATGTCCGCGGTCAGCGCCAGTCCGCCGATAGCCGTGATGAGAAGGCCTTTCTGGTGATCGGTGTGGCCCTTCCGGGTGTGAGATGACATGTCGGTCTCGCAATGTATGGGGAAGGCAGGCCGCAAGATCGACCTGGCGCCTGTCTTCCAGCCACTCGGCTGCAAGACCAGCATCCTCCTCCTTGAAACAGTCTCGCGCGTGACCCCGAAAATCGACCTGATTTTCGGAAAGGATCATGCGCAAAATCAAAGCCTTACAGCGTCCCAAAGGACGCGCGGCGCTGTAAGGATGAATGGCAGAAGAAAAAAGGTCAGCGCGAAACCGCTTCGTGGTCGTAGCGTTCCCAGCCCTTGGGGCCGAGATGCTCCTGCGGCATGAAGCGCATCTTATAATTCATCTTGCGCGAGCCGTTGACCCAGTAGCCGAGATAGACATGGGGCAGGCCCATCGCCTTGGCGCGGGCGATGTGGTCGAGGATCATGAAGGTGCCGAGCGAGCGGTCTTCAAAATCGGGGTTGAAGTAGGAATAAACCATCGACAGGCCGTCGGCCATCTTGTCGGTGAGCGCCACCGCGATCAGCTCGCCCTGGCCCTTGCCGGTGATGAACGTGTCGGGACCACGGCGCCGGTATTCGATGACCTTGGTGTCGACATGGGTGTCCTCGACCATCATGGCGTAGTCGAGCACCGTCATGTCGGACATGCCGCCGCGGCGGTGGCGAGCGTCGAGATAGCTTCGGAACAGCGAATATTGCTCGGTGGACGGCTGCGCGTCGTGCATGGCGCCGACAAGGTCTGAATTGTGCTGGATCACCCGCTTCATGTTGCGGCTGGCGGTAAATTCCTGGGCCAGGATGCGCACCGACACGCAGGCGCGACAGGTCTCGCAGGCCGGCCTGTAGGCGATGTTCTGCGAACGCCGGAAGCCGCCTTGCGTCAACAGGTCGTTCATCTCCGGCGCCTTGTCGCCGACCAGATGCGTGAACACCTTGCGCTCGAACTGGCCCTCAAGGTAGGGGCACGGCGACGGCGCGGTCAGGAAGAACTGCGGCGACTGGGTTGGATGCTGCGTCATCGAGCCCTTGGGGATACTCCTGCGAATCGCTCTACCTTTGGCGCGGACGGCGAAAAATTCAACAGGATTATGCAGGCGTGGTTGACCGGACGCCTTCACATTTGCGGATAAGGTGCTGCTTTGACTCTTCGGAAGCGGTTTCAACGGCCGCTGCGGCTGACCACCGTGCCGAGCAGCAGGTCGTGCAGCGTGCGCTTGCGGTCGGAAAACAGCGTCACCAGGAGGATCAGCGGCGTCAGGATGACATTGCCGGCCCAAAACAGCACCGAATGGACGACAGCGGTCAGCCCGTCGATGCGGGTGCCGTCGAGGCGATCGAGCCTGATACCCATCATCTTCATGCCGGTGGTGGCCTGGTCGGCACTGCCCAGCGTGTTCCAGATGTATAGGATGGCGACGACCGGCACGAGAACGGAAAACAGCATCCAGCCGAGGCCGAGCGTCAACAACCCGAGGAAGAACACCAGGATCGCGAACGGAATGGTGAGCAGCGCCACGATGCAATAGTCGACGATGAAGGCAAGGATGCGCCGCGTGCGCACGCCCTCGTAGGCCCTGACGTCGTCGAGCCTGGTGGTGATGATTTCGCCGTCAAGTACGCGCGCGTTCATGTCATATCCTCGTAATCGGACCCGCAATAGGGTGCGGACTCAATGCTGATGAAATGGTGAAGGCCCGCGGCGGAATCAAGGTCGGACCTTTCACCGGCCTGCCATGACGAAGTCGTGCCGAGCCTGGGGCTGAATCGGTTGAATTCGCGGCGCGGATGGCGTTAGCTTGCTGCGGTGCAACAGAACGCCGGGGACAGGGGCGATATGGACTACGACATGCTGGTCATCGGCAGCGGCCCTTCCGGGCGCCGCGCCGCGGTGCAATCGGCCAAGCTTGGCAAATCGGTGCTGGTGGTCGACAGGGGCCGGCGCCTCGGCGGTGTTTCCGTGCACACCGGCACCATCCCCTCGAAGACATTGCGCGAGACGGTGCTCAACCTCTCCGGCTGGCGAGAGCGCGGTTTCTACGGGCGCGGCTACCGGGTCAAGCAGGACATTTCGGTCGGCGATCTGATCCAGCGCCTGCACAAGACCCTCGATCACGAGGTCGAGGTTCTGCAGCACCAGTTCATGCGCAACACGGTCAGGAGCGCGCGCGCCGCGGTCAAGTTTATCGGCCCCAACAAGGTCAGCCTGACGGCGGACAATGGCGACTACAGCGAGGTCGGTTTTGCCAACGCGTTAATCGCAGTCGGCACCCGCCCGCACCGGCCGCGCGACGTGCCCTTCGACAAGACCCGTATCTTCGACAGCGACGAGATGCTGGAACTAGACCGACTGCCGCGCACGCTGACGGTGATCGGCGCCGGCGTCATCGGTGTCGAGTATGCGACGATCTTTTCGGCGCTCGACGTGCCGGTGACGCTGATCGAGCCGCGCAACACCATCCTCGATTTCGTCGACCGCGAGATCGTCGACGATTTCATCCATCAGATGCGCGACCGCGGCATGACGATCCGGCTGGGCAGCGCGGTCAAGGAGATCGCCTCGAAGGCAGACCACGCCGAGGTGACGCTTGCCGACGGGCGCACGATCCGTTCCGAGATGGTGCTTTATGCGGCGGGGCGCAGCGGCAATGTCGGCGCGCTTGGACTGGACGTGGTCGGTATCGAGGCCGATTCCAGGGGCCGCATCAAGGTCGATCCGCAGACCTTCCAGACCAGCGCACCCAACATCTATGCCGCCGGCGACGTCATCGGCTTTCCGAGCCTTGCCTCCACATCGATGGAGCAGGGCAGGGTGGCTGCCTGCCACGCTTTCGGCGTGCCGCTGCCGCCAGCGCCGGAAACCTTTCCCTACGGCATCTACGCGGTGCCCGAGATTTCTACGGTCGGCCAGTCGGAAGAGCAGGTGCGCGAGAACGGCGGCGCCTATGAGGTCGGGGTAGCGCGCTTCCGCGAGACCTCGCGCGGCCACATCATGGGCGTCGACACCGGTTTCCTGAAGCTTCTGTTCTCGGTCGAGACGCGCCGCCTGCTCGGCGCCCACATCGTCGGCGAGGGCGCCACCGAACTCATCCATATCGGTCAGGCGGTGATCAATCTCGGCGGCACCGTCGACTTCTTCGTCAACAACACCTTCAACTATCCGACGCTGGCCGAGGCGTACAAGATAGCCGGGCTGGATGCCTGGAACAGGATGGGGCGGGGGTAGGACGACAGGATCATCAAGTCGCCTGTGCGACGATGACTTCCGGGCCGGCCAGCCATTGCCTGACGATCGCCGTGTCGCGCTCGCCGAATTCATGGCCTGAGGGGACAATTCGCGCGTCGACCTCGGCGCCATGCCGGCTGAGCAGGCTGACCAGCGCCGGCGCAAAGGGCGCGTAGGTCAGGTCGGAGGCCCCGGCGATGATCAGCACGCGCACTCTGGACAACTCCGCGGGCGGCAAATCGTCAAGCACCGGCATCGGGCGCAGCAGTGCCGCCCGTTCGACGAGGTGCGGATGCAGCAGCATCACGCTCGAAATCAGATTGGCGCCGTTCGAATAGCCAAGGAAAGTCGTGCGGGATAGATCAAGGCCATGGCGCTTCGTGGCCTGGATAATGAAGTCAGCGAACGCGTCCGCCTCGCTGCGGATGCTGGTCTGTTCGAATCGCGTCGGCGTGATGCGCGTGAACCACCGGAAACCGCCCTCCTGGGCGATGCGGCCACGGACCGCCACCAGCACGGCGCGCGGCGCGATCTGCCGCCCCAGCGCCACCAGCGTCGTCTCGTCGACACCCGATCCATGCAGCAGGAAAAGGCATTCGCCACTTGGCTTCATCGGCTGATAGAGGCGGTAGGAAAACGCCAGGTCGCGCCGCAAGAAGCCATCTTCCGGAGGTTTTTCCGCCATAGTTGCATCCTTTTGATTTCATGCGATTTTTCTTAATTTGCCGGCTTCAAAACGGAATATTTTCGGCCTCCTATAAAGTTGATCGAACCGGGCGCATTTCAATCCGTTTTTCGCTGGTATTGATCCCGCCGGGAGGAATCGAAGCGGTGCGCCGGTATGGTCGCATTGCCGGGCATGAACAAACAGCTTTGAGGCCTTTTACCGATGACCATGCCAGTTTCGCCAGATCGTGGCACGCGTATCGCGGAACGCGATACGCGCATAGATGTGCTGCGGGCTCTCGCTCTGCTGACCATATATGTCGACCATGTGCCGGGCACCGCTTACGAGTACCTGACCTACAAGAACTTCGGGTTCTCGGATGCGGCGGAGGCCTTCGTGCTGATCTCCGGCATGTCGGTCGCTCTTGCCTATGGTGCAAAATTCCAGCCCGGCAGCCGGCTGCTTGCGGCGCTTAAACTGTGGCGCCGCGCCGGTGTGCTTTATGCCGCCCACATCGTCACGACGATGGTGGTGATGGCCATCTTCTGCGCTGCGGCGGTGTTCGCCAAGCGGCCGGACATTCTGGCAATGATCAACATCGAGCCGCTGATGAGGAACACGCCGCAAGTGCTGGTCGGCATCGTCACGCTCGGCCATCAGCTCGGCTACAACAATATCCTGCCGGTCTATGCCGTGCTGCTTTTGATGACGCCGGTCTTCCTGCTGTTCATCAGCAGCAGACCCCTGGCGGCGCTCGCCGTATCCGGAACGCTGTGGCTGGTTGCCGGAATTTATCAGATTGCTCCGCCGAACTATCCCGAGCCCGGCTTCTGGTTCCTCAATCCGCTATCGTGGCAGTTTCTTTTCAACATTGGCTTGGCGGCCATGCTGCACGTCAGGCGCGGCGGTGCGATTCCGGTCAATCGCTGGCTGGTTGGCGCGGCGGCGACCTATGTCGCCGGAGCGCTGGTCTGGGTGCACAGCCCGCTCTGGGGGCATGTGTCATGGCTGGATTTGCCGGTGGTGCTGACCGGCTTCGACAAGACGTTCCTGTCCTTGCCGAGAGTGCTGCACATCCTGGCCGTGAGCTACCTGGTCGTGGCCATTCCGTCTGTCTCGAACCTGTTCCGCACGAGCCGTGACCACCCGCTCGCCATATTGGGCAAGCGGTCGCTGCCGGTTTTCATCGCCGGCACGGTGATTGCCATGGCGGCGCAGGTGATGAAGCTGATCAATCCGGGTGGGTTTGCCTATGACAGTCTGCTTATCGCGGCTGGCATCGCCATGCAGTTCGCGCTCGCCTACTATCTCGAATGGCTGTCGGGCATCGGTTGGAACAGCAAGAGCAAGCCGGTTCGCACCGAGACATCGCCGGTGCGCACATCGTTTGGCGTGGGGCCGATGGTGACAAGCGCCAACTGACAAATGTGCTGGACTCAAACCCCTGCCGAGGGCGGCCTCGACGAGGCCCTGACGACAAGTTCGACATCGAGCGTTTCGCGCCGCACCGTGCCGTCGAAATCGAGGATCCGTCGCGCCGCCCTGCGGCCGATCTCGGCAATCGGCTGGGCAACCGTGGTGAGCGCGGGCTCGCAAAGCGCGCCGTCGGGCACGCCGTCGAAGCCGACGATGGAGACGTCGCGGGGCACGGCGATGCCCCGCGCGGCCAGCCATTCGATCGCGATCATGGCAATCCGGTCCGACATCGCCAGGATGGCCGTTGGCGGCTCTGGCAAGGCGAAGACCGTTTCCAGGCCAGCCCACGTGCTGGCCTCGTCGTTTTCGGTCTCGTAGACCGGCACCGTGGCGGTGTCGACACCGAAGCGGGAGAGTTCCTCGAAATAGCCGGCAAGCCGGTCGCGCGTACCGGCATAGAGCGCCGCCCGGACCTGCTCGGCCGAAACAAGGCCGGTGCGGTCGTCCACGAAGGCCAGTGACAGCACGGCAAAGCGGCGATGCCCAAGCTCGCAGAGATGGCGCGCCGCCAGGCGGGCGCCGGCGACATTGTCGACGCCGATCGCCGAGACCGTGTCGTCCTGCGAGCCGAGTTCGAGCGCGACGAAGGGCAGCTTGCGTTCGCGCGTCAATTCGACCAGGCGCGGGCCTCCCTCGATGCAGAACAGGATGAAGCCGTCGACCAGGGCACTCTGGATGTTCCAGGCGAGTTTCTCCTCATTGCCGGCCGAAACAAGAGCGATGCCGGCACCCGTGGCATCGCACGCCTCGGAGATGCCGGACATCATGACGCGGGCAAAGGGATCGTCGAAGAAATAGGAGAGGGGCTCGGTCGTGGCGACGCCGATCGCGTTGACCTTGCCGGCGCGCAGCAGGCGGCCTTTGGGGTCCGGGCCGGCATAGCCCATCGCCTCGGCCGCCGCCTTGACCCGCTCGCGCACTTCCTCGCGCACGATCTCCGGACGACTGAAGACATTGGAGGCTGTACCGTGCGAAACACCGGCCGCTTTGGCGATATCGGCCAGCCTGACGGGTCTTGTGTTGCCTGCGGTGAGTGACGCCATTTTGCTGCCTCCGAATTTTCATCTAGCACTTTTGTTGGATCGATTCAAATTTTTGCTTGACTTCGGTCGGTCGTGAACTATATTCTTGAATCGATCCAAGCGAGCATTTTCAATGCTGTCGCTGAACTGAGAGGAGGGTGCTATGCATCCCGTCAATTACCTGTTTGAGGATATCTACCGCAATGACTGGAACATCAGATCGGACGCGGTGACCCAGAAACGCCGCGGTAGATTCAGCCCGTGGGTTCGCGATCTGCGCTTCCTGGTGGAGCGCAAGCTGAGCTGATCGGCAGGGTATTTTAATGCCTGCGGATTGGATCGATTCAATTCCAGAAACACGAGAGGAGACAAGCCATGCATCCCGTCGGCTATCTGTTCGAGGACATCTACCGCAACTATTGGGGCATCTCGCCGGCCTCGCGGCGGCCGGAGCGGCTGCGCTTGACCAAGGTGGGCGCGCGCAACCGCGAACTGCCTGTCCGACCGGAACGCGGAAAAGATTAGCTCCCCCTTTGGGGAAGATTTCGCCTCAGGGGCGCGGGCGCATCAGTGCCGAGGCGGCGATCACCAGCCAGCCTCCGATGAGCAAGGTGCCGCCGATGGGCGCCGACATCGGGAAAAGCCGCGAGCCGACGAAATCGCGAGCCAGGAGATCGCCTGAAAACAAGACAAGCCCGGCGAGAAGGACGAAGCTTCCGATCCGCAGGATCCGGTTTGCGCCAAGCAATCCGACGGCTAGAAAGACCGGCGCGTGCATGATGAGGAAGGACGCGGCCGTGCCGACGAAAGCGCCGCCCAGATGCGCCGCGGCGGCTGACAGCGCCACGCCCGCCGCACCGCAAAGGCCGCCGGCGAAGACAAGGATGCGGTCGCTGCCGCTCGCAGGTTGCTCGGCCATGCTCATGTTGAGTTACCTCCGTGAATGGCCAAACGACTGGCCTGGTCTTGCGAAACGTGTCTCAGCTTGAAGCTCAGCCGATGAAGTAGCGATAGCCGAGCCACGCAACCAGTGCGACCGATGCGCCCCAGATGCCGGCGATCACCACGGCGGCGGTTCTGCTCACCGGGCGCTCTGCTGCAAGCGTGGCGGCGGCTCGGTGCTCTGCCATGACCTCTGGCGGGATCATTTTCACCACAGCCGCGATACCCAGTGGCACGATTATCGCGTCATCGAGATATCCCAGCACCGGTATGAAGTCCGGAATCAGGTCTATGGGCGACAGTGCATATCCGGCAACACATAGCGCCAGCGCCTTTGCGTACCAAGGTGTGCGGGGGTCTCCGGCAGCGAGGTAAACAGCATGCGCGTCTCGCTTGATCGTGCGTGCCCAGTCTTTCAGTCCATTTTTCATCGGACAGGTTTATCCGCAAAGGGATGGCTGCCGACAGTTTAAACCGGAACTGCGGAATCGTGTCAGGACTTGCCGGTTTCCGCCAGCATGTCACGCGCGCGGCGCGACTGGACCAGCCAGTTATAGGCAGCTCCACCCGCCATCAGCACGGATGTGCCGAGAAACACGGCACGCATGCCAAAATGGCCGCCGACGAAGCCGCCGAGCAGCGGCCCCGCGACCTGCCCGACATATTGCGCCGAGATGGACAGACCCAGCACATTGCCGCCGACGCCGTCCGGAACATTGTGGCGGATGACGCTGGTGATGCAGGGCAGCAGGCCGCCAAGCGCCAGGCCCATCAGGAAGCGCAGGCCGATCAACTGCCAACCCTGGGTGACGAAGGCTTGCGGGATCAAGAGCAGCGCCGAGACGGCAAGGGCTGCGATAATGACATTCCAGTGGCCGATGCGGTCGGCGAGCTTGCCGAGCCGCGAGGCCGACAGGATGGCGCCGAGTGCCGCCGCCGACATGACGACGCCGGAGATCAGTGTGACCCGGCTTTGATCCTCGATGAGCTGCTGGACATAGACCGTGATGATCGGCTCGATCGACATGGTGGCGAAACTCAGGAGCATGCCGGTCGCGAGCATGGCGACAACAGGACGCTTGTCGGGGATTTGCGCCCAGCCGCCTTTCGGCTTCCCGGCAGATGCTGCCTTGCCGGCTGCCGGGCGCGGATTCTCCTTGATGAGGAAGGTCGTCGCCAGGAAGGCCAGGAAGATAACGCCGCCGGCGAGCAGGAACGTGGCGCGGATGCCGATCACCGGCGGCAGCGCGCCGCCAAGCAGGGGGCCGACGAGCGCACCTGCGGTGATGCCGGCCGACAGCACGCCGAGCGCCCAGCCTGAACGGTCCTTCGGCGTCTGCATGGCGACGAGAATGGTCGAGCCGGAGGAATAGCCGCCGGCGAAACCGATCAGCAGGCGCAGCAGCACCAGTTGCCACACACTCTGCACCATGCCGGTCAGCGACATGCAGATGGCCATGCCGAAACTCGCCCGCACCAGCATCAGCTTGCGGCCATAACGGTCGCCCAGCCGTCCCCAGAGCGGCGCTACCAGCGCGGCGGCAAGGAAGGTGGCGCCATAGGCGATGCCGGACCACTGCACGATGGCTGCGTGGCCTTCGGCGCCAAGCTGTTCGACGTAGAGCGGCAGGAAGGGCAACAGCAGGGTCATTGCGATGAGCGTGCTGAACGAACCGGCAAAGCACACAGCGAGATTGCGCCGCCAGTGGACGTTATAGCTGCCGTGTTCGGTGTTGCCCTGCGCCATGTCTGCCTGCGCCATGTCTGCTTGCGCCATGTCTGTCCTACCGGTATCGGGCTTGTTGCGGATACCAATTTGGGATACCAAGTTGGTATCCGTCATGGACTTCAACCCGGCCGCTGTCAATGTGGCCTCACGAATGGGACCGCGATGTCGCAGATGCACAATGTCGAGAGCCAGCTTCGCGAGATGATCCTCGGCCTCGAGATCGGTCCGGGCGAGCGTTTGACCGAGCGCTGGATCGAAAACCGGTTCGGCGCCTCGCGCACACCGGTCAGGGCGGCGCTGCTGCGGCTCGAGACCGAAGGCCTGATCTGTCGCGACGGGCGCGGCTGGACGGTCTCGCCCATCAACCTCGCCGAACTCGAGCAGATCGCGGTCTATCGCGAGGCGGTCGAGGTCGCCGCGCTCAGGCTGACATGCGCGCAGGGCGACAAAAGCTCCATCGATGTCATCGAAGCGATGCTCGACTCCTGCGATGCCGCCACGCCGCGCGAGGAATGGCACCGCGTCGGCATGGATTTCCACATCGAGCTGGCCCGCCTGTCCGCCAACGAGTTCCTGTTCAGGGCTGTCCGCGATGCGATGACGAGGCTCTCCCGCGCGCGCTGGCTGGAGGTTCGCGACGAGGCGGCGCTTAGCCGTGCCTGGGCCGAGCACCATGCCATTCTGGCGGCGGTGCGGACTGGCGATGCCGATGAGGCAGCGCGCCAACTATCGGCGCACATCGTCGGCAGCCGCGACCGGCTGGTGACGTCGCTGCGCAACGACCGGCGCGGCCTGCGCGCCAGGGGATTTGCCGTGGTTGCCGTTTGATTTCGCCGGTCATGCCGTCGTCGGGCAATGCAGCCGTCAAGGACGGTGCGCTGATATCAGGCCGTCAGACTAGTCGAGGCTAAGGCAAGTGCGGTGGAAGCGAGCGGCCTAGCGGCCTGAGCGTTCAATCGGCTTTCTTCACGCGTACTGCGAGAACCTGCCTGCATACTACTCGCGAGCAGATCAACACGCTACTGCGCGCGCCACAGTTCACAGGACATCTGCCGACCAGCCACGGACTGATAAAAGCTGCCGACGGATACTTTGCGAAACCCCTTCGCCTTTGCAGCCGCTCGTTGTGCCTCCGCGTCAGCAGATTGACCAGCAATGACTACCCACGCCGGGTATGGGTTCGGCGCCTTCGCCCATCGGAGTGTGTCGGTATGGCCCGATGGCGATTTCGCAGCAGGTCCAGAGCGAGGCATTTTGCAGGAGATTGAGATGGGCATGAGCCCAGCGTCCCCCAAACTCTTCAACTTCAGAAATTTGGGATCCGAGCCATAGTAAGGTTTTCCATCAACTGACAATTGCGGTTGGGAAACACAGCCCGAAAGCATTCCTACAACCGCACACACAAACACTGCCTTGTCCCGCTTCATAAAGTCCCCATGTTCCTTGTGCCACTTTGAGTGATGCGAGAATCACTACCTGCTACAGGTCTGAAAACAATCAAACTGGAAATCAAACAATCAAACATGGCATGTGGTGGCAATAGACTAGGCGCCTGTCGCAAGCGTGGTGCACCGAATAAGGCATCAGCGGTGCGCGAGCGCACTTTCGCCCTCGCTTCGCGAGCGGCGATGGCGTAAGAGCGGCGATGGAAAACAACCGATTTGAAACACCCGTGACCGTCAAGTCGGCCGCGGACGGGACCAACCAGCTCTTGCGCACGGCTCGGGAGGCTTCCGATTACCTCCTGAACAGCTGGCCCGGCAAGCGCAGTCCCAAGCATCGCGAAGCGCTACAGGCCTGCCACGATGCACTGGCCGGCGACAAGCCGGCGATGAACGCAAGGCGCGCATTCATCGCCGCGGCTCGCGAAGTCAACGTCTTCGTCAGCGACAAGGCTCCGGCCTGAAGCAGGCGAAACCCTGCGCGGAACCGGCCCGCTTCGTAGGCCGAATGCTCTCTATTTCGCCGATTCCGCTTCGGTTTCGGACCTGGTGTCGTCCTCGGGCTTCGAACGCTCCCTCGCGGCGACCTTGGCCGCCAGCTTTTCCGCCTTCTTGGCGGCTTTCTGCCGGTCGCGCTCCTTGCGTTCCTGATCGTAGTTCGGTGCTCGCGCCATATCGCTTCCTTTCACTGTGCTTGACCCTGCCTAGGAGCATTGGACTGCAAATACAACACCGAAGCGGCGATCGGCTGCATGGCAGGCGGCGAGTCCGGTTCGGGCTTGCAAGATGTTTGGCACGATGATGTAGGAAAGGCCGGGGTACAGACGCCGACAGCCGCCAAACCAGTTTGATCAAGTGACCGATGGTCACGCTTCAAAGAAAGGCACAGAAGCAGTTCCACCATGCGCGCAAATGTCATGCGCGATATTGCCCCACAGGCACTGTTTCGCCGCTGGCTTACCTGACTGCTCGACCAGGCCAGACTTTCTGACCGATCGGCGCGCCCGTGCTAGACTCCGAGCGTGGCAATTGATGTTGATCTCGGCATTCATCAGGCGTACGGGAATCATCAGGCGTACGGGGGGCCAGGATTCATTATGCCTCAAGAACAGAGAATGAATATTGCACTGCTGAATTACCCTAACACCAACAACATCGGAGACAACATACAGACGCTCGCTGTCGCGCAGCATATCGATCAGGAATACAGCCTGGTCGACCGCGATTTCTTGCATCGATATGATGGCGAACCGTGCGTAGTCGTCATGAACGGCTGGTTCACGCATGAGCCGCAGAACTGGCCACCTGCGCCAGCGATCACGCCGATCTTCTTCGGCTTTCATCTGACCCCTAAGGCCGCGTCCGCGTTCGAAAAGCATAGGGCATACTTCAAGCGCTTTGCGCCGATCGGATGCCGTGATCAAACGACGGCCGAAATCATCAAGTCATGGGGTGTCGATGCCTATGTGAGCGGCTGCGCGACGATGACATTCCCGGCCCGAATGAAAGAACCTGCCGAGCCGAAGGTGTTTCTGGTGGATCAGAAACGGGGTCACTTCGCACGGGCGGATCGCAAGCGGGCTAGCCAGATCGGGCACATTTTGCCGTTTCCGATGGCGAGCGAAGTCAGATTTGAGGCGGCAAGGAACCTGCTCGACTTCTACCGACTCAATGCGGGCATCGTCGTCACTAGCCGCATTCACAGCGCTATGCCTTGCGCAGCGATGGGCATCCCGGTCGTTTTCACCGGTCGCCGCGACGGCCGGACTGCGATCATCGACCTGATCGGTATCCCGTCAGTTCGAACAAAGTGGTTCCGGCGCACGCGCATCGAGAGCTTACCGGCACGCAAACCGGCATTCGATGATGTGAAGAAGCGCATCGCCAGTGACCTTCACGCACGTTTGGAAGCCCATGGTGTGAAGGTGAAATTTCCGACGTCGCTTTAGGGCCTATGTTCGCGCGATGCTGGCTAGGGGGCCAAAGATGCAAACAGATATTGACGAATGGCGCAGCGTAGCAGCCGGGGCACAGCCCGATTGGGAATTCAGGGCAGGTATCATTGCAAAGCTAATCCGGGCGACAGACACCGTTCTCGACATAGGTGCGGGCGATCAGAAACTGAAGAAGTTCATTTCCCCCGCCTGTACGTACGTGCCGGTCGATTGCGTCGATGATCTTCCCGGAACCTTTGTCGTGGACTTTAACAAGGAGTTCAGGCTACCAAACGTGCCTTTCAATGTTGTCGTTTGCGCGGGATCGCTCGAATATATCAATGATCTAGCCGGATTTTTCCGGGCACTTGCCGCGCATGCGCCGGACCGCCAAGTGATCTTCACGTACTTTCTGAACCCGGAGAAGTGGCGACGCGCCGGCATGAAAGTACATAACAATTTCGCGACCGGCGACGCCCTCCTGTCACACATCGATTTTGCTCTCTCACACGTCGACATCGTGGCAACGCGCGGCGATACGATTTTCGTCAGTGCCACGCTGTCGGCTGGTGGCGGTGTTCAATGGATCAATGACCGACCGATTACCGATCTCCTTTTTGCCGAGCGCGGAATCAAGAAATTCATAGCAAAGACCGCCCGATCCCTGCGCAAAAGGCGTAATGCCATCGGCAGGATGCTGAAATAGCGGTCGGTATTCAGTTTTGCCCGTACGCCGCGCGTGTAAATGAGGTCAGTGTGGACGTTGAGGCCGTGATCCACCGCAGTTCACGGCCATGAGGAGCAGGATATTTCTCGGAGCTGAACAAGTATTCACTCAGGGCAGTCTTCCTCGTACCTTGTAAATCTCCAGGCTGCTGTTTAGCCTCGCACGATGCTGTCAAGATTGACTCGACATTTATTGAAGAGTGCGAACGGGCTTAGAGTGCCGGCCGTCGCCCGTTCGGTGCAGCGCGCTCGGCTGACGTATCTTTCGGACGCGAAGTTTATCAGCCTCCGCGATGCGATCAGACTGGTGAAGCGTGAAAAGGTCTCCGGCGACTTCATCGAATATGGTATCGCACTCGGTGGCTCGGCAATCTACATCGCGTCCGAGCTTGATGGTGACCGCCATTTCCATGGCTACGATGTGTTTGGCATGATTCCGAGCCCAACCGAACAGGACGACGAGAAATCCAAGGCCCGTTACGAGACCATTCGATCGGGACGATCCAAGGGCATTGGCGGTGACAAATATTACGGGTATCAAGGCGATCTGTTCGACAAGGTGAGTGCCAGCTTCACGGACTTTGGCGTCCCGGTCGATGGCGAAAGGATCGTCTTTCACAAGGGCCTGTTTGAAGACACGGTGCACTTTCATCCGAAAAGCAGGATAGCGCTGGCCCATCTCGATTGCGACTGGCACGATCCGGTCAAGTTCTGCCTCGAGCGGACCCTGGAGGTGTTAAGCCCGGGCGGGCTCATGATCCTCGACGATTACAACGACTACGGCGGATGCCGGATCGCGACCGATCAATTCCTTGCAGGCCGTTCTGACTGCCGTCTTATACGAACGCTCCCCCATGCGGTGGTCCAGCGGTCATAAGTCACGTCCGTGCTCGGCGTTGCACGACCCGCAGAAGCGCCCGTGTTCATTGACGGTGTTTGAAGGCTACTTAACGGGGAGAGATTGTCGTTTTTTCCTTTCAATTCCCGAAACGCGCTCGGGATATCGTACGGCCATCATCAGCCGGTCCGCATGCTCGGCAAAAACCGCGCTGACCTGTTCGGCGTCGAACAGGGATCTTCGGCGGCGTTTCTCGTCGTTGGCGAGGAAACCCGTTATGGCATCAAGCTTTCGAGTAAACCGTTTGAGAACGAACCGCGCCTGCCGGGCAAAATGACCAGCCCAAGGCGTGTCCTTTGCGAGATGGCGATAGATGGCCAACGCTTCCAACTCGACACCGATCGGGCGGTTCGACCAGGGCTTGCCACGCGTGAAATGCCGCGCAAATGCCTTGTCGAATAGTACCTGGCTGGTGAAATTCGTCATGACGTTCCAGTAGGGGTGCATCGTCTGCCATCTGTCTTCAAAAGCGACATTGAGTGCACCTTGGTCCATATTGTCGACGCGCTGCGAGGCGAGTTCTCGAGTCCTCTGCAATAGCCCCTCTCGCCGCACCATGGGCATGTTGAACACTAGCACGCCCGCATTGAATTTCGGCGCGCCGGGCTTCATCGGCAGACGTCGGCGATACTTCGTGTCGAAATAGCATTGCTCATCATGAGCGGCCAATAGTGGCGCCTGCAGTTGTGTCTGGGCGAGGTCGACTATCGATCGATTGAAAAGGACGTCGCTGTCGGCATAGACAATATGATCATAAGGCTCGAATTCAGCCAGCTGGTCCGCGAACAGTCTGATATAGGTCGCCAAGGTCAGATGGCCCGGATCAAAATTCCTCGCTTCCATGAACTTCGACACGTCAAGGATGCTGACCGCGGACCCTAGTAATCGGCCACCGACCTCTAAATCCTCCGTGCCGACACCCATCTGAAGGATAAAGCCCTTGATAGGGCCGGATACATCCAACACACGGCGCGCGGCTAAGCAGGCGTACGGGAAATAGTTTTGATCGGCAGCGAAAAAGAAACACGGATTTTGCGACATATTGTGAACGTCCCAGCAGCAATCAGACCTCTATCCGGCCAGCATGTGCGGATGCAATAGCTTTTGGGCATAACACATGCGGATCTCCTGATGGATGGGGCGGTGATGCGGGTTTCACGCGGTTGCGGGTTGCAAGATGGCTGGCACAATGATGTAGGAGAGAAACCGGGTATCAAATAACAAGCCGACTTTTCTTCCAAGTGACCGATGGCCACGCTTCAAAGAAACGCACAGAAGCTGTTCTACTATGCGCGCAATGCGATGCGTGACATCGCTCCGCAGGCACTGTTTCGTCGCCGGCTTGCCGGACTGCTCGACCAGGCCAGGCTTTCGGACCGCTCGGTCCGCGAGCGCCTCAACTATTACAACAGGCTGCAGGAGGCTTTCACGCCGAGCCCCGATGCCGTGCCGGTCAGCCGGCTGCCGACGGACCGAAGCATGTATTATTACGATCTGAAGGAGTTTACCCGCTACTTCGATCCCGGTCTGCTTATCGATCTCGAATTCGGCGACGTCATCGAAGTGCCGAAAATGCCCTCGATCGTGAAGGATCGGCCGATCGTTGGCGACAACGGGAACGGCGTTCTGTTCAAGCTCAACAAGTTCCGTCATTTCCATATGCCCGCCGACGATGTTGCCTTCGCCGACAAGCTTCCTGCCGCGGTCTGGCGCGGCGACCTCAACAATCCGATACGCACTTTGCTTCTGAAGGTCGCCCGCGACCTGCCGTTCTGCAACGTCGGAACGCCCAAACGCACGGCGGCGGCCGAGTATCGCAAGCCCTATCTCAGCATCGATCAGCAGCGGCGCTATCGCTACATCATTTCGCTTGAGGGCAATGACGTCGCGACCAACCTCAAATGGATCATGAGCTCGAATTCGCTGTGCCTGATGCCGCCGCCGACATACGAGACATGGTTCGCCGAAAGCAAACTCGTGGCTGACGTCCACTACGTGCCGCTCGCCCCGGATTTCTCGGATCTCGCCGAACGGGTGCAATATCTCGAACGGCACCCGGCCGAGGCTGAGCGCATCGTTGTCGCGGCCAATGCCTATTGCCGAAAATTCGCCGATGAACCGACGGAGCAGGCGATCTGCCTGCTCGTGCTGTATAAATATTTCGTTCTCAGCGGTCAGATCGAGCCTGACGCCGAAGTCTGGCGCTACATTTCAGCATAGCGGCTACGGGATGACCCCAGGGGAATTGCACCTTGCCGGGTACTATTCCCGGTTGAGAACCAGATCGGCCGGGCCAAACCGGTCCTTCGCCGTCTGTTGCTGGTGCCAGTAGGGGTAGAGCACGGGCGGACGGCTGACGGCATCGAGCCGTGCGCGGTCGTCGTCCGTAAGCGCCAGGCTTGCGGCGGCGATATTGTCCTTGAACTGCGCTTCGGTCCGTCCGCCGATCACCAGCGAACTGACGGCCGGCCGCCCAAGCAGCCAGGCAAGCGCCACCTGCGCCGCCGACACGCCATGATTCTTGCCGATAAAGGCAAGCACGTCGACGATCCGCCACAGCCGGTCCTCGTCGCGGATCGGCGGTTCCGACCAGCCGTTGAGCTGGCGGGCGGTCGGGCTGTCGCGGTTGTATTTGCCGGACAGCAATCCGCCGGCGAGCGGGCTCCACACCAGCGCGCCAAGCCCCTGATCGACCGAAATCGGCAGCAGCTCATATTCGGCTTCGCGCGCTTCCAGCGTGTAGTGGATCTGCTGGGTGATGAAGCGCGACTGGTTGTGGCGGTCGCTGATGCCAAGCGCCTTCATCACCTGCCAGCCGGAGTAGTTGGAGCAGCCGGTGTAGCGGACCTTGCCCTGGGTGACGAGCGTGTCCATCGCGGCGATGGTTTCCTCGAGCGGCGTCGTGCCGTCCCATTCATGCAGGAAATAGATGTCGATGACATCGGTGCGAAGGCGCTTCAGGCTCCTTTCGCATTCGCGGATCAGATGGTAGCGCGACAGGCCTTCGTCGTTGGGCCCCTTGCCGATCCGCATCCGCCCCTTGGAGGCGATCAGCACGTCGTCCTTGCGCTTGCCGCCAAGCGCCTCGCCGATGATCTCCTCCGAAAGCCCGTTCGAATAGACATTGGCCGTGTCGATGACGTTGATGCCGGCGTCGATGCACAGATCGATCATCCGGCGCGCCTCTTTGAGATCGGTCTTGCCGACCGCCGAAAATGCGCCGGCGCCGCCGAAGGTCATCGTGCCCATGGTCAATGTCGAAACCTTCAGCCCGGACCGGCCGAGAGTGCGGTATTCCATGTCAGGTCCTCGCAATGGCGTTGAAGAGGGCGTCTGCCAGGCCGCCCGGAATGAGACGGGCATTTGTAGGATAATTCGCGCGGCTTGTCGCCCCTCGTCGCGCAATGACCGTTCAAGTCTCGCTGATCGGTGGTGGCGATCGGCACATTGGCTCTCTGCAATAAAACCGTCATTGCCGGCCTATATTGAAGTCGGCTCAAGGTGTCATCGGAGCCGGCAGGCCGGAATCGAGGGCGCCGGACAAAAGCCGGCAGGCTTGCACGCGGAGCAGCGCAAAATGACCGAGACAAGACAGAATTCTCCGGCCAGGGACTGGCTGGAAGCGGAACTCGCCGACACGCTAGATGAAGACTATGAGCTCGAGATGTCGGAGCCGGCGCTGTCGCTGGAAATCGCGAAAATCTACAAGAACTCGCATCCGCCATCGATCGATCGCATGCAATATTTTCGCGACCTGATCGCGCTGCAGTCCGAACTGATCAAATTGCAGTCCTGGGTCGCCTACCACAAGAAGAAGCTGGTGGTGGTCTTCGAGGGCCGCGACTCGGCCGGCAAGGGCGGCGTCATCAAGCGCATCACTCAGCGGCTCAATCCGCGCATCTGCCGCGTCGTCGCGCTGCCGGCGCCGACCGAGCGCGAGAAGTCGCAATGGTATTTCCAGCGCTATGTTCCGCATCTGCCGGCCGGCGGCGAGATCGTGCTGTTCGACCGCTCCTGGTACAACCGCTCCGGCGTCGAGCGGGTGATGGGCTTTGCCCAGCCCGATCAGGTCGAGGAGTTCTTCCGCGACGTGCCGGATTTCGAACGCATGCTCGTGCGTTCCGGGGTGACGCTGGTCAAATACTGGTTCTCCATCACCGACGAGGAGCAGCAGATGCGCTTCCTGATGCGCATCCACGATCCGATGAAGCAGTGGAAGCTGTCGCCGATGGACCTGCAGTCGCGCGTGCGCTGGGAACAGTACACCAAGGCCAAGGAAGAGACCTTCGCACGCACCAACATCCCGGAAGCCCCCTGGTTCATCGTCGAAGGCAACGACAAGAAGCGGGCGCGGCTGAACTGCATCGACCATCTTCTCAAGCAGATGCCCTATGAGGATGTCCCGCATGAGGAGATCACGCTGCCGGAGCGTGTGTTCAATCCCGAATACGAACGCCAGGTGCTGCCGCGCGAGCTCTACGTGCCGGAGAAGTACTGAGGCGGATGAGCTGCGATCTCCCCCACACGGAGGGAGATTGCGGTCTCCCATCTTACGCACGCTCGATGATGATATGCGTGGCCTTCGCCGTCGCGACCTGCTCTGTGCACCGGTAGCCGAGCCTGACCATATCGATGCCGGCAAAAAGATTCTCTCCGGAGCCGAGCAGCATCGGTGAAATCGCCAGGTGCATGTTGTCGATGAGCTTTTCCCTGAGGTATTGCCGGATGGTGGCGACGCCGCCGCCGACCCGTACATCCTTGCCGTCGGCCGCGGCCTTCGCCTTTTCCAGCGCTGAGTGGATACCCTCGGTAACGAAATAGAAGGTCGTGCCGCCCTCCATAACGATAGGATCGCGCGGATGGTGGGTGAGCACGAAGACCGGCACATGGTAGGGCGGATTGTCTCCCCACCAGCCTTTCCAGCTTTCATCCGGCCACTCGCCGCGGATCGGCCCGAACATGTTGCGGCCCAGGATCCATGCGCCAACATTATCGAAGCTGCGCGCCGTGAACGCCTCGTCAGTGTCCGTGGTCCCGCCATCCTTGCCGACCATCTTGTGGAAGGTGCGGGTGCCGACCATCCATGTGTGCAGGGCTTCCCCACCAACACCCAGCGGGTTCGTCAGGTCCTGGTCGGGACCGGCGCCGAAACCGTCGATCGACAGGGTGAAAGCGGCGACGCGAAGTTTGGACATAATTGCCTCCTCAATAACCAGTTGTATTTTGCAAGTGGTTGTCTTGTAGCAAACTGATTGCAAAACGCAAGCGGTATTTCTGAACACGGCAAGCGAGAGCAGGAGGTCAAACGACCTCCGCTCTTGTTCACCGGCGCAAGCCGGAAATTGTCCTGAGTGTTGAAGCGGATCGCCGGCGCTACTGGTCGCGGCCGAACATCCGGATCGGAATTACCCCTTCAGCATCGCCGCCACTTCGGGTGCGAAATAGGTCAGAATGCCGTCGCAGCCGGCGCGCTTGAAGGCGAGCAGCGATTCCAGCATCGCCTTTTCGCCGTCGATCCAGCCATTGGCGCCAGCGGCCTTGATCATCGAATACTCGCCCGACACCTGATAGGCGAAGGTCGGCACACGGAACTCGTCCTTCAGCCGCCGGATGATGTCGAGATAGGGCAGTCCGGGCTTGACCATCAGCATGTCGGCGCCCTCGGCTAGGTCCTGTTCGGCCTCGCGCACCGCTTCGTCGGAATTGGCGTGGTCGATGTAATAGGTCTTCTTGTCGCCCTTGAGCAGGCCGGCGGTGCCGACCGCCTCGCGGTAGGGGCCGTAGAAGGCCGAGGCGAACTTCGTCGCGTAGGACATGATCGCCACATCGGCAAACCCATTGGCGTCGAGTGCGTCGCGAATGGCGCCGATGCGGCCGTCCATCATGTCGGAAGGCGCGATGATGTCGGCGCCCGCCGCCGCCTGGATGACGGCCGCCGCTGTCACCTGTTCCACCGTCTCGTCATTGACGATGATGCCGTCGCGCAAAATGCCGTCATGGCCATGCGAGGTGAACGGATCGAGAGCGGCATCGGTGATGATGCCGATCTCCGGCACCGCGTCCTTGATGGCGCGGGTGGCGCGGTTGATGATGTTTTCCGGGTCGAGGATATGCGAGCCGGTCTGGTCGCGCAGGCCAAGTTCGACATTGGGGAAGGTGGCGATCGCCGGAATGCCGAGCTTTGCCGCGCGTTCGGCTTCCTTCACCGCGAGGTCGAGCGACAGGCGAAAGACGCCGGGCATGGCTGCGATCGGCTCGCGCACTTGTCTGCCGTCGACGACGAAGATCGGCCAGATCAGATCGTCGACCGTAAGCCGGTTCTCCTGGACGAGGCGGCGCGACCAATCGGCCTTGCGCATGCGCCGCAGACGGCGGCTGCCGGTGATCTCGTCGACGCTGCGCGCGCCGGCGGCCTTTGCGGGGGTGAATTTATTCATCGCCTAAACTCCGGGTCGGGCAGCTTTTACCACGAGGCGGCGCGGCTGACCAATGCGACACGTTTGTGCCAGGCAGGGGCAATCGCTTCCGCTTTAGTGGTCCCTCGTTCCGATTGTTTGCGCTGCCCCTTATCGTCCGGCGGGGCGATGAGGGGCGATGCCGACTTCAACAATTGGTGGTCTCCATTCGAGCTGGATGCCACCATTTGTCAGAAGCGGCCACCATTTGTCTGAAGCGATTGCCTGTAGGCAGTCGCCTAACGCATTGACGCACCCATGCGCCACCATTAGCACTTCAGTCCCGCAGGCGCGGGGGAGGGATTCTCTGGCGATGGATTTTGACGGAGGCGACGAAATTCGCTTCGAGCATTTGGGTCGGGCTGGCGTCGTCACGCTGACGCGGCCGCAGGCGCTCAATGCCGTCACGCATCGCATGGTCAAGGCGCTCGACAGGGCACTGCGCGCCTGGGAGCGGGATGACGAGGTCGATGTCGTCGTCGTCAAGGCCGAGGGCAGGGCGTTTTCCGCCGGCGGCGATATTCTGCATATCTACGAGGCCGGCCGCGCGGGAAAGCCGCCGGTCGAGTTCTTCGCCGACGAATACCGGCTCAATGCCCGCATCGCCCGGTTCAAGAAACCCTATCTTGCGCTGATCGACGGCATCGTCATGGGCGGCGGCGTCGGCATCTCGTTCCACGGCTCGCAGCGGGTTATGACCGAGAACGCCCAGTTCGCCATGCCGGAAGTCGGCATCGGCTTTTTCCCCGATGTCGGCGCCAGCCACCTCCTGCCGGACCTCGGCGGATGTTTCGGCATGTATCTGGCGCTCACGGGAAACCGCATCCGCCACGGCGACGCACTCTGGTCGGGCCTGGCGACGCACACGATCAAGGCGCAGGATCAGGCCGCATTTCTCGACCGGCTGGCGGCCACCGGCGACCCGGAATCGGTGCTGCGCGGTTTTTTTGTCCCGGCAAAGCGCGAGACGGACAGGCCGGTGCTGGAGGCGATCGCCCGCCATTTCGCGCAACCGTCACTGGCCGACATCCTCGGCAGCCTGGAGCGGGCGGCCGCTGCCGACGATTTCGCGGCAAGGACGCTGGCGACGCTCCGCACCCGCTCGCCGACCAGCCTGCATATCGCCTGGCGCCAGATCAGCGCCGGGCTGACCTTGTCCATGGACGAATGCATGAAGATGGAGTTCCGCATCCTCAACCGCATGCTGTCAGGCCATGATTTCTATGAGGGCATTCGCGCCGCCATCATCGACAAGGGCTCGACGCCGCTCTGGCTGCCAGCAAGCCTCGATGCGGTCAGCGCTGCCGATATTGATGCCTATTTCGCTCCACTCGGCGAACGGGAGCTCGAGCTGTGAGCGAGGTCACCTCGAGACGCGTCGTGCTCCAGCCGACCACGGTGGAGGTCATCTTCGCCTGGTTCCAGCGCGTCATCGCCGGCTACTGCCTCCTGTTCGGCGTCTTGTACTGGATCCGGCTGATCGGCTTCTACCAGGGCCCGCTGTGGCGCTTCGACCTGATGCCGGTACACTGGCAGGTGGCGGCGGTGATGCTCGCCGTATTCTTCCCGTTTGCCGCCGCGGGCCTCTGGATGCTGGCCTCCTGGGGTCCGGTGATATGGTTCATCTGCGCGGTGACGGAGGCGGTCATGTATGCCGGCTTTCCCGAACTCTTCGGCCACCGGCCGTTGATCGTTGCCTCGCACGCGGCGGTGGCGCTGCTTTACATCGTCTTTCGCGTGGTGATCTGGCTGCAGAAGCGCCAGACCCGGCGGTAGAACATTCTGCAGCCAATTGGACTCACTTGGCGTCACACAAATGCAGGTTAAACAAGCAGATAGAACGGGATGCCCCGTCCGCTCTGATTTCGGCCCGGAATCGGTGGTGAAATCTTTAGGTTAATTATCCTTGCTCGGGTGACCCTTCGTTAAGCCTCTTTCGAAACCTCTTACCGGTAAGCTCTTGTTAGCCTTGGCGTTTAAGTCGAATTTTATGAGTATTCGATAGTGTCGCGATCAAGGTGAAAAACAAAAAATCACCAGGGCGACAAACGAGAGGCAAAGACAATGATCAATTCGCGTCCGGCGGCGAAGACCGCCAACGTATCCGACGATCGCCGCGAGGCAATCCGTTCGCTTTACATGGAATCGCTGCAGCTGGTGGAGCGTCTGCACCGCCGTCTGCTTGACGTCATCAAGGACGAATTCGACCGCAACGGCCGCTCCGACATCAACGCCATCCAGGCGCTGCTCCTGTTCAACATCGGCAACTCCGAGCTGACCGCCGGCGAACTGCGCTCGCGCGGCTACTATCTCGGCTCGAACGTCTCCTACAATCTGAAGAAGCTGGTCGATCTCGGCTTCATCAACCACCAGCGCTCGCGCATCGATCGCCGTTCGGTCCGCGTCTCGCTGACGCCTAAGGGCAACGAGGTGGCGGAGGTCGTCGCCGGCCTCTACGAGCGCCATGTCGGCTCGATCGAGCAGGTCGGCGGCATCAACACCGACGAGTTCAAGCAGATGAACCGCGCCCTGCAGCGGCTGGATCGCTTCTGGAACGATACGATCGCCTACCGGATGTAATTCATACGCATCGGATATGTCCGCGCCATGGAAGCGCGGACGGGGATCAGCCGATCGCGGACCGGTGCCGAAAAGCACCGGTCCTGGCGTTTCATATGGGCCGGCCGGCCCAAATCGCTGATAAGGCCACGTTGCCGCCATATTCCCGGTGGAAGCGGGAATGCGAGTGAGGCGAGAGCCATGAATTCACCTCGACCTCGCGTCGCATCTTTGCCTGTTTCACATCGAAGTGATGGGGGCGCTGGTTGGCTAATTGTTAACAATGCCAATTTTAGTGTGCGGGCGAGATCGCCCAATGACCAACGCAGCAAATGACAAGATTGCTACAGGAATGTCTGGAACGTCCATGAGAACCACCCGCCGTTTCTTCCTTTCCGGAGCCTCCGCGCTTGCCGCCGCAGTTGTTGCCGGCAGCGCCAGTGCGCAGGACGTGATCGGGGATATCCTGAAATCCTCGGGCCGAGGCAATTGGGACGACCAGTTCGACGCCCGCCCCACCCAGGGCGGCAAGGTGGCCTCGACGCTGCCGATCTTCAGCCTGCAGACCGTTTCGTTCACCGAGCAGGCGGTGGCGCAATATCAGAACATCGTCTCCCAGGGTGGCTGGGAGCCGGTTCCCGATACCAAGAAATTGCAGCTCGGCGTTGATGATCCCGACGTGGTGCCGTTGCGCAAGCGCCTGATGGTTTCGGGCGACCTGGCGCAGAGCGCCGGCATTTCGACGGCCTTCGATTCCTATGTCGACGCGGCGGTCAAGCGCTTCCAGGCGCGCCATGGCCTGCCGTCCGATGGCACCTTGGGTCTGTACACTTATGCGGCGATGAATGTTTCGGCGCCAATCCGGCTTGGCCAGTTGCAGACCAATCTGCAGCGCCTGCGTGAGCGCGCCGGCACTTTGGGCAACCGCTACGTTCTGGTCGACATCCCGGGCGCCCAGATCGAGGCGGTCGAGAACGACCGCGTCGTGCTGCGCCATACGGCGGTCGTCGGCAAGATCGATCGCCAGACGCCGATCGTCAATTCCAAGATCAACGAGATCATCGTCAATCCCTACTGGAATGCTCCGGTCTCGATCGTGCGCAAGGACATCATTCCGCTGATGCGCAAGGATCCGAATTACCTCAAGGACAGCCATATCCGCCTGTTCGCGCCGGACGGCAGCGAGGTTGATCCGCTGACCGTTGACTGGTCGACCGACGACGCCGCGAAATACCGCTTCCGCCAGGATCCGGGCGCCGGCAATGCGATGGCCTCGGTCAAGATCAATTTCCCGAGCCCGGACGGCGTCTATATGCACGATACTCCGCAGCAGAGCCTGTTCGGCAAGATGATGCGCTTCGATTCCTCTGGCTGCGTGCGCGTCCAGAACGTGCGCGACCTCGTCACCTGGATTCTGCGCGACACGCCGGGCTGGAACCGCCAGCATTTCGAGGCGGCGATCAAGAGCGGCGAGAACATCCCGGTGCAGGTCACCAATCCGGTGCCGGTCTATTTCCTCTACGTTTCCGCCTGGTCGACAGGACCGGGCGTCGTGCAGTTCCGCGACGACATCTATGGTCTTGACGGGGCCAATGAGCTGCAGATCACCTCTGCGCTGTAAACGGCTGATTTTCTTCTGAAAAGGCCGCCACCGAGGGCGGCCTTTTTGCTTTCAGGTTCCCGCCAACGCGTCTGTTAAATGCCCAACGGGACGTTTCCACCCGGTTTTGCGCATGGTCCTGAAACCTCGTTCGGAATCACACCATGCAAGTCGCCGTCTTCATCCTCGTCGTGCTCGTCTTCGTCGCCCTTTCCGGCGCGCTGGTCCGGCTTGTGCGCGTGCCGCTGCCGGTATTGTAGATCGCCATGGGTGCGGCACTGGCCTGGCCGGTGCGCGGCATCCATGTCGAGATCGATCCCGAGCTGTTCCTGCTGGTGATCATCCCACCGCTTCTGTTCGGCGACGCCGTTGCCGCGCCGAAGCGCGAACTGCTGGCCCTGCGCGGCCCGATCCTCGACCTTGCCGTCGGCCTCGTCTTCTTCACCATCGTTGGCTTCGGCTATGCCTTGCATTGGCTGGTGCCGAGCATCCCGCTGGTCGTCGCCTTCGCGCTTGCGGCGGTGCTGTCGCCGACCGACGCGGTCGCCGTCTCATCGATCGTCGACCGCAACGTTGTGCCGGCCCGGCTGATGCATATTCTGGAGGGCGAGTCGCCGCTCAACGACGCGTCGGGTCTCGTCATGTTCCGCTTCGCGGTGGCGGCCGTGCTGACCGGCAGCTTCTCCTTCGCTGCCGCTTCGCTGAGTTTCCTCTATGCCGTTGCCGCCGGCATCCTGGCCGGTGTGGCGGCCTTGATTATCGCCGCCAAGACGCTGCAACTTTTGAACCGCATCGGCAGTGTTCCGGCCAAGGCGCAAGTGCTGGTGATGATCCTGATGCCCTTCATCGCTTATCTCGGCGCCGAACATGTCGAAGCCTCGGGCATCCTGGCGGCGGTCACTGCCGGCCTGTTGACCGGCGGTTCCGGATTTTCCGCTATCTCGGCGTTTCGGCGCGCATGCAGACGATGTCGTTATGGACGACGCTTTCCTTTGTCTTCAACGGCGCCCTGTTCATCCTGCTCGGCCTGCAGCTTCCCGACATCATCCGCCACGTGCCGCCCGAGCTGAGCAGCCGGCATTGGCTGATCGAGCCGGTTGCCACGGTGCTGATCCTCACTTTGTGCCTGATCGCACTGCGCTTCGTGTGGATATGGATTGGCGATATCGCGGCACGGCTTGCCGCGCGGTTTGGCAAGCGCAAAGCCGAGACGTTCGGGCTGCGCGTGCGCCTCGCCGGCTCGGTGGCGGGCGTGCGCGGCGCCATCACGCTGGCCGGCATCCTGTCGCTGCCGCTGGCCATGCCCGACGGTTCGCCGTTTCCGGCGCGCGATCTGGTGATCTTCCTCGCTGCCGGCGTCATCATCTGTTCGCTCGTCATCCCCAGCCTTGCCTTGCCGAAGATCGCGCGCGGGCTGGTCGCGCCGGGCGAGCATCCGGGCGCCGCCGAGGAGCGGCGGGCGCGCGTCGGCGCGGCCAATGCGGCGATCGTCCGCATCGAGAGCGTCGCCAATGACGGCAGCGAAGGGGAGGAGGCAGGAGCCCGCCTGGCGGTGGCTGACAGCATCGTCGCCGGTTATCGGCGTCGCATCGCCGCTTCCGACGAGGCGGACGAAGCCCGCGCTGAGGCCCGTGAAGCCGGGCGGCTGGAACTCGAGCTCAGGCTCGCCGGCATCGAGGCCGAGCGCGCCGCCGTACGCGCCATGTTTCGCAGCCGCGAGATCAACGACCATACGATGCGGGCGCTGTTTGCCGAAATCACGCTCACCGAGGCCCTGCTGAAGGGCCGGCAGGAGCGAAAATAAGGGCTGCGAACCGGCGCTGGCGCAATCCGGCCAGCAAATTTCGCGCTGCAAACGTGGCGGGGCGAAAACAACTGTGTTAATGGCGCGACATGCATGTCGCCCAAAAGTGCGGAGCGGTTTTGGGGCAACGATATGCATAAATAAATCGCCCCCGGATCAAGGATTTCAAGCCATGGCAACAGCAGCGGCAGTGTCGAATAAATTCGAATCCTTCTTCGAAACCACGCTTGAAGATGCCGATCCGGAGATATTCGGCGCTATCCGCAACGAACTCGGCCGCCAGCGCCACGAGATCGAGCTGATCGCCTCGGAAAACATCGTCTCCCGCGCCGTGCTGGAAGCGCAAGGGTCGATCATGACCAATAAATATGCCGAGGGCTATCCGGGCAAGCGCTACTATGGCGGCTGCCAGTTCGTCGACGTAGCCGAGGAACTGGCCATCGAGCGGGCGAAAAAGCTGTTCGGCTGCAACTTCGCCAACGTCCAGCCGAATTCCGGCAGTCAGATGAACCAAGCGGTATTCCTGGCGCTTTTACAGCCCGGTGACACCTTCATGGGCCTCGACCTGAATTCGGGCGGCCACCTGACCCACGGTTCGCCGGTGAACATGTCAGGCAAATGGTTCAAGGTCGTCTCCTACGGCGTGCGCAAGGAAGACCATCTGCTCGACATGGACGCCATCGAGAAGACCGCGCACGAGGCCAAGCCGAAGCTCATTCTTGCCGGCGGCACCGCCTATTCGCGCGTCTGGGACTGGAAGCGGTTTCGCGAGATCGCCGATGCGGTCGGCGCCTATCTGATGGTCGACATGGCGCATATCGCCGGTCTGGTCGCGGGCGGTGTGCACCCGTCGCCGTTGCCCCATGCCCATGTGGTGACGACGACCACGCACAAGTCGCTGCGCGGCCCGCGCGGCGGCATGATCCTGTGCAACGACGAGGACATCGCCAAGAAGATGAATTCGGCGGTATTCCCGGGCCTGCAGGGCGGGCCGCTGATGCATGTCATCGCCGCCAAGGCGGTGGCGCTCGGCGAAGCGCTGAAGCCGAGCTTCAAAATCTATGCCGAGAGCGTCGCCGCCAATGCCAAGGCGCTGGCCTCCAGCCTGCAGGAAACCGGTCTCGACATCGTCTCCGGCGGCACCGACAACCACTTGATGCTGGTCGACCTCAGGCCCAAGAACGCCACCGGCAAACGCGCCGAGGCAGCGCTTGGCCGCGCCAACATCACCTGCAACAAGAACGGCATTCCCTTCGACCCGGAAAAGCCCTTCGTTACCTCAGGCGTGCGGCTCGGCACGCCGGCCGGCACCACGCGCGGTTTCGGCCAGGCCGAGTTCCGCGAGATCGGCAAGCTGATCGCCGAGGTGCTTGATGGGCTGAAGGTCGCCAATTCCGACGACGGCAATGCGGCGGTGGAAGCCGCGGTGAAGGCGAAGGTGACCGCATTAACCGATCGTTTTCCGCTCTATCCCTATCTCGGGTGAATGCATTCATCTCGGTGAATTTCATTCATCTCGGATGAACTCAGTCCTTGTCGAAAAGCGCCGTTCCAGGCGGTTTGTTCGGGAGTCCTGACGATGTCGATTCCAAGTCTTGCTGGCGCTGGCGTCCTTTGTGCCCTGGCCACATCGGCTGTCTTGCCGTTGTCAAGCGCCGCCTGGGCACAGACCACAACGCCCGCGACACCGAAGATGGAAACCTTCGGTAAATGGTCGACCCTGGTGGACGAGATCGACACTGGCGAGGACATGCGCAAGACCTGCGCCGCCTCGACCGCCTTTCTCGACCCGAACGGCACCAGCGGTACGCTGACGCTGGCCATCTCGAACGGCGATGCGCTGCCGCCCGATGGCTATCCGACCGTCGTTATCGCCATCAGGAACAATGACCTGCCGAAAGGTGAGAACATTCCGGCAGTGTTCGGCGACGACAAGGGCAAGGTCAAGGCAAGCTTTCGTCTCAGCGCCGACGTCGGCGGACGATGGATGATGAACAACAAGACCGAGACCACCCTGGCGCTGTTGCGCGCCATGCGCCGCGCCAGCACGCTCGACGTCAGCTTCGCCGACAAGCCGGTCGGGACCGTATCGATGGACGGCTTCACCAAGGCCTATCGCAGCCTCGGCACGTCATGCGGCTTCCCGACGGATGACGTCGCGCCCTGACAAGCGGCCCTGGCGGCCCTCGCAATTTTGCTCGCGCCTCGCTATCTCTGAACGCGAGAGGCCGTTGCCGACACTTTGCCATCGTTGCAAAAAGCTCTAAGCCTTTCGTTCACCAGAGCCGGATGATTTCGGTCGAATCGACCTGAAATCTGAATCCGGCTCTAATCAAAGAGATACAGCATGATGTCGTCCGAAAACCGCTTCACACTTTTCGGCATCATGCTCTAAGAATCGCGAACCGAAGGCTCTCCATGCGCTGTCCCTACTGCCAGTCCGAAGATACGCAGGTGAAGGATTCGCGCCCCGCCGAGGATGGCGCGGCGATCCGCAGGCGGCGCGTCTGCCCCGATTGCGGCGGCCGCTTCACCACTTTCGAGCGCGTGCAGTTGCGTGACCTCGTGGTGGTCAAGAAGTCCGGCCGCAAGGTGCCGTTCGATCGCGACAAGTTGCTGCGCTCGGTCGAGATCGCCGTGCGCAAGCGCAATGTCGACCCCGAGCGCATCGACCGTGCGGTGACCGGCATAGTGCGCCAGCTCGAAAGCTCGGGCGAGACCGAGATCGCCTCGGGCGAGGTCGGCCGGCTGGTCATGGAGGCGCTGAAATCGCTCGACGACGTCGCCTATGTGCGCTTCGCCTCGGTCTATCGCAATTTCCGCGAGGCCAAGGATTTCCACGACGTGCTGGGTGAACTGAAGGGCGACGAGCCTAGGGGTGACGAGGACGCCGGCTGAACATGGCAAGGCCCGAACGCAGCAAAGCCGAACAGGAGAGCCTCGACCGCCGCTTCATGGCGGCGGCGCTCAGGTTATCTCGAAAGAACGCCGGGCGGACCTCGACCAACCCGTCTGTAGGCACGCTGATCGTGCGCGACGACGGCGCTGGCCCCATGATCGTCGGTACGGGCGTCACTGCTGTTGGCGGCCGGCCGCACGCCGAGACCGAGGCTTTGGCTGAGGCCGGCGAACTCGCGCGCGGCGCCACCGCTTATGTCACCTTGGAGCCCTGCGCCCATCATGGTCGCACGCCGCCTTGCGCCAACGCGCTGGTCAATGCCGGCGTCGCGCGCGTGGTCGGCGCTGCGAGCGACCCCGATCCGCGCGTCTCCGGCCAGGGCTACGCCATATTGCGCGCCGCCGGTGTCGAGGTGGAAGAAAAGGTACTCGCCACCGAGGCCGCCGAACAGATGGCCGGCTATCTGATTCGATCTTTGAAAAAGCGCCCGGAAGTGATTCTGAAACTTGCACTTTCCAGCGATGGCGAGATCGGCAGGGAAGGCGAGGGGCAGGTCGCGATCACCGGGGAGATCGCGCGGCGCGAAGTCTACCTGATGCGGGCCGAAGCAGACGCCATCCTGATCGGCATCGGCACCGCGCTGGAAGACGATCCGGCGCTGACCGTGCGGCTGCCGGGGCTGGAGAACCGTTCGCCGGCACGCATCGTGCTCGACCGCCAGATCCGCCTGCCCGAAACCTCGAAGCTGGTTTCCGGCATCGACCGGGTGCCGCTCTATGTCGCCGCTTGCCTGGAGGCCGACCCGCACCGGCGGGCGGCACTCGAGCGCGCTGGCGTTCGCTTCATCGGCACGGAAACGCATGAGGGCGGCGTCGCCCTGCCAGAGCTGCTCGAAGACCTGGCGGCGCTCGGCATGGCGAGCGTGCTGGTCGAGGGCGGCGCCAAGGTGGCGAGTACTTTCCTCGCTGAAGGGCTGGTCGACCGCATCGTGCTGTTCCAGGGATCGGACGCGATCGGCGAGGGCGGCATTGCATCGCCCATAGACGCCAACCATATCCCGGCGGGATTTCGCAAATTGCGCGACATGCGTTTTGGCGAAGACAGCTACGCCGAATGGGTAAGAGATATCTAGGATCAGGGCCGCGATGTTTACTGGGATTGTCACCGATGTCGGCACCATTGCCGCTGTCAGGCCGCTGAGGGAAGGGGTCGGCTTGCGTATCGACACCGCCTACGATCCAGAGACCGTCGCCATCGGCGCTTCGATCTCCTGCGGCGGCGTCTGCCTTACCGTCACGGCGCTGCCCGAACATGGCTCGAACGCACGCTGGTTCGAGGTCGAGGCCTGGGAAGAGGCGCTCAGGCTGACCACGGCGGCGGACTGGAAATCCGGCACCAGGATCAATCTGGAGCGGGCGCTGAAGATCGGCGACGAGCTCGGCGGCCACATCGTATCAGGCCACGTCGACGGCACCGCCGAGATCGTGGCGCGCAAGGAGGAGGGCGATGCGGTGCGCTTCACCCTTCAAGCGCCGCGCGAACTGGCGAAGTTCATCGCGCCCAAGGGCTCCGTTGCGCTCGACGGCACCTCGCTCACCGTCAACAAGGTCGAAGGCACCCGCTTCGACGTGCTGTTGATCCATCATTCGCTGACCGTCACCACCTGGGGCGAGCGCGAGGTCGGCGACCGCGTCAACATCGAGATCGACACCATGGCCCGCTATGCTGCGCGCTTGGCGGAGGCGGCCAAGGAGGGGCTTTGATGGGAAGCAGGAACTCCAAAGAGCCTGGGCTGAAGGCCTCGGCGCGGACCACCCGCTCTCGGCACCCTTATCCAAAGATCAGATAGGCCAGCAGGACTCCGGCAATCTTCCGCTTGCGATCAACCCTGCTTCGGCCTAAGTCACCGGCGATCCCCGGAGACATTTATGGCTGGCACATCCCAACACGGCAAAGCGTTCATCCGCCCGAAGCAGAAGGCGCACCTTCTCGTCATCGAGGCGCGCTTCCATGACGACCTTGCCGACGCGCTGCTCGAAGGCGCGACAAGCGCGCTGGAAGAAGCGGGCGCGACCTATGATGTCGTCACGGTTCCGGGTTCGCTGGAAATCCCGGCGGTGATAACTTTCGCGCTTGACGGCGCCTCCGAAGGCGGGACCGCCTATGACGGTTTCGTTGCCCTCGGCACCATTATCCGTGGCGATACCTATCACTTCGACATCGTCGCCAATGAATCCAGCCGCGCGCTGATGGACCTGTCCGTGCAGGAAGCGGCCTGCATCGGCAACGGCATCCTGACGACCGAAAACGACGCCCAGGCCTGGACGCGGGCCAGGCGTTCGGAAGGCGACAAGGGCGGCTTTGCCGCGCGCGCCGCGCTGACCATGATCGCGCTCAAGCAGCAATTGGGAGCGCCGTCGTGAGCGAGCCCGCTTCGCCCGGTCAGCCCGCGGTGCGCCATGCCAACAAGCGCGGCGCGGCCCGTCTGGCCGCCGTGCAGGCGCTCTACCAGATGGACGTGGCCGGCAGTGGCGTCTTCGAGACCACCGCCGAATACGAATTGTTCAGGCTTGGCAAGGAAGTCGACGGCGCGCTCTATCGCGAGGCCGACGCGCAGTGGTTCCGCGCCATCCTCACCGGCGTCGTCGAGAACCAGAAGACCATCGATCCCGTGATACGACAAGCGCTGACCGACGACTGGCCACTGTCGAGGCTCGATTCGACGCTGCGCGCCATTCTGCGCGCCGGCGTCTATGAGCTGATGAAGCGCGAGGATGTGCCGGTCGCCGTCATCGTCTCCGAATATGTCGACATTGCCAAGGCCTTCTATGAGGACGACGAGCCGAAGCTCACCAACGCCGTGCTCGATCGAGTCTCGCGCCGGGTACGCGGCGAGGGGCGCGGCAAGGACGCTTCATGACCGCCACGATTGTTGCCGCGGGGGCCGGCAAGGAGGCGCGCCGAACGGCGTTTATTCTGGCCGCCTCGCAAGCGATCATCGGTTCGGCCGCACCCATTGCCATTTCGCTCGGCGCGCTGGCCGGGCACCATCTGCTCGATGCCGACAAGTCGCTGGCGACGGCCCCGGTCACCGGCTTTAACGTCGGCGTGGCGCTCGGTTCCTTGCCAGCCGCAGCCATCATCCGTTGGCTCGGCCAGCGCAACGGCTTCATGACCGGCACGATCGTCACCGCGCTTGGCGGGCTCATTGCCACGCTGGCGCTGTTTAATCCCAGCTTCTGGCTGTTCGCTTTCGGCCTGTTGGTGATCGGCGTCGGCGGCGCCTTCGTCCAGCAGTTCCGCTTCGCCGCGGCCGACAACGCGCCGCCGGAGTTCAAGGCGCGCGCCATTTCCTTCGTGCTGGCCGGCGGCATCGTCACCGCCATCCTTGGGCCGCAGATCGTCATCTTCACCCGCGAATCCTTTGCGCCAGTGATGTTCGCCGGCTCGTTCGCTTCCATTCTCGTGCTGGCGGCTGTCGGCGCGGTCATTCTCTCGTTCCTGCGCATTCCGGCGAGAGCC
The DNA here is from genome assembly GCF_055811295.1 of Mesorhizobium sp. WSM4871. NCBI lineage: Bacteria > Pseudomonadati > Pseudomonadota > Alphaproteobacteria > Hyphomicrobiales > Phyllobacteriaceae > Mesorhizobium > Mesorhizobium sp. WSM4871. The sequence goes on along the minus strand of NZ_JBVVPU010000009.1, from coordinate 254,276 downwards.
GTCGGCAAGGTGGAAATCGCCGACGGCGATGCCCGGCCGCTCTCCGAGATCGTCACCAGGCCGCGTTTCGTCGCGGCACTTTTCTGCGCCGTCGGCAGCTATGCGCTGATGAGCTTCGTCATGACCGGCGCACCGCTGGCCATGGTCGGCTGCGGCCTGACGACGGACGACGCCACGCTCGGCATTTCCTGGCACGTCATGGCAATGTTCGCGCCGAGCTTCTTCACCGGATCGCTGATCCATCGCTTCGGCGCCGAACGCATCGTGGCAATCGGTCTTGCCTTGCTCATCGGTTGCGCCGTGGTGGCGTTGTCGGGACTGGCGCTGTGGCAGTTCTGGACGGCGCTGATCCTGCTCGGCCTTGGCTGGAATTTCGCTTTCATCGGCGCCACCGCCATGGTCGCCGACAGCTACCGGCCGTCGGAAAAGGGCAAGGTGCAGGGCTTCCACGACTTCGTCCTGTTCGGCTCCGTCGCCTTTGCCTCGTTGATGTCGGGCGCGGTCTACAATGCCTGGGGCTGGGAGATGCTGAACTGGATCATTTTCCCGATCACGATGCTGTGCTTCGTGGCATTGGGTGCGCTGAAAATGACAGGCTCGCGGCGGACTAGCGCATGACCCCGAACCAAAGGTTCGGAAAGGATCATGCGCAAGATCAAAGTGCTACAGCGTCCTTTGCGCGTCCAATTGGACGCGCGGCGCTGTAGCTGACATCACGCTGTCGGGACGAGGCGCGCCCCAATTCACCGCGCCGGAACAAAATTATTGCGTCTGTGCCCCTTGTTATGAAACCGTGTGCCCCGACGGGGCGTTGAGGCCATGCTCATATGCGGCAACCGCATTCCGGTTCACAGCAAGGGATTTCATCATGTTTTCAATCAAGCTTCTGGCCGGCGCGGCACTGGCGCTCGGCATCACAGCTGCCTCCGCCAGCGCCCAGGTGGTGGTGTCGTCGAAGATCGACACTGAAGGCGGTGTGCTCGGCAACATCATCCAGCTGGTGCTGAACGCCAACAACATCCAGACGACCGATCGCATCCAGCTCGGCGGCACCCCCGTGGTGCGCAAGGCGATCATCGCCGGCGAAATCGACATCTATCCGGAATACACCGGCAATGCCGCCTTCTTCTTCGAGAAGGCCGACGATCCCGTTTGGAAAGACGCAGCCAAGGCCTTTGAGACGGCGAAGAAACTCGACTACGACGCCAACAAGATCGTCTGGCTGTCACCATCGCCGGCCAACAACACCTGGGCGATCGCGCTGCGCAAGGAGGTCGCCGACGAGAACAAGCTGGCGACGCTTACCGATTTCGGCAAATACGTCGCCGGCGGGGGCAAGATTGTGCTGGCCGCCTCGGCCGAGTTCGTCAATTCGGCGGCAGCACTTCCGGCCTTCCAGACCACCTACGGCTTCACGCTGAAACCCGACCAATTGATCACGCTCTCCGGCGGCGACACGGCCGCGACCATTGCCGCGGCGGCGAACCAGACCAATGGCGCCAACGCCGCCATGGTCTACGGCACCGACGGCGGCATCGCGCCCTCCGGCCTGGTCGTGCTCGATGACGACAAGGGTGTGCAGCCCGTCTACCAGCCAGCGCCGATCATCCGCGAGGCGGTGCTGAAGGAGCATCCGGAAATCGAGACGCTCTTGAAGCCGGTCTTCGCCAAGCTCGACCTGGTCACGCTGCAGGAACTGAATGGCCGCGTGCAGGTCGGCGGTGAGCCGGTCAAGGGCGTCGCCGAGGACTTTTTGAAGAAGAACGGGTTTTTGAAGTAGCAAGTCCGCGCTGAAAACGTGACGCAGGTGCGAGGCACCCCCCTCTGGCCTGCCGGCCATCTCCCCCTCAAGGGGGGAGATTGGATGTCATCTCGGCTTTCGCCAATCGCCGACATCGAGAAAAATGCGCCGGCATCAAAGCTGCCGATCTCCCCCCTTGAGGGGGAGATGCCCGGCAGGGCAGAGGGGGGTGTCGTAGGGCGCCGGGGCTGTGACATCCGGCTTCAAAAAGCGGCGGCTCTCTCTCGCCGCGCAGGTCCCCGATGACCATCCGCTTCGACAAGCTCGGCGTGGTCATCGCCGCGATCGTTGCTTATACCGCTTTCGCGGCGCCGTTCGCGACCTTCCGGGCCAACCGCATCGTACCTGGCGAGGCGCGCTCGATCCTGGACTCCCTGCCTGCCGCCGTCGGCCCGTTGCTGCTGGCCATCGTGGTTATCGCGGCAATCGTCGCGCTGTTGAAGACGCCGCTCATTCTGCGTCTTGTGGCCAGCGTGGCGGCACTTGCAGCCCTTGCCATCCTGATCGGTGTCGCCGGCGATTTCCTGACACCTGAGGGCAATACCTTCGCGCGCATTTCGCCCGCCTCGGGCTTCTGGCTGCTCATCTTCGCCTTTACGCTCTTGCTCGCCGACGTGCTGACGCGATTGAGCCTGTCGCCATGGGCCCGCGTCGGCGTGCTGGTCCTCGCTGCGCTGGCGATCGGCCTGCTGCTTGTTTCGGGAAGCTGGAACAGCCTGTCGATCCTCAAGGAATACGCCAACCGCGCCGACAGTTTCTGGGCGGAGGGCGCCAAGCATGTGACGCTGGCGCTGGGCTCGCTGGCGGCGGCGGTGGTGGTTGGCCTGCCGCTCGGCATCCTCTGCCACCGCGTCGACAAGTTGCGCGCCGGCGTGCTGAATGTACTCAACATCATCCAGACCATCCCCTCCATCGCGCTGTTCGGCCTGCTGATCGCGCCGCTCGGCTGGGTCGCCACGCATGTGCCCGGCGCGGCTTCTCTCGGCATCCGTGGCATCGGCACCGCGCCCGCCTTTGTGGCGCTGTTCCTCTATTCGCTGCTGCCGGTGGTGGCCAACACTGTGGTCGGTCTTGCCGGCGTGCCGCGCGCCGCCAACGACGCCGCGCGCGGGATGGGCATGACCGACCGCCAGCGCCTGTTCGGCGTCGAGTTTCCACTGGCCTTTCCAGTCATCCTCACCGGCATCCGCATCGTGCTGGTGCAGAATATCGGCCTCGCCACCATTGCAGCGCTGATCGGCGGCGGCGGCTTCGGCGTGTTCGTCTTCCAGGGCGTTGGCCAGACGGCGATGGACCTGGTGCTGCTCGGCGCGGTGCCAACGGTGGCGTTGGCCTTTGCCGCCGCCATCATTCTCGACGCAGTCATCGAGATGACATCCACGAAGCGACGCGAGGTGCAAACGGCATGATCGAGATCGAAGGCATCACCAAGCGCTACGATGCGACGACTGTCGTCGATGATGTGTCGATGCTGATCGAACCGCGCACCATCGCCGTGATTGTCGGCACTTCCGGCTCCGGCAAGACGACGCTGCTGCGCATGATCAACCGGCTGGTCGAGCCGACCGCGGGCGTCATCAAGCTCGACGGCGCCGACAATCGTTCGCTGCCCGGCTACGAACTGCGTCGCAGCATCGGCTACGCCATCCAGGGCCACGGCCTGTTTCCGCACCGCACGGTGGCGCAGAACATCGCCACCGTGCCGGTGCTGCTCGGCTGGGACAAGGCCCGCATCAAGGCCCGCGTCGACGAGTTGATGACGCTCTATCAACTGGACTCCGAGGCGTTCGGGCCGCGCTATCCGCACGAGCTTTCCGGCGGCCAGCAGCAGCGCGTCGGTGTCGCCCGCGCGCTCGCCGCCGAGCCGAACGTGCTTCTGATGGACGAGCCGTTCGGCGCGCTCGATCCGATCATCCGCAACAAGGCGCAGGAGGATCTGCTGGCGATCCAGAAGCGTTTCGGCACCACCATCATCCTCGTCACCCACGACATGGAGGAGGCGGTCCATATGGGCGACAAGATCGCGGTCATGGATGCCGGCAAGCTGGTGCAATATGCCAGGCCGGCCGAGATCCTGGCGAAGCCGGCCAGCGCTTTCGTCGAGACCCTGGTCGGCGCCAGCGAAAAACCGTTCCGGCTGCTGTCGCTCGGCCGCGTGCGCGATGCGGTGGAGAAAGGGACCGCCGAAGGCGAGGCGATCCCCGGCCACGCCAGCCAGCGCGACGCCTTGGCCGAGCTGCTGTGGTCAGGCCGACCGGCGCTGCCGGTGAAAGGCGATGACGGCAAGCCGCTCGGCCGCGTCACCGTGGACGGGCTGGTGAAGCGCGCGGCGAGGCCGGCATGAAGGAGGCCGGTGTAAAAACTTGGCTGCCCTCGCTGCTCAGGCTTGCGCTGGCGGTGTTGCTGGTCGCCTTCGTCACCAATCCCGGCTGGTTCGAACCCCTGTTGAAGCCGCTGACGGAAAACAATGCGCCGGTGATCTACAATCAGGGCAGCCTTTTGACATTGACGCTGCTGCATCTCAGGACCGTGCTGATCGCTACGGTCGCCGCGACCATTGTCGCCGTGGCGCTCGCCATCCTGGTCACCAGGCCGGCCGGCGTCGAATTCCTGCCGCTGTCGCGCAGCCTGGTCAATATCGGCCAGACCTTTCCGCCGGTGGCGGTGCTGGCGCTCGCCGTGCCGGCCGTAGGCTTCGGCGAGAAACCGACGCTGATCGCGCTGTTCCTCTACGGCCTGCTGCCGATCTTCGAGAACGCGCTGACCGGCCTGACGACATTGCCGGCCAATGTCGTCGAGGCGGCGCGCGGCGCCGGCATGACCGGCTGGCAAAGGCTCACCAAGGTGGAACTGCCGCTCAGCGCACCAATCATTCTGGGCGGTATCCGGCTGTCGGTGGTCATCAGCCTGGCTACCGCAACCATCGGCTCGACTGTGGCGGCCAAGACGCTGGGCGAGGTGATCATCGCCGGCCTGCTGTCGAACAATCTCGCCTTTATCCTGCAGGGCGGCCTGATCGTCGCAGCCCTTGCCGTGCTGATCTATGACGGGCTCTCGGCGGTCGAGCGCTATACAGCGCGCAGGATGGGACGCGAGGCACAGTAGTTCTGGATACTCATGCGCGCGCGGGGTGGTCGAGCGTCAGTTCGAGCGTGATGCCCGTCTCTCCGGCAATCCAGCGGCGGCGGATGACCGCGAAATCGTGTCTGGTTCCAGCTCATGGTGGTGGGCGGCGAGTGGTTCGCCATGTGGCAGTCCAGCATCTGGAACGGCCAGCAGAAGGCGTTCATGTTCTACATGACCATGCTGGCGGTGCTGATTTTCGTTATCCAGCCTGACAGCGACCTGCGCAGAAGCTGAGCAAATTCCCGGACGATTCAATCGATATAATCAGGCGGCGTAGCCAATGGGCATGCCGTCGCCTACGGCATTTGGGCGAAAGCCGGGCAAAAACCGAACAATATCTTGACGTTCGCGGCCCTGTTTCGCATAAGCCGATGCGAAGGAGGCGGATTCCGCGCACGGAATCTTGCTTCCCGTCTCAACGGCCCAGGGAGGGGTTCTTTTGGGCCATCAATCGAGGAAAATTAGGCAATGACCATTATTTCCGCCGTCATCGCCTGCGGCCTGCTTTCAGTCCTTTACGCCATCTGGGCGACACGTTCGGTCCTTGCGGCCGATCAAGGCAATGCACGCATGCAGGAAATCTCCGCGGCCATCCGCGAAGGTGCGCAGGCCTATCTGGCGCGCCAATACACCACCATCGCTATTGTCGGCGTCGTGGTGCTGCTGCTAGCCTGGTGGCTGCTTTCCGCCACTGCCGCCATCGGCTTCCTGATCGGCGCGGTGCTGTCGGGTGCGGCCGGCTTCATCGGCATGCATGTTTCGGTGCGCGCCAATGTGCGCACCGCGCAGGCCGCGTCCAACAGCCTCGCCGCCGGCCTCGACATCGCCTTCAAGTCGGGCGCCATCACCGGCATGCTGGTCGCTGGCCTCGCGCTGCTCGGCGTTTCGATCTACTATTTGATCCTCACCCACTTCATGGGTCTTCAGCCCAACGACCGTATCGTCATCGATTCGCTGGTTTCGCTTGGCTTCGGCGCCTCGCTGATCTCGATCTTCGCCCGTCTCGGCGGCGGCATCTTTACCAAGGGCGCCGATGTCGGCGGCGATCTCGTCGGCAAGGTCGAGGCCGGCATCCCTGAAGACGATCCGCGCAATCCGGCCACCATCGCCGACAATGTCGGCGACAATGTCGGCGACTGCGCCGGCATGGCCGCCGACCTGTTCGAAACCTACGCGGTGACCGTCGTCGCCACCATGGTTCTCGGCGCTATCTTCTTCGGTGGCACCGCTATTCTCGGCGCCACGATGCTTTATCCGCTGGCGATTTGCGGCGCCTGCATCCTGACCTCGATCGTCGGCACCTTCTTCGTCAAGCTCGGCTCCAATGGCTCGATCATGGGAGCGCTCTACAAGGGCCTGATCGTTACCGGCCTCCTGTCCATCCTCGGCCTCGCCGTCGCCACCTCCGCAACGCTCGGCTGGGGCGAGATCGGCACCGTTGCCGGCATGGCCATCACCGGCAAGAACCTTTTCATCTGCGGGCTGATCGGCCTCGTGGTGACCGGCCTTATCGTGGTAATCACCGAATACTACACCGGTACCAACAAGCGCCCGGTGAACTCCATCGCCCAGGCGTCGGTGACAGGTCACGGCACCAACGTCATCCAGGGCCTGGCGGTCTCGCTGGAATCGACGGCGCTTCCGGCGATCGTCATCGTCGGCGGCATCATCTCGACCTATCAGCTCGCCGGCCTCTACGGCACGGCGATCGCGGTCACCACGATGCTCGGCCTTGCCGGCATGATCGTCGCGCTCGACGCCTTCGGCCCGGTCACCGACAATGCCGGCGGCATCGCCGAAATGGCCGGTCTGCCCAAGGAAGTGCGCCACTCGACCGACGCGCTCGACGCCGTCGGCAACACCACCAAGGCGGTGACCAAGGGCTACGCCATCGGCTCGGCCGGCCTCGGCGCGCTGGTGCTGTTCGCCGCCTATTCGAACGACCTGAAGTTCTTTGCCGCCAATGGCGATAAATACCCCTACTTCCAGGGCATGGGCGAGATCTCCTTCGATCTTTCCAACCCTTACGTCGTCGCCGGCCTGATCTTCGGTGGCCTGATCCCTTACCTGTTCGGCGGGATCGCCATGACCGCCGTCGGCCGCGCCGCGGGCGCCATCGTCGAGGAGGTGCGCAAGCAGTTCCGCGAGGATCCGGGCATCATGGCCGGCACGTCGAAGCCGAACTATGCTCGCGCCGTCGACCTTCTGACCAAGGCCGCGATCCGGGAAATGATCATCCCGTCGCTGCTGCCGGTGCTGGCGCCGCTGGTCGTCTATTTCGGCGTGCTGCTGATCTCGGGCTCGAAGGCCTCGGCCTTTGCAGCACTCGGCGCCTCGCTGCTTGGCGTCATCGTCAACGGCTTGTTCGTCGCCATCTCGATGACCTCGGGCGGCGGCGCCTGGGACAACGCCAAGAAGTCGTTCGAGGACGGCTTCACCGACAAGAACGGCGTCAAGCACCTCAAGGGTTCCGAGGCGCACAAGGCCTCGGTGACCGGCGACACGGTCGGCGATCCCTACAAGGACACCGCCGGCCCGGCGGTCAACCCGGCGATCAAGATCACCAACATCGTCGCCCTGCTGCTGCTGGCCGTGCTCGCGCACGGCTGAGCTATCAATCAAATAAAAACCCGCCGGAGCGATCCGGCGGGTTTTTTGTTGCCTGATTTCTGATGCCAAGCGGCGAACCGCCGGGCAGGGGTCACGTGCCGGGCGACGATCCGCCGCCCGGGATGCCGGGCGCCAGCTTGCTGGCGCCGTTGATGATCTGGCTGAGGAAGTTCTGGTCCTTGCCGCCGGTCGGCGTGGTGCGCGAGATGAAGTCGAACACCTTGCCGTCCTTCATGCCGTAATTGGCGATCTGGGTGACGCGCCCGTCTTCGCCGAAATACACCGCCAGCACTTTCTGGTCGACCAGACGCGGCTTGTCGAAGGCGACGTAACGCTTGCGTGTCTGCGAAATGTAATAGAAGGCCTCATTGTCGAATGTAGCTGTCGTCGACGGCGTGCCGAGCGCCAACAGAACCTGTTCGCGGCTGGAGCCGACCGGCACTGAGTCGATCGCCTGCTGGTCGATCACATAGCCCTGCGTCAGCGTCTCGCTCGGATTGAGATCGCCGACCATCTTGGACGAATTGCAGGCGGAAAGCGCAGAAGCGACCACCAGCAGCGAAATCATGCCAGCGGGCCTGGGCAGAAAAATCGACTTGAATTTCAGCGCGCGCAACAACAACTCCTTCAAACTGCCGCAACTTGCGCTGGGCCGCAAAACCGGTAAACCAGCTTGCTTGCCGATGCAACAAGGCCAATTCAACAAACGGTCCCCGGGAGACCACCCTCAAATGTTCCAGCGCCTTTTTGGTCGCGAACGTCACGCCAACCGCGCTATCACCGAGGCGCTTTACGCACAAATCGTGGCATCCGCGCGGCAAGCCGTGTTTTATTCCGACTGGAATGTGCCGGACACGCCGCTCGGCCGTTTCGAGATGCTTTCGCTGCACATGTTCCTGCTGCAGCACCGGCTGCGCGATCAGCAAGGCGCAGCCGAAGACGTCGCGCAGGTGCTGATCGACGAATTCTTCCTGGATGTCGAGCATTCGCTGCGGGAACTGGGTATCGGCGACGTCGGCGTGCCCAAACGCATGAAGAAACTGGCGAAGATGTTCTACGGCCGCACCGCCGCCTACGACGACGCCCTCGAACGAAACGACCACGACGCGCTTGCCGCCGCTCTTGCCCGCAATATCAGGCCGGATGCCGGCGCCTGGCCGCAAGCCGCGCAGCTGGCAAGCTATGTGGTCGAGGCCGACAGGCTTCTCGAGCAACAGCCGACCGAATCGATCGTTTCCGGCACGGTGACTTTTCCCGTGGCCAAAGCAGGCTGAAGGAGAGGAAGATGAAACATGCCGACACCCCCAGCCCCGTATCCTTCGTGGCGAACGTCGCCCGCCTGCCGCAAAAGGGCCTGCCGGTGGTGATCGATGCCGATGCCGCGCAGCGCGCGGCACTTGCTGGCGAACATGATCTGCTTTCGGTCGAGAACTACCGCGCCGACCTTCTGGTGACGCCGTGGAAGCGCAACGGCGTCAAGGTCAGCGGCCGCGTCGAGGCCGACATCACGCAGGCCTGCATCGTCACGCTTGAGCCGGTCGAGGCCCATATCGACGAGGCGGTCGAGGCGCTGTTTCTGCCGCAAGAGTCCAAGCTCGGGCGGCAGGGTTTCGAGGAGGGTGGCGAGATCCTGCTCGACGCCGAAGGGCCGGACAGTCCCGAAACTTTTTCCGGCGACACGATCGATGTCGGCGCGCTTTCCGAACAGTTCTTCGGACTGGCGATCGATCCTTATCCACGCAAGCCGGGAGCCTCGCTTGCGGCCTCGGACGAGACCGAGCCGAAGGAAAGCGAATTCCAGCAAAAGCTGCGCTCGCTGCTTGGAAAATCCTGAAAGCGGAGCTGATATTGGAAAAGTCGGTTGTGCGGCAGCCCAAAACCGCTATTTTCGCCGAACCTTCGCGAGCCCCGAACCGTCGCAGGCGCCAGGCGCTCGCTCAAGCAAAACGTGAGATGAATACCGCGTGATCAGGATTTCCATCGATGCCATGGGCGGCGATCACGGACCAAGCGTGGTCATCCCGGCGCTTATGACGGTCGCGACCCGGCGCCCGGACATTCGCTTCGTCATCTATGGTCGTGAGGAGGCGGTGCGTCCCGAGCTCGCCAAATTTCCCAAGCTGACGCAGGTGAGCGAGTTCGTCCATTGCGAGATATCGGTCAGGATGGACGACAAGCCGAGCCAGGCGCTGCGCCATGGCCGCTGGAAGTCGTCGATGTGGAAAGCGGTCGAGGCGGTCAAATCAGGCACGGCCGACGCCTGCATCTCCGCCGGCAACACCGGCGCCCTGATGGCGATGTCGAAATTCTGCCTGCGCACCATGGCGACGATAGACCGCCCGGCGATCGCGGCACTTTGGCCGACATTGCGCGGTGAAAGCGTGGTGCTGGACGTTGGCGCCACCATTGGCGCCGATGCCCATCAACTGATCGACTTTGCGATTCTGGGCACCGGTATGGCGCGCTCTGTTTTCGGCATCGAACGGCCGAGCGTCGGCCTGCTCAATGTCGGTGTCGAGGAGATCAAGGGGCAGGAAGAGGTCAAGGAGGCGGGCCGCATGTTGCGCGAGGCCAACATGGCCTCGATGAACTACCACGGTTTCGTAGAAGGCGACGACATCGGCAAGGGCGCGGTCGACGTGGTCGTCACCGAAGGCTTCGCCGGCAACATCGCGCTGAAGACGGCGGAAGGCACGGTAAGACAGATCGCCGGTTACCTGCGCGCCGCGATGAACCGGACGCTGATGGCCAGGATCGGCTATATCTTTGCCAAGGGGGCCTTCGATCGCCTGCGTGAAAAGATGGATGTTGGCCGCTCCAATGGCGGCGTCTTCCTCGGGCTGAACGGCATTGTGGTGAAAAGTCATGGCGGGGCTGATTCGGATGGCTTCGCGGCGGCGATCGAGCTGGGTTACGACATGGTGCGCAACAATCTGCTCGACCGCATCGAGGCCGATCTCGACCTGTTCCATGCGCGCAATCCGCATGCCCAGACCAACAGGAAATCCGACGTCGTTGCCGACGCAAAGGAATAGGAAAAAGCATTGATCAGATCAGTCGTGCGCGGCATGGGCGCCGCGCTGCCCCGCCGCATCATGAAGAATGCCGATTTCGAAGGCATGGTCGAGACGTCGGACGAATGGATCGCCCAGCGCACCGGCATCCGTCAGCGCCATATCGCGGCCGATGACGAGACCACGGCTTCGCTGGGCGAGGCGGCGGCGCGTGCGGCTCTCGACGATGCCGGCCTGACGCCAGCTGACATCGACCTGATTGTGCTGGCGACCTCGACGCCCAACAACACCTTTCCCGCTACCGCCGTCGAGATCCAGAACCGGCTCGGCATGCATCATGGCTTCGCCTTCGACCTGCAGGCGGTCTGCTCGGGCTTCGTCTATGCGGTGACGACCGCCGATCTTTATATTCGCGGCGGCCTGGCCAAGCGGGTCCTGGTGATCGGCTCGGAAACCTTCTCGCGCATTCTCGACTGGAGCGACCGCTCGACCTGCGTCCTGTTCGGCGATGGTGCCGGCGCCATGGTTCTGGAAGCAGGAGAGGGCGCGGGCAGCATCGCCGATCGCGGCGTGCTGGCGGCGAGCTTGCGCTCCGACGGCACCCACAAGGACAAGCTCTACGTCGACGGCGGACCGTCGACCACCGGAACCGTTGGCCATCTCAGGATGGAAGGCCGCGAAGTTTTCAAGCATGCCGTCGGCATGATCACCGACGTCATCGAAGCGACGTTCTCGGCGGCCGGGATCACCGCTGACGATCTCGATTGGTTCGTGCCGCATCAGGCCAATAAACGTATTATTGACGCTTCCGCCAAAAAGCTCGGGATAGAGGAGCAAAAGGTGGTGGTTACGGTCGATTTGCACGGTAACACCTCAGCGGCATCCGTGCCGCTGGCGCTCTCGGTGGCCGTTGCCGATGGCCGCATCAAGAAGGGTGATCTGGTACTGCTCGAGGCGATGGGCGGGGGCTTCACCTGGGGAGCGGTTTTGCTCCGCTGGTAAGTTCCGAACAGACAGGTTTGGGTCCTTGACCTTGACGGATCAATTACTTAGGCTCTGCCTTTGCTTGTATCGATTTATGTTTTTGAGCTGATGGGACGGTTCGCATGGGGGGAAAGACACTTACGCGCGCCGACCTTGCCGAAGCCGTTTACCGCAAGGTCGGCTTGTCGCGTACCGAATCTGCGGAACTCGTCGAAGCGGTTCTGGACGAAATTTGCGACGCGATCGTTCGCGGCGAGACGGTGAAACTGTCGTCTTTCGCGACATTCCATGTCCGCTCCAAGAACGAGCGCATCGGGCGCAATCCCAAGACCGGCGAAGAAGTGCCGATCCTGCCGCGCCGTGTGATGACCTTCAAGTCGTCCAACGTGCTGAAGAGCCGCATCCTTCGCTCCCACCAGAGCAACAAGGCCAAGGGCGGCAAGTAGCACTCTGTGCTTCAAGGCTTCAGTTGAAAACGGTCGCTCTCTTTGACGCCGGGCTTGAATGTTGTTTCATAAACCGCTGAAATAAGGCATGATTCGGTGAAACTGCCCGGATCGTCGTCCAGCGTGAGGATTTCGCCCATGGACAAGAGCCCCGATGCTTTCCGCACCATCAGCGAGGTCGCCGAAGATCTCGATCTGCCGCAGCATGTGCTGCGTTTCTGGGAAACGCGTTTCAACCAGATCAAGCCGATGAAGCGCGGCGGCGGCCGCCGCTACTACCGGCCGCAGGATGTCGAACTGATCAAGGGTATCCGCCATATGCTCTATGACCAGGGGTACACCATCAAGGGCGTGCAGAAATTGCTGCGCGAGAACGGCAACCATTTCCTGGTCGCCATCGGTAATGGCGACATGGCAGCCGTCGAGGCGATCTCGCAGCGCCGGCAGGCCGATGCGGTGCCGCTGACGCCAGGCGCCCAGCCGCGCGGCGCGGACGACGAGATGCTTGTCGGCCAACCCAAGGTGAAGCCGAGCCGCCGCTTTTTCGGCCTGGGCAAGAGCGAGGAGGAAGGCCCGGTCCAGCCCGACACGTCGAAGCTCTCGCGCGACAATCGCGCGCTGTTGCAGGAAGCGCTGTTCGATCTTCTGGAATGCAAGCGCCTGCTCGATCAGGTGCGCTAAGGGCCGGCGACAGTCTCCCAACCGGAACGGTCTTGGAGGTCATGCGTTACGATTCCTTCTGTAAATGAAGGAACCCTGCCATGGCTTCGCTTTCGAATATCTCTGACATCGACCTTGAAAAGCAGGTCACAGCGCTCTCCAGGGAACTGACGGCGCTGAGGAAAGCGGTGTCCAGACGGGGCGGCGCTTATTACGAGGACGGGCGCGACGCCGCGTCGGACTACTATTCGCACCTTGCCGGCTATCTCGGCGACGCTCTGCCCGCGATCAGGAAGCAAGGCAGGGCGATCGAGAGGACAGCGCGCGATCATCCGGCAACGGCAGCCGCCGTCGGCTTGGTTGTGGTCGGGCTGGTTGCCAGCCTGCTGCTCAGCCGCCGCTAGCTCGATCCGGTCGAGCGCAAAAGAAATGGCGACCGCCCATGCCGGACGGTCGCCGTTTCCATCGGTGACAGTCGATCAGCGAGCGAGCTTGATCTTGCCCTTCGGGTTGACCTTCATGAGCTGGCTGCACTTGCCGTAGACGGTGCCGTTCTTGTCGGTGGCGTCGGTATAGGTGCCCTTGCAGTCCAACTGCAGCACCAGACAGGAGCCCGACCCCTTGCACACCGCGCCGCCGTCGCCGGTGGGGTGCGTGCCGGCGAAGGCCGAGTTCGGCACGGAGACCGAGCCGAAGGCCGAGACGACGATGGCTGCGGCCAACGCGAGGCGCTTGAAGTTCGAGATGTTGGTCATTTGACCATTTCCTTCTCTGGATCGAGGATCGCCCGCTGGCGTCCTCTGGTTGGGGATCGCCTTCTTGGCGTCCATGCCGGTTTAGTGCGGCCCAGAGAGGAAAGGTTCACGCGTCGGTTCGAAAAAAATGGCGTGGTCGATATCGAGGCGGTTTTCGGTGTGGGATTAAGATTCCGCCAGTCGGCGCGCGATAGCACGGCTACTCCCGAAACCTGGTCCATCATGCCGTGTTTGATACGGCAAGACCCTTTGGGAAGACCGGCGCTGGTCGAAAACCCAAGGCCGGCCTTCCCTCTGGGAAAGTCGGCTGCTTATGCCTTCTTCTCCACCACTTTCTTGTGGTGGTGACGATGGTGGTGATGATGGCGAATGTGATGGCGGTGATGATGATGGCGGTAATGCTTTGCATGCAGCGGCGCCGCATCGGCGCTGCTGGCGCCGATGACCGGCATCGAGACGGCAAGTGCGACTGCGAGTCCGAGAGCGGACAGAAGGGACTTCTTCATGACAACGTTTCCTTTTTTGCGCGGACCGCGTTTCAACGCCACTGATTGAAGTCGGTGACTGAGCGCCGCGGCCTGACTATCGCCCCAGAATTTTTCGACAGTTTTTCCGGACTGTAGAATCTTGTTTCTGGATTGTGTCTGACGGTCCCTTCTCCTTGTGGAAACGACCGCTCACATCGGCGGGACGACACCGTTGTTTCCGACCACGACCCGGCTGGCGACCAGCGTGCCGTCGCTGCCGCGCTCGGCGGTGACGAAGACGGTCGCGCCGGGCTTGAGATCCGCCGGTGTCGCCGCGACGAAGGTCACGATTGGCGTCGATTGCGGTATGGCAATTTCTTTCTTCTGGCCATTGTCATAGGTCAGGGTCACCGTCCGGCCATTGACTTCCGTCACGTCGGCGATGGTGCCGTTGGTCATCCGGCTGTTGGGCTGAAGGTCCCATGGCCGATCGCCTTCGCCGGTCCCCTTGAGGGCTGCGGGGAAGATAACCACTTCGAGCGCTCCGCTGCCGCCATCCGCCTTCGCAACCGAAGCGATGCCGACGAAGTCGCCCTGCTTGATATCTTCGGCCGACGCCTTGGCGACCCCGGATATCTTCCAGTTCGTGGGCAGCTTGATGGCGTCGGTGCTGCCTTCCCGTGTCTTCACGGTGAGCAGTGACGGCTCGAAACTGGCCACCGTGCCGCGCACCCGCACGCTATCCGCCGCCTGAGCGGCGGCGATGTTGCTCCCGGCAAAGCCGGAAATCGCGCCGAGCACCACAACAATTGTCTTCAAGTCCATGGATCCGATCCTTTCGAAAGGCTGGCCGGAAATGGCCAAATCGTTGGCAAGCCAACGACAACTGCCTAACGAACGAGCGGCCCAAAACCGTTGAACAATTCGGCGCTCGGCCCTTCAAAACAACTTGATCGCCATGGCATTCCACATCGGCGTCGTGAGATTGGCGCCGACCAGATTTTCGGGCTGGCATCACGATGCCGTGACGGTTTCTTTGGTGCTTGGCAAACTGTCGACAAGAGGGCATTCTCCCGCCCGTCTCAGGCAACAACATGATTTGACAAAAACTCTTTCAGCCCACGGAGTTGCCAATGTCCAATATAGCAAAACGCGATACCTTCTCCGAACTGGCGGCGACCGAGATTGCGCCCGATCACAGCGACCTCAGAGCCATCCGGGAAACCAGGGGATACAGCCTGGAAGAGCTGTCCCTGACATGCGGCCTGTCCGTCAATGAGATCGCGGACATCGAGAGCGGCAGGGATGCCGATCCGTCGAAGCTTCGGCGCATCGCCACGGCGCTTCGGCTGCCGGAAGGTGCGCTGATCAATCCGCCCGTGCAGGCGCAACCTGCGGAAAGTCGATCCGTCTGATAATGGCGACGCCGGGGTCGCTTAAAACCTACCTGCAGCGCTTTTGGTTTTGAAGTTCTTTACGGGACTTCAAATCCAGCGCTGGACCAAATCCAGCGCTGGACATTGGCGCGACAGACCCTGCTACCTTAACCCTGCTTTACGCAGGCCATCGATAAGTAACTCAGTATCCTCCGGGTGTTTGTGCGGGGGAACTTTGCGCCACTGCGCGGTAGTGAAGTTCGGGTGCACCTTCAATAGCTCATGGGCATGCTTCTCCGCGTCTCGAGCGTTCCCGAGATGGGCATGGCTCGCTGCCATAAGCCGATGGCCTTCGGAACCATCCTGCATCTTTTGCAACGTCTCTATCGTTTTTTCATATTCGCCGAGCTGGAAATAGGCATCACCGAGATACCAGAGATAGGAATCCGGGTAGTAAGGGTTGAGCCGCATCGCCCGCTCCAGCAGCTTTACGGACCGCTCCGCTTGACGAACATAGACAAGGCAGTCGCCCATCTCGGCCAGCAGGTCGGCGTCATTGGGATTGAGCTGCAGAGCACGTTCGTAGGCGGCGATCGCTGGATCGTGTTCTTTCTTATAGAGGTGGGCCAAGCCCATCTCCGAATAACCGCGTGCATCGAGATCGTCATGCTGGACGGCCAGGCTCGCCAGGTTTAACGCCTCGTTCAGTGCGCCTTCCGGATCTTTGGTCCACGCGTAGCGCCATTCGACGTTGAACGTCCGCGACAGGGCTGCGTAGCTGCGCGCATAGCGAGGATCAAGATCCCGCGCCTGCTCATAAAGCCGCCTGGCATGCCAATTGCTCTCCGGGCGGAAGCGGAAGCTGAGATCTTGCCCACGCAAGATCATGCCATAGGCATGGATATTGGGATGATTTTGCGATATCAGCCGTCGCTTCTCAGCCATGTCGATATGCACGGCAAGCCGCGACGCGGTCATCGCGGTAACGTCGTCCTGGAAGGCGAAGATGTCCTCGATGCTGCCGTCGTAACGTTCCGACCAGATCGTATGCTCGGTCTGCGCCTCAATCAGGTCTACGGCAATCCGGAGACGGGTGCCTGCACGGCGAAGGCTTCCTGACAGGAGGTAGCGAACGCCGAGTTGATTGGCGATCTCGCGCGGCGATCGCGTCTGCCCCATAACGGCTATTGCCGAGTGCCGCGCGATCACCATCAGGTTGCGGAACCGGCACAGATTGGAAATGAGGTCCGCCGCTACGCCTTGGCACAAATGAAAGTCCGCCGGATCGCCCGAAACGTTCTCGAGCGGCAGGACTGCCACCGAGCTCTCCGGCGCGGAACGCTCGGGCGCAGCAGCGAAGAGCAGCGGCGACGTTCTGGGCACTTCATGAGACAATTCGAAATCGACTGCGAAGACCTCGAGCTCGTCAGCAATGTTTTTCAGCTTTTGCTTGCCCAGCGACCGGAACGAACACTCCGGCTCACTGCGAACAAGTTGGCGAACGGATTCAGCGATGCATATGCCGCGTGGCGCCGCCAGCGATTGGATCCGAGCGGCCAAATTGATGCCGTGGCCGTAGATCGCACCGTCGCTGGCAATCGTCTCGCCAATGGCAATGCCGATCCGATAGGTAATGGGCTCTTGGGCGCCTGACCACACCACCTCGTTGGACAGCTCCCGCTGCATCTCGACCGCGAAATGCAACGCCTGGGCTGCGCTGGGGAACAGAGCCACCAGGCCGTCACCAGCCGTATCGATAACTGTACCGCCATAGTCGCTGACCAGGCCGCGTATGAGATTAAGCGATCGGGTCAGGCGGACAACCGTCCCTGCCTCATCCTGATCCATCAGGCGACTGTAGCCGTGCACGTCCGCGTAGACGATCGCCGACAGCTTTCGATTAAGCATCTCGTGTAGCCTGATGGCCATAAGCCCTCTCGCCCGCGTTGGCGGCAAATCGCCAAGCAGTCCGCCGTATAGCACACGAGTACAGCCGACTGCAGCCGGGAAAGAAAGGCACATTACGATCAAAGGGAATAATTGCCGAGATCGAAAAAATTATAGTTCGCTCATGGAGCAATGCGTGCAGTCGTTCTTTACAGCGGCTCGGCACCGCATCGTCACAAAGCGACGCCAATCCTCGCCTTGGCGGGCAAACGTCAACCCGCCTCAGGGATGTGCTCCTTTTGGGGTCAGTCGCTGTTGCCGCCGCCGCGAGCGCTCATGCCGCGTGCACTCATTCCCCTTGCACTCATGCCGCGCGCGCTCATCCCCTTTGCACTCATCCCGCGCGCGCTCATGCCGGCAGCATCCATGCCACCCGGTCCACCGCCGAACATCGCCGCAAGCAGCACATCCTCGAACATGCCTGTCTCGACATCCATGCGCACTGTGTAGTCGGCCTTGTCGTAGGACCAGACGCGCAGACCATCGGCGAAGTCGAAGTCCGCTGCCGCGAGGCCTGTAAGTCCGGTCGGACTGGGCGAACGAGCAGGGCTGAACTTGCCGAGGTCCTCGGCGACAAGCTCCCCATCTCCATGCACAAGGAATATTACGGGCCTTGGAAGATCATAGTAGCTTCCTTCAAAGCTGAAGCCGTATATCCTTGCAAACCTGCCGTTTTCCAGCTGGTTTTCTAGCAATCTATTCTGCCCTGTTCGGTTTCCAGCGCCTTGGCGGCGCCCGATGAATTCGAACCCGTTCTCAAGCTTCATAAAATATCCGACGAAGCTGTCCCCGCCGGTCACCTGTATTACTGCACCGGCAGCCGTATCACCTTTGGTCCACGGAACGCCCGCAGCATTTACGGTATACACCTCGATCTGTTCCAACACCCGTTGTTTCCAAACAACGATTCTATCTCCAGCCACCACAGGTACGCCGTTTACGTCCTTATTATCTATCAATGCTGGTATATTTTCTGCTGATGCTACCTGCGCCACAATAGGATTCAGAAGTGGGTTCACCACCTGCAGATCAATTACAAAATGGCCAAATAGGTTTATACCCGACACGCTAAGAAGGCTTTCTACCATTGACATAATCCTCTGGTTTCGGATGAGTGTAATTAAGGTGTATTAAAATATATTTATTGCCATTAATCACCTTTTTTTGGCCTTTTTGATGATTCTGTAACCTCAAGCCCATGAGTCACGATGTATACACGGTCACTGTCACGCCATATTACACTTATTACCTTGCCTTTGTTTTCAGATATTTTATCAACGTGCGCCTGCAGCAGCTCAACGCTGTCCATGATTTCTGTTACGACGTATTGCATCAGACATTCCTCCTCTATCTCTCTCAAAGAGCGCCGACCCTGTTTCGCGCTCCCCTATGTCTCGCAATACGCCGATGCCTTGCACAACACGCGTCCTGACGTGCCGGCACGAATACCCTCGGCAAACCGAAGTGGCTTTTCGGCCCAAACGGCTTGATCTTGGGGCCCGCACTCACAAAGCCGATCGCCCGGCGTTTGAGGTTGACGTCGATGATTGTGCGCCAGCGTCCGCCTGTCATCAGCTTGTCGACGGCGCGCAGCGTGTTCTCGACCTCGGCATAGCTCAGATCGTCCGGCGAAAGCCGGCGCCAGGTTTCGGCGAGAAGCATGCCGAGCTCGTCGCGCGAGGCGACCAGTGCCTCGCGAAACTCCCGCGGCGACGCGGCATAAGCTTCGTCGAACATCGGTTGGATGACATGGAAATAGTCAGGGCTGTCCTCCAGCCTGTCCGACAGGTCTTCCTGGTCTTGGCCAATCAGCCCGCGCGCGACGAGCTCCTCGTGGAAGAGGTCGACGAAAATGTCGAACATCGCACCGGTCAGCGGCTGGGCGAGAGCGTGCTCGTCGCGCCAGCCTTGCACGAAATCCAGCATCGACAGCGGGTTGGCGGCGAGCCTGATCTGGCTGTTGCCGGATAGTTCGGCGATGCGGTTGACGAGATTGCGCGTATAGAGATTGCCGTGGCTGGCCTCCAACAACTCGTCAATGACGGAATCGAAATGCAGGGCCGCGACAAGAGCAGTCAGGTCGGCTGCGGATTCGTGAAAGCCGTAATACTCCGCGCCGACCGTCCCGGGATCGGGTACGCCGATGACGGAATAGATGATGCAGTGGCCGACCTCATGGGCGACAACGTCGAAGTTGAGGCTGAACGGCTCAACCTGGCCATCCGCCGTCTCGTGGATGCCGACCTCCAGAAAGCCGTAACCCATGAAGGCGTTTTCGTGCAGATTACGCTGTATCACCAGTTCCAGGCGGTCGAGGTCGCGCTGGAAATGCCAGGCGATGGGATGGCCGAAATATTTCTCCCAGACGTCCAGCGTGAAGCGCACCGAGCCGAACAGATGCGCGGCCTCGAACTCTGGATCTTCCGGCGCGATATGGTCAAAATGCCCATCGGCATCGGGAAACGCAGGCGGAAAGACGTCGCCGGGCCATGGCGGCAGCAGATAGAGCGCGTCGCCGCGCAAATTTTCCGCCAGGCCGTAGGCAAGCGCCTTGCCAATGGGATCAACGACATACATGCGCTCGTCACCCGGGCCAGGCCCGACCGACCCCGCCGGTGACGACACAATCACGATTTCCGGATGACGAAAAGGCTCCAGGAACGGCGCTTGGGCGAACAGCCGGAAGCGCGTCCCATTCTCGAATACAGAGCCTTGCCCCTCAAATGCCACGCTTGTCCTCGCATATGGACAGAGACATGCACGTCACACTGGCTGCAATATCGTTGGCGAATGCGCTTTCAAGTTAGCCCGTTTTCGTCAGTCAGGCCAGAGTCATCGAACGCATCGCGGCCGGCCGTGAACGTATAGTCATGAGCCAGCAGGTCATAGAACTTGTCGACGCCGGGCAATCCGATGGAGGTGGCATAGTCGGCAATGTCTCGAGGAACGGGTCGGCCGAGCTGTGTCTCGAAATACCAGGCTGCCAGCAGGGCACGGGGCATCGGCGCCGAAGACGATGGCGAGGGACGCTGCCTGGCCAGGGCGCTCTTGCGATAGCCGGTGTAAAGATCGAGTTCGCGCAACCGGTCGAGCATGCCTTGATGCAGCTCGGCATCGTGGTCTCGCGCCAGCGTCTCGACGGCTGCATCATCCTCGATCTTGCGCTCCAGCCCCGCAAGATCCGTTCCGTTCTCGCGCACCCAGTCGATTACGTCCGTTTGCCGCATAAGCCCGCGCCGCGAGCGGAACTCGCCCATCGCCCTCCTGATCGCGTCGCGATCGGCCGCCGCGTCCGTATCGTCACGGACGAGCAGGCGAAGCAACGCATCGCGGCGCACCTGCCGATACGCGCCGCGCAGCCGGAGCTCATCGAGGATGGCATCCTCTTCAGCAGTGACTTCGCCGCCGATCCACGCAGTTTCACGTCGCCAGGGCGCATTGTGCCAGCTCTCCGTCCACTCGAAATGGAAGTCGGGAGGTGCCTGCGTGGCGCCACCACGGACAAAGGCATCCATCTCCTTGAGAAGTTCCAACCCGTCCTCGCGCTTCCTGTCGACCTTTCCGGTTCGCAGCCAGGCAGCCAGCTTCTCCGCCGTTCGCGGATCGCCGACATCCGCCAGCACGTCAGGCCAGGTTCTATGCTGATAGAACCGCGCCTTGGACGAAGCTGCCAGGCGCGCACCTGTTGGCATGTCGATAATTCCTTGTGCGACCGCTTTCTCGAGCGTCGCGCGGATGTTGACCATCGGCTCGCTCAGGCGGATGTACCCGGCCTCAGGCGGGCCATGGATAAGCGCGACCTCGTCATCGTCGGTGAGTTCGCCGTCGCGATATGCTTCGAAAATGCGCCCGACGCCGCGCATGCCGAACGAATGCAACTCTGCGGCGCGGAGTGCGCCCATGCTGGACGCACCGAATACGGCGATCCCGCGCGTCAAGGCCCAAAGTATCTCCTTGTGCAAGACCGCCGGCTGACCATCGAAGTAGCCGTCGATGACGCCGATCGCTCCGGGGCTGCCGCGCGTGGCGGCATAAAGGTCTCCCTGGCGCACGGGGGGGCGGAATTCAAATCCGCTGTATGGCGCAATGTCTTGCGCGCTGAGGCTCGGACCGCAAAAGACGACTGGGTTCATTCTCCCTCATCCGACATTCGGTGAGCTCGCTCGCCCGGCACATAGTGGTCATGATCGTCCGGGCCTTCGAGGCCAGGTATCACAACGCGAACGACAGGCAGGCCGATATCCTCCTTGGCCAGATCGACGGTGATGACCTCGTTTACGCCTGCCGCCTGCAACCTTTCGATCAGCCAGGTCACATTCTGCGCAATCCCCACATTCGGAGCACCTTGTGTGGCCCTGCCGGCGGAGGCAATTCGCCTCGTGCCGGCGCGCTCGGCCAGCAATCTCTCGGAGCGCCGGCGTCGGTTCTTTCGATAGGTTTCCGAATATTCCTCGGCGGTCAGATCGTCTCGTGCCGCCGATACATAGGTCGTTCGCACCTGCGCGGCCTCGATGAGTGCCTTCAGCAAGGCGGTCTCCGGCACCGGGTGCGCTGCCGCGCCTATGCCGTAGTGGCTGTTTCGGTCCCGGCGATCAGCGATCAGACAGAAAAAGGCCGGCACGCCAACGTCGGAGGTCGTTTCCCAGGCCGCAACGTCGAAGTCCGCGCTTTCGAGCTTCTTCAACACATCGCGGCACGGGCCGTCCGGCGCGCTGCCGAGATCGACACTGGTGCGCCGGCGGCGAGCGGACGACATCTGGTTCCACAGGGCAGTCGCGTCGCGTTCGATGACCTCGCAAATCCCATGATGGATCGCTTCATCGAATGTGTTCCCGGAAGCGAGTCCGTTGCTGCTGCAGTCAAAGAAGCCGCTTCCGGGAGGCGGGGGGACGGTGAAGTTCGCCCGCACCGACTCGAACGGCAGCCAGCGCGCCTCACCGGAGATCATGTCCCGGCCTTCAATCCATAGCATCACGATATCCCTGGTAAATGGCCTGCCGGTGATGCGCGGCAGCCTCCCAATCTCGGCGAACCGGTGCGAATGAGAGAGTTCAGTCATGCTGCCGAGCTTCAGAGGGCGCTCGATGTGTTCCGCGTGGTAAAGTTCCACCGATTCCATCAGCCCGGAAGCCGTGGCCGAATCCAGGTCGATGCCCTTGCCTTGCGACACCGCCAGGGAACGGGCGTTGGGGCGACACACCATCACCACCGGAATGCCTATGCGATCAAGCCCGGTCACATTGGCGACCCTGGTGATCCCCATCCGCGCCCAGTGCGGGCGCACCCGGGCAATCACGCTGCGAGCGCCGTCCGCGCGATAAGAGGTTCCCGGCAACGCGCCACTCGCCAACGACACCAACTCCTGGACCCCGAGAGATCGCGTGACCTTAGCGATTTCCGCCGGCCCGCAACAGGGCAGGTCTCGGCTCAGGGGCGTAGCCGTGGAAGCAGGGTCCGAAACAGCGAAGCGCCGCCGCAAGGGGCGCTCAAAGCGTGTTGGGGATTTCAAGGACTTAATGGTCGGAGTGGCCGGATTCGAACCGACGACCCCTTGACCCCCAGTCAAGTGCGCTACCGGGCTGCGCTACACTCCGGACCGCGCAAAGCCATATATATTCGAGGGTTGCGGCGCAAGCGCTAAAACGACGCCCTCGCGGAGGTTCGAGGATCGCGTTGCGGACGCGCCTTGGCGCGAAGCCGCCTCAATCGAAAAGCCTGGATACAAAGCCGCTGAACCAGGCGCTCTGTGCCTGGTGGTGGGCTTCCATCAACAGGTCCTGCTCCGCTCTCTCCTGCACACCCAAATCGCCGTAAGGGGCATCTTGCCTCGCCTGCCAGCGACGAAAGCCCGCCGGACCCTGCTCGGCATGAAACTGCAGCGCAAAGGTCGTCTCGCCGACCCGAAAGGCCTGGTTCGCGAACGCCTCGCTCGACGCCAAATGCACGGCATCGGCTGGCAAGCCGAAGGTGTGCCAATGATTTTGCGGCAGGAACAGCGGTCGGTCGAGAAAGTCTCCGGCCTGTGCCGTCGGTGTGATCGCATAGTAGCCGAATTCCTTCACGCCGCTTGCCACCGGCCCGACATGCGCGCCCAGATGCCAGGCGATTTGCTGGGCGCCCTGGCAAATGCCGAGCAGGGGCAGGCCTTCTTCGAGGCAGTGCCCGATCAGCCGGGATTCGTCGTTGAGGAACGGATGCCTGTCGGTGTCGAACACGCTGAACGGGCCGCCATAGATAACCGCGCCATCAATCCCGCCGAGATCGATCGGTTCACCCTTGAAGGGCATCACAGTGGAAATTTCGTGACGGCTCGCAGACAGCGTCGTCTGGACCCCATCGTCCGCTGGATCCTCATTGTGCCTCACCAGCAATATACGCTTCATCGAGGTATCTTTCACTGCACGGCCACAAACTCAGGGCCGAGTCTATGAGCGCCTATCGTGAGGGTCAACACATCGGCCGGCATCGGACTGGCGCATTTTCCGCGCCGGCCGCTTAGCGGGACGGCTCTGTATATTAGGTACGACTGATACAAATTCTTAATTTCCTATCGCTAAGCGTGGTCCATTGTCGGATAGATGGGCGAGCTTTGGGCGACGAATTTGAATTTGGCAGAGATCGGAAGCGGTCGAGAAAAGTCAAACGCCATCCGCTCAACTTCCTCTTCGACCCGCTCTATCCGGTCATCATTGTCACGGCCTGTCTTGCAGCGGGTTTTTGGTATTTCGATAATCCAATCCTCCGACTGATCTTAAGTGATGTAAGGCATTTAGTCGGAAAATGGGTTCACTGAGAGCCAAGGTCGAGGTGGCGACTTACCGTCACATCTCGAATTGCAGAACTCTGATTTCCCTCCAAACGTCCATCACGCCCTGGCCACCCCGGCGCCAGCCGCAACTGCCGCTGATGGGCGTATTCCAGCGCAATCGCGCCCCAGATCAGCCCGATCAGCAGATAGACATGGCGCCAGTGGTCGATGTCGATGAAGGTGCCGAGCCCGATATTGCCGATGAAGGCGACATAGGCGCACAGGAGATAGGGTTGCCACGGCCTATCGCGCAGCAGGATGCGGAAGCCGGCAGCGATGGTCCACAAGGTCAGCGCCAGGAACGACACGAAGCCGAGCCAGCCATAGTCCATCAGCATCTTCAGCCAGATGTTATGCGTGTCCTCGCCGAAGATCGTGCCGAAGACGAGCGGTCCGATGCCGAGCGGATGTTCCAGCGCCATCTGGAAACCGATCGCGTAGCGGGCGAAGCGGCCGAGGCGGGCGGTGTCATAGCTCTGTTCCAATTGGGCGCGGCTGGAAAACATTTCCGAGACGCCCGGAAGCTGCAGGATGACGAGCATCGCGATGACCAGCAGCGCAATGGCCGCGATGGTCATGACGACGATGCGCAGCCGGAACTTGCCGCTGGCGCTCTGCAGGAACAGGGAGCCGGTGAGCAGGATCACCGAAACGCCGAACATGCCCCAGGCGCCGCGCGAAAACGAGAAAAAGATGCCAGCCGTGATGACCAGCAGCGGCACCGCCAGCAGCGGCATGCGTGAGACCGGTCCGGTCAGCAGGAGATAGAGCAGGTAAATGCCGGGCAGCACCAGGAACGGCCCGAACACGTTCGGGTCCTGAAAAGCGCCGGCAGCGCGGTCGTATTTGGTGAAGATCTCCGCGCCCGGGAAGGCATGGAAATAGCCTGCAATGCCAAGCAAGGCTGTCAGCACCGCCGAGACCACATAGGCAAGGAAGATCAGCCGGTAGAGGCTGGGCCGGACCGCTGTCACCGAGGCAAAGAACACCGCGGTGAAGGCAAGGAACAGGGAAACGGCGAGATAGAGCGGCGTGCTGGCGAGGTCCGACATCTGCGTCATCGAGATCATGCCGCCGATGTTCATGATCACCAGCAACACCGTGAGCGGCGCCGCCGCGCGCGATATGCGCAGGCCGAACAAGGCCCACACGACCATCAGTCCGGCCATATAGAGGTCGTAGGGCGCCGGCTCGGCAATGACGAAGCCGGACAGGAGGACACCGAGAAAAACCGCGCCGGACGAAATCAGCGCGATCAGCTTGGCGTTGACCGCGGCCGGCGGCAGTTCATGGGTGACGGCGCTAATAGGCGTTTTCCGTGTTGAGCAGCCGCACCGGCGTCAGGAACAGGATCCTCAGGTCGAACAGCATTGACCAGTTCTCGATATAATAGAGGTCGTATTCCGTGCGCATGCGGATCTTCTCATTGGTGTCCATCTCGCCGCGCCAGCCATTGATCTGCGCCCAGCCGGTCACGCCGGGCTTGACCTTGTGGCGGGCGAAATAGCCGTCGACCACTTCATTGTAGAGAAGGTTGTGCGACTGGGCGGCAATGGCATGCGGGCGCGGGCCGACCAGCGACAGCGAACCGAAAAGCGAATTGAAGAACTGCGGCAACTCGTCGATCGAGGTCTTGCGGATGAATCGGCCGACGCGGGTCACGCGTGGATCGTTCTTGGTCACCGTCTGCTTGGCCGTCGGGTCCGCTCTGTCCGTGTACATCGAGCGGAACTTGTAGACTTCGATGATCTCGTTGTTGAAGCCATGCCGCTTCTGGCGGAACAGCACCGGCCCCTTGCTGTCGAGCTTGATGGCGATCGCGGTCGCCAGCATCACCGGCGAGAACACGACGATGCCGATGGCCGAGAAGACGATGTCGAAGGCGCGCTTGGCGACCGAATCCCAGTCGTTGATAGGTTTGTCGAAAATGTCGAGCATCGGCACGGAGCCGATGTAGGAGTAGGCGCGCGGGCGAAACTGCAGTGCGTTCGAATGCGCGGAGAGCCGGATATCGACCGGCAGCACCCAGAGCTTCTTCAACAATTGCAGGACACGCGATTCGGCGGTGAGCGGCAGCGACACGATCAGCATGTCGATGCGGGCGATGCGGGCGAACTCGATCAGTTCGGAAATGGTGCCGAGCTTGGGGTAGCCGGCGACGATGGGCGGCGAGCGCTTGTCGCCGCGGTCGTCGAAGATCCCGCAGATGCGGATGTCGTTGTAGGGCTGCCTTTCGACGGAGCGGATCAGGGCTTCCGCCGTCTTGCCGCCGCCGACGATGACGGCGCGGCGCTCCATGCGCCCGTCGCGCGCCCAGCGCCGGATCAGCTTCGACATCACCAGCCTGAGACCGAAGATCAGCACGAAACCGATGACGAACCAGGTGCCGAAAAACAGGCGTGAATAGTCTTCCGACATCTTCATGACGAATGCGGTCAGCGCCATCAGGGCGAAGGTGCCGGCCCAGACCAGCAGCAGACGGCCGAAATTGGCGAGCGGCCGCATCAGCGAGACGATCTGGTAGCAGTCCGTGACATCGAACAGCACCACGGCCAGCAGCGAGGCGGCGGCGATGGTCAGCGGATACTGCCAGGCGAGATAGGTGAAGAAGCCGACATAGTGGAAATAGACGCACAGGCCCGACAGGAACAGGAGCGCGAATTCGACCATGCGCAGGACGCCGCTGACCATGATCGGCGACATCGTATCGCGCCTGTATTGCGAAGCGACCTGGCGGGCGACGTCATTCATCCCGCCAGGCGTATGCCGACCGGCCGGGCTTTCGAGTTTGCGCACCGCGTCTATCGAAAAGCGGCGCGCTGGATCGATCTCGTTCATGGGATATCCGCTAGCTTCGCCTCAGGTGAATAGCAAAAGAGAGCTAAGAAACCCTTGAAACAACAGGTGGCTTTGGAGCGGTCTGCGGATCAGAATCAATGCCGGCGCCCGAGCGCGGCGAAATAGGCCGTTTCGATCTCGGCGGCCATGACATCGGCGCCGAAGCGCGCCTTGAGGTCGACGATATCGGGCATCAGGCGCCGGTAGACCTTGGGGTCGGCCAGCGCCTCGCTCACCCTGTCGCCAAGTTCGCGCGCATCGGGCTGGATCAGGGCAGGGGAACCGGCGCCGAAGATTTCCGGTATGCCGCCGACGGCGGTGGCGATCATCGATTTGCCGGCCGCCAGCGTCTCCAGCACGATATAGGGCATGGCTTCCGCCCGCGAGGGGACGACAACCAACTCGGCCAGCGCAAAGGCGGACCTGGCCGGCATCGGCGGCAGGAAGCGCACATGGCCGTCGAGGCCGAGCCGCGTCACCTGCGCGTGATAACGTGGCAGGTCGTCGCCGTCGCCGACCATCACCGCCTTCAACGGCCGGCCAAGCCGTGCTCCGGCAAGAACCAGGGCGTCGATGAAGATGTCCGGCCCCTTGAGGTCGCGCATCATGCCGATATAGAGGAGGTCGGCCGCATTCCGCCCGGTGCGCACCGGCTCGAACTCGGCGGCGCGCAGGCCGTTATAGACCAGCCTGTTCGGAATGGGCGGCTCGCCGACCTTCCTGCGGTAGGTCCGCCTTTCATAGTCCGAGACAAACAGAAGACAGTCGGTAAAGCGCGCCATGAACCGTTCCAGCGCGAAGAACAGTTTTCCCGTGCCGGTGGTCTCGTCATAGTGGAGAGAGCCGCCATGCGGCGAATAAAAGCGGGCTACGCGAGACCTTGATACCCGCAACAATGAGCCGAACAGACGGGTATAGGCGCCACCCTTGGCGCCGTGCCCGTGCAGCACGTCCGGCCGCAATTCCTTGATAATCCCGAAGGTGCGCCACGCCGACGCGAGGTCGCCCGGTCCGACATGCCGCTGCATCGGTGTGCGATGGATGCCCAGCGCCAGGCTGTCCTTCATGTTTTCGAACAGATGTTCCTCGAAATCGCCGCCTGTCGTCGAATCGCAGACGATGCCGACGGAATGACCGGCAGCGACCTGCGCCTCGGTCAGGTCGCGCACATGCCGGAAAATCCCTCCGACGGGTGAGCGAAAGCAGTGGACGATCCTGAGTGTGTCCGCCACGTCGTTGGTTCTAGAACAGGCGTTCGCGAACGTAGACTGTATCGCCGGGCAGAAGCGGATCGGAGGTTACCACGCGTCCGGTTATCACCTTGCCGTTGATGTCGCGGGTGATATCGACGCTTTCCTGGTTGGCGCGCGGTGTGAAGCCGCCTGCAATGGCAACCGCCTTCTGCACCGTCAGGCCTGGAACGTAGGAATACTGGCCGGCCGCGCCCACTTCACCCATGACGAAGATCGGCCGGTAACGGTCGATCTCGACCGAAACATCGGGGTCGCGCAGATAACCCTGGCGCAGCTTGTCGGCGATCGCGCCTTCAAGCTGCTGGGCGGTGTGGCCGCGTGCCGGCACGGCGCCGACGAGCGGCAATGAAACGTAGCCGGACTGGTCGACATTATAGGTGTTGGTCAATCCATCCTGCTCGAACACTGTGACGCGGACGCGGTCGCCGGCGCCAAGGCGATAGGGCTGGTCGAGCATCTTGTGGAAAGCCGCTGGCGTCGGCCGGTAGCTGGAGCAACCGGCCAGCATCGACACGGCAAGCAGCGCACGGAAGAGGGAAGCAGTGCTTTTCATGACCGGACACGTACCTTCAATGGCCCGCGACTACGGGGCAAACCTTAACGATCGAGGTCCGTTATCATCCTGTTAGGGTTAATGGGCGGTAAAGGCGTGCGGCCGATAGGGCGGCAAATCGACAAAGCGGGATCGGGTTCACGGCTTTGTTTGCCACCGGCCGGCAAAGCCTAACAGGTGCTTACCCCGATCTTAACGGCTGAGTTACCATAGTTGTTTACGGTGCGTGCTGACCAATGCTGTCGCGCGAAAGTGAATCGGCTCAAACGCGGCGCACTCTAAGTATCGGAGTAGGGATGCATGTCCGTTCAGTCCGCGGCCGCAGATGTCGACGTCGACCTCAGGCAGCTCTTCGCAAGCCTTGCGAGGAACTGGCTGCGTATTCTTGTCGTTGCGCTTCTGGTAACCGGCCTGGCTTACGCGCTCGCCTGGCTCGCCACGCCGCACTACAAGGCCGAGACGCAGATCAAGATCGAAACAGGCGAATCCGTATATACTCGGCCAAATAATACCAACGACAACGACAAGCCGATTCTCGATGAGGAAGGGATCGCCACCGAGGTCCAGGTCGTCTCCTCAAGCGACATCCTCAACCAGGTGGCCTTGAAGCTCAACCTGGCGCGGCTGCCTGAATTCGACGACGCGGCCAACATGTCGGCGCTGAGCAAATTTCTCGTCATTGCCGGTCTGAAGAGCGATCCGGAAGAAATCCCGGTGGAAGAGCGCGTGCTGAAAAAGATGCGCGAGAAGCTCAATGTCTACAGCGTTGAAAAAACGCGCATAATCGCCATCGAGTTTTCCTCGGAAGATGCCAAGCTTGCCGCGGCCATCCCGAATGCGATCGCCGAAGCCTACATCGCCAGCCAGGGGAGTGCGAAAATCAAATCGAACTCCGCCGCCACCGCCTTTCTGGGGCCGGAAATCGCCGATCTGCAGCAGAAGGTGAAGGATGCCGAGGCCAAGGTTGCCGCCTACCGGGCGCAGTCCGATCTTCTGATTGGCGGCAACAATTCGGTTCTGGCCACGCAGCAGCTTTCCGAACTGTCGAGCGAACTGTCGCGGGTACGCGCCAACCGCGCCTCGGCGGAGGCGACGGCCGAAAGCGTGCGCAACGCCTTGCAGGGCGGCGGTTCGCTGGATGCGGTGCCCGAGGTCTTGTCTTCGGAGTTGATACAGCGTCTGCGCGAGCGGCAGGTCGAGCTCAAGGCCAATATCGCCGATCTCTCCACCACCTTGCTCGACAATCATCCGCGCATCCGGGCGCTTAGGTCGCAGCTTGCCGATCTCGATCGCCAGATCCGCAACGAAGCGGAAAAGATCATGAAAGGGCTGATGACGCAGGCGCAGACCGCGCAGGCACGCGAAAAACAGCTCGTCGCTGATGTCAATACACTGAAGGCCGCATCGGCACGCGCCGGCGAAGAGCAGGTCGAACTTGATGCCTTGCAGCGGGACGCGACTGCCCGACGCCAGCAGCTCGAATCGTACCAGGCCAACTACCTGGCGGCGGCGTCGCGCAACGATCGCAACTACCTGCCTGTCGATGCGCGCGTGGTTTCCCTTGCTCAGGTACCGTCCGAGCCTTATTTCCCGAAGATCCTGCCGATCGTCGGCGCGGCCTTCGTCGGCTCGTTGTTGCTCATGGCGATCGTGACGCTTCTCAAGGAGTTGTTTTCGGGCCGCGCCATGCGGCCGGCCGCCGGTGCCCGTTTCGAACGGATCGAGCAGGTCGCCATGCCGGTTGTCCACCAGGAGCCAACGGCTGTCCGCCAGGAGCCCCTGCGACAGGAGTCCACGGCTGCCGAAATCCCCATGGCTGGCGAAACAGAGGAGGCGTGGGATTATGCCGCTGAGGCCGAAGCCGAGCCGGATACGGTTTCTGCGGCGGAAGCTGCTGCCGAATACGAGCCTGCCGAACCGCCGCGCGCCACGCTCGGCGAGGTCGACATCGACAGTGCTGCGGAGAAACTGATCTCGACTGGTGCCGCGCGTGCCATATTCGTCTCGCCGGAAGGTGACGAAGCCGCCGCCTCGGCGGTGCTGGTCGCACGCGAAGTCTCCGACGCTGGCCTGCGTGTGCTCCTGCTCGATCTCACCGCTTCGGGCGCCGCCTCGCGGCCGATGCTGGAGAGCGGGCTGTTCCCGGGCATCACCAATCTGCTCGCCTCCGAAGCGCAATTCAGTGATGTGATCCATCCGGATCTTTATTCCGACTGCCACGTCATCCCCGTCGGCACCGCAGATCCGGTCCGCGCCATGCGCGCCGCCGACCGTCTGCCAATCATCATGCAGTCGCTGACCACCGCCTACGATCTCGTCGTGGTCGAATGCGGCCCCGCCGACGCGCAAGGCATCAGCCGGCTGGTGGGCGAGGGCACCGAAGTCTTCCTCTCCATGCTGGAGCCGGACGACGAGGTGACGCAGGCCGCGGTCAGCCTGATAGAGAGCGGCTATCCCGACCTGACGCTGGTGACGCCGGTCGGCCACGTGACGCCGGGCACGCCGGTGCCGGGACGGCGCTCTGCCGCCTGAGACCATCGATAATTCTACTCCGGCGGCCATCTGGCGCGGTTTTCTGCGCTTCCGGTGCTCACGGACTCAACGTCCGCTGCGCGCCGGTTCTCGAAAACCACACCAGCTGACTCGCCGGAGCGAATTCTCGAAGGTCTCAGGTTCCAGCGGCGTCAGTTGTCGTATTCGTTGGCGACAGGGACGGTCTGTCCGACAGTCTTGCGGCGCAACCTCTTGGTCAGTTTCCATACCGTCGGGCTGTTCTTGATGAAGCTCTTCAGCCGCGCACCTTGCCGCAGTTCAAGCGCCAGCGCGCGGCCCTTCAGCGTCAAGGGAAACAACACCTCGAAATGCTGTGTCTCGATATCGCACCACAGCCGCTTGTAAGGTTCGTCGCCGACCGAAAAATCATAGATTTCGAAGCCTGTTTCACAGGCCTCCTCGATATTGTCGAAGAACAGGAAGTCGCCGGGGCTGGTGTGGGCAAGGTCGTCCTCGGCGATCGCCCCGAACTCGCAGATCAGGCGCTTGCCCGAGCGGCTCGACCCGGTGACGGCACGAAGCTTGCCGGCGACTTCGAGCCCATGCAGAACGAAGGACGGTTTCTCCTCGGCAAGCGCTCCGATGAACAGCGCGCGGAAGAAAGCGCGAACCTCAGGTTCACCGAAGACATTGGCGACACCGATCTTGCGGAAGCGGAATTCCTTCATCTCGAAGAAGGCGTCGAGCAGCCTGTTCACCTCCTCCGGTGTCTTGGCCTCGATGCGGCGGTGGCTGCCGACGGCCTCGAACTTGCGCATCTGCGAGCGGTGCTTCTTGCGCCTGCGCTTGCCGCTCGCGCGCGACAGCAGTGCATCGAAACCTCCCGCCAGATCGGCGGCGAGCGACAGATTGGGGCTCGGAAAATGCGGAAAGGATGCGAGTGGATTGGCAATGCCGTTCAGGTCCGGCAGCAGGCGTTCCAGCGCGACGAGGTCGATGTCCGGCCGCGCCTTGGCAATCGCCCTCAGCACCGATCGGATCGCCTCACCATCCGCATTGGCCAGCCAATGCGGATCGGCGGCGGAAAAATTGCCGTTGGCATGGCGTCCGCCCACGAACCGGGCGACGCGGAACGGTCCGCGGCGAGTGACTTCCAGCGCCAGCGCAAAAACCGGCCGGTCTCCGATGCTCAGCGTCGCCACGAGAACGTCCGCCCCGGTCTCGGCAGCCCAATTCAGGATCCAGGCCGCGCTCTGCGCCGGTGCAAACAGGGCCGAACGGCAGAACTTGGCATAGGCCGCAAGTGCAGCGCCGTCGGCGGCCGAAACGGACAGGTTGATTGCGTCGATTGGCAGCGCACGCGGCGACGCCTCGCTGGCCGCAAGCCGATTGCCGTCAAATGACGCGGTGGCGTCAACCATACCTCAATCCTTGGGGCGTATTCATCGCGTTTTGGGGTACGCGCAGGCGCATTCCGTGCTTGGATGAGCCTAGACGCAAAAGGTGAATGAATGATCGACGGGGGCGAGGCAATTCGGAAACTGGCGCTCAACGTCGCGCGCTATAGTGGCCTTGCCCCGCTGGCGAAGCCCTTTGTCGGCGGCATCGGCGCCATTTTGATGCTGCACCGGGTTACCGCCACGCCGGAAAAGCCGAATGGCGTCAACCGGCATCTCAACATAGCGCCCGAGTTTCTGGACGCCGTCGTTGCCGATATGAAGGCGAATGGCTACACCTTCGTCGCCATGGACGAGGCGATCGAGCGCATCAAGTCTGGCGGCAAGGGCGGCCAGTTCGCGGCGATCACCGCCGACGACGCCTATCGCGACAACATGACCGAGGCGCTCCCGGTGCTGGAAAAGCACGGCGCGCCGATCACCATCTATGTCGCGCCGGGGTTGATCGACGGTGCCGCCGACCTGTGGTGGGAAGTGATCGAGGACATCATCAACGCGCGCGATCGCTTGACCCTGACAACCCCTGATGGACCGGTGACGATCGACTGCTCGACGCCGGACAAGAAACTCCAGGCCAATGTGCGTCTGCACGCCCATCTGACGCTGGAGGTCCGCGAGGAGGATCAAGGCAAGGTGCTGCGGGAACTGGCCCGGTCGAACGGTATCGAATTGGAAGTATTGCGCTCAAGCACGCTGATGAACTGGGACGAGATCCGCGCTATCGCCGCGCATCCGCTGGTGACGATCGGCGCGCACACCATCCACCATCGCAATCTGAAGCGACTTTCCGAAGTCGATGCGCGCCACGAGGTCGACGACGTCAGGCGCATATTGCAAGCGGAACTCGGCGAGCAGCCGCGCCATCTTGCTTATCCCTACGGCTACGCCGCCGCCGTTGGCGGCCGCGAAGTTGGTTTTGCCCGCGACGCAGGCTATGCCTCGGCGGTGACGACGCGCCACGGCGTGCTGCGCGCCGAACATTCAGGCTTCCTGCATGCCTTGCCGCGCATTTCGGTCAACGGCCGTTACCAGAGCGTCGCCCATATCCGCACGATGCTGTCGGGCGTGACGACGCCGCTCGCCAATGCCGGCAAGATGGTTGTCACCATCTAGCGCTCAGCCTTTCGGCGGCGGCTCCAGGATCAGCCATTTGATGATGCCCATTGCCGGCAGCACCCAGAGCAGTCCGCTGAACAAGAAAAACAGGAAATGGACCACCGGTCCCGATTCCGACAATTGGGCTACCGCGAAGATCGACGCGACCAAGGCATAGACGATGACCAGCGCCACCAGCAGGACGGTTCCAATCAGCTTTTTCAGGCGAATGGGCATTGGCTCGGCCTCTTTTCAAGCGCCTCGAATAAGCCCTGAGACAGGGGCGCGCAACCCGAGACAAGCGGCGCGACGGCGTGCCGCGCTGTCTGGTCTTGCCAGCCGGGTTGCGATGGTTCACCAATCCGCCACTTCAACCTGCCTGGACGAGCCCCATGGCTGCCATATCAACTGATTCGCCTTACATGGCCCGCGACCGCGACCTGCACAACCGGGCGGTGCTGCGCGGCTGGCTCTATGTCGTGCTTCTGGTGCTGTTTGCGCTGGTGCTGGTCGGCGGCGCCACAAGGCTCACCGAGTCCGGTCTGTCGATCACCGAATGGCAGCCGATCCATGGCGTCATCCCGCCGCTCAACGACGCCGAATGGCAGGAGGAATTCCAGCGCTACCAGCAGATCCCGCAATATGCCGAACTCAACAAGGGCATGAGCCTTGAAGCGTTCAAATCGATCTTCTGGTGGGAATGGGTGCACCGCATCCTTGCGCGCAGTGTGGGTGTCGTGTTCGCCCTGCCGCTTCTGTTCTTCTGGGCGACGCGCCGCATCGAGCGCGGCCTCGGCCCAAAGCTCGTGGGCATCTTGCTTCTCGGCGGCCTGCAGGGGGCGATCGGCTGGTGGATGGTGGCGTCCGGGCTGGTCGACCGGGTCTCCGTCAGCCAGTACCGGCTGGCGACCCACCTGACGCTTGCGGCGCTGATCTTCGCCGCGACCATAGTCGTCGCACGTGGATTGGCTCCGCACTCCGAACCCGCGGCCGACCGCTCGACGCAGCGTCTGGCCGGTGTCCTGGTGCTTCTGGCACTGGTGCAGATCTATCTCGGCGGGCTCGTCGCCGGGCTCGATGCCGGGCTTTCCTACAACACCTGGCCGCTGATGGACGGCAAGCTCATCCCTGGTGATCTGCTGCTCCTCGAACCGGCATGGCGCAATTTTTTCGAGAATCCCAAGACGGTGCAATTCGTTCACCGTCTCGGCGCCTATGCGGTTTTCGTCGTGGCGCTGTGGCACATGATCGCGACGCATCGCCGCCGGCCCAAGACAACCCATGCCCGCCGTGCCACGCTTCTCTTCCTGCTGGTGCTGGTTCAGGCTACGATCGGCATCGGCACGCTGGTGATGCATGTGCCGCTGCACATGGCCCTGACCCATCAGGGTTTCGCGCTTGT
The DNA here is from genome assembly GCF_055811295.1 of Mesorhizobium sp. WSM4871. NCBI lineage: Bacteria > Pseudomonadati > Pseudomonadota > Alphaproteobacteria > Hyphomicrobiales > Phyllobacteriaceae > Mesorhizobium > Mesorhizobium sp. WSM4871. The sequence continues at coordinate 219,191 of NZ_JBVVPU010000009.1, read as the reverse complement.
CCTGCTCGGCTTTGCCGCCGCTCATTGGCGAGGCACCAAAGGCGCCTATCCACTGCCCAACGAGATCGCGGTCAGAGGCTGATTCGAACGCCTCGGATTGCCGTGGCAATGGCCAATTCACGGTTCTCCTCGGTCTCGTTGCCATCTTCATGGTGCCATGCGGCCGACAGGCAGCCATAGGCGATGGCGTGGTCGAGAATGGCGCGGGGCGTCTGGCCGAGCGTGGTGGCGAAGATCTCGGCCATGTGCGAGATTCGCTGTTGATCAAGACAGAGATCGTCGCGGCCGAGCGGATTGTAGAACATGTTCGCCGCGTCGAAGCCGGGATCGCCGAGAACGCCTTTCGGGTCGATCGCCAGCCAGCCGCGTGGTCCGTGCATGATGTTGTCGTGGTGCAGGTCGCCATGCAGCGGCCTGACCTCATGCGGATTGGCCAGCAGCCGCTGGGCGAGCGCCGCACCTTCGACATAGAGGCTGTTCCGGCCGTCGTCGCGATCGATCCTGGCCTTCTTGAACAGGCTGGCGAAGCGTTCCCTGAGTGGCTGAAGGTCTGGCGGGGCAGGATGCCTTGACGGCGTGAACAGCCTTGCCATCACCTCGGCGGCGATCGCTGTGGCGGCGTTGTCGCCCTGCTCATCCAGCACACGCGACAAAAGGGTTTCGCCGGCATATTCGAGCAGCATGTTGTGGCCATCGCGACCGAGCAGCCGCACCGCGCCTTCGCCGCGCCGCCAGGTGAGAAAATGCTCGCCGCGCAACTCGTCGGCGACGTCGTCGAACGGTTTCAGTGCCTTGACGATCGCCGGCGAACCGTCGGCGCGAACGACCTTCCAGATACGGCTGGAAAAGGTCTCGGCGATCAGCTCCGCGCCGCCGGCGAGCTTCCAGTGGCGCGGGAAGTTCGGCGGCAGACTCAATGCTTCTGGAGTCAATGTTTAAGGCCGAGCATCAAATCCATGTTCTGCACCGCGGCGCCCGAAGCGCCCTTGCCGAGATTGTCATAGACGGCCAGCAGCAGCGCCTGCGCTCTGTTGTCATTGCCGAAGACATAGACCTTCATCCGGTTGGTGCCGTTATAGGCTTCCGGATCGATCTCCGGCACGCGCTCCAGATGCGCGTAGGGCGCCACTTCGACCACACCGCCCTCGATGCCCGAGAAGTGATCGGCGATTGCCGCGTGTAGCTCGGCGCCGGTCGGCACACGGTCGAGTCCACCGAGTTGCAACGGCACCACCGTGATCATGCCTTGCGCGAAATTGCCGACCGCCGGCTGCATGATCGGATCGTGCGAGAGCTTCGCGTAAGTCCGGAGCTCCGGCACATGCTTGTGCTGCAGGGTCAGCCCATAGGGCATGAATTCAGATGCATCCTCGCCCTTGGCGACATAATCCTCGATCATCGGGCGGCCACCGCCGGAATAGCCCGAAATGCCGTTAACGGTGACCGGGAAATCCGGTGGCAACAGCCCGGCCGTCACCAGCGGCCGCAGCGTCGCGATCGGTCCTTGTGGCCAGCAGCCCGGATTGGCGACGCGCCTCGCGCTGGCGATTTTTTTCGCCTGGTCCCTGTCCATTTCGGCGAAACCATACTCCCACCCCTCGGCGACGCGATGCGCTGTCGAGGCGTCGATCACCTTGGTGGTGTCGTTGGCGATCAGCGAAACGCTCTCTTTCGCCGCATCGTCCGGCAGGCACAGGATCGCGACGTCGGCGGCGTTGAGGAATTCAGCCCGGGCTGCCGTTTCCTTGCGGCGCTCGGTCGGGATCGAGATGATCTCCAGGTCGCCACGCTCGGCAAGCAGCGCCCGGATCTGCAGACCGGTTGTGCCATGCTCGCCGTCGATGAAGATTTTCGGTTTCATTGCCTGATCAAAATCCCTGATATTTCAAAGCTATATGCCTTGTCCGTGATTCACTGCAACAGGATTGCCATTGTTCATCTCTTCAAGCCGGGCCTTTCGTTCCGCCAGCAGCCCGAGATACTGCATGGCCACCGTCGAGCCGGCGATTGCCGTTATATCGGCGTGATCATAGGCCGGCGCAACCTCCACGACATCGGCGCCGACGATGTCGATCTGGGTGAGCTGGCGCAGCACCGACAGGATCTTGGCCGAGGACGGACCGCCGGCGACCGGCGTGCCGGTGCCAGGCGCGAAGGCTGGATCGAGGCAATCGATATCGAAAGTGAGGTAGGTCTTCTTGCCGCCGGTGCGATCGACGATGGCATAGGCGATGTCGGATGCGCGCATCTCCTCGACTTCGTGGCCGTAGAGAATCTTGATGCCGAACGTGTCGGGCGCGTGGGTGCGGATGCCGATCTGGATCGAGCGGTCGGGGTCGATGATGCCCTCCTTGACTGCACGGCCGACGAAGGAGCCGTGATCGATACGCTTGCCGTCGTCCGGCCAGGTGTCCTGGTGGGCGTCGAATTGCACCAGCGCCAGCGGCCCGTGGATGGCGGCGTGCGCCTTGAGCAGCGGCCAGGTGACGAAGTGGTCGCCGCCCAGCGACAGCAGGAAGGCGCCGGATTTCAGAATCTTTGCCGCCTCGCGCTCGATCGTGCCGGGCGTCTTCTGGTGATTGCCGCTGTCGAGCAGGCAATCGCCGTAGTCGACCACCGCCAGATGTTCGAACAAATCGCGCGAAAACGGATATTGCGGATCATTGTCGAGGATGGTCGAGGCGCGGCGGATCGCCTGCGGCCCGAAACGCGCGCCAGGCCGATTGGTGACGGCGGCGTCGAAGGGGATGCCCCACACCACCGCGTCCGCGCCCTTCACGTCCTTCGTATATTTGCGCCGCATGAACGACAGCGCGCCGGCATAGGTCGGCTCGAAGGATGCGCCCGTCTTCGAGCGGGCAGTGAAGGCGTGGTCGATGTTTTGGTTCGCCATTACGGATCCTCGGTTTGTCGGGCTGCCACAACTATAGAACCGGCGCGCATCACGCCAGTCACAGCTTGGCGAGACGAGATGGCGCTCTGCAAATGCCCTGGCAAAGCAGGATTCGTAGCGCAATGAGGCAGACCGCTTTAGTCCTATCGATGTCTCGTTCGGTGAGTTGCTGACGTGGTTTCAGCATGATTCCATTGCAGCGGCGCGACAGGCGCCATGCGGTGCGGGCGAGCCACGTCGACGAGAGTGCATCCGCAAATTTTGCGCAGCCGCTCAAAGGCCTGTAGCCGGCTTCGTTCACCTGCCTGTCACGCGCATCGCCTAACCGGGTTGCGATCCGGAACGGAGCGATTCTCGATGCGGGCTATTTGGCAAGGCCTCCTGTTTTCCGCCGCGCTGGCCGCCTCCCTTGGCCAGGCCTCGGCCGGCGAAAGCCATGCCAGGCAGATTCTCGATCGCTTCGAGCACGCCAACCAGTGGCGCGACCATGTGATGGTGGCCGCGCATCGCGCCGGCAGCATGCAGGCCGGCAAGACGCTTTACCCGGAAAACTCGCTCGCGGCCGTCGAGGGCTCGATCGCCATGAGCGCCGAGATCGTCGAAGTCGACATCAGGCGCTCGAAGGACGGCGAATTCGTCGTCATGCATGACAGCTGGCTCGACCGCACGACGACCTGCAAGGGCGAGGTGGTAGACTATACGCTGGCGGAACTCAGGAAATGCCGGCTGGTTGTCGAAGGCACCGGCGCCGTGTCCGGCGAAACGGTCTCGACGCTGCGCGAGATGCTGACAGCGACCAGGGACCGGATCCTCATCAATCTCGACAACAAGCTCGATGTCCAGGCTCTGCCGGGCATGATCGCTGTCGCCCGCGATCTCGGCATGGCCGAGCAGGTGATCGTCAAGGAGAACCTGTGGAATGCCGATCGGATTGCCACGGTCAAGGCCACCATGGAGGCCATCGGCGGCGGTTTCCAGTTTATGCCGATCATCGCCGACGATGCCGTGCATGACGCTGCCTTCGCGGAGGGGGTCGGCAAGGCCTTTTCACCTGGCGCGATCGAGCTGATAAACTGGCGGGCGGGCAGCGAGACGCTGACCGAGACCGGCGGGCCGTTGTTCAGCACCCGCATGCGGGCCGTCTCGGTGCGCGGCGGCTGGCACATCTGGGCCAACACCTATGCCATCGTCAACAAGCCGGGCGGTTTCCTCGCCGGCGGCCGCGGCGACGAACTGGCGGTACTGGCCAGCCTGCCTGCCGAAACCTGGGGTTTCTGGGCCGAGCGTGGCGCCACCATCATCCAGACCGACGAACCGAAGGCGGCCATCGCTTGGCTGGCCGCGCACGGCTATCGCGTGCCTTATGCCGACGAGGCGCGGCCGGCCGAGCCGGCGAACACGGCAAGCATCAACTAACCGCGGCGCGGTCAAGCTACCGATCTCCCCCCCAAGGAAGGAGATCGGCTAGTCTCAAGCCGCCATCGCCACGCCGTCCAGCTCCTTGACGACATCGTCCGACAGTTCCAACTCCGCCGCCGCCAGGTTCTCCCTGAGATGCGCGACAGACGAGGTGCCGGGGATCAAAAGTATGTTGGGCGCACGCTGCAGCAGCCAGGCCAGCGCGACCTGCATGGGTGTGGCACCGAGGCGCGCCGCGACACTGGACAAGGTCGACGATTGCAGCGGGCTGAAGCCGCCGAGCGGAAAGAACGGCACATAGGCGATGCCGTCGCGGGCTAGCTCGTCGATCAGTCGGTCGTCATCCCTATGCGCCAGATTGTACTGGTTCTGCACGCAGACGATTTCGACCATTCGCCGTGCTTCTTTTATCTGCGCGGCGGTGGCATTGCTCAGCCCGATGTGACGCACCAGGCCTTTTTGCTGCAGCCCCGCCAGCGCCGCGACCTGTTCTTCGATCGACCCTTCTGCGGGTTCATGCACATCGAATATGATCCTGAGGTTGACCACGTCCAGCACGTCGAGCCCGAGATTGCGCAGATTGTCGTGCACGGCCTGGGTCAGCTCTTCGGGAGAGAAGGCCGGGAGCCACGCCGCATCGGCACTGCGGCGGGCGCCGACCTTGGTGACGATGGTGAGGTCGTCGGAATAGGGCGCGAGCGCTTCGCGGATGATCTGGTTGGTGACGTGCGGGCCGTAGAAGTCGCTGGTGTCGATGTGGTTCACGCCGCTTGCGACCGCCTCGCGCAACACAGCCAAGGCTGAGTCATGATCTTTGGGCGGGCCGAAAACGCCCGGCCCGGCGAGTTGCATGGCGCCATAGCCTAGCCGTTTTACGGAGCGGTCGCCGAGAGTGAATGTGCCTGACTTGTCGATGCTTGACATGGTCTGTCTCCTTCGAATGATGAGGCAGAAATAGCCGCTGTGCGCTGTCCTGATAATCCGCTATTATCTGCACGGGTTGTGCGGAGTAGCGAACAGTGAATGTCGAACAAGAGCATGATCCCGAAAAGTTGCAGACTTTTCGGACAAGATCATACGCAAAAACAGAAACTTAGAGCAGGATGACCGACTCAATTTCAATTCATCCTGCTCTAGGCGATCTGAATGCCTTCCTGGCGGTGGCGCGTGCTGGCGGTTTTCGCGAAGGCGCGCGTGCAAGCGGCGGCAGCGCATCGGGTCTGAGCGAGGCGGTGCGCCGGCTGGAGACTCAGCTCGGCGTCAGGCTGCTCAATCGCACGACACGCAGCGTCGCCTTGACCGATGCGGGTGCCGGGTTGCTGGCGCGGCTCGGGCCCGCTTTGAACGAGGTCGAGGCGGCACTTGACGTGGTGAACGGCTTTCGCGACCGGCCGGCAGGCACGCTGCGCCTCAATGTGCCGGTCAGCGCGGTGCGGCTGGTGCTGCCGGACATCGTTCCGCGGTTTCTCGCCACCTATCCCGGTATCCGGCTTGAGATCATCGCCGAGGAGAGTTTTGTTGACGTGCTGGCTGCCGGCTGCGACGCCGGCATCCGCTACGACGAGCGGCTGGAGCAGGATATGATCGCGGTGCCGATCGGACCTCGCGTACAGCGCTTCGCCACCGCCGCCAGCCCTGCCTATCTCGATCGCCATGGCCGGCCGCAACATCCGGGCGATCTGCTTGGCCATGCCTGCCTGCGCGGCCGCTTCGCCAGCAGTGCGATGCCGCCATGGGAATTCGAACGCGACGGCGAGGTGGTGCGCGTCGATCCGACGGGACCGCTTGTCGTGACCCTGGGCGGAGGGGCCGATCTTGCCGTCGACGCGGCCGTCGCCGGCACCGGCATCGTCAGTATTTTCGAGGACTGGCTTCGCCCTTACTTCGACAGCGGCGCGCTCGAGCCCGTCCTCGAACCCTGGTGGCAGAGCTTCTCCGGGCCGTTCCTCTATTATCCCGGCCGGCGCCTCGTGCCGGCGCCGTTGCGTGCATTCATCGACTTCATCAAGGCGCCAGCCAATCACACGTGAATGGTGGCTGCCAAAGAAAAAGGCCACCCGAAGGCGGCCTTTCGCATTCTGAAAGGTGAATAGCGCTTAGCGCTTCGAGAACTGGAAGCTGCGGCGGGCTTTCGCCTTGCCGTACTTCTTGCGCTCGACGACGCGGCTGTCGCGGGTCAGGAAGCCGCCCTTCTTGAGCACGGCGCGCAGCGCCGGCTCGTAATAGGTCAGCGCCTTGGAGATGCCGTGGCGCACGGCGCCGGCCTGGCCGGAGAGGCCGCCGCCGATGACGGTGGCGACGATGTCGTACTGGCCCGAGCGGTTGGCGGCGATGATCGGCTGGTTGAGGATCATCTGCAGGACCGGACGCGCGAAATAGGACGCGAATTCCTTGTCGTTGACGACGATCTTGCCGGAGCCGGGCTTCACCCAGACGCGCGCGATGGCGTTCTTGCGCTTGCCGGTGGCATAGGCGCGGCCCGACTTGTCGAGCTTCTGGACGTGGACGGGTGCGGCCGGCTGGATGTTACCGGTTGCAGTTCCGAGTTCTGCGAGCGAGGAAAGCTCAGCCATCTTACGAAGCCTTCTTGTTCTTGGCGTTCAGCTTGGCCACGTCGAGGGTGACGGGCTGCTGGGCGACATGCGGATGTTCCGTGCCTGCATAGACGCGGAGGTTCTTCATCTGGCGACGGCCGAGTGGGCCGCGCGGGATCATGCGTTCGACGGCCTTCTCGACGACACGCTCGGGGAAACGGCCCTCGAGCAGTTGGCGCGCGGTGCGCTCCTTGACGCCGCCGGGGTGGCCGGTGTGCCAGTAATAGACCTTGTCGGTGAACTTCTTGCCGGTGAACACCACCTTGTCGGCATTGATGACGATGACGTTGTCGCCGTCGTCGACATGCGGGGTGAAGGTGGGCTTGTGCTTGCCGCGAAGATGATTGGCGATGACAGTGGCGAGGCGGCCGACGACGAGACCCTCGGCGTCGATCAGCACCCACTTCTTCACCACATCCGCAGGCTTCTGCGAAAAGGTTGTCATGGTTCCTGCTTTCGGTTCGGACCTTCCCCAAACGATAGAGAAGACGTTTCTTGTTGCTTGGATTGGCGACAGCCCGCCGCCAATAACAAAACGGCGGCCTTTGCGGGCCGCTGCTTCGTGAGGGCTTATAGGGGAGGGTAGTGATTGCGTCAAGGCGCACAAGAATCGAGGTGGCAGAAAAAATGTGGCAAAAACAAAACATTAGGCAGAAGGTATTATTTTACCACATGGAGAGTTGGCGCCACCTCGAGGCCCGTCAGGTTTAATGCTTGGCCTCGATTTCCTTGCGGGCCGCACTGGAGAGGAATGCAGATCGGGTTATGCCGCGTTCGCGCGCCGCCGCATCGATTGCTCGCAAAACACCGCGCTCGAAGGTCACGTTGGCCCTGACGACGGCGCTGTCATTGTCGATCAGTGGCACCGAGACCAGATAGCCGCCTTCTGCAAGCGCTCTGCGGATATCCGGAAGCGCAAGGATCGCTTCATGGCTCGACGGTTCGGGAACGGGCATGTCTTCCGCCCACAATTGCAGTGCTTCAACTGCATTCGGTACGATATCTTCTGCATCGTCCGCAGCCGAAAAGCAGCCGGGAATATCCGGGAAGCGGATGCCGAAGGCACTGTCGAGGTCTTTGTCGACCAAGGCGAAATAATTCTTCATTGCGTGTCTCCCGAACGTTTCAGATCGTCCTTATCCAGCCGGCCTGCTTGGCGATTGCGCGAGCGGTACCGGTTGGCAGATCCTTCTCGGGATGGGGGACAATCAACACGATCGCGCCTTTGCGAAATTTGTGATGCGAGCCACGTACGGAAATCAGCTCGAACCCTTCATCCCTAAGGCGCTTCACGATCTTGCGGCTGTCACGTTCTAGCAACGGTCACCTATGCGCATATATATACACATTAAACGAAGAATTCAATTGTCAGGACGCCGCCCGCTTCGGCGGGATTGAATAGGTGCCCGTGGCATGCGCCACCGTATGTCCATCCGGCCCGGCGACGATATCGATGTCGAACACCATAAGGCTCTTGCCCAGCTTCAGGATGCGGCAATGGCCGTCGACCGGGCCGGCTTCGGCCTTTCGGACGAAATTGATGTTGAGGTTGGTGGTGACCGAAAGCGCATCCGGCCCGGCATGCGAAAGCACGCAGACATAGCCGCCAATGTCGGCCAGCGTGAACAGCGATGGGCCGGACACAGTGCCGCCGGGGCGCAGATGCCGCGCGTCGGCGTTGAGCCTCACCGTGCAGCCGCCCGGGAACACATCCAATGCCTCGTAGAAGGTGAACTGGTCGTTGAGCTGGGGATAGACGGTTGTCATCAGCGCATTGACTTCAGCCGCCGTCAGCACCGGTTTGAGATTGTCTTGAGCGGGCACAAGCGGTTTCCTAATGGAGCAGGTCAGGGCCCTGAGCGGCACACCTGGGCCAATTGTCGGGTTGGAGAAAACACGGCTCGTGGCTGTTCTTCAATCGGCAGCGTGCTAGTTCTTTTGTTCCATGGCCCGCGAATCCGATGCCGCAGGCCGACAAAGAGGTTGGAAAACATGGCCGAAATCGTCGCCATCAAGCCGCCCGAAGGCCCGGTTGCCGCCAGGCTGGACAGGGGGGTGCTCCGCTTGACGCTCGCCAGTCCGCCGGCCAATGCCTTGTCGCTGGCGATGATGGCGGCGCTGACGGCGGAACTCGACCGCGCGAGGGCTGACAAGTCGGTTCGCGTCATCATCCTGGCGGCGGCCGGAAAAGTGTTCTGCGCCGGGCACGACCTCAAGGAAATGACCTTGCACCGCGCCGACGCCGACAAGGGCAAGGCATTCTTCGAACAGACATTTTCCGCTTGCGCGGCACTGATGCAGGCGATCGTGCGCCACCCCAAGCCTGTCATCGCCGAGGTCGATGGCTTGGCTACTGCTGCCGGGCTGCAACTGGTCGCGAGCTGCGACCTGGCGATCGCTTCGCACGAGGCGACCTTCTGCACGCCAGGCGTCAATATCGGCCTGTTCTGCTCGACGCCGATGGTGGCGCTTTCCCGCAACGTCTCGCGCAAGCACGCGATGGAAATGCTCTTGACCGGTGAGACGATCGATGCGGCGACCGCCAAGGAATTCGGCCTCGTCAACCGCATCGTGCCGCGCGAATACCTGAATCAGATCGTCACCAAATACGCGCAAACCATTGCTTCCAAATCGTCTTCGGTGGTCAAGACCGGCAAGGAGGCGTTTTATGCGCAGGCCGAGATGGGGCTCGCCGACGCCTATGCCTATACCGGCCGGGTCATGGTCGAGAACATGCTGGCGCGCGACGCCGAGGAGGGCATCGGTGCCTTCATCGGCAAGCGCAAGCCGCAGTGGACGGACGAGTAGGCTGGGTCGAATGGAACCGCGCATCTCCATCATCACCATCGCCACCGACGATCTCGACCGCGCCGTGCGCTTCTATGAGGGAATGGGGCTGAAGCGTCATGCCGCGATCACCGACGGCGTCGCCTTCTTCCAGATGGGTGGCGTCATTCTTGGCCTGTTCCCGCGTGCAAGCGCCGAAGAGGATTCCGGCGTCAGCTTCTCCGGAGCGCCGTCGGCGGTCTATCTCGCCTACAACACGCGCTCCGACGCCGAAGTCGACGAAGTGCTTGCGACGGCGGAGAAGGCCGGCGGCCGCATCGTCAAGCCGGCCGGCCGCGCCTTCTGGGGCGGCTGGTACGGCTATTTCGCCGATGCCGACGGGCATGTCTGGGAAGTCGCGCACAATCCGGCCTTTCCGATCGCGGAAGACGGAACGATCTCGCTGCCGGACTGATCGCCGCCGCATGGCTCCTCGCAAGCAACTGACGCGGCTGAAGGCGCCCTATCTCAAGCGCGTCTTGCTAGAGCCGTCGCGGGTCGCCGACTGGGAAAAGTACCCCTGGAACCTGCCGATCTTCCGCGGCCAGGAATTCCAGCTCGAATTCACCACGCCTATCACCATCATCGTCGGCGAGAATGGCACCGGCAAATCGACGCTGCTTGAGGCGATCGGCGCGCTGGCCGGCTACGACGAGGCCGGCGGTGGCAAGGGCTACATGCCGGTCGACCATTCCACCGCCATCGACAAGAGCGGCGCGGCCCTTGCCGGAACGCTGCGCGGCCACTGGCTGCCGAAGGTCACCGCCGGCTGGTTCTTCCGCGCCGAATCCTTTTACTCAGTGGCCCGTTATCTCGACCAGGCGGCGCTCGACGCGGGTGAAGCGCCACCGGATTTCCTGTCGTGGTCGCACGGCGAGGGCTTCATCCGCTTCTTTGAGGAGCGCTGCCGCAGGCAAGGCATCTACATCCTCGACGAACCCGAGAGCGCGCTCTCGCCGACACGCCAGATCGAGCTGCTCAAGTTGCTCAGGCGGATGGACCAGTCGGGCACGGCGCAAGTGATCATGGCGACACATTCGCCGTTGCTGATGGCTTGTCCGGGCGCTCGACTGTTCCGTATCAGCCGCTTTGGCCTCGATCCGACCGATTTCAGCGATACCGATCATTTTCGGATGCTGCGCAATTTCTGCAACGATCCGGATGGTTTTCTCGCCGAAGCGCTGTATGAGGACGAGGCATGAACCACGACACATACGACAATGCCTACATCGCCGGCATCCTCAATTCGGTGAAGACCATCGCCATGGTCGGCGCTTCGGCTAATGATGTACGGCCGAGCTATTTCGTATTGAAGTACCTGCTGGCCAAGGGCTTTTCGGTGTTCCCGATCAATCCGGGACAGGCCGGCAAGGAGATCCTGGGCAGAACCGTCTATGCCAGGCTTGCCGATCTCCCGGAGCCCGTCGACATGGTCGACGTCTTTCGCGGCCCGGCGGCGGTGCCCGGCGTCGTCGATGAGGTGTTGCGGCTCGATCCACTGCCGAAGGTCATCTGGATGCAGCTCGGCGTGCGCCATGACGAGGCGGCGGCACGCGCCGAGGCCGCCGGCATCAAGGTGGTGATGAACCGCTGCCCCAAGATCGAATATGGCAAGCTCTCCGGCGAGATCGGCTGGACCGGCGTCAATTCCGGCGTCCTGTCGTCGAAGAAGCCGCTGATGCGGTCGGGGTTCCAGAGTTTTGGCGTTCGCCAGAAGTAGGCAAAAAAATATTCCGCCAATCGGCGCATTTTCTCGCGCCTCGATCGCAGATCGTGCACCGAAGGGCATTTTCTTCTTTGCATTCGCGACCGGGCTTCGCCAAGAATGCCCGGCGATTTTCAAAGGTTTCAAAAGGGAGGTTTTCCATGACCCGTACACCCGGTTTCAATACGCTGGCCGTTCATGCCGGAGCCAAACCCGATCCGGCGACGGGGGCGCGGGCGACGCCGATCTACCAGACCACCTCCTATGTCTTCGACGATGCCGATCATGCCGCCTCGCTATTCGGGCTGAAGGCCTTCGGCAACATCTACACCCGCATCATGAACCCGACGCAGGCGGTGCTGGAGGAGCGCATCGCCGCACTCGAAGGCGGTACGGCGGCGCTGGCTGTCGCCTCGGGCCATGCCGCTCAGGTGCTGGTCTTCCACAATCTGATGCAGCCGGGCGACAATTTCGTCGCCGCGACCAGACTTTACGGCGGCTCGATCAACCAGTTCGGCCACGCCTTCAAGAATTTCGGCTGGCAGGTGCGCTGGGCCGACACCAACGACATCTCGACCTTCGAGAGCCAGATCGACGACAGGACCAAGGCCATCTTCATCGAGAGCCTGGCCAATCCGGGCGGCATCTTCGTCGACATCGAGAAGATCGGCGACATCGCCCGCAAGCATGGCCTGCCGCTGATCGTCGACAACACGCTGGCCTCGCCCTATCTGGTGCGGCCGATCGAGCATGGCGCCGACATTGTCGTTCATTCACTGACCAAGTTCATCGGCGGCCACGGCAATTCGATTGGCGGCGCCATTGTCGACGGCGGCACATTCGACTGGTCGAAGTCAGGCAAATACCCGATGCTGTCGGAGCCGCGGCCCGAATATGGCGGCCTCGTCCTGCACGAAACCTTCGGCAATTTCGCTTTCGCCATCGCCGCGCGCGTGCTCGGCTTGCGCGATATCGGCCCGGCGATCTCGCCCTTCAACGCATTCCTCATCCTGACCGGGCTGGAAACCTTGCCGCTGCGCATGCAGCGTCACTGCGACAATGCCGTGAAGGTCGCCGGCTGGCTGTCCGATCACCCCAAGGTTGCCTGGGTGAATTATCCCGGCCTGCCCAGCGACAAGAACAATGCGCTGCAGAAGAAGTACTCGCCGCTCGGCGCGGGCGCGGTGTTCACCTTCGGCCTGAAGGGTGGCTATGAGGCCGGCGTCAAGTTCGTCGAGGCGCTCGAACTGTTCTCGCACCTCGCCAATGTCGGCGACACCAAGTCGCTGGTCATCCACCCGGCCTCGACCACGCACCGCCAGCCGTCCGACGAGCAGAAGGTCAAGGCGGGCGCAGGGCCGGACACGGTGCGGCTGTCGGTCGGCATCGAGGATGTCGAGGACATCATCGCCGATCTGGAACAGGCCCTGGCCAAGGTCTGACCACTGCCGGAGGAGCTTCCATGACCGCACCGAAATTTCTGTCCGTCGATATCGAGAGCGTCGAGCCGGAACTTGGCGCACCGGCGCCGGATCGCCTGATTTCGGGCGATCCGAAGTTCCGTACCTGGAATGTCGACGAACAGGGCGACGCCCTTTACGCCGGCATCTGGGAGGCAACGCAGGGCAAATGGCGCATCGAATACGACGAGTGGGAGTTTTGCCACATCCTGTCTGGCGTCTCGGTGATTTCCGAAGAAGGCGGCGAAGCGCGCACCGTCAAGGCCGGCGACAGCTTCGTGCTGAGGCCCGGCTTCAGGGGAAGCTGGGAAGTGCTTGAAACGACCCGCAAGGAGTATGTGATCAAGCTTTGATCATTCTGCTGTGCGGACGGCGAGCGCTTCCAGCCCATGAAAATGATAGCTGTCGCGAAAGCGCGGCTCCCCGGCAAGATGAAGCCGCGGCAGCCGTTCGAACAAGGTCTTCAGTGACACCTGCAATTCGAGCCGCGCCAGCGGCGCGCCGATGCAGAAATGGATGCCGGCGCCGAACGAGACGTTCTTCTGGTCGGCGCGTTCGGGATCGAAGGCGAGGGGGTCGGCAAAGGCCACGGGATCATGGTTGGCCATGCCGAGCAACAGGCCGATCGTCTCGCCCGGCCGCACGAGGATGCCTGGAGCGACCTCGACCTCCTGATAGGCATAGCGGGTGAACATGTGCAGCGGCGCATCGAAGCGCAGGCATTCCTCGACGACTGCCGCGGTCGCTTCCGGCGAGGTAAAGAAGCGGCTTGGGTCGCCGCCTTGCGCAAGGATCGTGCGCACGGCATTGCCGGTCTGGTGGACAGTTGCCTCATGGCCGGCATTGAGCAGCAGGATCGCCGAGGACACCAACTCGTCCTCCGAAAGCTTCTGGCCGTCCTCCTGTGCCGCGATCAGCAGCGAGAGAAGATCGTCGCCGGGTTGTTTGCGGCGCTCGGCGACATAGCCACGCAGAAAATCCGAGAAATCCCGTGCGGCGCGGTTGGCTATCTCTTCCGTCTCGCGCGTGCGGCCATGCATGTACATGGCCACCATCCGGTGCGACCAGTCGAGCAGTTGCGGTCCCATCGCGACGGGAACGCCGAGCATTTCGGCGATGATGGTGATCGGCAGGGGCGAGGCGAAACTGGGCAGCAGGTCGACCGTGCCCGGCTCGAAACGGTCGATCAGCTCGTTGGCCAGCGCCTCGACGCGCGGCCTGAGACGCTCGACCTGGCGCGAGACGAAGGCGCGGTTGACCAGCGTTCTCAGCCGCGTGTGCACTGGCGGCTCCAGCTCGAGCATCGAATTGGCCTCGATTCCGTCGAAGGCGGTGAGATGCGAACGGTCCTGGCCGATGCCGCGGCTGTCGGGGATGCCGGCCGGGTTCTGGCGCCCGAAGCGGCGGTCGCGCAGCAGCCGATTAACGTCGTCCAAGCCGCCAAAGCACCAGAAGCCATAGTTCTCCCAGAAGAAGGCACTCGCTGCGTCGTGCAGGAAGGCATAGGCCTCGTAAGGATTTTGGACGAAGGCCGGCTCGTGCGGGTCGAGGCGCAGACGCCGCGCGGCAGGATCGAAAACGAGATAGTTTGGGATCACCTTGACCCTTAGCGCGCCTTGCCAGCCTGGTGCCAGACCGTATGTTGGCCGCCAATGTCCTCATCATTGAGCCAGCCAAAATGCACACGGATGACTTGACGAATGTGATTGTCGTCAGCGATTGAGCTCGTCAGCGGCGGCGATGACTTCGGATACAATCGCCCGCACATCGTCTGTTGTCGTCCGGTGGTTGACGAAACACGCCCGCAGCGCGAACTGGCCGTTGATCGTTGCATTCGACAGATACACCCGGCCGCGCGCAATCACGCGTCGCAAAATTGCTTGATTGTCCTTCGAGCGGTGGCGGAAACAGACCGCGCTAAGCGGAACGGGCGCAAGCAGTTCCATCTCGGCATGTGACGAAATCATCTCCACCAACATCTGCGCGTGGTGGAGATCGCGCGCGATGGCATCGCGAAAGGCACGGCGTCCGTGATATTGCAGCGACATCCAGAGCTTCAGGGCGCGGAACCGTCGCGACAGCTCGATCGATTCCTCGAAGAAAGCAAAGGCTTCCTCCGGATCCTGGCTGAATATCTTCACATAGTCGCCGCTGTGCGAAAAAGCTGCCTGTGCGATGCTTTGATCGCGATAGAGCAGGCAACCGCAATCGAGCGGCTGATACAGCCATTTGTGCGCGTCGAGCGACAGCGAGTCCGCCAAAGCCAATCCCTGGAATTTTTCCGGCACCGCCAGGGCTGCCAATCCGCCATAGGCGCCGTCGACATGCAGCCACAGCGCTTCCCTGCGGGCGATCTCCGCAATGTCCACGAGGGGATCGATCGCTCCAGTGGCGACTGCGCCAACAGTGGCCACGATGGCGATGGGCGTATTTCCTGACTTTCGGTCCTCGGCAATGGCGGCCTCGAGCGCATCCGTCCGCATCCGGAGCTGTTCGTCGACCGGGATCAGGCGAAGGTTTTTTCTGCCGATACCCAGCAGCGCAACAGCCTTCGGAATGGACATGTGCACTTGTTCCGAGGCGTAGATCACGCCAGGCCGTGCACCCGTTTCGTTGGCCGGAATCTTGGCTTCGCGCGCCATCGCCAGCGCCATGAGATTGGCGGTCGAGCCGCCGCCGCACAGGCTGCCGGCGAATCCGGCACAGCCGACCGCTTGCGCCAGCCATCCGATGACGGCCCGCTCGATCGATGTCGCCGCCGGAGCGGACCGCCACGACGTCACATTCTGATTGAGCACCGCGGCGAGCAGCTCGCCCAGCGCGCCCACCGGTTCGCCTGAACCGACGACATAGCCGAAGAATCTCCCGGTGGAAGGCCGCACATGCTCGGTGATCGAATTGAAGTCCTGGAAGACATCACGCCCCCGCCCATCTTCCGGCCAGGGCCGTGAGAACAGTTCCTTCGTCTGTTTGACGCTGGTCGACGGATACGTCGGACGATCCTCAAGCGAGGTCCAATAGCTTTTGGCGAGACTGAGCGCGTCGTCCGCCAGGTCCGACAGATCCTGATTGGAGATTTCCAGTTCGCGCATGTCTTCAACCCCAAGGAAGCTCCGCTGGCCAAACAGGCTATCCTCCCTGTCGAAGTCCAACAATCCGCATTGTTGGATGCTATCGGTACGCGCTCTAATACCGGCAATGCCGTGGGATATGCACCCTCCGCCAACTGGTTGAGCCTTCCTGCACCACCACCCGGCGCGCCACCCTCTGGTATGACGGCGCGATCTCGGTGATGCGCCGCCGCTCCGGTCGCACCAGCACTTCACGGGCAACGCTCTCATATTCAGCCGGGAGGACAACCCGCCGGGTGCGTTCGGGTTCAACGACGACTGTTTCGGCGACACGCGCGTAGCGGGCCTTGCGCCAGACCTTGCACAGCACCTTGCGGCCGTGGATGACGCGCCATTCCCAGGCATAGCCGCCATCGTCGATCTTGACCGTGTGGTAGACGGTGCGGGTGATGGCTGGCACGATCTCATAGGTGACGCGGGGCGGTGCGATCTGCTCGACGCGCTCGACCGTACCATAAATCGGCGGGTCGTAGTCGACCACCTGTCCGCCGGGGCTGACAAGCACGTTTTCATAGACGGTGTCGTAGACGGCCGGCCTGTTGACCGGCTCGTAGCATTCGACAGGACGGCCGCCCGCCACCGTTTGCGACATTGTGCCGAGCATGGTCAGGCTGGCAATGGCGAAAGAAGAAGCTTTCCTGGTCATGGCACTCCCCCTGTTTGAACCGCATGAAGCGGGTTCAACGTCGAATTCTAGGGGAAGCCGTGTCGTGGAAAAGGCGATTTATCAAACTTCGTTAATCCGACCACCTGAGTCCGGGACACAAATTCTTGCTGCCAATTAAGCATCCGCTAACAATCAACGAATAACATTTGACCTATTCGAGTCGATTGACTTGGTCGCTGGCCGGAAACGTCGTGGGGGGGCGTAGCTGGCCATGCGGTGCCGCATACGTTCCCGCGTTTTCCGCATATCTCGTCCTGCAACAATCCTTTCAGTAAATCTGACATTGCCCTTGGTTTCTCCACCCAGGCTGCAAGTCGTGGCTGTGGCGGCGTTCCTTTGCGAGCGCCGGGCAAATGGAGGCCGATATGCCCGCAGAATTTGTTCCGAAATCGGTCGCGCAGCTGCCAGCACCGGCTGCTTCCACCGAAAGCCATGAACTCACCGATCTTTGCCTGGCGCTCTGGGCCAAAATGGGATTGTCCTGGAAACCCGCCGTCGAATGGTTCCCACGCGTGATCGTTCTGCATTCGGCGATCTACCGCACGATGTTCGATTCCTCGCCCGTGGGAGACATCGATGCCGTCCTCCTGGCCGATGAGCGGCGCAATTCGCCCCTGGACAATCTGCGTGACCACATTCCGCTGGCGATGGTGCCTGTCATCGATCTGGGCGGCCGTGCCGGCCGGTTCGCTGATGTGCATTTCGATCTGATGCAACAAACGACGTGGGCGGAGACGGCAAAATGTATACTCGATTTTCGCCGCCGCCGCGAACAGCTTGCCGCGCATATCCGTTCGACAAATACGCCCGAAACGCGCTTTCTTGCGCATGCCTTCGTCGCCGGCAAAAGCATCGAAGCCAAGCGCTACCCGATGACGTCGGCCTCGATAAGCTACCCCGGCTTTCCGTCGGCGGCCAAGACAATCCCGATTGCCGAAGATCTCTCCCATCGCGGACTTCTGACGAAGACGTTCTTTGACCGTGTGCATGAGTGCGGCGCCTGCGGGTCGCGGCGGCTTACCGTTCGCGAGGAATGCCCCTCATGCCGTTCGGCGGATATGTTCGAAACCGAGCTTGTTCATCATTATCGTTGCGCGGCTCTTCGTCCGGAAGGCGAGTTTCGGCAGGGAAGCGCCTTGGTCTGCCCCAAATGCAGCCAGCAATTGCGTCACTATGGAAAAGACTATGATAAGCCCGGCCATTCGCAAATCTGCAGGAAATGCAAGGATTCCACATCGGAGCCGGCTGTTGGATTCATCTGCCAGGATTGTGACGCCCAGGCCGATGGCGACAGCGTCAGGCGCATAGACCTTTTTTCCTATGCACTCACGGATCAGGCGCTGTCATTGCTCACCGGACGCGAGAAAAAGGTGCCGCCGTCATTGGCGGGATTACCGCCGTCCCTGGTTCGGGAACTCGACCGCGCACGCATGGCCGGAGCGGAGGGCCCGCCCTTGGCGGTCACCGAATTGCGGTACGGAGCACGAGATTCGCTCATCAAATCAAAGGGCCAAGAGGTCTTTGAGAAACTGCGTCGTCTCTTCATCGAAAACCTGAGCAATTACCTGGCGGAGACCGGATCGGTGCACAAAGGCGACGCCGCCGACTATTTCATCATGAGGGGGGAGGGCGCCACAACATTGTCGGAGCAGATACCGGCAATGCTTTCAATCTGCGAGGCGTCGCTGAGTGAAAAGCTTGACCCTCGCCCGCGGGTGGCGACCAAAACGGGGCAAGCCCCGCGTTGAATGATCTCGAACTCGGATTTGCGTTCCTGCTGGCTCAATCGACGGCGAGCCTGGCCTCGGTTTTCTGGTACACGCTGGCCTTTGAGATCCCCCGCTACATCATTCCGTTCGTTGCGGCCGCCGTGACCATGCGTTCGCGTGACGCCGCGGGTGCGATTGAGCACGAGCGGCCACTACGGCCCAATGTAAGCATCATTCTGGTCGGCCATAATGAGGCTGACTCCATCGAAGCCTGTGTCCGCTCACTGCGGGAACAGTCCTTCAATGACTTCGAAGTCGTCATCGTCAGCGACGGTTCGACCGATCGGATGAGCAGGGTTTCACAAGCTCTGGTCAAGAAAGGCTATGCCACCCGCGTTATTTCGACGGATCTGCGCGGCGGCAAGGCGAGCGGAATCAATCTGGCGTGCCGCGAAGCCAAAGGCGATATATTGATCAATGTCGACTGCGACTGTTCGTTTGATCGGTACGCAATCGAGAACCTTCTCGTGCCCTTTTTGGATCCAGCAGTCGGAGCGGCATGCGGCGATATTGCACCGCGCAACAGCCACACCAGTATTGTCGCCCAGTTTCAAGAGATCGAGTATTTGCAGTCGATCTCGGTCGGAAAGCGTATTGCCGGGGCTCTCGATCAGGTCGTTTGTGTTTCGGGAGCGTTCGGCGCCTTCAGGCGCGAAGCCCTTTTGGGGGTTGGGGGATTCGACGTAGGTGGCGGTGAGGATCTGGATGTCACCCTGAGATTGCGGCGTGCGGGCTGGCGGATGGCCTATGTACCGGACGCGATCTGCTACACGGACGTCCCGACGACCGCATACCAATATATCCGCCAGCGGTTGCGCTGGGAGCGCGATGCCATTTGGCTGCGCTTTCGCAAGCACTACCGCCTGTTTCGTGTCTCGGACGCGGGTTTCCGGCTTTCGGAGGCTCTGCACCAGTGGGATTTCCTCCTTTTCAATGTCGCTGGAGCAGCGATATTCCCGCTCTATCTGGTCTGGCTCGCGCTTCAGTACGGTTCCTTCACGCCCGCGATCCTCATCGGCATGCAGTGCGGCCTCCTGGTTCTCGACCTGTTTGTGCTGGCGCTGGCCAGTTGGACCACGCAGCGGCCGGGGTTCTGGCGAAACATATGGTTCCTGCCCGGCTATTCCCTGTTCATGACCTATGTGATGAGGCCCGTTCGATTGATCGCCTATATCGATGAATGGGTGTTCTCAGGGTCACATCGCGACAATTACACGCCAATCAAGGTTCGCCTAGAGCGACCCTGGTAACCAAACGAGTTTCAGATGAAATACATTCGAAAACATGTCCGAGTGGACAATCTGGGAAAACAGCAGCGCGCGAGTTTTGGGGGGTGGGGTCGCATGGTGTACCTCGCTCTCCTTGGTTTGTTTTCCCTTTCCATCGTCTACTACCTCATTGGTGATGCGGTCGTCTTGTCAGCCGACGGTATTGTCCTGAAGGATCGATATGCCGTCGATGCCGCCTATCCGGCCAAGGTAACGCATGTGTTTGTCAAGGCGGGAGACAAGGTCGAAACCGGCACATTGCTCGTCGAGCTTGAATCCTTCGACATGGTCAAAGAGATCGCCGAACTGCTGTTGCGAGAGGGTGAACTCGCCGTTCGGGAGAGCCAGCTCCAGAGTCGATATGAAGCGATCCAGTCGGTGATGCCGCTGGCCGAACGGACAGCGCGCGAAACCAGAACAACACTTGCCAGGATCGACACCATCGTCACGGCAGGCATCGTCTCGACTTCGACGAAGGATGAGGCCGTTCGCGGCAGCTTCCAGGCTGCCGAACATCTGGCTGACCTGAGGGGTCAACTGGACGCGACCAAATCCGAACTCGCCCTGGTTGCGCAATTCCGCGCGCGATCGGGCGAGGCTATGGATGAGGTAAAGGCCATATATGACGGCGGAAACATCCGGTCCGTCACGGAGGGGGTCGTTGGCGCCAAGGTGCCAAGCCCCGGCCAGGTGCTGCGCTTCGGCGATCAGCTTCTACAGATAAACGGCGGCAAGTCCTACGTCCTGGCCTATCTCCCGGACCACTATCTGTTTTCGCTGCGCGAAGGAATGGCGGTCGACGTCGGCAACGGGACCGAGCGTGCAAGAGGAACAGTCGAAAAGATACTGTCCGTCGCCGATGCACTGCCGGACGAGTTTCAGAACATGTTCCGGCCGCGCGACAGGTCAAGGCTGGTCCGTATCGCACTCGAAGAGTCGAATTCCTTCGCGGTCTCGCAAAAAATATCGGTGAGCGGTTGCGCATTTGGCTTCTGCTGGGCCAGATAACCCCGCTCAATCGCCATCGCCGCGCGAAACCGTGGGTTCAACATGCGGCAACCTTGATTCCACTTAACCAGGTGGCTAGGAGGGGCGGCCTTGCGCTAGGGTCAGCCGGCATCCTATTTACATCCTAACGCTCCAGAACCGATTCTGCCCATCTCCGGCGCCGGAATCCCACTTTCAATAAGGGATAGTCCATGAAGAACCCCGTCGAAACCTACATGAACCTCGTTCCGATGGTGGTCGAACAGACCAATCGCGGCGAGCGGGCCTACGACATTTTCTCGCGGCTCCTCAAGGAACGCATCATCTTCATTACCGGCCCGGTCGAGGACGGCATGGCGACGCTGGTTTGCGCGCAGCTGCTGTTCCTCGAGGCGGAGAATCCGAAGAAGGAGATCAATCTCTACATCAATTCGCCCGGCGGCGTCGTCACCTCGGGCATGGCGATCTATGACACCATGCAGTTCATCAAGCCGGCCGTCTCGACGCTCTGCATCGGCCAGGCGGCCTCGATGGGCTCGCTCCTTCTCACGGCGGGCGAGAAGGGCATGCGCTTTGCCACGCCGAACGCCCGCATCATGGTCCACCAGCCTTCCGGTGGCTTCCAAGGTCAGGCCTCCGACATCGAGCGTCATGCTCAGGACATCATCAAGCTGAAGCGCCGTCTCAACGAGGTCTATGTCAAGCACACCGGCAAAAACTACGAAGAGATTGAAAAGACGCTCGACCGCGACCACTTCATGACCGCCGACGAAGCCAGGGACTTCGGCCTCATCGACAAGGTCATTTCGTCGCGCGAGCCGATCGAAGGCGTTGCCGCATAGGCCTTTAGTGGCAGGTGAATGGCGGCATAACGCGCTTTTGCGGTGGTTTGCAGCATTTCGGCCACAATTGGCTGTTCCCTCGACGGGCAGGATTGCCTACGTTAAGGCTATGTTGATTTTCGACGGCTTAGCTTTGGGTGGGGTGTTGCGAATCATTGCCACGTTTTCTGATTTGTGTTTCGTACGGAATACGTTGTGGGAGCTAGGGCACTGGCGGCGGCGGATTCCCGCGATAGATTGAATATGCGCCCTTTCAGCCAGACCATCGGCGGGCGGCCATGAAAGGACAAGAAAATGAGCAAGGTCGGCAACAACAGCGGTGATTCCAAGAACACGCTTTATTGCTCGTTTTGCGGCAAAAGCCAGCACGAAGTGCGCAAGCTGATTGCCGGCCCGACGGTCTTCATCTGCGATGAATGCGTCGAGCTCTGCATGGACATCATCCGCGAGGAGAACAAGACCTCGATGGTGAAGTCGCGCGAAGGCGTGCCGACACCGCAGGAGATCCTCAAGGTCCTCGACGACTACGTCATCGGCCAACCCTACGCCAAGCGCGTGCTGTCGGTGGCCGTCCACAACCACTACAAGCGCCTGGCGCACGCAGGCAAGAACAACGATGTCGAGCTGGCGAAGTCCAACATCCTGCTGATCGGGCCGACCGGTTGCGGCAAGACGCTGCTGGCGCAGACGCTCGCCCGCATCATCGACGTTCCCTTCACCATGGCCGACGCGACGACGCTGACCGAGGCCGGCTATGTCGGCGAGGATGTCGAGAACATTATCCTGAAGCTCTTGCAGTCGGCCGACTACAATGTCGAGCGCGCCCAGCGCGGCATCGTCTACATCGACGAGATCGACAAGATCTCGCGCAAATCGGACAATCCCTCGATCACCCGCGACGTGTCGGGCGAGGGCGTGCAGCAGGCGCTCTTGAAGATCATGGAAGGCACGGTCGCTTCCGTGCCGCCGCAGGGCGGCAGGAAGCATCCGCAGCAGGAATTCCTGCAGGTCGACACCGCCAACATCCTGTTCATCTGCGGCGGCGCCTTTGCCGGGCTGGACAAGATCATCTCGGATCGCGGCCGCAAGACCTCGATCGGCTTCGGCGCCACAGTCGCTTCCCCCGAGGATCGCCGCACCGGCGACATCTTCCGCCAGGTCGAGCCAGAGGATCTCTTGAAGTTCGGCCTGATCCCCGAGTTCGTCGGCCGTCTGCCGGTCCTGGCGACGCTGGAGGACCTCGACGAACCGGCGCTGATCCAGATCCTGACCGAGCCGAAGAACGCCTTGGTCAAGCAATATCAGCGGCTGTTCGAGATGGAGAATGTCGACCTGACCTTCCACGAGAATGCACTGTCGGCGATTGCCAAGCGTGCCATCGAGCGCAAGACTGGCGCCCGCGGCCTGCGTTCCATCATGGAAGCGATCCTGCTCGACACCATGTTCGAGCTGCCGGCGCTGGAAGGCGTGCGCGAAGTGGTTATTTCGGAAGAGGTGGTGTCCGGCAACGCCCGGCCGCTCTATATCTATTCCGAGCAGAAGGAAAAGAAGGGCAACGTCAGCGCCTGACGTAAGCCGGCATTGGAATTTTCTTGAAAACGGCGCCCGTGAGGCGCCGTTTTGCTGTAGCGGTCGTTTTGTTGTGCTGCCCTGTGACGGAGTGGATGAACGGACAGTGTTTGCCCTTGATCTTTGGCTCTCGTGCATCCAACTAACACGAGAAGGCCGTGGTGCCGAATTCTGTGCTGTAAAACTCCCGTCACAAACGGTGGTAGGCGGAACGATCCTCGGTCGTTAATATAAGATTCGCGGTTGGCCGATTGGCGGCTGCGACATGAAAGGTTGGACAATGGCCAAAGTATCAAAGGCTCCCAGCAACGGCGTCTTCGCAGTCCTCCCGCTGCGCGACATCGTGGTGTTCCCGCACATGATCGTTCCGCTCTTTGTCGGGCGCGAAAAATCGATCAAGGCGCTGGAAGAGGTGATGGGTCAGGAAAAGCAGATACTGCTTGCGACCCAGATGAATGCCGCCGATGACGATCCCGAGCCCGATGCCATCTTCGACATCGGCACGCTCGCCAACGTGCTGCAATTGCTGAAGCTGCCGGACGGCACCGTCAAGGTGCTTGTCGAAGGTGCTTCGCGTGCGAAAATCGTCTCCTTCACCGACCGTCCCGACTTCCACGAGGCCCGCGCCTCGGCGCTGGTCGAGCCGGAAGAGGAAGAGGTCGAGGTCGAGGCGCTGGCCCGTTCGGTCGTCACCGACTTCGAGAATTATGTCAAGCTGAACAAGAAGATCTCGCCCGAAGTGGTGGGCGCCGCCAGCCAGATCGACGACTATTCCAAGCTCGCCGACACGGTTGCCTCGCATCTCGCCATCAAGATCCCCGAGAAGCAGGAGATGCTGGCCACGCTCTCGGTCAAGGAGCGGCTGGAAAAGGCGATGGGCTTCATGGAAGCCGAGATCTCCGTCCTGCAGGTGGAGAAGCGCATCCGTTCGCGCGTCAAGCGCCAGATGGAGAAGACGCAGCGCGAATATTACCTCAACGAGCAGATGAAGGCGATCCAGAAGGAACTCGGCGAGGGCGAGGACGGCCGCGACGAGGCCGCCGAGATCGAGGCGCGCATCAAGAAGACCAAGCTGTCGAAGGAGGCCCGCGAAAAGGCGGAAGCCGAACTGAAGAAGCTGCGGACGATGTCGCCGATGTCGGCCGAATCGACTGTCGTGCGCAACTATCTCGACTGGATCCTGTCGATACCGTGGGGCAAGAACTCCAAGGTCAAGCAGGACCTGGCCTTCGCGCAGAACGTGCTCGACACCGACCATTTCGGCCTCGACAAGGTCAAGGACCGCATCGTCGAGTATCTCGCCGTGCAGAGCCGCCAGAAGAAGCTGAAGGGGCCGATCCTGTGCCTCGTTGGACCTCCCGGCGTCGGCAAGACCTCGCTCGGCAAGTCGATCGCCAAGGCGACCGGCCGCGAGTTCATCCGCATGGCGCTGGGCGGCGTGCGCGACGAGGCCGAGATTCGCGGTCACCGGCGCACCTATATCGGCTCGATGCCCGGCAAGGTCATCCAGTCGATGAAGAAGGCGAAGAAATCCAACCCGCTCTTCCTGCTCGACGAGATCGACAAGATGGGCCAGGATTTCCGTGGCGATCCGTCGTCGGCCTTGCTCGAGGTGCTCGATCCCGAACAGAACTCGACGTTCATGGACCACTATCTCGAGGTCGAGTACGACCTGTCGAGCGTGATGTTCGTGACGACGGCGAACACGCTGAACATCCCTGCGCCCTTGATGGACCGCATGGAGATCATCCGTATCGCCGGCTACACCGAGGACGAGAAGATCGAGATCGCCAAGCGCCATTTGATGCCGAAGGTGATCCGCGATCACGCGCTGCAGCCGAAGGAGTTTTCCGTCGGCGAGGATGCCATCCGTGGCATCATCCAGACCTACACCCGTGAAGCGGGCGTCAGGAGCCTGGAGCGCGAGCTGATGAAGCTCGGCCGCAAGGCGGTGACGGAGATCCTGAAGACGAAGAAGAAGACGATCAACATCACGGCGGACAATCTCGCCGACTACCTCGGTGTTCCGCGCTTCCGCTTCGGCCAGGTGGAGGCCGACGATCAGGTCGGTGTCGTCACCGGACTTGCCTGGACGGAAGTCGGCGGCGAACTGCTGACGGTCGAAGGCGTCATGATGCCCGGCAAGGGCCGCATGACGGTGACCGGCAATTTGCGCGACGTGATGAAGGAATCGATCTCGGCGGCGGCCTCCTATGTCCGCTCGCGGGCGCTCGATTTCGGCATCGAGCCGCCGCTGTTCGACAAGCGTGACATCCACGTCCACGTGCCGGAGGGTGCTACGCCCAAGGACGGACCGTCGGCGGGCGTGGCCATGGCCACCGCGATCGTCTCGGTGCTGACCGGCATCCCGGTCAAGGCCGACGTGGCTATGACCGGCGAGATCACGCTGCGCGGCAGGGTGCTGCCGATCGGCGGATTGAAGGAGAAGCTGCTTGCCGCACTTCGCGGCGGCATCAAGAAGGTGCTGATTCCGGAAGACAATGCCAAGGATTTGGCGGACATTCCGGACAACGTGAAGAACGGCATGGAGATCATTCCGGTCTCGCGGGTCGGCGAGGTGCTGCGTCATGCGCTGGTGCGCATGCCGGAGCCGATTGAATGGGTCGAGCCGGTCAATCCGCCGGCCGCGGTTGACGCCGGAGATGACGCCAGCAAGTCGCTCGCACATTAGCGTTTACTAAAGTTGCATCGCACTTGCTGAAGTTGCAGTGCACAAAGAGAGAGCCGGGCCTTGAGCCCGGCTTTTTCATGTGAAAAACCCCGGATTTCCGGGCTTTTTCCGCTTTACTTGATGCTTTTCGACTTGGTTGCCGCAACGCTTCTTTCTAAAGTCCGTTTCCTGCCGGATGAGTCGAGTGGTTCCGGTTTTCTCATGGAAGGGAATTTTTATGAACAAGAACGAACTGGTGTCCGCTGTCGCCGATGCCGCGAGTATTTCGAAGGGTGACGCGCAGTCGGCGGTGGATGCGGTGTTTTCCGTGATCACCGGCGAACTGAAGAAGGGCGGCGATGTCCGGCTTGTCGGCTTCGGAAATTTCACCGTGTCAAAACGCGCTGCGTCGACCGGCCGCAACCCGCAGACCGGCGCCGAAGTGAAGATTCCGGCGCGCACCGTGCCGAAGTTTTCGGCCGGCAAGGGTCTCAAGGACGCGGTCAATTAAGACCACTTTTTCTTTTTCAGAGATCAGAAAAGCCGGGCTCGCCCGGCTTTTCTTTGCGTTCTTTGATGGGACCGGCTTTCAACTCGTCGGCGCGTCGGCGCGCATCAGCCCTTCCTGCTTGAGATCGGCCCAAAGTGCCTTGGGCAGCTTGGCGTCGAGCAGCGAGCGGTTGCTTTCGACTTCGCTCGGCCGCTGACCGCCGGGGATCACCGACACGACCGAAGGGTGCAGCAGCGGAAATTGCAGTGCCGCCTCGATCAGTCGCACGCCATGGCGTTTGCAGACGGCCTCGATGCGCATGACGCGGTCGAGTATGTCCTGCGGCGCTTCGGAATAGTTGTAGAAGGCGCCGGGCTTCGGCCCGCTCGCCAGGATGCCTGAATTGTACGGGCCGCCGAGAACGATGCCGATGCCGCGCTTCTGGCAGAGCGGCAGGAAGGATTGCAGCGCCTCCTGCTCCAGCAGCGTATAGCGCCCGGCGAGCAGGAACAGGTCGAAGTCGCCGCGCTCGGCCAGCGTCTGGGCGACCGGCCACTCGTTGATGCCGCCGCCGAACGCCTTGATCACGCCCTGGTCGCGCAGCGAAAGCAGCCCGTAATAGCCCGAGCGCATGAACTCCTCGATGCGCTGGTCGGAGGCTTGCCTGCTGCCATGGGTGAAGATGTCGACGTCATGCACGAACAGGATGTCGACGCGGTCGACGCCGAGACGTTCCAGCGAGGCTTCGAAGGAGCGCATGACGCCGTCATAGCTGTAGTCGTAGACCTCGCGACGCGACGGCGTGTCGAAGAACTTGCCGATGCCGGTGCGTTGCTCGGGCGGGCAGGCGCGCATGATGCGCCCGACCTTGCTCGACAGCACATAGTCGTCGCGCTTTTTCGAGCGCAGGAATGGGTTGAGCCGCGTTTCCGACAGGCCGAGCCCGTAGAGCGGCGCGGTGTCGTAGTAGCGGCAGCCGACCTTCCACGCGGCCTCCAGCGTGGCGTTGGCGTCCTCATCGGAAACGGCGCGGTAGAGATTGCCGAGCGGCGCCGTGCCGAAGCCCAGCTCCGTGAAGTCGATGCCGCCATTGCCGATGCGGTCGAAATGCCGTGTCTTCATGTTCCGCCGTTCCCTGGAATGATTTGTCTGACATGACACTATCACGCCCGTGGCACAGCAAAAGCGCGCAGCGCCGTTGGACACGGATTTTCGCGGTGATAGCATGAATGAAAACAAGCTGTTCGGGGAGAAACGTGAGCAGGCAAACCAGACCTTTTTCGGCCTTCGCCAGACTGGCGGAACCGTTATGACCGGTGCCGTCACCGATCTGTTCGCGATCGCGTTGGACGAGCTTGGCAACGTGCTGGCACAAGTGGACGAAAGCCGCGTCGACGCCGCCTGCGCTATGCTCGCCGGCGCAAACAAGATCGTCGTCTATGGCTGCGGCCGCGAGGCCTTGCAAGTCAAGGGCTTCGCCATGCGGCTCTACCATCTCGGCCTGCCGGTTTCGGTGGTCGGTGACATGACAACGCCGCCATTGGGGCAGGGCGACGTCTTTTTGGTGAGCTCTGGTCCAGGAGAGACCTCGACTGTGCTCACGCTGATGCGGGTGGCGCAGGATGCCGGCGCGACGGTCGTGTTGCTCACCGCTCAGGCAGATGGCAGCGCGGCAAAACTTGCCGACTTCACCTTGCTCATTCCGGCGCAGACCATGGCCGACGACCAGGGTCCGCAAAAGACATCCGTTCTGCCGATGGGCTCGGTATTCGAAAGCGCGTTGTTCCTGCTGTTCGAGGTGATGGTGCTGAATCTCAAGGTGATCACCGGCATGTCGCCCGAAGGGATGCGCGCGCGCCACACCAACATGGAATAGATCATGCGCTACGAGCTGATGCTGCCGCACCAGATCCGCAAGGCGATCGCCGAGAACTGGCCGGTCGTGCTCCCGCTCGGCGTGCTCGAATACCACGGCGAGCACATGGCCGTCGGCATGGACACGCTTGCCGTCGTCAAGACGCTGGAGCTGTTCGAGAAGGAAGCCGACATCGTCATCCTGCCGCCCTTCTATTACGGCGCGGCGAGCTATGCAGTGGCGCCGCCCGAAGGCAATGGGTCGGTGCAGGTCGGCGGCAATGCGCTGGCGCCGTTCGCGGAGGAATTGTTCTACAGCCTGCTGCGCATCGGCTTTCGCAACGTCCATGCCATCATCCACCACCAGACCGAGAATTTCGCCGCCGGCATGCCGACCGATCTCGCCTTCAAGAGCGCCGGCCGGCAAGCGATCTTCCGCTTCCTCGAAAAGGAGCGCGGCGAGGGTTGGTGGGGGGCGCAGGCGATGGCCGACTACTATGCCGGGCATGCGGCAGGTGAAAATTTCTTCAACTGGGTGCAGGTGCATCCGCTGATGCCGGCCACGATGAACGGCGAGTATCCGTTCGACCATGCCGGCATCGGCGAGACGTCGCTGATGATGGCGCTCTGCCCGGAAGCGGTGAACGCCGGCCATTTCGCCGACAATACGGGCTGGTACACGGCGAGCGCGCCGGAAGCCTCAGCGGAACTTGGGCAAAAGGGCGTTGCCATGATCCTCGAGCATTTGCGCGCAATACTGTCACGCTAACGGAGCGCTATGCTCCCTTCGCCTACTTAACCGCTCCCGCCGTCATGCCCATGATCAGATAGCGCTCCAGCGCGATGCCGATGACGGCGAGCGGCGTGATGGCGGCAGTGGCGAGCGCCGCCATCGACCACCAGTTGATGCCTTGCGAGCCGGTCTGGCTCGCCACCATGACGGGTATGGTCTTGGCGTCGGTCGAGGTCAGTAATGCGGCGAAGAAATACTCGTTCCAGCACAGCACCATCGCCAGGATGAAGGCGGCGACCATGCCGGGCAGCGCGATCGGCATGACGATGCGGAAGAAGGCGCCCCAGATCGACAGGCCGTCGACAAGGGCTGCCTCCTCGAGCTCGACCGGGATCGAGTTGAACTGGTCGCGCATGATCCAGATGACGATCGGCAGCACCATTAGCGTGTAGAGCAGGATCAGCCCGATGCGCGTGTCGAGCAGGCCGACTTCCCGGTAGAGCACCAGGAAGGGCAGCGCCAGCACGACCGGCGGCAGGATCAGTTGCGACAGGAAGAAGAAGGAGATGTCCTCGTTCTTGAACCAGGCGAACTTGTAGCGATAGCGGGTTAGCCCATAGGCGGCGAGGCTGCCGATGATGATGGCAAGGCTCGACGCGCCGACCGAGGTGATGACCGAATTCATGAAGCGCTTGAGAAATTCCTCGCGCACCGTCGAGGTCTGGAAGATCGAATCCGGCGACAGGCCGAGCGAGCGCCAGCCCTTCCAGTCCGGCTTGAAGTCGACAAAGGGGATGAGATGGCCCTGGGTGACGTCGACCGCGGTCTTGAACGAGGTGGTTATCGTCCAGTAGATCGGGAACAGGCAGATGAACGCCCAGAAGACAAGCGCGCCGTAGATGAAGACACGGTTGGCGAAGAAGCTCGCCGGCGAGCGGATTTCGGAAGCGCTGTAGTCGGTTGTCTGAACGCTCATACCGGGCTCTAATTGACGTTGCGCACGAAGCGGCTGGCGAATTTCAGCAGCCACGTCACGAACACGACGATGATGATGAGATAAGCCATCGCCAGCATGGTGCCGTAGCCGACATTCGAGCGGTCGCGGTACTCGCGATAGATGAAGCTCGATACGGAATCGGTCGCACCGCCCGGGCCGCCCGAAGTGACGGTGATGATGATGTCGGCAAGCTTCAGCTTGAAGATGATGCGCAGGATCACCGCCGTCACCGACACCGGCAGCATCAGCGGGAAGGTGACCTGCCAGAAGGTCTGCCATGGAGTGGCGCCGTCGACGCGCGCGGCCTCAAGCACCTCGCGCGACATCGCCTGCAGGCCGGCGAGCAGCATGATCATCATGAATGGAATGAAGGTCCAGGCGTCGAGCACCATGATCGAGATGCGGGCGGTGATCGGATTGGAGAAGAAAGCCGGGTTTTCCCAGCCGAGATGGCGCGCCAGCGTCGCGGCCGGGCCGAAGCGGTATTCCATCAGCGACTTGCCGATCATCCACGACACCGCCACCGGCGACAGCATCAAGGGCATCAGGAAGACGACGCGGAAGAATTTTCGCGCCCGGATCTGCGCGTTGAGAAGCAGTGCGAGGCCGAAGGCGATGACATATTCGACGAACACGGCGAGCACATAGAGCACCATGTTGAACAGCGCGTTGCGATAGTAAGGGTCGCCGAGCATCTGCCAGAAATTGTCGAGCCCGTTGAACTTGCGGCCGGAGAAGGAAGAGAGGTTCCAGTCGGTCAGCGCGATGTAGAAGCCGAACAGCGTCGGGAAGATCACCATGGCGATGGTGAACAGCAGCGCCGGCAACAGGAACACCGCGCGCTGGCCGTCCTCGCCGCGCGTCAGCACCTGGCCGATGCCGAGCGCCACGCCCCACAGGATATAGGCATAGACGACCGGCCGCCAGGTCTCGAAGCCGATCGTGCCGACCTCGCTCTTGTAGAGGATCTGAACCAGGATCGTTGCCAGGAGGCCAAGCGTCGCCGCGGCCATCAGGGCCCAACCGAGGCGCTTGCGGCCGGGCGGGATCAGATCGGTGGGAACGGAATTTGCCGGCCACGCATTCGTGGTCGAAGTCTGGTCAGCCACGCCTCTCGCCTCTTCGCGTTTCACCGTTTCATAGAAACGGCGAACCGCTTCATCTTTCTGTTTTGACGCAATTCCGGACGGAAAACCGCTTCACACTTTTCCTGGAATTGCTTTTGCACAAATGACGGCCGAAGACCGGTCACGATACGGCCCGGCGACAGGAGCCGCCGGGCCGCGATCTTATCATAGCTGCTGGCTACATGCCGAGCGAGGCCTTGTAGAGCTTGACCTGGTTGTCGCGGCCGATCTGGTCGGTCAGCTTCTCCCAGGCGGCGGCAATCGCATCGGCGCCTTCCTGCGCCTTCATCTTGCCGGCGAAAGTGTTGGCCAGGATGTCCTCGGCGGCGCTGTAATACTGGAAGATGCCGGGGATGCGCGGTTCGATCGCCGCGTTCGGATGGTTGTAGCTGTCGGCTTCCGACTTGAGATACGAGGTGATGAATGCCTCGTCGTAACCGGCCGCCACCCATTCGGGAATGTCGAAATGGGAGTTGCGGTAGGGCTGGAAGCCGGACGGATACATCGCCGTCCAGATCGACAGGTCCTTGCCGCCGAGATGGGCGGCGGCGGACCATGCCGCCTTCTTCTTCTTTTCGTCGCTGTCGACGCGGGCCATGACATAGACGCCCCAGCCGAGATAGGCGCAGTTCGGCGCATAGTTCGGGCCGCTGGCGAGCTTGTCCCACTGGCCGGTCTTGGAATTATAGACATCGTCCGAGCCCGGCAGGATCGAGAAGCCGGTGACGTCGCCGACGACCGAGGAATCGTTGGTCTTGACGTTGGAGCCGACATCGCCCCACCAGGTGACCATCGAACCGGTGCCGGCCAGGAATTGCTGGAAGGCTGTCGTGTTGGGGTCGGCATTGATCTGGTCGGCCGGTTCCGAAGGCAGCGCGTCGATAACGTCCTGGATCGCCCGTACCCAGGCCGGGTTGTTGATGCGCGGCTTCATCGTGTCGGCGTCGAACAGCCAGGCCTTGTCGTCGGGATGCTTGGCATAGGCGCTGGCGCGGCTGCCGAGGAAGTAGAAGCCGAAACCGCCCCAGGCCTTGGGCGCGTCGAGATAGCCAAAGACGTCCTGGCCCTGGAATTGCTTGCCCTTGAGGAACTTGGTTACCGCCTGGACTTCCTGCCAGGTCTTCGGCACGCCCCATTCCCCTGCGCCGCCGCCGTCCTTCCAGGCCTTGGCGAGGTCGGCATCGGCGAAGACGTCGGTGCGGTAATTGAAGTTGTGCGCGTCGCCGTCGACGGTAATGCGGTACTGCTTGCCGTCCCAGGTGCCGACCGGCGGCTGCAGATAGGCCACGACATCCTTCATGTCGATCTGGTCCTTGACCCAGTCCGGCATTTCGGAGGTCAGGCCCTTGCCGCAGACATCGCCCTCGAATGGCGCGCCCATCTCGATGATGTCGAAATCGACGGTGCCGGTGGCGATCGACTGCTGCAAGCGGGCATTGTAGTCGGCCTGCGCCAGGTCTATCCAGCTGATCTTGGCGCCGGTATAGGCCTCCCACGGCTTCAGGAAGCCACGGAACAGCACATTGTGCAGGTTCTGGTTGTTAAGGCCCATGAAGGTGAGCTCGACGCCGGCGAATTCGCCTTCCTTGACGTTGGCCTTGGTCGCTTCCAGGCAGAGCTCGCCGACTTTCTGGAAGTCGGCATCGGTCGGCTGACCCTTGCCGACGCCGGGAATTTGCAGGATCTGCGCACGCAATTCGCTGGCAGCGGAAGCCGGGCGCGTCAGCGCGCCGAGCCCGGCGCCGGATGCGGCGGCGATCGCTGCCATGGAGGCCGCGCCCTTGAGGACGTCACGACGGGTAGCGCCCGCGCGCACCAATTTTTCGTAAAGACCGACTCTCATCTACCATTCCTCCCAGAACAACAGTGGTGATTTGATATGCCAATCTGTCGGACGCCGGAACGCCGACGGTTCTCCTTGATCAAACGGGGACGTGGGACCCCACCCTGCGTCGCCTCGAATTCCGATTTCGGACGGATGACCGGCAGTCGGATTGGCGTTTGCCACTATTCTCGCAACCAGGTGCCGTGTCAACGAGCATGGGTTTTTTATCTATAAGAGACCGACTTGCCCTTGCCGTTCGCGTTGGTTAGCTTCACGGCAATTAAAGGGCCGGTGGGTCCAAAAACCAAGGGGAGAGAATGGCTCAAGTCGCGATCAGCAATGTGGCCAAGGCGTTCGGAACCGTCAAGGTCCTGCACGATGTCAGCGTCGACATTCCCGACGGACAGTTCGTGGTGCTGGTTGGCCCTTCCGGATGCGGCAAGTCCACCTTGCTCAGGATGGTCGCGGGGCTGGAGACCATCTCCGGCGGCACGATCGCCATCGGCGAGCGTGTCGTCAACCATCTGCCGCCGGCCAAGCGCGACATCGCCATGGTGTTCCAGAATTACGCGCTTTATCCGCACAAGACGGTCGAGCAGAACATGGCCTTCGCGCTCAAGCTGCGCAAAACCGATCCGGCCGTGGTCACTGAACGGGTCAAGCGCGCCGCCGACATCCTCGACCTCAATCCCTATCTGAAACGCTATCCGCGCCAGCTTTCGGGCGGGCAGCGCCAGCGCGTCGCCATGGGCCGCGCCATCGTGCGCAATCCGCAGGTGTTCCTGTTCGACGAGCCGCTCTCCAATCTCGACGCCAAGCTGCGCGTCCAGATGCGCACCGAGATCAAGGAACTGCACCAGCGGCTGAAGACCACCACCATCTATGTCACCCACGACCAGATCGAGGCCATGACGATGGCCGACAAGATCGTGGTGATGCGCGACGGCCGCATCGAACAGGTGGGCGCGCCGCTGGAGCTGTTCGACCGGCCAGCCAATCTGTTCGTTGCCGGCTTCATAGGCTCGCCATCGATGAATCTGCTCAAGGGCGTGGTGCGCAAAGGCGACAAGCCCATCGTCGAAATATCAGGAACGCCGTTCCCGATATCAGCGAAAAGCACCGTCGAGGACGGGCGCAATGTCGTCTACGGCGTGCGGCCCGAACATCTCGAGATCCACCCGGACGGTGTGCCCGCCAAGATTTCGGTGGTCGAGCCGACCGGTTCCGAGACTTTGGTCTTCCTGCGCTTCGGCGAAGGCGAGATGGTGGCGCTGTTTCGCGAGCGCCACGACTTCAAGCCGGGCGACACGCTTCACCTCAAGCCCCGGCTTGACCAGGTCCATCTCTTCGATGCAGAGACCGGCCGCCGTATCTGACCTCATACAAAAGCCCGTTCGGGAGGACTGCCATGCTCAAAGGGATCAACCCGCTGCTCAATGCCGACGTGCTCCAGGCGCTGAGGGCGATGGGACATGGCGACGATTTGATCATCGTCGACACCAATTTCCCGTCCGATTCGACCGCGCGCCAGACGGTGCTCGGCAAGCTGCTGCGCATCGACGCGCCGGCGGCCGAGGTGGTCAAGGCGGTGCTGTCGCTCTATCCGCTCGACACATTCGTCGACGATGCGGCCGCCCGCATGGAGATCGTCGGCAAGCCGGACGAGATTCCTCCCGTGCAGAAGGAAGTGCAAAGGGAGATCGACGCCGCGGAAGGCAAGGCCTGGCCGATGATCCCGGTCGAGCGCTACGCCTTCTACGAGCGCGCCAAGCAGGCCTACTGCGTCATCCAGACCGGCGAGCGCCGCTTCTATGGCTGCTTCGCCTTCCGCAAGGGTGTTGTGCCGCCGGACGCGGAGTAGGCCAATGGCGTCCGGCAAGCCCGTCGTCATATTGGGAGTCTTTGTCGCCGATACCGCCTATCGCGCTGCCCGGCAGCCGCGCATGGGCGAGACGATCCTTGGCACGTCCTTCACGCTCGGCCCCGGCGGCAAGGGCTCGAACCAGGCGGTCGCTGCAGGCCGGCTCGGCGCCGACATTACCTTCCTCACGCGCCTCGGCGTCGATCCCTTTGCCGAAATGGCGAGGCGGACCTGGGCGCAGGCCGGCGTCAAAAGCGCCGTCATCGACACGCCGGAGAGCTACACCGGTGCAGCCTACATCTTCGTCGAGGAGACGAGCGGCAACAATGCCATCATCGTCAGCCCGGGTGCCGCCATGCTGATTTCGCCTGCCGATATCGAGGCCCATGCCGGCCTGATCGGATCGGCTGGCGTCTTCGTCACTCAGCTCGAACAGCCGATCGAGGCGGCACTGCGGGCGCTGGAGTTCGCGCGCGGGGCGGGGGTGACGACCATCCTCAACCCGGCGCCTGCCGCAAGCCTGCCCGAGCGCATCTATACACTCTGCGATTACATCACGCCGAACGAGACCGAAGCCGAGGAACTGACCGGCATCAAGGTTTCCACCATCGGCGATGCCCGCCGCGCCGCCGACAGCCTGCTCGGCAAGGGCGTCGGCGCGGTGATCATCACGCTTGGCGAAAAAGGCGCGCTGCTGCATGACGCCAGCCGTTCCGACCATGTTCCCGTGGTCAATGCCGGCCCGGTGGTCGAGACGACGGGCGCGGGCGACGCCTTCAATGGCGGCCTGGCGGCAGCGCTCGCCAAAGGCGTGGAGCCGCTGCAGGCGGTCCGCTTCGCTTGCACCGTCGCCGGCATTTCAGTGACGCGGCCCGGCACCGCGCCGTCAATGCCGTCACTGCAGGAGGTCGAGGCGTTGCTCGCCGATTAGCACTGTCGCACCGGATGAGGCGATCTAGCCGCGAGCGTTGGACAA
Source organism: Mesorhizobium sp. WSM4871 (assembly GCF_055811295.1). Taxonomy (NCBI): domain Bacteria; kingdom Pseudomonadati; phylum Pseudomonadota; class Alphaproteobacteria; order Hyphomicrobiales; family Phyllobacteriaceae; genus Mesorhizobium; species Mesorhizobium sp. WSM4871. The sequence continues at coordinate 183,527 of NZ_JBVVPU010000009.1, read as the reverse complement.
TTCCCGGACCTCTGCCCGCAGCGCCTGTATCTCCGCGAGAATGTTGGCCTGATCGCTATGCAGCGTTGCCCTGTCGGCCGACTCCACCGCTTCGTGCTCGGCCTCCATTGCAGAAACGATCACGCCGATGAACAGATTGAGCACGGTGAACGAGGTCGCGATGATGAACGGGATGAAGAACAGCCAGGCGGTCGGATAGACCTCCATGACCGGGCGCACCACGCCGTCCGACCAGCCCTCGAGGGTCATGACCTGGAACAGCGTGAACAGCGATTGCGGTATGCCGCCGAACAGTTCGGGAAAGGACGAGCCGTAGAGCTTCGTCGCCATCACCGCAAAGACGTAGAACACCAGCCCGAGCAACAGCATGATCGAGCCCATGCCGGGCAGGGCGGTGATGAAGCCGGTGACGACACGGCGCAGCGACGGAACGATGCTGATCAGGCGCAGGACCCGCAGGATGCGCAGCGCCCGCAGCACCGAGAGCGAACCGGTCGCGGGGATAAGCGCGAAACCGACGACGAAGAGATCGAAGATGCGCCAGGGATCGCGAAAGAACTGCGTCCTGTAGACCACCAGCCGGGCTGCGAGTTCGAGCACGAAGACGCCGAGGATCGCGCGGTCGATGGCCGTCAGAAGCGGACCAAAGGCAGCAATCGCGTCGGGCGAGGTTTCGAAGCCGAGCGTGACGGCATTGATCAGGATCAGGACCATGATCGCAAGGTCGAAGCGGCGCGATTCGATGAGCGATTTCAGGGCATCCAAGGCTTTTTCTCCGGCAGGGTATTGGACCCAAAGTGGGAACCGGGTCTGGGAAAATCCAATGTCTAAACAAAAAAATCGCCGGCGGTCCGGTTCGACCTCAAACTCGTTCGCCCGCTGCTCCGGAGCACATAAGGCCGGCTTGCGACACAACGAATACAAAAAGTCGATCTCTCAGAAAACTGAAAGTCGAAACTTTTTGTATAAAGGAAACCTTGGCCATTCAAAAGAATGGCGCGAGTGACGGGGCTCGAACCCGCGACCTCCGGCGTGACAGGCCGGCACTCTAACCAACTGAGCTACACCCGCGCATTTAACGAGCACGTGTCAGCCGTGTTCGTCGTTGGGGCGGTGGATAAGGGGTAAGCCAGCGGGTGTCAAGCGGAGCGCGGCAGCATAACAGCAAACAGGAGAAGGTTTTTTGACAGGGCGAACTTTGTCGCCCAGACCGGCCTGCAGTTGGCCCATTGCCCGTTCATTTGGCCTTGCGAAGCCGGTGCTGACCGCTTAATGGTCCGCGCCGGAGCGGGCGATTAGCTCAGTTGGTAGAGCGCTTCGTTTACACCGAAGATGTCGGCGGTTCGAGCCCGTCATCGCCCACCACTCCAATCGCCATCGCCAGGAGCCGTTTCGCCTCGTTTGCCTGTGCGAGCGTTCAAGCTTCCTGGTCCGCGACCAGTGCGTCAAGAAAAGCCAGATAGGCAGCCGGCAACTTGTGATGTCTGGCGCCGTCCCGAATGTGCTTGAGGTAAGCCGTATTCGGCACAAACGCCCCAGCCTGCCGTTCGGCGAAATAGGTCTGCATTTCGGTTGCCACGCCGTTCACGGTCACTGTTACGGGGAGCCTGGTATAGCTGTTCAGGGTCCTGGCTCGACCGGGTTGGTAGCCTTCCTTCTGGTCGAGCAGAGCGAGGTCGACGGCAGTCAAACGATAGACAGCGCCCCAGACTTCAGCCCCTTCCATGAGTTCCACCGATGATACGCCGCAATTTCGGTTCACGGACATCCTGGGGAAACAAAGGGCATGGCCTGGCAAATGACCCGTGCCCACGACTTCGGCGCCGGGACAACGCTCCATCATCTGTCCAAGGTCCATGTTCGATCCGTAGGCGAAATAGAGAAACGTCTCAGTCATGGGCTATACCCGCGCGGCGGATCGATCGTTTCGATATGGCGTGAGACAAGTCGTTTGGCGACGTAGACGCATTGCTTCGGCAGTTCAGGGCTCTGCAACACTTCGAAGCCGATCGCCCCGTAAAAATCAAGCGCCCCATGATTCTGCGGCATGACCTCGTCGCCGGAAATCGAGGATCACGGCGGCAGCAGCCGAAAATCCTTGCCCTCGGGCAGCAATTGCCCGCCGTCGACGACGATGGTCGTGCCGGTGATGTAGCTGGCATCGTCCGAGGCAAGGAACAGGAAGGCGTTGGCCACTTCACGGGGGCTGCCGAGCCTGCCGAGCGGGATGGAGTCTTCCATATTCTTGATATAGGCCGCGCCGCGATGCATCTGGATCGCTTCGGTGAGGATGTTGCCGGGTTCGACGCCGTTGACGGTGATGCCGTAGCCGGAGAATTCCAGCGCTGCCGAGCGGATGAAGCCGTTGATGCCGGCCTTGGTCGCGGCGTAATGGCCATGACCGGGGCTGGTGACGTGCGGGCCGGTGATGGACGAGGTGTAGAGCATGCGCCCGAAACGCTGCGCCTTCATCGGCACGAGCGCGGCACGGGTGGCATTGAAGGTGCCGCGCAGATTGACGGCCATGACCCGGTCCCAGTCGTCCGTGCTGGTGTTCTCGATGAGCTGCCAGGGGTAGATGCCGGCATTCTGGACCAGGATGTCGAGCCGGCCGTGACGGTCCAGCGCCAGCGCCACGGCGGCTTCCGCATCGGCCATCTGTGAGATGTCGGTGCGGATGAAGGCGGCGCCGACTTCGCCCGCGGCGGCTTGTCCCGCCTCGATCTCGGTATCGGCCAGCACCAGCCTGGCGCCTTCCTCGGCAAAACGCAGGGCGGTGGCCTTGCCGATGCCGCTCGCCGCGCCGATCACCAGCGCCACCTTTCCGTCAAGTCGCCCGTTCATGCCAGCCCCCCTCTCATGCCAGCCCCCGTCTCATGCAAGTCTTTGCCGGATCGTCTGCTTGAAAGCGTCGAGCAGCACGGCGGCAAGCACCAGCAGGCCGTGGATCACCTGGGTGAAATTGGCGGGCAGGCCCATCAGGTTGATCGCCGTGTTGATGGCCGACAGCAAAAGCACGCCGGCATAGACGCCGGGCAGGGTGCCGACGCCGCCTTTCAGGCTGACGCCGCCGATCACGACGGCGGCAAAGGCATTGAACAGCAGGCCGACGCCGAGATTGGCGGTGGCGCCGGAGGTGCGGATCGCCAGCAGCCAGCCGGCAAGGCCGGCGATGGCGCCGGCGAGGATGAACGCAATAACCAGGTTGCGGTTGACGCGGATGCCTGCACGGAAGGTCGCGGTCTCATTGCCGCCGATCATGACGAGGTGCCTGCCGAACGGCGTCTTGGCCATGATCAGCGAAAAGACGACGAAGCACGAAATGGCGATCCACGCCGTGAGCGGCAGGCCAAGCAGGCGCTGGATGCCGAACCAGCGGATCGCCGGCGCCAGATCCTGCGCCGAACGGCCGCCCGAAATGACCAGCACGAGGCCGCGCACCCAGATGTAGGACGCCAGGGTGATGATGAAGGCGCTCATCTTCACCTTCACGACGAGATAGCCGTTGAAGGCGCCGATAATCCCGCCGACGATCAGAGCTATGAGCAGCGACACCGGAACCATCAGCCATTCGGGATGCAGTTGAATGCCGAGGCCGATACCCGCCGAGCAGAACACGATGCCGACCGCCATGGCGCTGAGCGCAGCGACCGATTCGACCGACAGGTCCATGTGCCCGGCGATGATGACCAGCGCCAGGCCGATCGACATCACGCCAAGCACGCTCGACGCCTCGATGATGTTGGCGAATATACCGAGCTGGAAATAGTTCGGAATGAAGATGGAGAAGACCACCAGCACGAAGACCAGCATGAACCAGACGAGATTGTCGAGGATGAACTCGAGGACTTGGCGTGTGCGGGGATTCATGGGGCCGATCCGGTTGGCGCTCGGGTTCAAGGTGATGCAATGTCCCACGCCCGTCCTGACGGACGCGCGGCGCTTTGGAGGGCGCTCCGGGCCGTGAGGCCCGGAGCGCTACGAAGTTGTTATTCGACCGGCTTCACCGTATCCGATGGCGGCTTCAGATTGCCCCAGAAGGCCGGATTGTCGACGTTTTCCTTGGTGATGGCGGCGCCCGGGATCTTGATGTTGGGTCCCCAGGCTTCCTTGGTCACGGTCGACTTCAGGCCGAGCACTTCATACTCTCCCGGCTTGATCTCCTGCTTGTTGACGATCTTGTCCATGAACATGGCGACCGCCGCGGCCTGCGCGTAGAGCGGCTGCTCGACTTCGACGTTGAGCCAGCCCTTGCGGATCAGGTCGAGGCCGACCGGAGCGCCGTTCGAGCTCATCAGCATGACGTCGCCCGGCTTCTTGCCGGCGGCCTCGAGCGAGGCGACGGCGGCGACCGATAGATGCGCGGCGTGGCTGAAGATCAGGTCGATATCCGGGTTGGCCAGCATCTGGTCGGCGACGATGGTGCCGGCGTTGCTCGCCTCCCACTGCATGGCGGGAACCGAGATGATCTTGACGTCCGGGAACGCCTTCATCTTCTCCTCGAAACCCTTCTGGATGTCGAGCGTGTAGGGGTCGCCGGGATCGCCGAGCACCTGCAGGATTTTCCCCTTCACCGAGCCGTTCTTGGCGGTCAGCAGTTTCACGGCCTGGTCGGCGGCGACGTAGCCGATTTCGACGGTTCCGGCCACCGAGGTGAAGTCGGAAGGGGTGGAGGTGATCTGGCGGTCGAATTCGACCACCGGGATGCCGGCGGCGCGGGCGGCTTCGATGGACGGTTTCAACGCATTGAAATCGACGGCGGCGAGAATGATCGCCGACGGCTTCAGCGCGATGACGTCGTTCATCTGCGACTGCTGGGCGTCGGTCTTGTTGTCGGCGTTCAGCGTCTTCATCTCATAGCCGGTCTGCTTCAGGAAGAGTTCCAGCGCGCTCACCGAGCCGGTCTGGAACTCATCGAGCAGTGTCGGCACCATGTAGTAGACGGTACCCTTGGACTGGGCGAATGCCGGCATGAGCGTGGCAAAGGCCAGTGCCAGGATACCGAAGACGGAAAGAAGTATTTTCTTCATGTCGTTCGCTCCTCTTGCGCCGGACCCCTCATTCGTCCCTCAGCCAGCCGGTCCGGCACCGGCAAGCGTCTCACCGGTGATCATGTTGATCACCGCGTCGGGACTTGTTTTATTGCGTGCGACATCGCCCGCCACGACGCCTTGCCGGATCACCACGATCCGGTCGGCGACCTGGAAGGCCTGTTGCATGATATGGGTGATGATGACGACGCCGATGCCTTGGCTCGCCACCTGGCGGATCATGTCGAGGCCGCGCCGCGTCTGCTCGACGCCAAGTGCCGCGAATGGCTCGTCGAGAAGCACGAGCTTGCCGCCAAAATGCACGAAGCGGTTGAGTTCGATGGCTTGCCGCTGGCCGCCCGAAAGATGTTCGACATTGGTGCGCAGCGAAGGGATGCGGGTGCCGGCGCTGGCCAGCGCCTTTTGCACGACCTGCTCCATGGCGCGTTCGTCGAGCACGGGAACGCCGAAAATCTTCCTGGTGATCTCGCGGCCCATGAAGAAATTGGCCACCACATCGACATTGGTGCAAAGCGACAGGTCCTGGTAGACGGTTTCGATCCCCGCGGCCTTGGCCTCGGCGGGAGATTTGGCCAGGAATTCCCGTCCCTCGAACAGCATGCGGCCGGAGGTCGGCTCCAGCCCGCCGGCGATGATCTTGACCAGTGTCGACTTGCCGGCGCCGTTGTCGCCCAGAAGCGCCACCACCTCACCCTTGCCGATTGAGAAGCTGATGCCTTTCAGCGCTTCGATTGCGCCATAGTTCTTGGCGACGTTGTCGAGCACCAGCAGGGGTTCGCTCATCAGGCCGCCATCCCCTTGCCTTGCAGGAGGTCCCGTCCGCGCTCGCGCTCGGCGGTGAACATCTGGCCGAAGCGTGGCGAGAGCACCCCCGAAACGGCAAGCGCGGCGGCGCCGCGCAACACCGCATGTTGTCCGCCGCGCCCGACGACGATGCGTGGGCTGGTGCGGTCCCTTCGGGCCGAGACCGAGTTGGGGAGCTGCGTCGCCGAGCCGGCCAGTCGCTCGAGCAAATCGGTGGACGCAAGTCCGCCCAGGATGACGGTTTCGGGATCGAACAGGTTCTCGACGACGGCGATGGCGGTGCGGAAGACCGGGCCGACATCGGCGACCCAGTCGGCGTCGCTGCCGGCCCAGCGTCCCCGCGCTTCGAGCGAAAGATAGCGTTCGAGGCAGCCACGGTTGCCGCAGGGACAGGCCTCGCCGCCCGGGACGACAGGAATGTGGCCGATCTCGCCGGCATTTCCCCAGGCGCCGCGCAATGCGCTTCCGTCATGCACCATGACGCCGCCCAGACCGACGCCGAAATAGAGATAGTAGTATTCGGAATATCCCGTCCCGAGGCCATAGAGGCGCTCGCCCATTGCCGCGGCGACCATGTCTGTCTCGAAAAAGGCCGGCAATCCCGTCGACTCCGCCAGCCGTTCCCGGAGCGATACGTCCTTCCACCCGGCCATCGTCGTTGGCCCGACAAAGCTCATGGATTCCACCCCGAAAGGGCCGGGCAATGCCATGCCGATGCCAAGAACACGGCCGCCGGGGCGCAAGCCGGTCAAATCGTTCACCATCGCCCCGATCAGGTCGAAGGCAAGATCGGGCGTGGCATTCGGCGCTTCACGGTGCACGCTCTCGATCACGTCGCCGCTGAGGTTGGTCAGGGCCGCGTCGATCCCAAGGGGGGTGATGTGGATGCCGACGGCATAGCCGCCTTCCGGATTGATCCTGAGTGTGGCCGGAGGCAGGCCGCGTCCCCGCGGCTCCTCGCGCACGGACAGGACATAGCCGTGCTCCTCCAGTTCGCGAACGATGGTTGAAACCGTCTGGACGGTGAGCCCGACCCGCCTCGCTATATCGCCGCGGGCAATGGGGCCAAGAAGGCGGATGGATTCCAGTACGATGCGCCTGTTGTAAGGCCGCCCGAATTCCTGATTGGTCCCCCGCAGTGCCATGCCTTGCGTCCCTTAGGAGAGCACAGGTTCGCACCAAAGATTTATTCAGTCAAATGGAATTCAAAAATAAGATGACTGTTGCTCGTGCCGGCGCTTCGAGCCGTCGGCAACCTGCCTCCGACACTAAATCGGTCGCTCGCGGTCTTTACAAAAGGCGGGGCCTACGGGGAGCGGCGACTTCGCACGCACGCCTGAGATCCGCGCGGATATTGTCGGTGTTCAACAGATCGACCGCTTCCGGATAGCCCTCGGTGACCAGCATGGCGACGATTTCCGCGGCGCGGTCATGGGCGCCGCTCTCGGCCAGTAGATATGCCCGCTGATAGATGTGATCGGCTCTGCGTGCTGCCATCATTCCAGCCTCATCAGTTAGTTGGTGATGGCCAACAACGTACGAGGGAGAACTTTGTTCCATACAACTTTTGGGCGATGATTTCCTGCTCGAACGTGAATCGCGTTTCAGCGATCGTTCAGAGGTACTGCGCGACCTTCTTGCCGACCTTCAGGAAGCGCAAGGGGTCGATCGCCTCGCCATTGTGGCGGACCTCGTAATGCAGATGCGGGCCGGTCGAGCGGCCGCTGCTGCCGGTCTTGCCGATGACGTCGCCGGCATCGAGCTTCTGGCCGACCTTCACGTCGATTTCGCTGAGATGGCCATAGCGGGTCGCAAAGCCTTGGCCGTGGTCGACCTCGACCATGCGGCCATAGCCACCGTTCCAGCCGGCCTTGACGACAACGCCCGGTGCGGTGACCTTGGCGGGCATGCCGAGCGGCGCCCGGAAATCCATGCCTGAATGGAGCGCCGCCGTGCCAAGGATCGGATCGGTGCGCACGCCGAACGGGCTGGTGACGGAACGGCCGGGGGCGGGGTTGGCGAGCGGCAGGCGGCGCGCCTCCTTCTTGAGGTGGTCGAGCGCGTCGAGCGCTTCGTCGAGCTCCTTGACCTTGCTGTCGAACATCATCGAGCTGTCGACCGGGATCAGCGGCCCGCCGACGTCGCGTTCTTCGCCGAAATCGCTGTCGACCGGCAGGCCGGCCGCGGCGAGCGCCTGCGAAATCGCATCGGCGTTCTTGTAGGCGTTATCGGCAAGCGTGGCGATGCGGGTGAGCTGCTGGTTTTCGATGGCCTTGAGCGACTGGTTGATCGAAACGAAGAGCTTGTCGGCACGGTCGGCAGCGGTGCCGCTGGGCAGCGGATCGGAGCGGGTTGACCAGAGGGAGAACGGCCTGCTGTCGGCGGTGTCCAAGCTGGCACCAAGGCTGGCAACCGTATAGGCCTGTGGCTGGGCAACGGTGGCGTCGGCCCGTTGGTCAGGCTTTGCGGCTGCCGCGCTGCTTGCCGCGGGCGGCATTCCGACTTCGCTCTCGGCGCGGTCGAGGATCGGTCCGAGGCGGCCATGGCGCTGGCTGAGCTGACTCTGGCGTTGCAGCAGCTCGCTCACCTTGGTTTCCATGAGCTGCTGGTCGAGAAGCTGACGGCTGGTGATCCGGTCGACCTGGGCGCGCAGCGCCGAGATGCGATCCTCGTAAGCCTGCTGCATGCGCGCCTGCCGTGCGGTGGTGGCGCCGATCAGGTCGTCGCGCAGCACAAGGTAGGAGGTCGCCAGCAGGTAGCCTATGACGATGGCTGCCAGCGCGGAGCCGCAAAATGCGGCTAACCATGGCCGTATGGTGAAGTGCCTTATTTCGTCGCCTCGGGCGATGATAACCGTATGGGGCTCCTTGCGCCTGCCGAAGACCGCTGACTGACCGGTTACGTTCACGGGACCAAGCTTTCGTTACGACACCAACGACGAGCCTCATTACACATCATTAAGGTTAACGGTCGGTTGCTTCGGCGCTACCGTTTGCAATTCATGGGTGCAGTCAAATTGGATAGGATGTCAGGTGCAGGTCCGCGTCGCGGCAGGCTTAAATGCAAGGCCACCGCGTTACATCAAAGCGCGCGCACCGCTTCCAGCACTGCCTCGGCATGGCCCTTGACCCGGACTTGCCGCCAGATTTTGGCGATCCGTCCATCGCGGCCGATCAGGAAGGTGGCGCGCTCGACACCCATATATTTGCGGCCATACATCGTCTTCTCGACCCACAGATGGTAGGCTTCGATCACCTTGCGCTCCTCATCGGCGACCAGATCGACGGTCAGATCGTATTTTGACTTGAACTTGTCGTGCTTCTTGACGCTGTCCGGCGACAGGCCGATCACGACGGCGCCGGCCTTCTCGAACTCCGGCTTCAATTGCGAAAAGCCGATCGCCTCGGTCGTGCAGCCCGTGGTGTCGTCCTGCGGATAGAAGTAGAGTACGACCGGCTTGCCCAGCAACGCCGCGAGGCTGAGCGAGCCGCCGCCGTCGCGGGGAAGGTCGAACTGAGGCGCAGGATCGCCCACTTTGAGATCAGCCATATCCATGCCCTTGTTTGTGGTTACGCGCGCAGCCTCATCGATATAATGTCGAGCGGGGATTCGTCCACGATCGAGTTCTTAGAACGGAAAATTGCGTGGATCAGGAGCAACCGCAGCACGAGAAGATCAGATTCAGGCGTGATGAGATCACCGACCTGGGAGCCTTCCCGTCCGCGTGCCGGGTGCCGCCGCTCGGCCAGGCATCGATAGGCCGTGGCGTTCGCATCCTGGCGCGGCTGTTCGCCGGCTTTGTTGCCCTTGTGCTGTTGGCCGCCGCCGCGGTGTATGTGGTCGGTGTATCGGGCATCGGATCCGAACGGTTGCGGGCGGAAGCCGAAACGGCCATCGAGAAACTGGCCGGGGTCGACGTCAATGTCGAAGCCGGGCCGGCTCGCCTCACGCTCGACGGGTCGAGTTTCATTGCGCTTCAGGTCAACAATGTCAGCCTCAAGACCGCCGACGGCAAGCCGATGGCCGATGCCGGGCGAGTCCGCTTCGGCATCAGGCTGATACCGCTGCTTTCGGGCAAGGTGCGGCTCACCAGCGCCAGGATTTCCGATGCGCGTATGGTGATGGCGGCGATGCCCTCGGGCGGCGACTGGACGGCGGCGCTGCGCAATCAGGATGGCCTCATCGATCCGGAAAAACTGTCCGAAGCGGTCTTCTCCAACATCAACCACGCACTCGACGCGGTGCGGGAGGATTCGATGCGCCGGATCGACCTCAGCAATGTCGACCTTGTGCTGCCCGAGGCCGGATCGGTCAAACTGGTCAGGATCACTGATGCCTCGGTGTCGCAGGCGGGGCCGGGCGGCATGGAGCTTTCATCCGACGCCGAGGTCGACGGCAGAACGCTCGCCATCGCCGCTTCCGCCACCCGCGACATCACGACCCGCCGAGTGACCGCGCTGGACGCCAGCGTGAAGATGGCGGAAGCCGCCGTGGCGGCAGGCGCATCAGGCGGGAAGCTGGGCGCGGTCGCCCTGAAGCTGGCGGGATCGCAAGGCGGCGGCGAGAATGCATCGCGGTTGACGGCCTCATTGGCGCTCACCGGGTCCGTGCTCGATCTCGGCCCGCGCGGCTTGCTTCCGGCCGATGTCGGCCTCGATGCCACACTTGTCGCCGGTTCGAACAAGATCCAGGTCGACAAGCTGCTGTTGAAGACCGGCCGTTCGACGTTCGATTTCGCCGGTTCGATCGGCCCCAAGCCGGCCACCGGAACAGCGGGCGAGGAACCATCCTACCGCTACGATCTGACCAGCGACGGTTCGACGCTGGCGCCCTCGGAGTCGCCCGAGCCTGCGCTCAATTTCTTTGCCCGCGTCGCCGGCGTCTACCAGCCCGAGAGCCAAAAGCTCGTCGCCGAGCAGATCGGGATCAGGTCGGGATCCGCAAGCGAGGTGCTGGGCACGGCGGCGGTGATATTTGTCGACGGCAAGGCCCCGGGCATATCCGTGGGCCTCAACATCCACGACATGCCGGTCTCGCATGTCAAGCAGCTATGGCCTTGGTTTTCAGCCCGCAACGCTCGCCTCTGGGTGCTGAAGAACCTGTTCGGCGGCCGCGTTGTCGACGCCAATCTCCAGTTCCAGGTCGTGCCGGGGCGGCTCGGCAACGGCGTTCCGCTTTCGGCGGACGAGGTGTTCGGCCGGTTCCAGATCGAGGGATCACGCTTCGATACGGCCGGCCGCATTCCACCCATCCGCGATGCCGTCGGCGTCGTCTCCTTCCACGGCAACGATGTCGACATCGCGCTGTCCTCGGGCAGCGTCTATATGGCCAGCGGCCGCACGGTGGCGGCAAGCAATGGCACGATGACGGTAAAGGGGGCCAACCGCCCGCCGGTGATCGGTGCGCTCGACATCGACGTCGCCGGCGAAGCCGCCGCGATCGCCGAACTCGCATCCTACGAACCGATCAACGCCATGCGCCATGTAGGCCTGTTGCCGGACGACCTGTCCGGCACGGTGACCGGCCACGTCAAGGCCGACATTCCGCTGCAATCCGGCGTCGATACCTCCAAACTCGATTGGCTGGTGGCGCTCGACTACAAGGACCTGTCGCTGGCCAAACCGTTCGAAGGCCAGACGGTGACGGATGCCGACGGCTCGATCACGGTCGAACCCGACAAGGCGGTCATCTCCGCCAAGGCGCTGCTGAACGGCCTTCCAGCTGAGCTCGACCTGGTCGAGCCGCTGAAAGATGGTGGGCCGCCACCTGGCCGCAAGGTGACGATGGTGCTTGACGACAAGGTGCGCGCCGCCGCCATGCCTGGCCTGTCGACGCTGCTTTCGGGAACCATCAAGGTTGCCATCGACAAGAGCGACGGCGGCAGCGAGAACGTGTCGGCCGACCTGACCAATGCCAGGCTGGACATCCCCTGGGCCGGCTGGAGCAAGGGGCCAGGCATTCCCGCCAATGTCACCTTCGCCATGACTAGGTCCGGCGATACCACGACGCTGTCCGACTTTGACTTGGGCGGAAAGAGCTTCTCGATCGAGGGCAGCGTGGTGCTGGTCAAAGGCGCACTGTCCTCGGCCCGCTTCAGCAAGGTCACCTTGAACCGCGGCGACGACGTCGCCGTTTCGGTCAAGCGATCGGGCAAGGGCTTTGCGATCGACATCAGCGGCAATGCGCTGGACGCCCGCTCGCTGATCAAGCAATTCACCTCCGATGTCGACACCGCCACCAAGACCACGGGTTCGGACGCGGTTTCCGTCAGTGCCGACGTCAATTTCCTGACTGGCTTCCACGACGAGACATTGTCGAACCTGAAGCTCGACTACAGCGCCGCCGGCTCCAGGGTGAACGGGCTTAAGGTCAGTGCCACGGCGGACTCCGGCGCCGCCATAACCATCAACAACACCACCGCCGACGGCAGGCGCGCGCTCAACATGAAGTCGGCCGATGCCGGCGCGATCCTGCGCTTCCTCAACATATACGAGCACATGGAAGGCGGGTCGATCACGCTGGCGCTGGCTGGGGCCAGCGACGGGTCGATGCGCGGCCAGGTCGATGCCCGCAACTTCTACGTGGTCAACGAGCCGAAACTCGCCTCGATCGTGTCGACCACGCCGGCCGGCGACAGCCGCAGCCTCAACGAAGCGGTCAAGGGCAATCTCGACACGTCACGTGTGCAGTTCGAGCGCGGCGCTTCCGAGATCGAAAAAGGCGCCGGCTACCTGAAGCTGGCCAATGGCGTGCTGCGCGGCCCGCGCATCGGCACCACCTTCCAGGGCACGCTCTACGACCAGGACAACAATATGGACATGACCGGCACCTTCATGCCGGTCTACGGCCTCAACCGCATCTTCGGCGAGTTGCCGCTGTTCGGCACGCTGCTCGGCAATGGCCGGGATCGCGGCCTGATCGGCGTGACCTACAGGCTCAGGGGCAATGCCAACAAGCCGAAACTGGACGTCAATCCGCTGTCGGTGATCGCACCCGGGATTTTCAGGTCGATCTTTGAGTATCGGTGAGGTCAACTCAATCGAGTTCGACCGTAAAGGACGCTCGTTTGCCCCGGCCGAATTCATGCCAATGGTCCATAGGCGACCCCTGAGGCTAACCCAACAGCAGCTTTGCGCCTCACGTCGGCCGTTGAATCAATCTTGCTGTCGCCGATAACAGACGTAGCCAGCGCGACCGCGGACATCGTAGTTGCCCGTATTGCAGAAATTTCTCGCCGCTCAGAAGCACCTTCTTTAGCGACCGAACCAAGCGCGCCCGAAGCAGCGATCTAGGGCAGAAACGAGGTCCGTTGAAATTTTGCGATTGTTCGGGCTATGATTGGGTGGTTTCTTCCCTTGGAAGAACGCTGAGAAGGCAGGTTGCGACAGTGCTTTCCAATCATTTGAGGCGAGGCTTCCTGTTCGCGTTCATGGCCGCGTTCGGCCTGCTTTGGCTCGCTGAGGCCCAAGCCGAGAGACGCGCGGCCGTTGTCGTCGGTAACGGTGACTACGCCTTCGCTCCCCTTACAAACCCCCGCAACGACGCCAAGCTTATTGCCAATACCTTGACTGAGCTCGGCTTCAATGTGCTGCTTTTCTACGACGTCAAAAAGGCTGCCACCAAGGACCTGAAGGACGCGATTGCAGCGCATCTCGTGGGTGCTGACATGGCGATATTCTACTATGCCGGCCATGCACTGCAGTTCGATCGTCAGAACCTGCTGCTGCCGGTCGACACCGCCACGTCCTCCGCCAAGAAAATCGTCGCCGATGCGATGCGGCTCAACGATCTCATCGATATCGTCAAGGACGACCCGGTTGGCGTGAAGCTTTTCATCCTCGATGCCTGCCGAAGTAACCCTGCCGCGAAGGACAAGGGGCTGGGCGAGGGGCTGGCCTACACAGAATCGGGAAGCGGCCAGGTGCTTATTGCCTTCGCGACAAGCGCTGGAGAAGTCGCCTATGATGGCACAGGCATAAACAGCCCATATTCCTCCGCCCTCGCCAACGCTTTGCAAACGCCGGACCTCGATGTCTACGACACGTTCAGGACGGTGCGAGGCGACGTCCGCCAGGCAACGGGTGGGTTTCAGATACCCTGGATCACCGGTTCGATTGAGACGAAATTTGTGTTCAAGCACGATGGCGCAGGTGTCAGCGGGGCGCCGGCGCCGGTTGAGACAAGCGGCGGCCTGACCATCGACGCGGTATTGTGGGCCTTCATCAAGGATAGCCCCAACCCGGACGATTTTAGCCGTTTCGCAAACGTCTTTCCGCAGAGCCGCTTTGCGCCAGAGGCAACGGAGAAGAGCAAGGTACAACTGGCGTCGCTTTCCCAGCGCGGCGCCTTCGTCAGCGGCCCTCTGAGATCAGCTTCAATCGAGGACGAGATCTTGGTCGTCGGTGAGAGCCAGACGGCTAGCGCCGAGTTTGTTTTCCAACAGGCAGGAGAACGCGCTGTCAGTGAAACGTTTCGTGTATGGCCATCGGTTTTGCCCGACACTCAAAAGGGCATGAAGGCGCTCGTGACGGATTGTGACCTCTATGCGGCAGATCCCAACGACCCACAGCGTTCTGTCCCAGGCGTCACCAACGGGCTGGTCAACGTTCGCGATGCGCTCAGGGCATGCGGCTTCGACCTTGCAGCCGACATCAACAACCCGCGCCTGCAGTTTCAATTCGGGCGTGTTCTGGAAATTGCCAGGCGCTACGATTGGGCTGAGCACTACTATGAGCTTGCCGGCAAGCAGCAATACAGTGCTGCGCTCATAAACATGGGCTATATGGCACGTGTCGGCATGGGGCGCGAGATCGACTACGGTCGTGCGTTCGACTTTTACGTTCGGGCGGCTGCGCTTGGCAATCTCAGGGCCAGGACCGACATCGGCTCAGCCTATATTGCCGGCCAGGGCGTGCCAAAGCTGCCGGAGGAAGGCGTTCTTTGGTATCGCTTGGCCGCATCAAGCGGCTGGGCGAATGCGATCACCGCACTCGGCGACGCATACCGCCTCGGCACCGGCGTCAAGCAAGACTTCGTCCAAGCAGCCTCGTTGTATGCAGCAGCAGCCGACACCGGCCAGATCGATGCGATGGCGAATCTGGGACAGTCTTATCTCGCGGGGGAAGGCGTGAAAAAGGACGTGCCACGAGGACTCGACCTGTTGCAGCGCGCAACCGAAATGGGCAACAGGTACGCGCCCTATTTTATGGCACAGCTATATCTGAAGGGCGACCGCAAGCTGGCTGCCGATCCTCGCCGCGCCCTGACCCTCCTTGAGCTTTCCGCAAACAGGGGAAATGAGTACGCCTATGTCCGTCTCGCGTGGGGGCATCGCGACGGTGTATTCACCGGGGGCAAGCCCAACCTGCAACGGGCTTATTTCAACGCCTCGCTCGCCGCGAGGCTGCGGGCCGATCAGGGGGAACAGGCAAAGGCAGAGATCGCTGAGAAAATAAACCGCGCAACTCGAGCAAAAATAGACACAGAAGTTGAACTATTTATCAAACAGAATGGACCGTAACATCTCACCGATATTACACGAAATTCGAAATGCTTGCGTCACTACCGATTGTCGGAAGCCATAAGCCAACATTTATAACGGCTCCCGGCAATGCCGCCGAAAAGACGATTAAATCAATATTGGGAACTGCGGCGCTTCGGCGCCGATTGGTCGGGTCGAGGCGCATTCGCCTTGGTGACCTTGGCGCACCGTCCGTCCGAGACGAAAAGGCAGCTAATGGGCCTCCCTGCAATCGTCCCGCAGCCGTTCAGCATGACTGAAGTGGAGACCAGAGCGGCAGCCGAAGCCATCCGTGACAGCAGCGATCTTGCCATTTGCGTCGCTCCTCAAGACTTGGCCGAAGTAGAACGGCCGCTGCCCAGCATCAGGAAGTTCCAACGGCACGCCAGAACAAGAAATACGCGAACTGCCTTACAGTCAAGGCCACGCGGCCGAATGCGCCGGCCTTGCAAATTGACGAAGCCGCCTACTAGACTGGTTCGAGACAGCGAACGCCAGACACGGCGCGCCGCGTAGCGTGAACGTTTGAAACGCATAAATCGTCATTGGTAGGCTAAGCATACCTAAAGTGAGCGCCAATCAATGAGAAAACTCACAGAACTTTTCCTTCGAAGGGGTAAGAAAAAGCAGGAAGTTGAAAACTCGGGGAATATTTATATATACAAATCGAAAGAAGCAATTTCGACTATTATTATAACAACTTTTGATGTAAATCCAGATCATCTCGAAGAAATCATCGTCACCACCAAGCGCAAGCTTTCGGGGAAGAACGATAGGCTCATTTATCTGACCAACAATCCGGACTTCACGATGTTCCGCCGTCACGGCGTAATTTTCGAGTATCTGCCCCCTTTAATAGAACAGCGGCTGCACGCAACCGACATGCCCTGGCAGGCTTATTTGCGGGAGCGCTGGGGGCTCCTTCTTGCAAAATGGCACCCCCGCCGTGTCCTGGCTTACGGCACGACAATCGACACTTTCCTGGAAGCGGCGCCAGCGACAACCGTCCGCAAGGCGCCGGATACTCCCAAGTCATGAAGCTGGACATTCTGTTCATCGCCGATGTCCGCTTCGAAGGCGGCACGTCCACGGCGCTCGCGGTTGAAATCCAAGCGGCCGCCCGCGCGGGTCTCAAGACCGGCTTGCTGGCAGTGAAGGGACCATTGCTGGATCATCCCTACCCAATGCATCCCGGCTTGCGGGCGTTGCTCGATGGTGGCGCTACAGAACGGATCGACCCGGAAACGAAGGTCGAGGCCGATCTTGTCCTACTCCACCACCCGACGATAATGTCCAACCGCGTCACCAGGCGGATCAGCATCCGGGCCAAACACCTGGTCATGGTTCTCCATCATCCTATGGTCGACCGGCTAGGCAAGGTGCAATATGAGCTAGCGCGCATCATCAACAATTGCCGTTGGGCGTTTGGCGTCGATGTTTTGCTCGCCCCCGTCAGCGCCATCGTTCGCGATGCTTTGCCCCGTCGTTTGCCTGCGGGCGCCGAACTCTTGCCAGAAGACTGGACCAATCTGATCGATCTCGGCGACTGGCCTCGCAGGGCAGATGGCCCACCGCATAATCCCGTGGTGATTGGCCGCCATGCCCGTCCGGACAAATTGAAATGGCCAGGCAGCGTCGCCGATGTGCTGCGCATCTACCCAGCAGATCGATCACGCTACACCGTTAGGATTTTGGGCGGCGATTCCTTCCTCGAGGAACTTTATGGCCAGCTGCCGACCAACTGGGAAATACAACCCTTTGCATGGACCGGCATCCCCGAGTTTCTCCAAGGGCTCGATTTCTATGTCTACTATCATAGCGATTCCTGGTCGGAGGCTTTTGGCCGCACCATCCTCGAAGCGCTCGCGGTAGGGCTCGTCACGATTCTCCCCACACACTTCCAGCCGTTATTCGGTGACGCAGCAGTCTATGCGGCGCCGAGCGATGTTGAGGGGGTCATCGACAAATTCATCAACGATGTAGAGGCCTACGCTCGGCAATCGGCCTTGGCCAGTGATTTCGTTTCTCGACACCATTCAGCCGACCTCTTCCAGCAACGCCTTGAGAGGTTGTTCGGCATTGCCAGACCACGAGATTCGGCAGTCGAGCGAGCGTCGATGATCCAGCCTTTGCCGATACGTCACGTGCTGTTTGCATCCACCAACGGCATCGGAATAGGGCATCTTGCACAGCAGATGGCTGTCGCACAGCGGTTGCCGGAGGGGTTGAAGCCCGTCTTTGCGACGATGTCCTACGCCATGAAAATTGCAGCCAATGAGGGTTATCACGCCCACTTCCTAACCCATCACCGCGGCATCGATGCCGCGCCCGAGGACTGGAACGACGTGCTTGCCGAGGAATTATTCGACCTGATCAGTCATCTGCGCCCTGCAGTATTTGCTTATGACGCGACAGCTGTGTTCGACGGTATCGTCGCAGCGCTGGCCATGGACCCCAACCTGTTTTCGATCTGGGTGCGCAGGCCGATGTGGAGGGAATCGCACCGACGGTTCCTGGAGATGGAGAACGCTTTTGACGCCGTGATAGAGCCGGGAGAGTTGGCGGACGAGTTCGATCACGGCCCGACCAAGGAGATGCGCAACAAGGTCTTTTTGGTCCCGCCCGTCCTGCATCTGGAACCCAACGAGCGCCTGGAGCGCACAGCCGCGCGCCTGTTCCTCGACCTGCCGGAAGGCATGATCGTCGTCGCCCTGCAACTCGGCTCAGGCAGCAATTTCGACATGCGCGGCGTCCGCAGCGGCGTTCTTAAAGCTCTGCTCGACCGTCCGGATACGCTGGTGCTAGATATCCGCTCGCCGATCCGCGCCGATCTCGCACCCGACGAGCCGGTCGGTCCGAGGCATCGGATTGTCGAGCTGTTCCCGAGTTTCCGCTATAGCCGCGCATTCGACGCCGCGGTCGTCGCGCCTGGCTACAACACTTTCCATGAGAATATCCTTGGTGCGGTCCCGACTTTGTTTGTGCCCAACGAGGCCGACGAGATGGACCTGCAACTCAACCGCGCCCGCTGGGCCGAGCTCGGCGGTTTTGGCCTATTGATGCGGCGCGACCATGGCCTCCCACATGTCGATAGCTTCGTTGAGCGGCTGCTCGACCCTACCGAGCGCGACAGCGTGGCAGCGCGCTGCAGTTCTATCATCTGGACCAACGGCGCCGACCAGATCGCGGACTTCATCGAAGACCACGCCAGGATTCTACGAACCGACTGGGACATCACCAAAGGTGCCTGACGTCGCGGCTGAGCTGAGCAAATTTCTGTTAGACTAGTCGTTTAGCCGGCCCGAACGATGACCCATCATAAACCTCGACGCATATCCGGCGGGCGAGCGTTTCCCGGGCAGATTCGCATCCAGCACCAATTGTTCGATAAAGCCTTGATTCATTTCAAATTCCACGCACTCGTCAAGCTTGTCGACAATCCATAGCCTGTATCGATCGATCTTTGGCGTTGTGCTATTTTTCCTATCATACCCGCAATCGTCCGGTGGTATATCCCGGGGCTCAGCTGGAATAAGCATAATTTTCGGCTTTGGCAAATCATAACAATGACCTTCAAAAGAATAACTTACAATTATTCCGGCCGTCATATTTTTTTGCTTCTGCTGCATTTCCGAAAATAATACGGCAGTAGAAATAACAAGCCGGCCAATTTTCATGTCTAATTCTAGTTGTGCGGAATATCCCGCGGGAATTGGAAAGGGGAAGGGCAAATGATTGGCCAGTTCCAACGGATCATCGTGATATTGCCTTTCAACTTTGGCAAACTCTGCCTTGACCTTTTGGTTTGCAGCCGTGTCCTGCGCAGCAGTGCCAGCCGAAGCCGTGACAGAGACCTCAATGCCAGATCTGGATCCAACTGGATGAGGGTTGTTTGGGAAAAAGACGCCCGAATTGCCAGGGATACCGTAGAGCCTGACCTGCGTCGCGCTGTATGCCTCGTTTGGATAGGTTAGTGTTGGCCTGTGGAAATCGCTCATGTCGTTCTCCTCTTGAGTTTCACGGAGTCACAAGATTTCTCGCCAAACGAAATTGCCTTCGAAGGATTTGGCCAGAGCCGGGCTGACACGATCGGCCGTGTCGAGGATGGTTTCGGCAGCGTTTGCGAATGTCAGGTCGTTGGGATCGAGCAAGACCCAGGCCCGCGCCAGAGCAAGGCAAACCTCGTCACGCGCCCTGACCAATTCGCTTTTGAACAGGAACGGACGCGCTCGGTATGCCCTGGCCGTATAGGCTGAGATGCGGTCTATCGCCGATGCATCAATATCCTTGAGGTCCACTCCGAGCAGTCTCGCGTCGGCAAGGTCCTGCTGCACCAGGCCGGCATGATAGACTTCGACCAGCGTGTCGAACACGGCGCCGGTGAAGGGCCGCGACCGGTCGTGGACCTCCGCGCTGACCTCCGACATCTTGCGGGCATTGCTCGCCAGCCGGAGCTGGCGGTCGCCGGTCAGTTCCGCAATGCGATTCAATTCATTGAGGACAAGAAGGTTGGCTTGGCTATGCCGCAGGAGCCGATCCATGCCGCTGTCGAAATGAAGGAAGGACATCAGCGAGATCAAGTCAGAGCTGGCTTCATGAAATGTCGCGAAATCTCCGGCAGCGAGGCCGTTCCATGGCATGCCATAAAGGGAGAACTGTATCGCGTGACCAACCTCATGGGCGATCACATCGAAGTTCAATGCGTAGGGATGCCCGCGCGCCGAATCTTCGAATTCACGACCCAGTTCGAGAAAGCCATAGCCGGACTGCGCGTTTTCCCAATCGACCAGGGGAATGATCTCGAGGCGCTCATAGGTGTCCGCGAAGTGCCACGCGACGGGCTTGCCGACATAGCTTTCCCAAATGTCCAGCACACGGCTGACCGAAGCAAAGGCATGCGCCGCCAGGAATTGCCGCGACCCAACAGGGATCTGGTCGAAGTGCCCCTCATAGTCAGGTTCCGCCGGGGCAACAACGTCGCCGACAAATGGCGGAAGATAAGGAAACTCGTAGGGCTGCTTTTCAAGGATGGGATCGCGCACATACATCCGAGAATCTTCCGGACCGGCACGAACTTGTCCGGGTGGTGTGGAGAGCCACACCGTTTCAGGTCTTTCGTATCCGGAAACATGGGGCGCTTGAGGGAACAGCAGAAAACGAGTCCCGCCTGACATACTGTCGTGGCTGGCGTTTCGAGCATCCCCAAGCTCGGCCTCCCTCATGTTAACCATGCTAGCATGACGCGAGCTTGCCGTAAATTGCAGCCCTGCTAACTGCCTGGCAAGGCCATCAGATCTCGATGCCAGCGTCGTCCAAATCCTGCTTGAAGGCGACGGTCATTCTGAAATCACGCAGCAGTCCTGGCTTCGGTAGGCCAGCACGCAGGAGCTGCATCGCAGCGAGCGCGTCATCTTTCTTTTGCGACACAAAAGCGCTTGAAAGTTTCTTGCCGAACGCAGCGATCTCGTCGTCGTTCGAAGTCGGCAGAGCATGGCGGATCATGCTGATCACGCTGCGGTCGCGGAAATTCAAGATGGCAGCGGCCTTTTCGAATTTTTCGGCTTCGCTCTTGGCGACCTGGCCTCGTCTGAGCGCGTTGCGAAGCGTTCTGCGCAGGTCGATCAGGGCGTGCGTGAGCTGGCAGAAATTGGCTTCTTCCGGACCATGTAGAACGGCAACGGCGTCGTCCCGTGCAAAGGGGAAACGCCGATACCATCGATAGATGAGGCCGACACCACGCATATAGGGATGGAGTTCCGCCGCCCGCAGGGCACCCATGCTAGCCGCGCCGACAACAGGGATGCCTTGTCCGACCGCCCAGAGGATTTCCTTGTGACGAACCGCCGGCTCCAACTGGAACCCGCCGTCGACAATCAAAATGGCAGCGGGATCGAAATGCTGTACGGCAGCAACAATGGAACCTTGCACCGCCGGCGGAAGGCACACAACGTCCGCCAACCTACCTGCTTCGGCGTGCGATAGCGTTGGGCCGGTAAACACAAGAGTCGGCCGCATCTGGCTAACCACCCAGCAGCGGAAACAGCTGCGGCATCACGACCTTTACCGCGGCAAAATGCTCGAAAGGGCTGGTATCCAGGCGCACAAGATTGACGGCATCGATGCCGCAGCGTTCCAGGTCGGCAAGAAGGCCGGGCAAAGTTGCGGTGGCCAAGACTGGCAGATCTGGCCAATGGATTCTTCCTGGCCCTTCATGAATCAGCCGCCGGTGCGCATCGATCATCTGCCAATCAGGATATCTGTGATAGGTCGCGCGCGTAAGGTCGTCGCGAGCGCCCGATATTGCAGCGAGCCTGGCCTGCACAGCTTCCTGGACGGCATGGACTATTGCTGCGGCGGGATCAAATGCCGCCGCGGAACCTTCGGTGGGCAAATGAAGCAAGGCCGTTTCGCGCGGATTTGTCTCCATGAGGTGGCAGAGGATGACCGGTACACCGGTTGGCGATGGAGCAAGCCACAGACCGACCATCAGATTTTTCTGCGCCATGCGATCCAACAAATCGATGACCCTCAAATCCTTGATGGAAGCCGGGTCGATGCGTTGCAGTTGAAGGAAGCCGTGGGCGCGTTGAAAGTGGGCGATTGCATCACGTTCGATGCATTCCAATATCCCGTGGACAATGGCGTCGACCTCATGGAGGGCCGCTGCGAGTCCCATTGTCGTGCCCCAGAAAACGCCGTCGTTCCTGTCAGGCGGCCAGATATAGGCTGTATGGACCAGTTCAAGCGGCACCCAGGCTGAGCTGCCATCGATGAGATTTTCGGCGGCGATCCACGCCAGTTTGGTGTCGGGCCAATCGACCGGAGCGGTCGCCCGAACGTGCTTCGCAAATCGTTCCGCGGCGATATCAAGCGCGCGCGCCTTGGCCGAGATGAGCTCGAAACGATCAATGCGTTCGGCAAAGAAACTTTCCGCGGCTTCAAGCAGCGCCGAAATAGCCGCGCCAGTCATGTCGGCGCCCTTGCCTTGGGAAACCGCGTTTGACAAGGAGAAGGGCCGCGTCACCTGCGCCACCGAAATGCCGATGCGATCGAGGCCGGTTATGTCGGCCACTCGGGTGATTCCCAAGCCGTCGCGGGCTGCCATGAGGATCGCCAGCGCTTCGTTCGCAGATGGACCAAGGCGCTGATACTGATCCAATGCGGCACCTCAAGGGGCGGGTTCGGGGTTTACGAATAGCGGCTCCCCGGGTTCGAGCGAAGCCTCCTCGGCCGTCACGCGGCTGGCAAACTGGCTGAGCAGAGGCTGCGAGACATTAGACCTCTCGAGATCCTCATATGCGGCGATCATGATTGGAACGGCTTTCTGGTCAGCCGCAGTTACCAGACATCGCTCGAACGCAGCGGCAGCCTGGTCGGCGCCAGCCTTGCTCTGGACAAGAATTCTCGCCGTCCGGCGATGCAGTTCGGCAAGCCAATAGCGGCTGCCGCCCGCTTCCGCCTGAACGATCGCCGAATGCAACAGGGCCAGCGCCTCGTCGACATCACCCGAGCGAGACAAAAGTTCGGCAAACATCCCGCAATAGACCGGCTCGTCCTCGGGAGTCTGAACCTCGCCATGCAGACCGAGCCCCTGGCGCATTTTATCTTTTCCGCGTTTGATCTCCCCGGTATTGCCGTCGCACCATCCCTCGAAAATTTGGGCGGAGACTCTGAGGGAAGGCAGATGATGGATCTCCGTCAGTCTGCGCAAGTCGGCAATAACGACGCGCAGGCTCCCAAAATCACGGCGATAGGAATGCAACATAGCCTCGTTTATCGAGGCGTGAGCGATGCTGCTGGCATGGCCTGTGTGCTTCGCCCACTGTCTGGCCTGCGCCATAAAAGCAAGCGCACTGGTTGCGCGGCCGCTGAACCATAGCGACAGAGCGCGATGCGCCAGCCCACAAACCTTGGCGTCATGTCCGCCAAAACGCGTGGCATTCGCATGCCCCTGTTCGACGTCATAGAGCGGCAAACCGGCATCCACCGCTTCAATGCAGCCATCGTGGCTGCCCCTGTTAAAGTCGACTGCCCAGAGACAATGTCTCGCTTGCAACTGCACTTCGGAATCCTGGACCTCCTGTAGATCGTTCACAATGGCCTGCGCACGCTCGCCGTCGACGACCGAACCCGTGAACCACCATCCCCAGTAGATCGGAAACCATTTGGCGCGCTCTGCGGCAGGGCGCCGCCGTGCGATGGTCACGCCCTCGTCATAAAGCTTGCGAGCATCTTCCGAATTCGGGCCTTCGACGGCGGTGAGGACGGGGCCGAGGGCCACCACTGCCGAGAGCTGCAACTCGTCTTGCCTGCTGCTGGTATCAGCAAGTTGCTTGCAGAGCGCTAGGGCGCGCTCAAGCAATTGCCTGGCTTCCGTCATCGCCGATCGCGACGAGCTTTCCACACCGGCGCTGACAAGTCCCGCTATTGCTTCTTCCAGGAGACCTGCGCGTTCGGCGTGTGTTGCGAGTGCTGCCGTGGTCATCCAGCCGGCGAGGCCGCGATTGCCGATCACGGCGGCATGCAGCCGGTGATGCAAGATCTGACGGCGCTTTCTGAGCGTGCCGTTGTAAATGGTTTCCTGAATCAAAGCGTGCCGGAAGCGGTATGCGGCGCCACCCACATTCCAGGCTCGAACAGCTAAGTCAGCATCCACAAGCGTGTCGAGCGCATCGGAAATTGCAACGCGAGCGAAATCGGGCAGAAGGGCTGCAAGGAGATCCAGACTGAACAAATTGCCGGCGATCGAAGCGGCACGGGCAACCTCATAGGCCGCACCAAGCGCTTCGAGCCGCGCGCTGAGGACACGTTCGAAGACCGAAGTTCGACCCGACAAGGCACTTTGAGGCAGCTGTTCGATGTCGGTCGTCTCAGCCATCCATTGGCAGACCTCTTCGATGAACAGGGGTACGCCGCCTGCAACGCGCTCCGCCAGCTCGACCAGTTCCGGATCGGCGGCCCTTTTCCCCTGGGGCCACATCGTCTCGATCGCACGCAATCTGTCAGCGTGCTCGAGCGGTTTCAGCAGGACGTGTTTGCCATAGCGCTGAAGCCAGCCGCCAACGCCTGGCCTGGTCGTTGCGATGAGCATCGCCCGCCAGCCCGAGAGGTGTTTGGCAAGTTCGGTGATCAGTTGCTTCGAGGGCATGTCGATCCAATGAATGTCTTCGACAATCAACATGACCGGGCCGCCGGCGCACATGGCCTCCATGGCCTGGCCTATTGCCCAGTTGGCTTTCTCCCGCAGGGGTTCAGGGTGCATGTGATTGAAGTCCGGGTCGGCTCCTTCCGCGCCGAGGAGGAAAGAAAATAGACCAGCAACCACCGGGTCCCGGATGTCGTGCACGGAAAAAACCCTGGCCACGCGTTTCGAAGTCAACGAACTGTCGTGATCTCCCGACTTTGCTTGCATCGTCTGGCGCAAGGGGTGCAGCGTCGAATGCGAGTCGCCCGGTGTGCACTGAAAGAAGAGCAGCTTGTTGCGCTGCACATGTGTCTGCCTGCGAAGTTCGTGCACGATGCGGGATTTGCCGATGCCGGCTTCTCCCTCGATCAGGAGTACTTGACCGCGCCCGGCAACAGCATCTTGCCAATAGCTACGGATCAAGGCGAACTCGTCGATACGATCGACCAATGGGCTGGTCATCCGGCCAAAGGCGAAAAAGCGGTCGACTTCGCGCTTGTGATTCAGGGCTTGCCAGATCTGCTTCGGTCCTGCGAACCCTTTGATGGTGTGGGAACCGCACGGACGAAAAGCGTGGGAACGCCGGGCCAGCTCACGCGTCTCGTCGGACACATAGACAGTATCGGGCATTGCGAGCGCCTGCAGTCTGGCCGCCATCGCGAAGGCTGGACCGGTGATGCTCTCCTGGCCTGTGGTGACGTCGCCCTTCTGGATGAGCGTCATCGACGTTGCGACACCGACCCTGACATGTAGGTCGCTTCGCCCCTTTCGCAGCGCCAGGAGCTGACACGCGTTGATGATTTTCAACCCGGCTCGAATGGCCAGCGAGGCTGCGTCGTGATCACCGATATCGATAGGAAACACGGCAACGCCGCCGTCGCCGACTTCGACGCGGAGCATGCCTGAGCAAGAAATGATCGCCTGCTTAACCGAGTGCTGGAAGTCAGATACAAGATCCTCGAAGTCCTCGATATCGAGAAGGCCAAGCAGTTCGGTCGATCCAACCAAGTCGTAACAAAGCGCTGTCAGCAAACGTCGCCCATGACGCACATCATCGCCGGACGCTGCGTTTGGATGCGACCCCGTTCGGTCACTATCTACCATGCGCTGATGCCCTCACTGAGCGTCCCGCCATAGTATCAAAAACGACGCCGCTCGACAAAGGAACCTGTGACGCGATCTGTGACATGCGGCTCAGGGCTCATTGTCCGCGGAGGTTCGGCATCAGACGCTATAGTTCAATGTCCACTGTACGTTGGCCGCGCGGCGCTACCTGCTCGTTCCGATGAAATGAATGGCAATATTCCACCCATCTCGGCCATTGGCCGCAGCTAGCCGACTAAGTTCTATCGAGACGGATCTGGCTCTCGTCAGACCGGCCGCACCAGCACATGCTTCTTCTTGCCGAGCGACAGCTTTGCAACCTGTTCCGGGCCTATATCCTCAGACGTCACCATCCTGCGATCATCTGACACCGGCTGGTCGTTCAACCGCACGGCGCCGCCCTGGATATGCCGCCGCGCCTCGCCGTTGGACGCGGCAAGGCCGGCGGTGACCAGCAGCGACAAGATGCCGATCCCGCGTTCGAGATCGGCCCGGCCGACCTCGACGGTCGGCAGCGTTTCGGCGAGCGCGCCTTCCTCGAACGTCTTGCGCGCGGTTTCCTCGGCTTGTTGCGCTGCCTCGCGGCCGTGCACGATGGCAGTCGTTTCGGTGGCCAGAACCTTCTTGGCCTCGTTGATCTCGGAACCGCCAAGCGCGGCGAGCCGCGCTATCTCGGCCAGCGGCAAGCGGGTGAATATCTTCAGGAAGCGCTCGACATCTGCGTCCTCGGTGTTGCGCCAGTACTGCCAGAAATCATAGGGCGAGAAGAGATCGCCGTTCAGCCAGACCGCGCCCTTGGCCGATTTGCCCATCTTGGCGCCCGACGATGTCGTCAGCAGCGGCGTGGTCAGGGCGTAGAGCTGCGGCGTGCCCATGCGGTGGCCGAGATCGACGCCGTTGATGATGTTGCCCCACTGGTCGGAGCCGCCCATCTGCAGCCGGCAGCCGTAGCGCTTGCTGAGCTCGACGAAATCATAGCCCTGCAGGATCATGTAGTTGAATTCGAGGAACGACAGCGATTGCTCGCGCTCTAGCCTCAGCTTGACGCTGTCGAAGGTCAGCATCCGGTTGACCGAAAAATGCCGGCCGACGTCACGCAGGAACTCGACGTAGTTGAGCTTCATCAGCCAGTCCGCATTGTTGACCATGATCGCCTCGCTGGGACCATCGCCGAAACGCAGGATGCGGCCGAAGATGCGCTTAATGCCCTCGATATTGGCGGCGATCGCCTCGGGCGTCAGAAGCTGGCGCTGGTCGTCGCGGAAGGAAGGATCGCCGATCATCGAGGTGCCGCCGCCCATCAGGGCGATCGGCCGGTGGCCCGTCTCCTGCAGCCAGTAGAGCATCGTCGCCGAAATCAGATTGCCGATATGCAGGCTGGTCGCCGTCGCGTCGTAGCCGACATAGGCGGTTACCGTCTCCTTGGCGAAAAGCTGGTCGAGGCCGGCTTCATCCGAAATCTGGTGGATGAAACCGCGCTCGCTCATGATGCGCAGGAAATCGGATTTGAAGGCGGACATTTTTTCTTTCCCGAAAGCGCCCGACCGTGTGTGGCTCGGGTATTGAAGGCGGGCGTTTAGCACTCAAGCGCGATGAGCAAAAGTGAAAACCGGCTTTGCGGCTCGCACGGATGTCGTCTGCGATGACGGGCGCGAATGCTTGCGTCATCGTTTCGGCTGGCGTAATGAGGCGCCGCGCCAACGGGTCCTTGCAGTCTTCGCCCGCTGGAACGGCACCGCACGGCATTCATCAAATGCCATATCCTGTGACAGAGCCCGACGCGACATGCCGGAGATATCCATCGTCATTCCTTGCAGGAACGAGGCGGCGAACCTGCCGCTCCTGCTCGACGAGATCGGCGCGGCGATGACCGGGCGCGACTTCGAGGTGATCGTCGTCAATGACGGTTCGACCGACGAGACAGAAGCGGTGCTCGCCGCCGAGGCGGCGCGTCGCCCGTTTCCGCTGCGTCATCTCAAGCACCGGAAATCCGCCGGCCAGTCGCTTTCGGTGCGCTCGGGCGCCTGGGCGGCGCGCGGCGGGATCGTCGCCACGATCGATGGCGACGGCCAGAACGACCCGCAATACATACCCATGCTGGTCGACGCGTTGCGGCAGGCCGGCCCCGAATTCGGCGCGGCGCAGGGACAGCGCCTGAAGCGCCGCGACAGCAAGATCAAGCAACTGGCTTCGCGTTTCGCCAACTGGCTGAGAAGCGCGATCCTGCATGACGAGACCCGCGACACCGGCTGCGGCCTGAAGGCGGTCCATACGGATATCCTCAGGAAGTTGCCGTTCTTCGACGGCACCCACCGCTTCGTTCCGGCGCTGGTCATCCAGGAAGGTTTTCGCGTCGTTCATTGCGACGTCGTCGACCGCTCGCGGCGTCACGGCAAGTCGAATTACGGCATTTTCGACCGCGGCCTGCAGGGTGCGCTCGATCTCGTCGGCGTCTGGTGGCTGCGCCGGCGACGCCGCGGAATGCCCAAGGCAGAGGAAATCAGGCATGGCTAACGTGCTTCAGGAATTGGCGACCTGGTTCCATCAGGTTTTCGTCAAGCAATTCGACGCCTGGGTTCTGCTCGGCTTCGTCGCTCAGTTCTTCTTCTCCATGCGCTTTGTGGTGCAGTGGATCGCGTCGGAAAGAGCCAAGCGCAGCGTCGTGCCGATCGCCTTCTGGTTCTTTTCGCTGGGTGGCGGCGGTCTGCTGCTGGTCTATGCAATCCAGCGCCAGGATCCGGTGTTCATCGCCGGCCAGGCCCTGGGCTTGTTCATCTACATCCGCAATCTTTGGCTGATCGCCAATGAGCGCAAGGCGGCGATGAGCAAGGTCGACTGAGAAATCCGTCTCTCGTCAGGGCAAGCAAATCGGTGGCCGAATGAGCAGGAACATCCTCTTTCTCTTCCTGTTTAGCCTGCTGATGACGGTTTGCGGGCTGGCGACCATGCCGCCGCTCGATCGCGACGAGCCGCGTTTCGTCCAGGCCACCAAGCAGATGGTCGAGACCGGCGACTATGTCGACATCCGCTTTCAGCAGGCCTCGCGCTACCAGAAGCCGATCGGCATCTACTGGCTGCAATCGGCGGCCGTCGCGCTGAGCGGCAAGGGCGCCGAAGCGCCGATCTGGGTGTACCGCCTGGTCTCCGCCTTGGGCATCGCCATCGCTGTCGCGGCGATCGGCTGGACGGGCGCCAATCTTTTCGGAACCAGCGCCGGCCTGGCCGCCGGCCTGGTGATGGCCGCGATCTTCGCGACCGCCTTCGAGGGGCGTGACGCCAAGACCGACGCGATGCTGCTGGCCTGCTGCGTGCTGGCGCAGGGCGCGCTGGCGCAGATCTATGTGGCCTCGCGCCGCAAAGAGGCCGTTGCCAGCCATCTGCCATGGATTTTCTGGGCGGCCCAGGGCGCGGCGATCCTCATCAAGGGACCGATCGCGCCGCTGCTGTCGGCGCTGACCGTCGCCGTGCTGTTCGCCTTCGAGCGGGACTGGCGCTGGCTGTCGAAGTTGAAGGCCGCGCGGGGGCTCGCCCTCGTGCTGCTGATCGTGCTGCCCTGGCTCATCCTCATCACTTGGAAAAGCGGCGGCGCTTTCCTGCAGCAGGCCGTCGGCAAGGATATGCTCGGCAAGGTCGCGCAGGGCGAGGAATCGCATGGGCTTCCGCCCGGCTTCTACATGCTGACCTATTCGCTGTTCATGTGGCCCTTCGGCCTGATCGCCGTCGGCGCCGGGCTTCAGGCCCTCAATCGTCTGCGCGATGATCCCCGGCTCCGTTTCTGCCTCGCTTGGTATATCCCGTTCTGGCTTTTGTTCGAGCTGATCCCCACCAAACTGCCGCATTATGTCCTGCCGGCCTATCCCGGCATGGCGCTGCTGATCGGCTGGCTTTTGACGTTGCAGCCGCAAGAGGCGAATGCGCCGCTCAGGCGCTGGCAGAATTGGCTGTGGTGGGCGACCGCCTTCGGCTTCGTGCTGGTCACGGCGGGCCTTGCCGTGCTCTGCGTGGCCGCGCCCATCCACTTTGCCGGCACTTTCTCGTGGTGGAGCATTCCGGCTGCCGCCGCGGCACTCGCGGCCGGCTATCTCGGCTTCTCCAGGCAACTGCAAGTGCCGCTCGGCCGCATCGCGGCAGTTACGATTTGTGCGGGCGTTGCCTATGCTTTGCTGTTCGGTGTCATCGCGCCGTCATTGAAACCGATTTGGATGAGTCCTGAGATCGAGGCTGCGGTTCGTGCGAACCGTCCCTGTGAGACGACGGTGCTCGCCTCCGCGGACTATCACGAACCAAGCCTGGTATTTTTGGTAGGCACGAACACGATCCTGACCGATGTCGATGGGGCTGCACAACATCTGCTTGCCGATCCTGCCTGCGCGCTGGCGCTGGCGCCGATCGGAGAAGAAAAAACGCTGGACGGCCTTCTGGCGGGGCAGTCGGCGCGCCGCGTCGCCCGGATCGATGGGATCAACTATTCGTCAGGAGACAGGCTGTCGCTCGGTCTCTATCGTATCGCGAAATAGCCGCCTTTCGATGATCGCTTCGAGCTTGGCATGCTGGTGAGGTCTCCGGTGCCTGCGACTGCTGTGCTCCGTCTGTCTGTCGAAAATTTCCGTGACACCGCCCAGATCGTGGCAAAGCGTCTTGTCACCCGTCCCGCGCACTATCCAAAGATCCTGTGGTCGGTCTGGGCCGTGGCCTGGCTTTTGCTGACCATAGCGGTGCTGATCCGTTTCGACGCCGAGGCAGGGATATCCTGGGGGCGGTGGCCCACCGGCTTCATCGAACTCACCGGCTTTTTCACGGTCTTTGGCCTGGGCGGCTGGTATCTCATTCCGTCGGCGCTGCTGCTTGTGGCCGCAAATCTGACGGACTGGCGCAGCCTTTCCAGGCGATCGCTGATGCTCGTCTACAACTGGACCTGCCTTGCTTTTCTGATGCTGAGCGCCGTTGGCCTTGCCGGGCTGGCCGTCAATTTGTTGAAGTATGGCATTGGCCGGGCGAGGCCGGTCTATTTCAATAAATTCGGCGACTTGTCGCTGCATCCTTTCGCCATGGATGCGCGCTTCGCCAGCTTCCCTTCCGGCCATGCCACGAATATGGGCGCTGTGTTCGCGATCGTGCTGCTCTTGTTTCCGCAACGCAAATACATCGCATTGGCATTTGCCTTGTGGGTAGCATCGACCCGCATCTTTGTCGGCGCGCACTATCCGAGCGACACCGTCGCCGGCTTCGGTCTTGGTTGCGCCATCGCCGTCGCTTGTGCGCTGGTCTTCGCCCGGCTTGGATTCATCTTCCGCCGGACCACGGTCGGATTGCCGGTTCGCAAGACGACGTTTCGGCTGCTGGGGTCAAGCCGGAAGCCGGATCGTTCCGGCGCCGCGCAACAGGCAGATTTCGGGCTTGAAGCCACGCAATAGCGCCGCCATCCGATACGTTTTCGAGGATGGCTTCGAGCCGCAAACGCTCGTAAGATCGTACTTTTCTGGCTGTGGCCCTGCTTCTCATGCTTCGTCGGTCTCTCGGCAATTTTCGTGGTACTTTCAGCATCGTGCGAAGGCGCTTTGCCGCACGTCCGGCCAATTATCCGCAATTGCCCTGGCCCATCTGGCTGGGCGTCTATCTGCTTCTGACCGCTGCCAGCATGGTTTTCCTGGACGGTATTGCCGTCACTTGGCGGGACCGCTGGCCAAACGGCTTTGTCGCGGTCGCCAACGGTTTCACCAGTTTCGGTTTGGGCGGCTGGTATCTCATCCCGCCACTGGTGCTGTTCGTGCCGGCCAATCTGCTCGACTGGCGCGCTCTTTCAAGGCGTTGGCGCATGGTCGCATACAACTGGACCTGCTTTGCCTTCTTCGTGCTGAGCGCGGCCGGCTTGTCGGGGCTGGCGGTGACGGTCTTGAAGCACGTCTTCGGCCGCAGCCGGCCAGTCATGGACATGGGGCTGTTCTCGTTCCGCCCATTCGAGTTCGACCCGTATTTCGCCAGTTTCCCGTCCGGCCACGCAACGAATGTGGGCATGCTTGCGGCCGTGGTGTTTCTTCTTTCACCGGCATGGGGGAAATACGTCGTTTTGCCGCTCACCATCTGGATAGCGGCGACGCGGATTGTCGTCGGCGCACACTATCCAAGCGATACGATCGCCGGCTTCGGCCTCGGCATCGCTTGCACGGTCGGCACTGCGCTGGTGTTTGCCCGGCTCGGCTTCATCTTCCGGCAAACTGCGGCGGGGTTGCCGGTCCGCAAAAAGACATTCAGGCTGCTCGTGACAGGGCGGAAGCCGGCAAGCAGCCCGCCTCGGATGCTTTACGCCGAGGCAGCCAGTCCCTGAGAGGCGCTACTTGCTATCCAGTCCGCCCCAGGATCGCACCATGCGGGCCATATCGCTTGCGGTCGAACCTTCGCCAGCGGTCATACCTTCGCTCTCCAGCCCCTCGGCGACACCGATGCGGTCGGCGGCTGGCCGGTTCTGGCTGACCTTCCACTTGCCGCTGATGTCGGTAATCTCGATTTCCAGCCCGACAATGCCCTTGATCTGCGACTGGATGAAGGCCGGAGGCGCATCGGTCACGGCCCAGGGCGCTTCGCGTGCGCCTTCCTGCGACGCCGTCAGATCGGAAATCTGCTGCGCCAGCCAATCCCCGTCCTCGATCACCTTGACCATGCCGCGCACCTGGACGATGGCGTAATTCCAGGTCGGTACGACCTTGCCCGTCTCGCGCTTGGTCTCATACCAGGACGGCGTCACATAGGCATCGGCGCCCTGGAAGACGACCAGCACGGGTGAGAGTGGATTGTCGGCCAGCAGTCGCCACTGCGGATTGGCCTTGGCCAGATGGGCGCGCAGCCTGCCCTTCGGCGGCACATCTGCGTTGGTCGGAGAGGGGGCATCGAGCAGGAAGGGGATCGCATTGGCGATCGGCCCTTCGGCGCCCCCCTGGGCGCCATTGGAGATCAGCAGCCCAAGCGGGTGCGCGCGTACCAGCCCGTGCAGGATCTCCTGCCGCGTCTCCTGGAAATGAGGAGGCTGGTACATCGTATCCGCTCTATCTCAGCCGCTTCGGCCGCGGATCGGACAATTCGCCTGCCAGCCGGCGATCGAGATAGTCCGCGCATTCCTCAAGCAGGAGGTCTGCGTCATTGGAGAAGAAATGATTGGCGCCGGGCAAGGTTTTCTGGGTGATGGTGATGCCCTTTTGCGTGTGCAGCTTGTCGACCAGTCCCTGCACGTCCTTGGGCGGCGCCACCTTGTCGGCATCGCCATGGATGATCAGGCCTGACGACGGGCAGGGCGCCAGGAACGAGAAATCGTAGGTGTTGGGCTGCGGCGCGATCGAGATGAAGCCCTCGATCTCGGGACGGCGCATCAGAAGCTGCATGCCGATCCACGAGCCGAAGGAGTAGCCGGCGACCCAGCAGCTCTTGGAGTCCGGGTGCAGAGATTGCACCCAGTCGAGTGCCGCGGCGGCATCCGACAATTCGCCGGTACCATGGTCGAATTCGCCCTGACTGCGGCCAATGCCGCGGAAATTGAAGCGAAGCGTGGTGAAATCCCGCTTCTGGAACATGTAGAAGAGGTCGTACACGATCTTGTTGTTCATCGTGCCGCCGAACTGCGGGTGCGGATGCAGCACAATGGCGATCGGCGCACTCTTTTCCTTGGAAGGCTGGTAGCGGCCCTCCAGACGGCCGGCCGGACCGGTGAAAATGACCTCAGGCATAAAATACTCCAATTGGCATAAAATGCGCGGCGCCCGGAACACTCTTCCTGTGGCCTTGACGCAGGGCGAGCGTCTTCTTAGAAGCTAGTTTAGAATTGTTCAAAACTGGGTGGCCAAAACCTGCTGGCTCGGCCGCCCGCGCCGCAAGCCGGGTAAATAGGACGGCTTGCCTTGCAATTTCAAGGAAATAACGCGCTATCGTTGGCGAATGGCTTTTGACAGGACCAATTGACGGAAAATGGCCTCAACTCGCGCCTATCTCGACTACAATGCCAGCGCGCCGCTGCTGCCCGCGGCGCGTGATGCAATGATTGCCGCGCTCGATGTCGCCGCAAACCCGTCGTCGGTCCATGCCGAGGGCCGCGCCGCACGGCGGCTGGTCGAGAATGCAAGGCGCGAGGTCGCTGCGCTCGTTAATGCCAGACCCGAGCATGTCGTGTTCACCTCCGGTGCGACGGAAGCCGCCTCGACGCTGCTGACGGCTGACTGGCGGATGGGCCGCGGCGCCGTGCGCATGAGCCGTCTCTATGTTTCGGCAGCCGATCATCCCTGCATCCTGAACGGCGGGCACTTCCCTGCGGCCCAGGTGACGCGGATCGGCGTTGACGCCAACGGCATCGTCGATCTCGACGCCTTGGCGGCGGCGCTCGATGGCCATGACAAGGCCGACGGTTTGCCGCTGGTGGCGATCCACGCCGCCAACAACGAGACCGGCGTCATCCAGCCCGTCGGCCGCATCGCCGAGATCGTCAAGGCGGCGGGCGGCATCCTGATCATCGACGCCGTGCAGGCAGCGGGCCGCATTCCGATCGACATGTCAACGGGTTATGCGGATTACTTGATTCTGTCCTCGCACAAGATCGGCGGCCCCAAGGGCGTCGGCGCCATCGTTGCCGCGGCGGACTTGATGATGCCCCGGCTCCTGATCAATGGCGGCGGCCAGGAAAAGGGCCATCGCGGAGGCACCGAGAATCTACCAGGCATTGCCGGCTTTGGCGCGGCGGCACGGGAAGCCTTGAACGGATTGCAAAGCATCGATGCGGTCGCTGGCCGTCGCGATGAGGTCGAGGCCATCCTGAAAATGTTGGTGCCGGACGTGGAAATCTTTGGAACGGGTACGCCGAGGCTTGCCAATACGACATTCTTCGCTATTCCCGGCATCAAGGCCGAGACCGCCCAGATCGCCTTCGATCTGGCCGGCGTGGCGCTGTCTGCTGGTTCGGCCTGTTCGTCGGGCAAGGTCGGACCAAGCCACGTGCTGAATGCCATGGGTTTTGGTGACAGCCTTGGCGCCTTGCGCGTGTCCATTAGCCACGCAACCGGCGCCGAGGACATCGAACTGTTCCGGGCGGCGCTGGCGGGGATCGCGTCGCGCCGGGCGGACAGAGAAAAGGCTGCTTGAGGGCGGTTGGAGCATCGAACCGAAAAGCGTGAAGCGGTTTTCGGAGAATTCGACGCTCAAGGAAAAGAGAATGCGGGCCTTTCGGTCTGGTAGAGCCGTGCGTTTCATGGTGGCCGGGTGAATTTCCGGCGGAAGCGCACTATATGGAACTTACGCCGTCTCGGAGCGCCCATGGCTGCTCCTTAGCGGTGCCATAGTTTGAAAACTGCCGGGCCTTGACCCCGGCGTGGATGGAGAACGCATATGCCTGCTGTGCAGGACACGATCGATCGGGTCCGAAAGATCGACGTCGACCAATATAAATATGGATTCCAGACCGAAATCGCGATGGACAAGGCCCCCAAGGGCCTGAGCGAAGACATCATCCGTTTCATTTCGGCCAAGAAGGACGAACCGTCCTGGATGCTCGAATGGCGTCTGGAGGCCTATCGGCGCTGGCTGACGCTGGACGAGCCGACCTGGGCGCGCGTCCACTACCCGAAGATCGATTTCCAGGACATCTATTATTACGCGGCGCCCAAGAGCACACCCGGCCCGACTTCGCTCAGCGACGTCGATCCCGAACTGCTGAAGGTCTATGAAAAGCTCGGCATTCCGCTGAAGGAGCAGGAGATTCTCGCCGGCGTGCAGAAGACCGACGTGTCGGAATTCGAGGAAGCCAGCGACAATGTCTACAAGTCGGGCCGCGTCGCCGTCGACGCGGTGTTCGATTCCGTCTCCGTCGTCACCACCTTCAAGAAGGAGCTGGCGCAGGCCGGCGTCATCTTCTGCTCGATCTCGGAAGCGATCCGCGAGCATCCGGAGCTGGTGAAAAAGTATCTCGGCTCGGTCGTGCCGACCTCCGATAATTACTACGCCACGCTGAACTCCGCCGTGTTCACCGACGGTTCCTTCGTCTTCGTGCCCAAGGGCGTGCGCTGCCCGATGGAACTGTCGACCTATTTCCGCATGAACGAGAAGAACACCGGCCAGTTCGAGCGCACGCTGATCATCGCCGAGGAGGGGGCCTACGTCTCCTATCTCGAAGGTTGTACGGCGCCGCAGCGCGACGAGAACCAGCTGCACGCCGCGGTGGTCGAACTGGTCGCGCTCGATGACGCCGAGATCAAATATTCGACGGTGCAGAACTGGTACCCCGGCGACGCCGAGGGCAAGGGCGGCATCTACAATTTCGTCACCAAGCGCGGCGACTGCCGTGGCGACCGTTCGAAAATCTCGTGGACGCAGGTCGAGACCGGCTCGGCGATCACCTGGAAATATCCGAGCTGCATCCTGCGCGGCGACGATTCCTCCGGCGAGTTCTATTCGATCGCCGTCTCGAACGGCTACCAGCAGGTCGACTCGGGCACCAAGATGATCCATCTGGGCAAGAACACGTCGAGCCGCATCATCTCCAAGGGCATCGCCGCCGGCTTCTCGCAGAACACCTATCGCGGCCAGGTCTCGGCGCACCGCAAGGCGACCAACGCCCGCAACTTCACCAATTGCGACAGCTTGCTGATCGGCGACCAGTGCGGCGCGCACACCGTGCCCTACATGGAAGCCAAGAACTCGACCGCGCAGTTCGAGCACGAAGCGACCACGTCGAAGATCTCCGAGGACCAGAAGTTCTACGTCATGCAGCGCGGCATTCCCGAAGAGGAAGCGATCGCGCTGATCGTCAACGGCTTCGTCAAGGACGTCATCCAGCAACTGCCGATGGAATTCGCGGTCGAGGCGCAGAAGCTGATCGGGATTTCGCTGGAAGGCTCGGTGGGCTGATTAGATGGAACGGCGCTCCTGGAAATTCTTCGAGCGAATCGAGAGCTTGATATTCATCGTTCTGATGCTCTTGCTGACGCTGGCTATTGGAGGTGCCGTGGTGGCTCTGATAGGCGCAATGTTTGGCTTGAATTCGGTAAAGACTATTGGTGGTTCGGTCGCGGGCCTAGGCGCGGTTGGGTTTTTTGGCTGGATGTTCGTTACTGGCGATCTTGCGGGCGCGCTTTTAGGGAGATCCCGTCAAGGGCCGAGCGTCGAGAACAAAAAGAACACGAAAGTAGAAAAGAATGCTTGAAATCAGAAACCTGCATGCCCGCATCGTCGATGACGGCACCGAGATCATCCGCGGCCTGAACCTATCAGTGAAGGCTGGCGAAGTAGCCGCCATCATGGGCCCGAACGGCTCAGGCAAATCGACGCTGTCCTACATCCTCGCCGGTCGCGAGGACTATGAGGTCACCGAAGGCGACATCCTTTACAACGGCCAGTCGATCCTCGAAATGGATCCGGCCGAGCGCGCCACCGCGGGCATCTTTCTCGCCTTCCAGTACCCGATGGAGATACCGGGCGTGGCGACTATGGAGTTCCTCAAGGTGGCGATGAACGAGCAGCGCAAGGCGCGCGGCGAGGAACCGCTGAAGATCCCGGAATTCCTGAAGCGGGTGAAGGACGCCGCCGGCTCGCTCAACATGGACATGGCGATGCTGAAGCGGCCGCTCAATGTCGGCTTTTCCGGCGGCGAGAAGAAGCGCGCCGAAATCCTGCAGATGAAACTGCTGGAGCCGAAGCTCTGCGTGCTCGACGAGACCGATTCCGGGCTCGACATCGATGCGCTGAAGATCGTCTCGGACGGCGTCAACGCCCTGCGCTCGCCGGACCGCGCCATCGTCGTCATCACCCACTACCAGCGCCTGCTCGAGCACATCGTGCCTGACTCGGTCCACGTGCTCTACAGGGGCCAGGTGATCAAATCGGGCGACAAGTCGCTGGCGCTCGACCTCGAAGCCAACGGCTATGCCGGCGTGATCGGGCAAGCCGCGTGAGATGCCAGAAGGCAAGGCGATACTGATGAATATGCACACTCAACCCCAGCGGACCCCGGCCGAAACGGCGCTGATCGACGCCTTCGGCGAGCGGTTGTCGCTGCTGCCCGGCGACGGCGCGGTAATGCTGAAGCGCGACGACGCCATTGAGGCGATCAAGCACGGCCTGCCGACGCGGCGCATCGAATCCTGGCACTACACCGATTTGCGCCGTCTGCTGAACGTGGTGCCGGACTTCGATCCGGCCGCCGCCGCGAAAGCCATCGCGCCGATCGTCGAGGGCTCAGCCATTCTGCCGGTGCTGAACGGCGTGTCGAACGCCAAGCTTCCCGCTATCGAGGGCGTGACTGTCCAGCGCCTGTCGGAGAAACTGACCGATGGCAGCGTAGCACCCGGGCTCGATCCCTATGGCGCCGATGACGCGATCGGCGCGCTGAACACCGCCTTCGTCGCCGATGGCTATTTCGTCGACATCGCCGACGGCGCCGAGCTGGAAAAGCCGCTCGAACTGCAAAACCTGCAGGCCGGCGGCCAGACCCATGTGCGGCTGCTGACGCGCGCCGGCGCGGGCGCCAAGGCTGTCATCGTCGAGCGTCAGACGGGCGAGGGCGCCGCATTGGTCAGTTCGGTCAGTCAGCTTGTGCTTGGCGATGGCGCCGAAGTGACATGGCTGATCGTGCAGGAGCAGCCGGATACGGCGACGCATCTTGCCCAGTTCAAGGCGCATCTCGGCAAGGATGCGAAACTGACGCTGTTCGTCATGAACGCCGGCGGCAAGCTCGTGCGCCAGGAGATCGTCGTCAGGACGACAGGCGAGGGCGCCGATTTCACCCTGCGCGGCATCAATCTGTTGGCTGGCGACACCCATACCGACGTCACCATGGTGCTCGACCATGCCGTGCCGCACACCACCTCGACGGAAGTGATCCGCAACGTGGTGACGGGCAAGGCGCGCGGCGTGTTCCAGGGGCGCATCAACGTCCACCAATATGCGCAGAAGACCAACGCCAAGATGGCCTGCAACACGCTGCTTCTGTCGGACGATGGCGAGTTCTCGACCAAGCCGGAACTCGAGATCTTCGCCGATGACGTCGTCTGCGGCCATGGCGCGACCGTCACCGAGATCGACCACAACCATCTGTTCTACCTGATGGCGCGCGGCATCGACGAGAAGTCGGCGCGTGGCCTGCTGGTGAAGGCTTTCGTTGCCGAGGTGATCGAGGAACTGGACGACGAGGCGATCGTCGAAGCCTTGGAGACAAGGCTCGACGGATGGTTCGCCACGCACGGGTAGGCGCCCCTGACCTTCTCCCCTTGTGGGGCCCGAAGGGCGGGCGAGGCGAGCGACTCGCCCCGGGTGGTGGATCGGCGCGCAGTGCCGAGACGGACGAGGGGTGTTGGAAGGAATGAGGCGGTGCCACGGAAGAGCTTGTGATGGACCAGAAAGTCGAAAACATCCCCTACGACGTCGAGGCGATCCGCCGCGACTTTCCGATTCTGTCGCGCGAAGTCTACGGCAAGCCGCTGGTCTATCTCGACAATGGCGCCTCCGCGCAGAAGCCGCAGGCGGTGCTCGACGCCATCCAGCACGCCTATTCCCAGGAATACGCCAACGTCCATCGCGGCCTGCATTTCCTGTCCAATGCCGCGACCGATGCTTATGAGAAGGCGCGTGAGACGGTGCGCCGTTTCCTCAATGCGCCAAGCACCGACAATATCGTCTTCACCTCCAACACCACCTCGGCGATCAACACGGTCGCCTATGGCTATGGCATGCCCAATATCGGCGAGGGCGACGAGATCGTGCTGTCGATCATGGAGCACCATTCCAACATCGTGCCGTGGCATTTCATCCGCGAGCGGCAGGGCGCGAAATTGGTCTGGGTGCCGGTCGACGACCTCGGCGTCTTCCACATCGAGGAATTCGAAAAGCGGCTGACCGATCGGACAAAGCTCGTCGCCATCACCCAGATGTCGAATGCGCTGGGCACGGTGACGCCGATCAAGGAGATCGTGCGCATCGCGCATTCGCGTGGAATTCCCGTACTCGTCGACGGCAGCCAGAGCGCCGTGCATATGCCGATCGATGTGCAGGATCTCGATTGCGATTTCTTCGTCTTCACCGGCCACAAGGTCTACGGCCCCTCGGGCATTGGCGTGCTCTATGGCAAGAAGGACATCCTCGCGGGCATGCGCCCGTTCATGGGCGGCGGCGAGATGATCGAGGAAGTGACGGAAGACATTGTCACCTACAACGAGCCGCCGCATCGTTTCGAGGCCGGCACGCCACCGATCGTCCAGGCGATCGGCCTGGGCGCGGCACTCGACTACATGGAAAAGATCGGCCGCGAGCGCCTCGCCGCGCACGAGGCCGATTTGAAGGACTATGCCCATGAGCGGCTGAGAAGCATCAATTCGCTGCGCATCTTCGGCGACGCGCCGGGCAAGGGCGCCATCATCTCCTTCGAATTGCAGGGTATCCACGCTCACGACGTATCGATGGTGATCGACCGGCAAGGCGTAGCGGTCCGCGCGGGCACCCATTGCGCCCAGCCGCTGTTGAAACGTTTTGGCGTAACCTCCACATGCAGGGCATCGTTCGGCATGTATAATACCAGGGCCGAAGTCGACGCTTTGGTCGAGGCGCTGGAAAAAGCGCGCAAGTTTTTTGGATGACGACCATGGATGATGCGAGCCAAACCACCGAGACCGCACCGGAAGCAGCAGTCAATCCGCTGGTTTCCGCCTCGGCCATTCCCGCTGACGAACTGGCGCGGCTGACCGACGACATCGTCTCGGCGCTGAAGACGGTCTATGACCCGGAAATCCCGGCCGACATCTACGAGCTCGGCCTTATCTACAAGATCGACATCGAGGACGACCGTTCGGTCAAGATCGACATGACGCTGACCGCGCCCGGCTGCCCGGTGGCCGGCGAAATGCCCGGCTGGGTGGAAAATGCCGTCGGCGCCGTCGAAGGCGTTTCCGGCGTCGAGGTCAACATGACCTTCGACCCGCCCTGGTCGCCCGACCGCATGTCGGAAGAGGCGCAGGTCGCGGTGGGCTGGTATTGAGGCGGCTGCATGTC
The DNA here is from genome assembly GCF_055811295.1 of Mesorhizobium sp. WSM4871. Lineage (NCBI taxonomy): Bacteria > Pseudomonadati > Pseudomonadota > Alphaproteobacteria > Hyphomicrobiales > Phyllobacteriaceae > Mesorhizobium > Mesorhizobium sp. WSM4871. Next base: position 142,855 of record NZ_JBVVPU010000009.1, on the reverse strand, counting down.
TGACAAATCTCGGCTGGATGACCTGAACGACGACGACATTCCACCTTCGGCGAGAGTCGTCGAGGTTTGGGGCGCTCCGGTTCTCGACGTTCTCGATAATCCGTCTGATTATCACAAAGCAATTGGCGCAATGCCTTCCGCGATCAGGAACGTCATCTGTGTCGAGTTGCTAAGTTGGCAGGTGTTGAACGGCGGCTTCAGGCAATACTTTTGGAATTCCTATGGGATAACGGCTCAGGGGGCCATTCAAGGTTTCCGCGCAATGGGCCTTGAAATGCATGCAGAGTTGACGCAACAAGCCTGCGCCTTGCTGGGCGAAGGCTTTCCTGAAGAGCGTTTGGCAAGAATGGAAATCGTGGGCGAGGTCGGCGGGAGCGGTATAGATTTCAACGCCTTGGATGACGCATTCTATGCGTTGGAAGAAAGTGAGCGCGATTCGGCCGAAGCTGCGCTCAATGCATATGCGACGGCAGCAATGGACGGACAATGGCAATAAAGACCTTGCAGTACGACGCTGATATAACCATTTTGAGCTATGAAATGATCCGCAGGCCTTGAACCCGCGCGAACATGGAGAACAACATGGGACGCTTCGCCGTCATCACGATGACCGAGAAGGCCGCCGACCGGGTGCGCGAGATCGTCGCCACGCGTGAAAATGCGCATGGCATTCGCCTCGGCATCAAGAAAGGCGGCTGCGCCGGCATGGAATATACGGTCGACCTGGTGACCGAGCCCAACACCAAGGACGACCATATCGAGCGTGATGGCGCCCATGTCTATGTCGCGCCGGAGGCAGCGCTTTTCCTGTTCGGCACCGAGATGGATTTCGAGCAGACGACGCTGCGCACCGGCTTCACTTTCCGCAACCCGAACCAGAGTTCGGCCTGCGGCTGCGGCGAATCCGTCGAACTAAAGCCGGCCGATTTGAAGGCGCTGGCCGAGGCGCGCGCTTCGGCCTGATCGGGACCCGCTAGTTTCCTCGACACGAGAACGTCGGGATTGCCCGAAACCTCTCAACTTCGTCATCCCTGGGCGAAGCAGGAGCGAAGCTCCGTCGCGGAGACCCTGGGATCCATGCCGTGACCTTAGCCGAAGAGTGCAGTGGAGCAGAATTCTACACCGCAGCAGCGCTCTGATGTCACGGCATGGATCCTGGGGTCTGCGCCGCGTCGCTTCGCTCCTTGCTCCGCCCCAGAATGACGACGGAACAGGGGTTTCGGCGCTACGCAAATAGCTATTCCACCCACATCCCCGTTCGCTTGTGCCAGTCGGCGATCGATTCCTCCGGATAGACGTCGAAGCTCTTGTCCTTCCTGCCGATCTCCGGCTCGACCCAGTTCGCCTTGTATTTCAGCATCAGATGCACCTTCTCCGGCGGCTTCGGCAGGTCGCTGTCGATCGCCGAGGCGAAGGGGTGCACCAGCTCCGGCCAGGTCGGATCGTAGAGCCAGAGCGCGGACCCGCATTTCCTGCAGAAATTGCGCTCGCCTGACGAGATCTCGCATTGCGGATGCTCGTCGTCCTCGATCTGCGCCCGGTAGACGCCGAGATTGCGCTTGCCAATTATCTTCAGCGTCTCGTAGTCGGCGCCGAGATTGATGGCGAAGCCGCCACCGCCCTGCTGCTTGCGGCAGATCGAGCAGTAGCACAGCATGAACGGCACCGGCGTGTGGCTTTCCACCTCGAAGCGGACGGCATTGCACCGGCAGGACCCTTTGAGCAGTAGCGGCATGACAAACTCCGACGAATGGCTCTCAACCTGTCAGCATGGTTTTGGTTGCGGCGATGACAAGGCCAAATCCGGATGACATGATCACGATATGGACAATGAACGCATCGCCGAGCTTTTCGAAGGGCTGGGCCCGGTCAGCATACGCAAGCTGTTCGGCGGCAAGGGCATCTATTTCGACGGCGTCATCGTCGCGATCGTGCTGCGCGGCGAATTGTTGCTGAAAGCCGACGCTGAAAGCGCTGCCGATTTCGAAGCCGCCGGCTGCCGGCAATGGACCTATACCGGCTCGCGCCACGGCAAGCTGGTCTCCATGCCCTATTGGAGCATTCCCGACAGCGCATTCGACGACCCGGACGAGATGACAATCTGGGCGCGTCGGGCCTATGAGGCGGGGCGGCGGGCAGGCAAATAGGCAATCTGCCTTCTGGTGTCATTCCAATTCCCGCGCCTCTGGCACAAGGGCCAGCGCCTCGGCAAAGGCCGCCGCCGTGAAGGCTGGCGCGAGCTCGGCGCTTTCGCTGGCAAGCATCGCTGCGGCAACGCCTTCGCGCAGCGCCGCACGCAGCGTCCGTCCGTTCAGCCGGGCAGCCACCGCCGCACCCGCCAGCGCGTCGCCGCTGCCGGCGGCATCCACGATTTTTCGCGTCGGCGGCAGGATTGAGAAGGCACCGGTTTCGTCGAAGCCCAGCACCAGACCATGGCTCGCCGTCACCACGCCGCTCTTGAGGCCGGCGGGCCTCAGCCCGCCAACGAGGTCTTGCTCCCCGGCATCGGCGCTGGCCAGCGCGATGGCCTCGCGCCGATCCATGAATGCCAGCGCCAGGTCGCCCAGCACCGGTGTCAGCCGCGCCGCCTTGTCGGGCGAAACGGCGATGGCGAAGATCGGCTTGCCGGCCGCCAGACCAACCAGCCGCTCAAGCGCCGCCGACGGCAGGCTCGCATCGCACAGGATTGCATCGGCGGCAGCGATCGCCTCGCGCACCTTGGCGCGGCGGATCTGCTTGGGCAGCGCCAGCTCGTAGAGCCCCATGTCGGCAAGACCGGCGATCGGTGCGCCGTCGCGGTCGAAGAGAACCGTGTGGCTGGGCGTCGCGCGGTCGAGGAACACCGCCGACAGATCGGCGATTCCGGCGGCGGCGATGGCCTGTGAAACCCTTTCGGCCAGCGCATCGCCACCGCGCACCGAAAGCAGCGAGCCGCAGGCGCCGCGCCGCACGGCGCAGCAAAGCGCATTGAACGCATTACCGCCGACATCCTCGCGCATCGTGCCGGGGTTCGACGCAGCCGGCGAATAGCTGCCCGAGATCCGGCCGCGCCTGTCGATATGGGCGGCGCCTATGGCCAGGATTCTCGGAGATTTCGTCATGCCGCGGTTATTCGCCTGTTATCTGTCCGGCGCAGACACTAGGCTGAGCAGGAGTTGCCCGCAAATCGAAGCAGCGATTCGGAAGACCGGCGCGACAACGAATCCCTTACTGTGCGGATACATCCGAACCTGATTCTGTGAAACGAAAAAAGAACAAACCTGGATATTCCTTGTTTTTCAAGTGTTTGGTGCCCCTTGCCAAACGAGAACAAAAAAGGTACAAATAGCCAGGGATTGCGGATTGTCCGGCCTTCATTGACGACCAAGGGGTGATGTATCATGGCTCAGAATTCTTTGCGGCTTGTAGAGGACAAAGCGGTGGACAAATCAAAGGCTCTGGACGCGGCGCTGTCGCAAATCGAGCGTGCTTTCGGCAAGGGCTCGATCATGCGGCTCGGTGCGAACGAGCAGGTCGTCGAGATCGAAACGGTGCCGACCGGCTCGCTCGGCCTCGACATCGCGCTTGGCGTCGGCGGCCTGCCGCGCGGCCGCATCGTCGAGATCTACGGGCCGGAAAGCTCGGGCAAGACGACGCTGGCGCTGCACACGGTGGCCGAAGCCCAGAAGAAGGGCGGCATCTGCGCCTTCGTCGATGCCGAGCATGCGCTCGACCCGGTCTATGCCCGCAAGCTCGGCGTCGACCTGGAGAACCTTTTGATCTCGCAGCCCGACACCGGCGAGCAGGCGCTCGAGATCTGCGACACGCTGGTGCGCTCCGGCGCCATCGACGTGCTGGTGGTCGATTCGGTCGCGGCGCTGACGCCGCGCGCCGAAATCGAGGGTGAGATGGGCGATTCGCTGCCTGGCCTGCAGGCCCGCCTGATGAGCCAGGCGCTGCGCAAGCTGACCGCTTCGATCTCGCGCTCCAACACCATGGTCATCTTCATCAACCAGATCCGCATGAAGATCGGCGTCATGTTCGGTTCGCCCGAGACCACCACCGGCGGCAATGCGCTGAAATTCTATGCCTCGGTGCGCCTCGACATACGCCGCATTGGCTCGGTCAAGGACCGCGACGAGGTCGTCGGCAACCAGACCCGCGTCAAGGTGGTCAAGAACAAGCTGGCGCCGCCCTTCAAGGTGGTCGAGTTCGACATCATGTATGGCGAAGGCGTGTCCAAGACCGGCGAGCTGGTCGACCTCGGCGTCAAGGCCGGCGTGGTCGAGAAGTCGGGCGCCTGGTTCTCCTACAATTCGCAGCGTCTCGGCCAGGGCCGTGAAAACGCCAAACTGTTCCTGCGCGACAATCCCGACACGGCGCGCGAGATCGAATTGGCGCTGCGGCAGAATGCCGGGCTGATCGCCGAGAAATTCCTTGAAAATGGCGGCCCTGAGCGCGGCGAAAGCGACGACGGCTTTGAGGAAGAATCCGGCGCCATGTAGGACCTCGGTGGTGGCCGGAATCTGGCCATGATCCCGGTTCATTACCTTCAACTTATGTAATCGAGTTCCGTATCCTTGCGTTTCAAACCGCCGGCCTAGCGCCGGCGGTTTGCGTTTCAGCCGTAGTGCATGGACGACCGGCAGGCGCCGTGAATTGGCCCAATTCCGTGTTTCTGGACAGGCTGCGGCGTGATCGGTAAAAGGCCCAATCCATCTTCTAGAACGAAGAGCCCATTTGCCGCCGGCCGGGCCGGCGGTTCTCTCCAGAAGGCAGTATCATTCATGAGTGGCGTGAACGAGATCCGGTCGACATTCCTCGACTACTTCCGCAAGGAGGGGCACGAGGTCGTCGCGTCGAGCCCGCTGGTGCCGCGCAACGACCCGACGCTGATGTTCACCAATGCCGGCATGGTGCAGTTCAAGAACGTCTTCACCGGCCTGGAGAAGCGACCTTATTCGCGTGCCACCACCGCTCAGAAGAGCGTTCGCGCCGGCGGCAAGCACAACGACCTCGACAATGTCGGCTACACCGCGCGCCACCTGACCTTCTTCGAGATGCTCGGCAATTTCTCGTTCGGCGACTATTTCAAGGAGCGCGCCATCGAGCTCGCCTGGAACCTGATCACCAGGGAGTTCGGGCTGAAGCAGGACAAGCTGCTCGTCACCGTCTACCACACTGATGACGAGGCAGCCGGCTTCTGGAAGAAGATCGCCGGTTTTTCCGACGACCGTATCATCCGTATCGCGACCTCGGACAATTTCTGGGCGATGGGCGACACCGGACCATGCGGGCCGTGCTCGGAGATATTCATCGACCGCGGTGAGCATATCTGGGGCGGCCCTCCCGGCAGTCCGGAAGAGGACGGCGACCGTTTCCTCGAATTCTGGAACCTGGTGTTCATGCAGTATGAACAGGTGACGAAGGACGAGCGCATCGACCTGCCGCGCCCGTCGATCGACACCGGCATGGGCCTGGAGCGCATGGCCTCCATCCTGCAAGGGGTGGAAAGCGTCTTCGAGACCGACCTGTTCCGTCACCTGATCGACGCCGCGTCGTCCGCGCTTGGCCGCGGTCCGGATGCGGACACTGTCGCATCGTTCCGCGTCATCGCCGACCATCTGCGTTCGTCCTGCTTCCTGGTGGCCGACGGCGTGCTGCCATCCAATGAAGGCCGTGGCTATGTGCTTCGCCGCATCATGCGCCGCGCCATGCGCCATGCGCAGTTGCTCGGCGCCCGCGATCCCCTGATGTGGCGCCTGGTGCCGGCGCTGGTGCGCGAGATGGGCCAGGCCTACCCGGAACTTGTGCGCGGCGAACAGATGATCACCGAAACGCTGAAGCTTGAGGAAACCCGTTTCCGCAAGACGCTGGTGCGCGGCCTCGGCCTGCTTTCGGAGGCGACCGAAAAACTGGGCGCCGGCGACATGCTGGACGGCGAGACAGCTTTCAAGCTCTACGACACCTATGGCTTTCCGCTCGATCTGACGCAGGACGCGCTGCGCCAGCGCAACATCTCGGTCGATCTTGCCGGCTTCACCAATGCGATGGAGCAGCAGAGGGCCGAGGCGCGCAAGAGCTGGGCCGGCTCCGGCGAGGCCGCGACCGAAACGGTGTGGTTCCCGGTGCGCGAGAAGACCGGCGCCACCGAATTCCTCGGCTATGAGACCGAGCAGGCTGAAGGCCTCATCCAGGCGCTGGTCAGGGACGGCAAGACCGTCGACAGTGCCACCAAGGGTGATGCGGTTGCCGTGGTCGTCAACCAGACGCCGTTCTACGGCGAGTCCGGCGGCCAGATGGGCGATACCGGCATCATTTCGGGCGAAGGCTTCTCGATCGAGATTTCCGATACGCAAAAGAAGGCCGATGGGCTGTTCGTGCATCTCGGCAAGGTGACCAGCGGCACGGTCAAGACGGGTGCTGCCGTCGAGCTGAAAGTCGACCATGCGCGCCGTTCCAGGCTGCGCGCAAACCACTCCGCCACGCATCTGATCCATGAGGCGCTGCGCGAAGTGCTGGGCACCCACGTCGCGCAGAAGGGTTCATTGGTGGCGCCTGAGCGGCTGCGCTTCGACATTTCGCACAACAAGCCGATCTCGCCTGACGAACTCGAAGAGGTCGAGCGCATGGCGAACGAGATCGTCGTGCAGAACAGCCCGGTGACCACGCAGCTGATGTCGGTCGACGATGCCATTGCCGAAGGCGCCATGGCGCTGTTCGGCGAGAAATACGGCGATGAAGTGCGCGTCGTTTCCATGGGCACGGGCCTGCATGGCGCCAAGGCCAACCGGCCCTATTCGGTCGAGCTCTGCGGCGGCACCCATGTCAGGGCGACCGGCGATATCGGTCTGGTGCGCATCGTGTCGGACGGCGCGGTCGCCGCCGGCGTGCGCCGCATCGAGGCGCTGACCGGCGAGGCTGCGCGCAGGCATCTCGACGAGCAGGACAGACGGCTGAAGGCGGCCGCGGCAACGCTGAAGATCTCGCCGGCCGATGTGCCGGCGCGCGTCGAAGCGCTGCTCGACGAGCGCAAGAAGCTCGAGAAGGAACTGACCGAGGCGCGCAAGAAATTGGCGCTGGGCGGTGGTGCTGCAGCCGGAGCACCGGCCGAGAACGAGACGGTCGCCGGTGTCGGTTTCCTCGGCAAGGCGGTCTCCGGCGTCGCGCCGAAAGACCTGAAGCCGCTGGCCGACGCCGGCAAGAAGTCGCTCGGCTCCGGCGTCGTCGTCTTCGTCGGCGCTGGCGAGGACAACAAGGCAAGCGTCGTGGTCGCCGTCACCGATGACCTGACCGCCCGCTTCAGCGCCGTCGACCTGGTGCGTGTCGCATCCGCCGCCTTGGGCGGGCAGGGCGGCGGCGGCCGCCCCGATATGGCCCAGGCCGGCGGCCCCGACGCCTCGAAGGCCGGCGACGCGATCGCCGCGGTGAAGGCGGCGCTGGAAGCTGCCTGATCGGATAGGAGAATTTATCGCAAGGCTCGGAGGGACAGCACCCCCCTCTGTCCTGCCGGACATCTCCCCTCAAGGGGGGAGATTGGATGTCATGCCTGCTTTCGCCAATTTTCAAGGTTGGAGGAAAGGCGGGGCAATGAAGCTGCCAATCTGCCCCCTTGAGGGGGAGATGTCCGGCAGGACAGAGGGGGGTGCAGTCCCTCGGCCTCTCGTATTTTTCACCCAACCTTTTCGGTACGAGCAAAGCTCGGGCGCTGAGCGATGCCGTCCCACCATCCCTGAATATCGGGAAATTCGGCCAGCAGCTTCCGCCCTTCGGCGACCTTGATGAAATAGCCGATGATCGCCGCCGCATGCAGGTCGGCGAGCGTCAGTTGCTCGCCCAGCAGCCACGGCCCGGCGGCTTTCAGTGAGGTGAGCACGCGAAGCACCGTCTCCGCCTGGCCAAGTCCGGCGGCGATCCGCGCCTCGTCGGGCGGCTCGTTCTCCAGCCGCTCGACGGCGACGTCCCAAACCATCGCCCGATAGGCATAGGCGTCGAGCATGCCGATGATCTGGTTCATTCTTGCGCGGGCGCGGGCATCCGCAGGTTGCAGCGCCGGCCCGTCGAAGGCCTCGTCGACATAGCGCGCGATCGCGCTCGCCTCGAACAGGCGAAAGCCGTCATGCTCGAAGGCCGGAATGCGGCCGAACGGATGATGCTCGAAATACCAGCCGGGAATGCCTTCAGCCGCGAAGACATCGACCGGCGCGAGCTCGTAGTCGATGCCCTTTTCCTCAAGCGCGAGGCGGACGATGCGCACATAGACGCTGTAGTCCGCCCCGTAGACGACGGGCTTGCTCATGCTGCCTGTGCGATCAGGCCATCGCCTTCTGCAAATTCTCGTCGATCTTGTCGAGGAAGCCGGTGGTCGACAGCCATGGCTGATCCGGGCCGATCAGCAGCGACAGATCCTTGGTCATGAAGCCGCTCTCGACGGTCTGGATGCAGACCCTTTCCAGCGTTTCGGCAAAGCGCTTCAGCTCGGCATTGTCGTCCAGCTTGGCGCGGTGCGCGAGGCCGCGCGTCCAGGCGAAGATCGAGGCGATCGAGTTGGTCGATGTTTCCTCGCCCTTCTGGTGCTGGCGATAGTGGCGGGTGACGGTGCCGTGCGCTGCTTCCGCCTCCACCGTCCTGCCGTCCGGCGTCATCAGCACCGAGGTCATCAGGCCGAGCGAGCCGAAGCCTTGCGCCACCGTGTCGGACTGCACGTCGCCGTCATAGTTCTTGCAGGCCCAGACATAGCCGCCCGACCATTTCAGGCTGGAGGCCACCATGTCGTCGATCAGCCGGTGCTCGTACCAGAGCTTCTTCGCCTTGAACTCGGCCTCGAACTCCTGCTCGTAAACCTCCTGGAAGATGTCCTTGAAGCGGCCGTCATAGGCCTTGAGAATGGTGTTCTTGGTCGAGAGATAGACCGGATAGTTGCGCAGCAGGCCGTAGTTCAGCGAGGCGCGGGCGAATTCGCGGATCGACTCGTCGAGATTGTACATCGCCATGGCGACGCCGGCGGCCGGCGCGTCGAACACATCGTGCTCGATCACCTTGCCGTCCTCGCCGACGAACTTGATCGTCAGCTTGCCCTTGCCGGGGAAGCGGAAATCGGTGGCGCGGTACTGGTCGCCGAAGGCGTGGCGGCCGACGATGATCGGCTTGGTCCAGCCGGGCACCAGCCGCGGCACGTTCTTCATGATGATCGGTTCGCGGAAGATGGTGCCGCCGAGGATGTTGCGGATCGTGCCGTTCGGCGACTTCCACATCTTCTTCAGCTTGAATTCCTCGACGCGCTGTTCGTCGGGCGTGATCGTCGCGCATTTCACGCCGACGCCATGTTTCTTGATGGCGTTGGCCGCGTCGATGGTCACCTGGTCGCCGGTAGCGTCGCGGTGCTCGACGCCGAGGTCGTAATATTCGAGCGTCAGGTCGAGATAAGGATGGATCAGCTTGTCCTTGATGAACTGCCAGATGATGCGGGTCATCTCGTCGCCGTCGAGTTCGACGACCGGGTTCGCCACCTTGATCTTCGCCATGGAAAGAATGCCTCGTTGTTGGGGATCGGAACGGCCTTGCCCGCATGGCTTTCGGCCGGGGATGCGCCCGTATATCAAAGCATTTTTGGCCGCGCAAACGGCGATCCGCGCCAGCGGGGCATTGGGTGCTCTTTTGCGAAAGCTTCATTTTCGCGGCCGTATATGGCAGGGAACGCCGAAATGCCGCAAACAGCAGTTCATTGACAGCCATGCCCAAGGATCCCGACATTCCTCTTGCCGCCGGCCCGGCGATCATCCTGGTCGAGCCGCAACTCGGCGAGAATATCGGCATGGTCGCGCGCGCCATGGCGAATTTCGGCCTTGCCGAGCTGCGCCTCGTCAATCCACGCGACGGCTGGCCGAGCGACAAGGCGCGCGCTGCCGCAAGCCGTGCCGATCATGTCATCGACGCCGTTACGATCTTCGACGATCTGGCAGCAGCGGTCGCCGATCTGAACTTCGTCGTCGCCACCACGGCGCGCGCACGCGATAATTTCAAGCCGGTGCGCGGTCCGGTCGAGGCGGGCAGGGCGCTGCGGGCGCGGCAACGCTCCGGCCAGCGCACCGGCATCCTGTTCGGTCGCGAGCGTTTCGGTCTCTACAATGACGAGGTCGGTCTCGCCGACGAGATCGTCACCTTTCCGGTCGACCCGGCCTTCTCCTCGCTCAACATCGCGCAGGCGGCCCTGCTGATGTCCTATGAATGGATGAAGTCCGGCCTGGAAGACGAGACCAGGACCAATTTCGCCAGCCCTGAAATGCTGCCGGCGACGAAGGAGCAGTTGCACGGCCTGTTCGCCTATCTGGAGGGTGCGCTGGAGGCGCGCGGCTATTTCCGCCCGGCGCCGAAGAAGCCGAAGATGGTCGACAATCTGCGCGCGGTGCTGACGCGCGCCGGCTTCGCCGAGCCGGAGCTCAAGGTGCTGCGCGGCATCATCTCGTCGCTCGACAGGTTCTCGCCGGCGATGCCGCGCGGCGACGGCTCGCCGGGCGATGACCCAAGGCGGCTACCTGCGGCTGCGCGCGCCCGTAAGGCCCAGATCGACGCTACGGCCGAAAAGGCCGCCGGCAAAGACGACGACATGCCACCGCAAGGCGGCAAGGGAATCGACAATGACTGATCGCCCGATCCTGATGTTCGATTCCGGTATTGGCGGCCTGACGGTGCTGCGCGAGGCGCGCGTGCTGATGCCCGATCGCCGTTTCGTCTATGTCGCCGATGACGCGGCTTTTCCTTTCGGCGCCTGGGAGGAACCGGCGCTGAGGGCACATATACTGGAGCTGTTCGCCAAACTGCTCGACCGGTTTTCGCCGGCCATTTCGGTCATCGCCTGCAATACCGCCTCGACGCTGGTCATCGATGCGATGCGCGACAGATTTCCCGACCACCCTTTTGTCGGCACAGTGCCGGCGATCAAGCCGGCGGCCGAACGCACGCGCTCCGGACTGGTTTCGGTGCTGGCGACGCCCGGCACGGTCAAGCGCCAGTACACGCGCGACCTGATCAGCAAATGGGCGCAGAAATGCCATGTCCGCCTGGTCGGCAGCGACAATCTGGCCGGGCTGGCCGAAATCTACATGCGTGAAGGCTTCGTCGACGAGGAGGCCGTGCGCGCCGAGATCGCGCCGTGCTTCGTCGAACATGACGAACTCAGGACCGACATCGTCGTGCTGGCCTGCACGCACTATCCTTTCCTGGCCAATCGCATGCGCAAGACGGCGCCTTGGCCGGTCGACTGGCTCGACCCCGCCGAGGCGATCGCGCGCCGAGCGATGTCGCTGCTCGTTCCCATGCATGGGCCTCGGTCGGTCGACAAACCCGATATCGCAGTCTTCACCTCCGGCAAGGCGAATTTCGCCATCAGCCGGCTGATGCAGGGTTTTGGCCTGACCGTTCCTTGAGACGGGAACCCGAGGAACATAGGCGCGGCCATCGCGTTTTTCCCTCAATCGCAAACGGGAGAAACCATCATGCCAGCCACCTCGAAAGCCCAGCAAAAGGCCGCCGGCGCGGCGCTGTCCGCCAAGCGTGGCGAGACGAAGAAGAGCGAACTGAAAGGCGCCTCGAAGGGAATGTACGAGTCGATGAGCGAAAAGCAGCTTGAGGAATTCGCCGAGACCAAGCGCAAGGGCTTGCCGGCGCGGCGTTCTCGACAAAAATGAGCCGGCTCAAGGCGCCGCCAGCGATGCGCCGTACCAACGGCGGGTTTGACTCAACGCTTCCTTGACCCATAGTCTCCAACTCCCGGACGCTTGAAAGGAGATGGAGTCGATGGCGGACGCTGCGATGCACCAAGAATCCGTGGAACCAAGTCTGCGCCGGGTGATGGGTCCATGGCTGCTTTTGCTGTTCATCGTCGGCGATATTCTCGGCACGGGCATCTACGCTCTGACCGGCAAGGTTGCGGCGCAGGTCGGCGGCGTTGTCTGGTTGCCTTTTCTGGTCGCCTTCGCCGTCGCGGTCATAACAGCCTTCAGCTATCTCGAACTGGTGACGAAGTATCCGAAGGCCGCCGGGGCGGCGCTCTATACGCACAAGGCGTTCGGTGTCCATTTCATCACCTTCATCGTTGCCTTCGCGGTGATGTGTTCGGGCATAACGTCGGCGTCGACGGCGTCGCGGGCATTCGCGGTGAATCTCTCCAAGGCCTTTAACCTCGGCTGGGAGGGAACCGGCGCCATCGTCATGCTAAGCCTCGCCTTCATGGCCTTGGTCGCCATCATCAATTTCAGGGGCGTCGGTGAAAGCGTGAAGGCCAATGTGGTTCTCACCTGCGTCGAATTGACGGGCCTGTTAATCGTCATCTTTATCGGCCTGTCGGCGATTGCCGGCGGCCAGGGCGATGTCTCGCGCGTTACGCAGTTCCATGCACCCGACGGCAGCGGCGCTTTTTGGCCGGTGATCGCGGCGACGACGCTGGCCTTCTTCGCCATGGTCGGCTTCGAGGATTCGGTGAACATGGCCGAGGAAACGAAGGAGCCGAGCCGCATCTTCCCCAAGATACTGCTCGCCGGCCTGCTGATGACCGGCCTGATCTATGTTCTGGTGTCGATCTCCGCGGTGACCCTGGTCGAACCGGCCCAGCTTGGCGAAGGCGAAGCGCCGCTGCTGAAGGTCGTGGAAGCCGGCGCGCCCGGCTTCCCGCTTTGGATCTTCGCCTTCATTACGGTGTTCGCGGTGGCGAACAGCGCACTGATCAACATGCTGATGGCTAGCCGCCTCGTTTATGGCATGGCGCGCGAGCACGTACTCCCGCCCGTGTTGGGCAAGGTGCACGCCGGCCGCCGCACGCCGTTTGTCGCGATCGGCTTTACGACGCTGCTCGCCTTCGGCCTGATCACCTTTGTCGGCAATGTCCCCGATCTTGGCGGCACCACGGCGTTCCTGCTGCTTTGCGTCTTCACCATCGTCAACATCGCGGTGCTGGTTCTGCGCAAGGACAAGGTGGCGCACGATCACTTCACCGCCCCGACGATCCTGCCGTTGATTGGCGCCGTGTGCTGCGGCTTCCTGACCGGGCCCTGGACGGGCCGCAATCCCAATGAATACAGGATCGCCGGCATCCTGCTCGCCCTCGGCATCGCCTTGTGGGTTGTCACGGTGTTGATCAATCGCGCGACCGGAATGAAGCCGGCCGCACCGACCATGGAAGAACTGGGCGGCGGCGGCCCGGTCAATTGACGTCGACCAGCCTGACGTTCCGATCGTGGAATTGCCGCGGCCGGAGAGCTTGACAGCGACCGACTCCCGGTTTAATCAGCGCGCCAACACCGGGCCGCAATGCCCGGTGGTTTCTTTTATGTGTGCAAGGCTTCCTGGGAAGCCAATTTATACTTTCCCGGAGCCTTGTTGAAATGACGTGTCCCGTGGGTTTTCCGTCGCGTTGCGTGGGAAACCCTGTCAGGTCTCGAAAACGGAGGCCAGAGGAGGGCGCGTTTCCTTCACCCGGACCATGAGGTTCGGGTGTGTTGTTTTGAAAAGGGAATGCGATGAGCAAGCGCGAATCCGCGAAGTACAAGATCGACCGCCGTCTCGGCGAAAACATCTGGGGCCGCCCGAAGTCCCCGGTCAACAAGCGTGAATACGGCCCCGGCCAGCACGGCCAGCGCCGCAAGGGCAAGCTTTCCGATTTCGGCCTGCAGCTGCGCGCCAAGCAGAAGCTGAAGGGCCACTATGGCGACGTTTCGGAAAAGCAGTTCCGCAAGGTCTATGAAGAGGCCGATCGTCGCAAGGGCGACACTTCGGAGAACCTGATCGGCCTGCTCGAATCGCGTCTCGACGCGGTCGTCTACCGCGCCAAGTTCGTGCCGACCATCTTTGCCGCCCGTCAGTTCGTCAACCACGGCCACGTCAACGTCAACGGCAAGCGCGTCAACATCGGCTCCTACCGTTGCAAGCCGGGCGACGTCATCGAAGTGCGCGAGAAGTCGAAGCAACTGGTGATCGTGCTGGAATCGGTTGGGCTCGCCGAACGCGACGTGCCCGACTACATCGAAGCCGACCACAACAAGATGACCGCGAGCTTCACGCGCATCCCCGGCCTGGCCGACGTTCCGTTCGCCGTGCAGATGGAACCGAACCTGGTCGTCGAATTCTATTCGCGCTGATCGGGCACTTCATCCGACATCCAATCAAAGGCCGCCCGTCGAGGCGGCCTTTTCTTTGTCCGCCATGTCCGTTAATCCCGAGCCCACAAAGACTCTTCCGGGCACCAATAGGACTCTGGGGCCGACGCGCCATGAACATGCTGCCAGAAACGCTCGAACCGGTTGCCGATGCCGAAGGCGGCTTTCATCCGTTGTTTGCCGACGTGCCGTCTTCCGTCGAATTCAACAAGCTGCGCAAGCGGCTGCTGCGGCTCACCCGTCAGGCGATCGACGATTTCGCGATGGCGACACCCGGCGCTCGCTGGCTGGTCGCCTTGTCGGGCGGCAAGGATTCCTACGGCCTGCTTGCTCTGCTGCTCGATCTCAAATGGCGCGGGCTGCTGCCGGTTGAGCTCCTGGCCTGCAATCTCGACCAGGGCCAGCCGAACTTCCCCAAGCACATCCTGCCCGACTATCTCGACAGAAACGGCATCCCGCACCGCATCGAATACCAGGATACCTATTCGATCGTTACCGACAAGCTCCCCGAGGGCAGCACCTATTGTTCGCTCTGCTCGCGGCTGCGGCGCGGCCATCTCTACCGCATCGCGCGGGAGGAGGGCTGTTCGGCCCTGGTGCTCGGCCACCACCGCGAGGATATCCTCGAAACCTTCTTCATGAACCTGTTCCATGGCGGACGCCTCGCCGCCATGCCGCCCAAACTGCTCAATGACGAGGGCGATGTCATGGTGCTCAGGCCGCTCGCCTACTGCGCCGAGGCCGATCTCGAGAAATTCGCCGCCGCCATGCAGTTCCCGATCATCCCTTGCGATCTCTGCGGCAGCCAGGAAGGCCTGCAGCGCAACGCCATGAAGGCTATGCTCGACGATCTGGAAAAGCGCATGCCCGGCCGCAAGGACACAATGATCCGCGCCATGGCCAATGTGCGTCCCTCTCATCTGCTCGACCGCAAGCTCTTCGATTTTACAGCCCTCAACGACACCCTCACCGCAAGGCAAGCCGATGACATTTGACGATACCGCGATCGACTGGCTCGCCGAACTCCTGTCCGACGCCGCCAAGGCCGAGATCATGCCGCGCTTTCGCCGGCTGAACGAGGGCGATATCCGCCAGAAGACTTCGGCCGCCGATTTGGTGACCGAGGCCGACGTCAACGCCGAGCGCCTGATCACCGTCAGGCTGCGCGAGCGTTACCCCCAGGCGATGATCGTCGGCGAGGAGGCGTGTTCCGACAATCCGGCGCTGCTTGAGGGCTTGGGCGACGCGGATCTCGCCTTCGTCATCGATCCGGTCGACGGCACCTTCAACTTCGCCTCGGGCGTGCCGCTGTTCGGTGTCATGCTGGGCGTCGTGGTCAAGGGCGAGACCGTCGCCGGCATCATCCACGATCCCGTCGGCAAGGACTGGCTGATCGGCGCCAAAGGCGCCGGCAGCCACATCCGTCACGCACATGGCAATATCGAGAAGGTGCATGTCGCCAAGCCCGCGGCGATGTCGCAGATGACCGGCGCCGTGTCCTGGCAGTACCTGCCGGAGCCGGAACGGTCGCGGCTGGCGCGCAACCAGACCAAGACCCTGTCGCAGTTCAACTATCGCTGCGCCGCCCACGAATACCGTTTGCTGGCCAGCGGCCATGGCCATTTCGTCGTCTACAACAAGCTGATGCCGTGGGACCATCTGCCTGGTGTCCTGATCCATGCCGAGGCTGGTGGCTATACGGCGCGTTTCGATGGCAGCGACTATCTGCCGTCACATCTCGGCGGCGGCATCATCGTCGCGCCGGACAGGGAAAGCTGGCGGGAATTGCGTCGCGAGCTCTGGGCGGAATAGGCTCGCCAGAGTTTAACCCGGCGGCAGTCTATGGCTGAAAGATTGGCGCAACCTCGTCCACATGGGGAGACACGAATGAAGACGCGGTCCGCAATTGGCGCAGCCGCCCTTGCCCTCGCTGTGGTTGCCGGCGCTACCCAGGCAGGGGCACAGGAGCGCGCTTGTCGCAGTCCCGAGCCCATCAACACCATAGACGAGATGTTCTCCGCGATCTTCGCCTGTTGGGAGCCGCCCCCTGGAAGCGCGGGCATGACCCTGACGCTGCAGTTCTCACTTCGACGAAACGGCACGCTTATTGGCAAGCCTCGCGCCACCTATTCCCATCTGGGGAACGATGACCAACTGAACCGGCTCTTCGTGGCTTCCGTCCTCAAGGCTCTCGACAAGGCTCTGCCAATGCCCCTTTCGGACAGCATGGGTGGAGCAATCGCGGGACGTACGCTGTTTCCTCGTTTCACTGCAGCCGCTGAAGGTAGGTCGTAATGCATGTCGCGCAAAAGTGTGCAGCGGTTTTGCGGTAACGACATGCATAAAAACAAGAACCTAAAGCGTCGCATGAGGCCGGTCGAACGCGACGCGCTTTAAAGCGCGGACATCAAACCGGCGGATTGTGTGGCTGGAACATCTTGCCACGCTCGGCGATCAGGATCATCAGCAGCGCCGCGACCGAGACGCTGCAGAAACCGGCGGCCAGCGGCGTGACCGTGCCGTTGAAGGCCTGGCCGATCAGCGTGCCGAGAATGCCGCCGAGGAAGGTCTGCATGAAGCCCAGAATGGACGATGCCGTGCCGGCCAGTTGCCCGAGCGGCTCCATGGCGAGCGCGTTGAAATTGGCGCCGAGCGCTCCGAACGGCAGCATCGCGCAGGCGAAAAAGGTGATGAAAAGCCAGAGCGGCATCTTCATTTCGATCGATACCACCAGCCAGGCAAGGCTGATGGCCAGAAACAAAAGCAACGCGCTTTGCGACAGGCGGCGCATGCCGATGCGGCCGACGAGGCGGGAATTCAGATAGTTGGAGAAGGCGAGCACGCCTGCAACGCCGGCGAAGATGACGGGGAACATCTCGCCGACATTGAAGATGGTGACATAGATCTGTTGCGCCGAGGCGATGAAGCCAAACATGGCGCCGAAGATGAAGGTGCTGGCGAAGGCGTAGCAGAGCGCCATGCGGTTGGTCAGCACGATGCGGAAGCCGCCGAGGACAGATTCGACCGTCAACGGTCTGCGATATTCAGGATGCAGCGTCTCGGGCAGGCGCAGCAGCGACCAGGCCGACACGACCAGCGCGCCGGCCGCCATGACGATGAAGATCACATGCCATGTCGCGAACAGCATGATGAACTGGCCGATGCCGGGGGCGACGACGGGTATCGCCATGAACACCATGAAGATCAGCGACATCACCTCGGCCATGCGCCGGCCGTCGAATGTGTCGCGCACGATCGAGACGGCGATGACGCGTGTGGCGGCGGCGCCGATGCCTTGCACCGCCCTGCAGATCAGAAGCGTGGCGAAGGACGGCGCAATGGCAGCCGCGGCTGCCGCCGCGACATAGATCACCAGTCCGGCGACCAGTGGCGCACGCCGCCCGAAGCGATCCGAAATCGGCCCGAAGAAAAGCTGTCCGCCGCCGAAGCCGAGAATATAGGCGGTGATCACATATTGGCGGTGGTTTTCATTGGCCACGCCGAGCGATGCGCCGATCTGCTGCAGCGCCGGCAGCATGATGTCGATGGCAAGCGAGTTCAACGCCATCAGCGCCGCGCACAGCGCGATGAACTCCCAGCGCGGAATAGGCAAGGTGCTTGCCTGTTGCGGCGCTTGTGCATGCTGATCCACGGCAAAGTCCGATCTTTAAAAACGAACATACGCCAGCAGGGCCGGCGCAAAAGGTTCGTCTTGCTCCCGACGTTCAGGATCTAAAAATGCCGAGGTGGGGCTACCCCGGTGCGTTAGCGCATGACCCCAAAAATCGGAGCCGATTTTCGGAAAGCATCATGCGCAACATCAAAGTGCTACAGCGTCCTTTGCGCGTCCTATAGGACGCGCAAAGGACGCTGTAGTGCATGTCGCCCAAAAGCGTGCAGCGGTTTTGGGACAACGACATGCACAAACGAGGAATCAGGCGGCGCCTTTGACGCTCACGCCCTTTTCGACGAGGAATGTCTGCAACTCGCCCGCCTGGAACATCTCGCGCACGATGTCGCAGCCGCCGACGAACTCGCCCTTGACATAGAGCTGGGGGATCGTCGGCCAGTTGGAAAATTCCTTGATGCCCTGGCGCAGCTCGGCCGAGTCCAGCACGTTCACGCCTTTGTAGTCGGCGCCGATATAGTCGAGGATCTGGACGACCTGGCCGGAAAACCCGCATTGCGGGAAACCGGGCGTCCCCTTCATGAAGAGAACGACGTCGTTGCCCTTAACTTCATTGTCGATGTAGTCGTTGATACCGCTCATGGAGAATCCTTTCACGCCCGTGGGAGGCAGGCTCGAAGCATACTCTTCAAATAAACCCATAGGTTGCTCGAAACAAGACGTTTGCCGCATCGCCTTGCAAATGGCGCAAAGGATGGCCTGATGTTGGGCCAAGAGATGTGGTCACTGTTTTTCCCGGAAGATGATGAAAAGGCGGCATATAGCGGCAATCCTGATTGGCGTTCTCGCGCTCGCGCTGGCCTGGTGGTTCAGGCCACCGGCGCTTCCGCCGGTCGTCATTGGCGGCGAACTGCCCGCGCCATGCCGCGATCTCAGCTTCGAGGCGGTTCCTTACGTCGTCTGCGAGATCGATCTTCGCAGCCATGACATCGGCGTCTTCCACGCTGGCGCGGACGGCAAGGCCTTCGGTTCGTTGGAAGAATTCGACAAGGCGATGGCCGGCCAGGGCACGCCGGTCCTGCTCGCCATGAATGCGGGTATGTATCACGACAACTTGTCGCCGGTCGGGCTTCTCGTCGAAGATGGACGTGAGAAGGCGCCACTCAACCTTGCGGACGGCGAAGGCAATTTCTTCCTGAAACCGAACGGCGTGTTCCTGGTCCGCAAGGATAGCAAGGCAGCGGTCATGGAGACCAGCGCCTATGCCACGGCCCGGCCGGATGTGGCATTCGCCACGCAGTCAGGCCCGATGCTGGTGATCGACGGCCGGCTTCATCCTCGCTTCGAGGAGAACGGCGTCTCTCGCTATGTCCGCAATGGCGTCGGCGTGCGCGACGGCGACACGGTCGTGCTGGCGATCTCACGCTCGCAAGTCAGCCTCGGCAGCTTCGCCCGGCTGTTCCGCGACGCGCTCCACTGTCCCAACGCGCTTTTCTTCGACGGGGTGGTCTCGGCGCTGTCGAATGGCGACAGGATGATCGTCGGCGGCAAATACCCGGCCGGGCCGATCATCGCTGTGTCAGCGAAGAAGCCGTTGTCCGAATAGCCTCAGGAGACGACACCGCCTGCCTTATCCGGCACCAATCGGCCATTTTGGAATATAGCTCTAGCTAAATCTTAGAGCATGGACTATCTTGGTAAAGATTTGGAGGGAAGAGCCATGCGCGAGACAAAATCCTTGCTGGAACGAAAGCTCGATCGAAGGCTTCTCCTGGTCGGTGGCCTTGCCGCTGCCGGCGGCACAGCGGTCGCGGCAAGTGGCGCTCGCGGGCAGACAAGCCATGCCGGTCACGAGATGTCAGCCGCAGTCGCCGGTGGAGAACCGCCGGCGCATCTTTCGGCCCATGGCTCGATGATCACGGTCGGCGAGGTCGACGACACCCGCAACGGCTTCGATCCCTCGAAGCTGCTGGGCGACTGGGACACCGGGACTGTCTCGACACTGCCGGACGGGCGCATGCTTCGCACCTTCGAAGTCACGGCCGAGGACAAGGAGATCGAGATTGCGCCGGGCATCATGTTCCCGGCCTGGACCTACAATGGCCGTGTGCCGGGGCCATCGTTGCGCGCGACCGAGGGCGACCGGCTGAGGATCGTCTTCCGCAACCACGGCTCGCATCCGCATTCGATGCATTTTCACGGCATTCATGCCGCGCGCATGGACGGTGTGCCGGGCGCCGGCCTGATCGGGCCAGGCGAGGAGTTCGTCTACGAGTTCGATGCCAGGCCGTTCGGCTGTCATCTCTACCACTGCCACGCCCTGCCGTTGAAGCGGCACATTCAAAAAGGCATGTACGGCGC
Source organism: Mesorhizobium sp. WSM4871 (assembly GCF_055811295.1). Taxonomy (NCBI): domain Bacteria; kingdom Pseudomonadati; phylum Pseudomonadota; class Alphaproteobacteria; order Hyphomicrobiales; family Phyllobacteriaceae; genus Mesorhizobium; species Mesorhizobium sp. WSM4871. Next base: position 122,737 of record NZ_JBVVPU010000009.1, on the reverse strand, counting down.
CTTCGTGATCGATCCCGATCCGGCCCGGCACCCCGAATACGAAGCGGTCGCCCGCTCACGCCTCCTCGGCACGACCGAGAATGCCGGCTGGCAGGAATTCGTCATGGTCATGAATGCCTTCGACACCAACTTCGACGGCGAGAACGAGGTCTACGCCGTCAATACCGTCGCCCACGCCTATGCGAAAAAGCCGATCCGGGTGCTCAAGGACAAGCCGGTGCGTATCTATCTCGTCAATGTCGTCGAGTTCGATCCGATCAATTCCTTCCATTTGCACGCCAATTTCTTCGACTACTACAATCAGGGCACGACGCTGACCCCTACGCTTAGGACTGTCGACCTGATCACCCAATGCCAGGCCGAGCGCGGCATCCTCGAGTTCCATTTCCGGGAACACGAACCGGGCCTCTACATGTTCCATCCTCACCAGTCGGAATTCACCGAACTCGGCTGGTCCGGCATGTTCGACGTCGTGGAGGCCGTGTCGTGACCGATCTGAGCCAGCCTTCCGCCGACACGCGTGCCGATCGCCCGAGGTGGGCCTATCTGCTCTGGATCGCGCTGCCGCTTGCCGTGCTCGGGCTGGCGATAGCCTGGCTGCTCGCCTCGGACCCGCTATCGAGCTTCCGCAATGGCGCACCGCCGGTCGAGAACATCACCTTCGAGCGGACGATCCTGGGGGCGGATGGCATCCGCGTCCTCATCCGGGCCGGCGGATCGGAACCGATGACCATCGCGCAGGTCCAGGTCGACGATGCCTACTGGCAGTTCACGCAGGATCCACCTGGCCAGATCGCGCGCGGCGCCACGGCCTGGATCAGCCTGCCGTATCCCTGGGTGCTGGGGGAGGCGCATGCGATCAACGTCGTGACCAATTCCGGGACCACCTTCACGCACGAGATCGCTGTCGCCGTACCGACGCCGACGCGCGATTCGCTGAGCTTCGCCGCGCAGGCGGCGCTCGGCGCCTTCGTCGGCATCCTGCCTGTGGCGATCGGCCTGATGTTCTATCCCGCCCTCCGTGGCGTCGGACGAAGCGGCATGGACTTCCTGCTGTCGCTGACCGTCGGTTTGCTCGCCTTCCTCTTTGTCGATACCCTGGAGGACGCGTTCGAACTGGCCGGCGAAGCCGCCGCCTTGTTCCAGGGGCCGACAATGATCGTGCTCGCCGCCGCCGCCAGTTTCCTTCTGCTGATGGCCGCGGGCCGGCGGAGCGGGACGCCGACGGGCCTGGCGCTCGCCACCTTCATCGCGCTCGGCATCGGCCTGCACAATCTCGGCGAAGGACTGGCGATCGGCGCCGCCTTCGCCTCGGGTGCGGCGGGGCTCGGCACCTTCCTCGTGCTCGGCTTCACATTGCACAACATCACCGAGGGCATCGGCATCGCCGCCCCCATCCTGAAGCAGCGCCCGCCACTGCGCACCTTCGCCGCGCTGACGCTGCTCGCAGGCGGTCCTGCGGTCGTCGGCCTGTGGATCGGCAGCCTCGCCTATGCTCCGCAGTGGTCGGCACTGGCGTTGGCGGTCGGCGCGGGGGCAATCCTGCAGGTGATCGTCGAACTGGTGTCGATGCAGCTTCGTCAGCGGGCCGACGGCACGCGCGCCCTATTCGCACCGGCCGCGATGGCTGGATTGGCGGCCGGGGTTGGCTTCATGTATCTGACGGCGATGCTGGTGAAGATCTGAGCAGCGCCGGCCGGGAGTTCAGTCCGGCACGCTTGTCTGCAGCGCCAGTGCATGCAGCACGCCGCCCATATTGCCCTTCAGCGCGTCATAGACCATCTGGTGCTGCTGGACGCGGCTCTTGCCGCGAAAGCTTTCCGCCACCACTTCGGCCGCGTAGTGGTCGCCGTCGCCGGCCAGGTCGCGAATCGTCACCTTGGCGTCCGGGATGCCTTCCCTGATCAGTTTCTCGATGTCGTGGGCGTCCATTGCCATGGCAAATTCCTGTTCGGGGGGCCGCGGTGCGGCCCGTGCGATGTGACTCGGATGAACCTAAAGCCTTTCTGGTCCGTATTGAAGCGGTTCTCGCCTGTGCCAGGGCGATTGGCGGCTCACAAGACATTTTGCTCCGGATGGACCGCATCATCTCTAGCAACATCCTCACGTGTCGAGAAGGCACGGCCAAGGCTGAAAGCCAGCACATAGAGCGGAATGTTGATCACTATGCTGACGATCGGAAGGTAGCTCGTCATCTGCCAGAGCGGCGAGAAGAACGGCTGGCCGTAACCATCACAGGCCAGCGAAGAGCCGTATTCCCACAACGATCCCGTGACGATGGCCACGCCAAGCAGCTTGACGCAGGTGACGATTTGCCGTGCCCGCGCCGGCTCAGGCGAAAGCCGGTTCCAGAGGAGAAGGCACAGGATCGGAATCGCATAGACAAGACTCTGGACGGCCAACATTGGGATCGTGCCATTGGCCGCGGCCAGGAACTCGGCGCGGGTTTCCAGCCGGGGGCAAACCTCGCTTGAGGTCGTCGACAGCAGGAAAAAGACGAACGGCCCAAGGAACCAGAAGAAGAACAGCGACGGCCAGAAAACGACTGCAAGCAGCGCCCGCGCAGCCAGCCTCGTCAAATGGCCTGATCCATGAAGCGAGGAAACCAGGCCTCGTGGGCGGCGCTCAATTCGCTGACCGGGATCGCACGCGCCTCGCCAAGTTTCAATTCGCTCCCTCCCGTCGAGCCGATCCACGGCGCGAAGACGCCGAGCTTGCCCTGCTGTTCGCGAATGGCGTCCCATTGCTCGCTCTGCGGATCGATCGACAGCGTCAGGAGATAGCGGCCCTGGTCCTCGCCGAACCAGACCGGGATCGGATCGGTCCCGACCAGGCCGGGAATGGTTGCGCCGATGCCGGAGGCCATCGCCATCTCGGCCAGCGCCACCGCGATACCGCCGTCGGAAACGTCGTGAGCGGCCGTCACCACCCCGGAGGCGATCAAAGCGCGGACATGGTCGCCGACGCGTTTTTCATGGTCGAGATCGACCGGTGGCGGCGGGCCGTCGGCGCGGCCGTGGATGTCTCTGAAATAGACGGACTGGCCAAGATGCGTTCCCCACATCGGCGGCGCGCCGACCAGCAGGATCATCTGGTCTTCGGCGGCAAAGCCGATCCGCACCATCTTCGACCAGTCGGCGATCAACCCGACGCCGCCAATGGTCGGGGTCGGCAGGATGCCGCGCCCGTTTGTCTCGTTGTAGAGCGAGACATTGCCCGAGACGATCGGAAAGCCGAGCGCGCGGCAGGCATCGCCAATGCCTTTCACCGCACCGACCAATTGCCCCATGATCTCGGGCCGTTCGGGATTGCCGAAATTGAGGTTGTCGGTGGCCGCCAGCGGCAAGGCGCCGGTGGCGGTAAGGTTGCGCCAGCATTCGGCCACCGCCTGCTTGCCGCCTTCGTAAGGGTCGGCCTCGCAATAGCGCGGCGTGACGTCCGAGGAGAAGGCCAGCGCCTTGGTCGGATGGCCCTCGACGCGCACCACGCCGGCATCGCCGCCCGGAAGCTGCAGCGAATTGCCCTGGATCAGCGTGTCATACTGCTCCCAGACCCAGCGCCGCGAGGACAGATCCGGTCCGCCGAGCAGTTTCAGCAATGCGTCGGCGACGTCCGCCTGAGGGGCATCGGCGGCCGCCAGCGGCTCCGGCTTTTTCGGCTCGACCCACGGGCGGTCATATTCCGGGGCCTTGTCGCCAAGATCCTTGATCGGCAGATCGGCGACTTCGTCGCCCTGGTGCAGCACGCGAAAACGCAGATCGTCGGTGGTCTTGCCGACGATGGCGAAGTCGAGCCCCCATTTGTGGAAGATCGCCTCCGCTTCCTTTTCCTTTTCGGGGCGCAGCACCATCAGCATGCGCTCCTGGCTTTCCGACAGCATCATCTCATAAGCGCTCATGCGCTCCTCGCGCACCGGCACTTTGTCGAGGTCGAGCTCGATGCCGAGATCGCCCTTGGCACCCATTTCGACCGCCGAGCAGGTGAGGCCGGCCGCACCCATGTCCTGGATGGCGATGACGGCGCCCGACGCCATCAGTTCGAGGCAGGCCTCCAGCAGGCATTTCTCGGTGAAGGGGTCGCCGACCTGGACGGTCGGGCGCTTCTCGTCGATCTTGTCGTCGAACTCGGCTGAGGCCATCGTGGCGCCACCGACGCCGTCGCGGCCGGTCTTGGCACCGAGATAGACGACCGGCAGGCCGACGCCCTTGGCTTCCGACAGGAAGATCGCGTCGGTCTTGGCGAGGCCGGCGGCAAAGGCGTTGACCAGGATGTTGCCGTTATAGCGGGCGTCGAAATTGACCTCGCCGCCGACCGTCGGCACGCCGAAGGAATTGCCGTAGCCGCCGACGCCGGACACGACGCCGGCAACCAGATGTCTTGTCTTGGGATGGTCTGGCGCGCCGAAGCGCAGTGCGTTCATTGCCGCGATCGGCCGCGCGCCCATGGTGAAGACGTCGCGCAATATACCGCCGACGCCTGTCGCGGCCCCTTGGTAGGGTTCGATATAGGAGGGGTGGTTGTGGCTCTCCATCTTGAAGACGACGCAGTCGCCGTCGCCGATATCGACCACGCCGGCATTCTCGCCCGGACCCTGGATGACCCGCGGCCCGGTGGTCGGCAGCGTGCGCAGCCACTTTTTCGAGGATTTGTAGGAACAGTGCTCGTTCCACATCGCCGAGAAGATGCCAAGCTCGGTAAAACTCGGCTCGCGCCCGACCAGGTCGAGGATGCGCTGATATTCGTCGGGTTTCAGCCCGTGCGCGGCAATGAGTTCCGGAGTGATCGGCACGGAATTGGAAATAGTCATGGGCGGCGATTTGGTTCCGTGGGAGCGGGGATTTTGAGTCCCCTCTTATCGCAAGCTTGGCGTTGTGACACCCCATCGATTGGCGAAAAAAGCCGGAAAAACACAGGGCGGCGCTCATGCCTGCCTGACTTGCCGAACCGCGGGGCCGAACTCAGGAAAAACTGTCGTAGCCGGCGCGGCCTTCGTCGAGCAGCCGCCGGATCACCGCGATGCCATCAGCAAGATCCTTGCGTTGCCCCGGTTGCGAGACGCCGAAGCGAACGCCATGGAACACCTGCTCCGAACGGCCGGCCTTGAACTCATCCTCATCGTCGAGCAGCACGCCGTTCTCGAGGCAGGCATTCTTGAAGGTGCCGGAAAGCCATGGGTCGGGCAAGGTGAGCCAGACGAACGGCACCATGTCATGCGCCCTGAAGTCGAACCCGGCCAAGGTCTCGCGTACGATCGCGATGCGCCCGCCGATTTCGGCGATGCTGCGCTCGCGGATCTCGTGGGCTTGGCCGGACAGCACCAGCCTTGCCCCGACTTCCGCCAGCAGGAAGGGCAGGCCGCCGGTCATCATCTTGTGCGCCACCCGAATGCGGTGTCGATAGGCCGCCGGACAGGCGAGCCACCCGCCGCGAACGCCCGCTGCGACCGATTTCGACAGGCCGCCGGCGACTATGGTCCGTTCAGGGGCATATTCGGCGAGCATCGGCTCCTTGTCGTCGGTCAGATGGCCATAGAGGTCGTCCTCGATCAGGATGACATTGTATTGGCGCGCCACGCGCGCGATCGCCTCGCGGCGCGCCGCCGGCATCGTCACCAGCGTCGGGTTCTGGGCCGTCGGCATCAGGAACATCATCTTTGGGTGTTTTTGCGCGCAGACGCGTTCGAAATCGTCGGGATCGACGCCTTCATTGTCCGATGTCACCAGCGCGGTGCGGCGGCCGATCAGGCCGGCGCTGCGCGAGATCTGCGAATAGGTGAGGTGCTCGAAGGCGATGGTGTCGCCGGGCGTGGTGATCGCGGCGATGGCCGCCATGACAGCCGCATGCGTGCCGAGTGTCGGCACGATGGCGTCGGGCGCGGGACGAAAGGAATTCCGGGCCAGCCAATGGCTGCCGGCCTCGAACCAGCGGTCGGGAAAGTCGCGCGTGTAGCTTGAAATTTCATGCGGATGGTCCTGCGCCGTGCGCGACAGCACGTCGGCAATAATGGCGCCTTGGCCGACGTCGGGCGCGGCCGTGCTGTCGAAGCGCAGCTTGCCGCGCGGCGCATCGACAAAGCGTGTGCCTTGCTGGCCGGGTTCAAGGAAATCGGGCTTCGTGCCCTCCGATTGTTGAGCCAGGACATAGGTGCCGCGCCCGACCTCGCCGCTCACCAGGCCGCGCTCGCGCAGCAGTTGATAGGCTCGGCCGACCGTGCCGACAGTGGCCCCGATATCGTAGGCCAGATCGCGCTGCGGCGGCAGCTTTGCGCCGGCCCCGATGACACCCTTGTCGATATCTGACTCAATGCTGTCAGCAAGACGCTGATAGAGGGGGCCGGATCCGGTATTGAGATCGGGGAGCCAATTTGTCATGGTGACAATTTCCTATATTGCACCAAATTAAGAGTCAATACATATGGATTGCGTGGCAAAAGGGCTGCAATTGCAAATTTCGGCAGAAAGAAAATGAGCACAATTGAGACAATCCGTTACGGGAGAACTGAACCGCTTGGCGCGCGCGCCTCTGGCCAGCGAACCTATGTCGGTCGCCTTGTGCGCGTGGTCAGGTCGCTTGCGAACTGGATCGGCAGCCTGCTGGAGCGCCGCCGCAGCCGGCTGGTCCTGCTGGAGATGACCGACGATCAGCTCAAGGATATCGGCATCTCCCGGTGCGACGCCCATCGCGAAGGTCTCAGGCCCTTCTGGGAGTGAACCTTCGCAAGCATGTTTGCCAGCAAGGTTCTAGCGAACTTTCGAACCCCTGACCCGTGAGATGCCGCGATCCACGAGCACGGCAACGACACACAGCACGAGAAAAAGACCGGTGACGGCCAGCGCCGAGATGGCGACGCTGGTCGCGCCGTTCTTGGCGACATTGAGGAAGGGGTAGGGCACCTCGCCGGCGATCGGCGCCCGCGCCAGCACATAGACCAGGTAGGCAATGGGATAGACCATCCACCAGGATATGTCGCACCACCTTGTGGTGCCGTCGGCGCCGGCCACAAGCCACCACAGCACGAACAGCATCGGCGTCACATAATGCAGCAGCACGTCGCAGACCAGGAACAGCCCTTGCGGCTGCCAAAGCTGCGCCAGAACGGTTGCGTAGATGATGAAGACCAGCGTGATCGCCACCGCTACGCCCGCACGCACCCGTGGCCCGGCAAAAGCCGGAAACCAGGCATAGCCAGTGGATGACAGCAGGGCAGTGTGGACGAGCACCGCGCCGATATTGGTCAGGATGGTGAAGAAGCTGAAATAGAAGATAAGCGAGCCGAGGAAACCGCGGCCCGCCGCCATCGAGGCTGGCACGGTGATGCAGATTTGCAGGACAAGCCCGGCAAGGCCTATGACAAGACCCGATATCTGCAGGAACCGGCCGCCCATCGCCCTATGCGGCGGCGGTGCAGGAGGGATTGCCGGTCCGCCAGCGGGCAATGTCCGAGCCGATGCGCGCGCCAAGTGGCTCAGCCATCAGTGGACCGAAAACGTCGACGCGGCTGGAATTGCCTTGCGCTTGGACCACCAGCAGCGGTTTGCCGCCATAATGCTTGGCCGGCACCAGCAGGAAGCGCGGCGTGCCGCTGAACGAATTCAGCTCATTGGCCATCTGGTAGGATTTGAAGGCCGGATCCTTGCTGGCGATCCAGCATTTGTGGGCGGCGATTGCGACTTGCTCCATGGCCAGCAGCGAGGCGCTTTTGCCCGAGGGAACCGGTGCGCTCTTCGGGCTCGACTGGCAGGAGGCAAGCACAAAACCGGTTGCGATGAGAGCGAGGCAGGCGATCGTCTGTCTCATGGTCAAGCGGCTTCCGTCTCAGGTTGGAAAGGGAAATATCAAGCGGCGATGCCGAGGGCGCCTTCGAACAAAGCCCGGCCGTCATTGCCGCCATGCGCTGCTTCAATCAGGTTCTCGGGATGCGGCATCAGGCCCAGTACATTGCCCTGGCTGTTGATGATTCCGGCGATGTCGTTGATCGAGCCGTTGGGATTGGTGCCCTCGGCATAGCGGAACACCACCTGGCCTTCGCCTTCGATCCTGGCAAGCGTCTCGGCGTCGGCGAAATAATTGCCGTCGTGATGCGCCACCGGCGAACGGATGACTTGGCCCGGTTGGTAGCGGCGGGTGAACATGGTGTTGGCATTGGCGATCTGCAATTTCACCTGCCGGCAGACGAATTTCAGCGAGCTGTTGCGCATCAATGCTCCCGGCAGCATTCCGGCCTCGACCAGGATCTGGAAACCGTTGCACACGCCGATGACCATGACGCCCTTGGCCGCCTTTTCGGCGACCGCCCGCATCACCGGCATGCGCGCGGCAATCGCCCCGCAGCGCAGATAATCGCCGAAGGAGAAGCCGCCGGGAATGGCGATCAGGTCGACGTCGGGGATTTCGGTGTCGGTCTGCCAGACGGTGGCCGGCGCCTTGCCGGAAATCTTGGTCAGTGCCGCGATCATGTCGCGGTCGCGATTGAGGCCGGGGAGAAGGACGACGGCTGATTTCACCTCAGGCAATCTCCACCGCGTAGTTCTCAATCACCGTATTCGCCAGAAGCTTGTCGCACATCGCCTTGAGATCAGCCTCGGCCTTGGTCTTGTCGGTCTCGGCGAGCTCGACGTCAAAGACCTTGCCCTGGCGTACCTGGCCGACGCCGCCAAAACCCAGTCCCGTCAGCGCGTGTTCGATCGCCTTGCCTTGCGGGTCGAGCACGCCGTTTTTGAGGGTTACGGTAACGCGGGCCTTGATCACGCTGGACATGCTCCTGTTTGGGTTTAGTGCTTCATGCCCTTGGGCGGCTCGGTGGACGCGACGAGTACCGGCCCAGCGTGGCGCGGTGGCTCGTTCTCGTTCATGATGCCGAGCCGGCGGGCAACTTCCTGGTAGGCTTCGACCAACCCGCCCATGTCGCGGCGGAAGCGGTCCTTGTCGAGCTTGTCCTGCGTCGCCACGTCCCACAGCCGGCAGGAATCGGGCGAGATCTCGTCGGCGACGACGATGCGCATCATGTCGCCCTCGAACAGGCGGCCGCACTCGATCTTGAAGTCGACGAGCTGGATGCCGACGCCCATGAACAGGCCGGACAGAAAATCGTTGACGCGGATGGCCAGCGCCATGACGTCGTCGATCTCCTGCGGGCTTGCCCAGCCGAAAGCGGTGATGTGCTCTTCCGACACCATCGGATCGTCGAGCGCGTCGGCCTTGTAATAGAATTCGATGATCGAGCGCGGCAGCACCGTGCCTTCCTCGATGCCGAGGCGCTTGGCCAATGAGCCGGCCGCGACATTGCGCACGACCACCTCGAGCGGGATGATCTCGACTTCCTTGATCAACTGCTCACGCATGTTGAGCCGGCGGATGAAGTGGGTGGGAATGCCCATCCGGTTGAGATGGTTGAAGATATGCTCGGAAATGCGGTTGTTGAGCACGCCCTTGCCATCGACGACTTCGTGTTTCTTCTTGTTGAAGGCGGTTGCGTCATCCTTGAAGAACTGGATCAGCGTTCCCGGCTCAGGTCCTTCATAGAGGATCTTGGCCTTGCCTTCATAAATGCGGCGGCGATTTTTCATCTGATTTTTCTCTGGATTTCCGGGCAGGCGGCAAGCGACCAGTTCCTGTCCGTCAGCCTAAATTGGTGAGGCAACGGGTAGGGTTCAATGCCGGTGTCTATCTCAATCCAGGTGTTTGCTCAATCGGCAAATCCTTTCAATCACCGCTTTCCGGACTGAAATGCCGCAGCGCAGCAAGCGATGTAGCATATTGACCGGCCCGCGGCCTTTTGGTTTGTGCTCGCCCACCACACATATTCACCGTCAACGAATCGGATTTCATCGGAGGGATGCCATGAGCAGCATGAAAGACCGCGAAGAGGGCTTCGAGCGCAAATTCGCATTCGACGAGGAGCTTCGGTTCAAGGCCTCGGCCCGCCGCAACAGGGCGCTCGGCATGTGGGCCGCGGAGAAACTGGGCAAATCTGGCGCCGATGCCGAAGCCTACGCCAAGCAGGTGGTCGTCGCTGACATCGAGGAAGCCGGCGATCACGACGTTTTTCGCAAGATCCGCAAGGATTTCGATGAGGCCGGCGTCGAACAGTCGGACCATCAGATCCGCCGCACCATGGATGAGCTGATGGCGCAGGCCATCGAGCAGATCAAAAATACCTGATGGATTCTGGACCAATAGACCGCCCGGCCCAGCCGGGCGGTTTTTCTTTGCCTTTGCCGCCGTTTCCGGCTGAAACTGTGCCTGAGCCTGTCAACGCGCCTTTGTTCAACAAGGAAAGCGCCAATGTCCCTGAAGTCACGCCTGGCGGCGGATGAAACGCTGTGCACCGCGTGGTCCGGCGTGCCGGATGCCTTGACGGTCGAAATCCTAGCCAAACAGGGGTTCGATGCCGTCACGCTCGACATGCAGCATGGCGGCCACAATGAGGACAGCGTGTTGCGCGGCATCGCGCCGGTCCTGGCGGCCGACAAACCGGCGCTGGTGCGCATTCCCGTCGGCCGCTTCGACATGGCCAGCCGCGCGCTCGATTTCGGCGCCGAGGCGGTGATCGCGCCGATGGTGAATTCGGTCGCGGACGCCAGGCTGTTCGCCGCCGCCATGAAATACCCGCCGCTTGGTGAGCGCTCCTGGGGCCCGACCTACGCCTTCCCGCGCCACGGCAAGGGCGACTTTGCCGACTGGCTGCGCGATAGCAACCAGCGCACCATGGCCTTCGCCATGGTCGAGACGCGCGCCGCGCTCGACGCGCTCGACGGCATTCTCGATACGCCGGGCATCGACGGCATCTTCCTCGGCCCGTCGGATTTCTCGATTGCCTGGTCGAAAGGCACCACCGTCAATTCGACGCTGGAAAGCATGATGGAAACCGTCGCCTCGATCGCCGAACGCACGCGCAAGGCCGGCAAGCATGCCGCGATCTACGTCATGGAACCGGCCATTGCCGGCCGTGTGGTGGCCATGGGCTACCGGCTGCTGGCCATGGGCTCCGAGCATTCGCTCATTTCGCTCGGCGCAAAAACCCTGCTGAAAAACGTCAGGGATTCGATCGGGTCCTAAAGCATGATGCCGAAAAGTGTGAAGCGGTTTTCGGACGACATCATGCTCTAAAGGTCCGTCAGGAACTTGGCGAAGGTCATCGAGCCTTCAGGCCACGGGCCGAATCCCGAATCCGCATTGAGATGGCCGGCATCGCCGGCGTCGATGAACAGCGAGCCCCAGGCGCCGGCAATGTCTTCGGCAATGTCGAAGGCGCAGAACGGGTCGTTGCGGCTGGCGATCACCACCGAGGGGAAGGCCAGCGGCTCGCGCGGGTAGGGGCCGAAGGTCATCAGGTGCTTCGGCTTTATCCTGGGATTGGCGACGTCGGGTGGCGCCACGAAAAAAGCGCCGGCCACCGGCCGCTGGAACTGCGGCATGGCCTGGACAGCCGTGGCGACGCCGAGCGAATGCGCGACGATGACGACTGGCCGCTCGGCCTCGTTGACCGCTTTCGCCACGCTCGCCGTCCAGTCGTCGCGCACCGGCTTCGACCATTCCGCCTGCTCGACGCGGCGCGCCGTCGACAATTTCGCCTGCCAGCGGCTCTGCCAATGGTCCGGGCCGGAATTGGTGTAGCCCGGCACGATGAGAATATCTGCATCCCTGACTTTCATGGCGCGCATGTAGCGAGCGGCATCGCCGCATGCAACCGCGCACGATCCCAAAAAGTGGGTGCCGGTTTTGGATAAGGCCATGTGCCAAGCCAAAGCTGTTCGACGCTTGTGATCACAATAGTGAACACCTTGTTCGCTTCCTGCCGTCTTGTGTGAACGATCGTGATCGACGATCTGTCGTCGGGAGAGAAACAGCCGTGAAGGACCGGGATTTTGGCGCTGACACGACGTACAATGATCGGCGGCGCCGGGCTCCTGGCCTTGGGAGCGTCATCAAGTGCTGCCCAAACGGAGAGTTCGATGAGCGAATTGCCTTTTGCCGCCACGACACCGGTGAGCGTTGCCCGCGTCGGGTTGCGCGCGCGGGACGCCGAAAGCCTGGCCGCCTACTATCGCAAGGTCGTCGGCCTGCAGGAATTGAGCCGTACCGACGGCGCGATCACGCTGGGCGCCGCCAATCGCCCGCTGTTCGTCATCGAGGCGGATCCGGCGGCAAAGCCCGACGATCCGCGTAGCGCCGGTCTGTTCCACACTGCCTTCCTGCTGCCCAGTCGTGCCGATCTCGGCCGCTGGATCAATCATGCCATCGCCAACAAGATCGCCATCGAGGGCGCATCCGATCACCTGGTCAGCGAGGCGCTCTATCTGACCGACCCCGAGGGCAACGGCATCGAGATCTACGCCGATCGCCAGCCGCGGGACTGGAAGTGGAACGGCGACAAGATCGCGATGGCGACCGAGCAGCTCAATATCCCCTCGGTCGTCGCCGAAGTTCCGGCCGGCGATGCCGGCTGGCAGGGCGCGCCGGACAACAGCATCATCGGCCACGTCCATCTGCGCGTGGGTCGGCCGGAAGAGGCCGAAGCCTGGTGGAACAAGGAGTTCGGCTTCGATACTGTGGCGAAATATGGCGGCGCGGCGGTATTTCTGTCGTCCGGTGGCTACCACCACCATATCGGCGCCAATGCCTGGCAGAGTGCCAGTGCCGGACGCCGCGATCCATCGCGGTCTGGCCTGGCCTGGGTCGAGATGCGTTCGGACAATGTGACCGATGAGACGGCCCGTGAGGACCCCTGGGGAACGGTAATCAGGACCGTTCCCGGTAAGGCTTGATCAGTTCGTCGGCGCTTAGAGACCCCAGCAAACGGCCAAGCATGAGCAGGCCCGCCGGCCACGGGCCAAGGCGGACCTCGTTTCCCATGTGACCGAGATCGCCGGCATCGGCGAGTTCCGCGCCCCAGGCGGCGGCAAAGGCCGTCGCTTGATCGAAAGTCACGCGCGGATCGGTGCGGCTGGCGACCACCAGCGAAGGAAAAGGCAGGCGCTTCAACGGCATCGGCGCGAAGGGACGAACCAGATCGAAGGATGAATCGGGATCCTCGACATTGGTCGGGGCAACCAGCAATGCGCCCGCAACTTTCCGCAGTTGGCTTTCGCTGGCGCCGGCCGCCCATTTGACGGCCGTCGCCACCGCCAGTGAGTGCGCCAGCAACACCACGCGCCGAGGTGCCGCGGCAATCGCGGCATCCACCCGGCCGATCCAGTCCTCAGGGCTGGGCCTGTCCCATTCGGCTTGCAGCACGCGGCTCGAATTCGGGAACGCCTGGCACCAATGCGACATCCAGTGATCCGGCCCGGAGTTGCCGCGCCCCGGCAGGGCGAGAAAATCGAAGTCTCCAGCCGCGGAAATCATCACGCTTCTCCGAATACCCGCTTGAAGATCGTGTCGACATGCTTGGTGTGGTAGCCAAGGTCGAATTTCTCGCGGATCTCGGCTTCCGGCAAGGCGGCGGTGACCTCCTTGTCGGCGAGAAGTTCTTCAAGAAAATCAGCCCCTTGCTCCCACACCTTCATGGCGTTGCGCTGCACCAGCCGGTAGGCGTCTTCACGTGATACGCCAGCCTGGGTCAGTGCCAGCAGCACGCGCTGCGAATGCACCAGGCCGCGGAACTTGTTCATGTTCTTCAGCATGTTATCGGGGTAGACAAGCAGTTTGTCGATGACACTGGTCAGCCGCGACAGCGCGAAATCGAGCGTCACCGTCGCGTCCGGTCCGATCATGCGCTCGACTGACGAATGCGAAATGTCGCGCTCGTGCCAAAGCGCCACGTTCTCCATCGCTGGCAGCGCGAAGGAACGCACCATGCGGGCAAGGCCGGTGAGGTTCTCGGTCAGCACCGGGTTGCGCTTGTGCGGCATCGCCGACGAGCCTTTTTGTCCGGGCGAAAAATACTCTTCCGCTTCCAGCACTTCGGTGCGCTGCAAATGGCGTATCTCGATCGCCAGCCGCTCGATCGAGGAGGCGATGACGCCGAGCGTGGCGAAGAACATGGCATGGCGGTCGCGCGGGATCACTTGCGTCGACACCGGTTCCGGCTTCAGCCCCAGCTTCTTCGCCACATGCTCTTCGACATAGGGGTCGATGTTGGCAAACGTGCCGACAGCACCGGAGATGGCGCATGTGGCAATGTCCTCACGCGCATGCACCAGGCGCTCGCGGCAGCGTGAGAATTCGGCATAGGCCTGCGCCAGCTTGACGCCGAAAGTGGTCGGCTCGGCATGGATGCCATGGCTGCGGCCGATGGTGACGGTGTCCTTGTGCTCGAAAGCGCGGCGCTTGAGCGCCGCGAGCAGGCCGTCGATGTCGGCGAGAAGAATGTCGCTGGCGCGGGTCAATTGCACGGCAAAGCAGGTGTCGAGAACGTCCGAGGAGGTCATGCCCTGGTGGATGAAGCGGGCGTCAGGCCCGACGAATTCACCGAGATGGGTCAGGAAGGCGATGACATCGTGCTTGGTGACGCGCTCGATCTCGTCGATGGCCTCGACGTCGAACTTAGCAGCCCCGCCCTTTTCCCAGATGGTCTTCGCGGCCTCTTTCGGGATCACGTCGAGTTCGGCCAGCGCGTCACAAGCGTAGGCCTCGATCTCGAACCAGATGCGGAACCGGGTCTCGGACGACCAGATGGCCACCATTTCCGGCCGGGAGTAGCGAGGGATCATCGGTCAGTCCTGAATTGCGAGAGCGTTTGCCCGCGTCCTAACAGAGGCCGACAGAATGCTCAACGCTGCTGCCGTGCAAACCAGAAGCTGGCGGCAAACAGCGCGATGAAACCGAGCGGAAAATAAAGCCGGATGCCCAGAACGATGAACTGGTAAAGCGCCGTCGCCATCGTGAACACGAACTGGATGGACCAGGCGATGGTCAATGCCTGTGCATGCCACTGGACATAGTAGGAGCGGTATTGCAGCGCAAAGAGCCCGCCGGTCAAGGCGATCGTCGCGGTAAGAAGGCAGATAAAGGCGGCGGCAAAGGCAACTTCCCAATGCCGGCCAAGCGAAACCAGCCGCGCCAGGAACAGGCCAGCCGGAAAGGCGAGCGCACCACCGGCGGCATAGAGCAGCGAGACGAAGCGGATCTTGCCCGGGGTCTCCCAGTCATCCAGCAACAGATTGACGAGTGCGCTGGCGCCCATCGCCACACCCCACAACAAAGCGCCGCAAAGAGCAGTGCCCGGCGACGGCAAGGCGCGCCGGACAAGACTCAAGACGCGGTTGCGGATGACGGGGAGCGGCGTCACAGGCGGCCGGTCACCGCGATCCAGCGATAGTCCGGCCCTTCGAAGCCGTATTGGCGTATCGCGATCAGTACGGCATAGGCGCTGAGGCCTTGCGGCGAAAACGTCTGCACCGCACCGATCCTATAACCATTCGGACAGCCTCTGCTTTTTGGGATCGACTTGTCTTCATGCAGCAGATGGGTCTGGCCGCCGGCTTTCGCCTCGATGCGCAGCAGGCGAAAGCCGTTGATCTCGCCCTGGCTCTCGCAACCTTCGGTACTATTCATGCCGATCTCGTCGAGCCGGAATTCGAGCGGATCGTCGACCGGAAAGAAGATCGGGCGCGGGTTCACCACCATGCGGAACGGATCGGCCGAAAGCTCCGTCACCGGATTGAACCCGGCGGTGATGCCGCGGTTGGCGGCCAACTCGTCCTGCTTGATGATGGCTTCGCCCTTTTGCCGAGCTTGCAGGCGCGCCGCTTCGAGCGTGGCGTTCTCGTCGTCGAGACGGACCTTGATCGGCGTGCCCTGGAGAAAGCTGTCGTCGGCGGTGTTGATGTAGTAGCGATTGGCATAGGGAAATCCCGATCCGTCCTGGACGCCATATTCCTCGAAGGCGAACACGCTTCCATCCCGGCTGAAGCCGAGGATTTCAAGCTCGGCGACGTCGCCAGCGTGAGCGGCGAGGGGCGCTGCCAATTGGGCGAGCAGGAGAAAGGCAGAAAGGACGAGAATTCGCATCATTTTTTCTCTTCAGCCGCCAAGGTCGAGTGGTTCCCTACCACGACGAGATCAAAACGTCGTGCAGTCTGAAGGCCGATGCATCCAATTCGGTCGGCGTTTGTTATTGTCCGCAGCTTTAAAAGGAGACCCACCATGACCGACGCCAGCAAAATTCGCGAGCATATGGAAGTGATCGGCGCCGATGGCGTTCATGTCGGCACGGTCGACAAAGTCGAGGGGCAGCGGATCAAGCTGACCAAGGCCGACAGCGGCATGGGCGCGCACAAGGGCCATCACCACTATATCCCGCTCAGCCTCGTCGCTGAAGTCGACGGCAAGAAGGTCTGGCTGTCGGCAAATTCGGACGTCGCGGTCACCTTCGAGGAAGAAAAATCCGATCCCACCTGATTACAACGTCGCGCATTCAGCGCGACGACCAGACCGGGAAGAGATCGCCCTCAGCCGGCGTCGCGGCAAAGACGCCGCGGCTGATGGCGCGCGCCATGGTGGCGCCGGCTGCGGCGTAGAGGTCGATCGCATCGTTGGGCGCAAGCGCGATGCCGCTTTTGCCTGTCGCCAACGCGAACACCAGATCGCCGTCGGCGGGCGTGTGCGTCGGCCAAATGGCGCGCACGAAGCCGTCGTGCGCTGCTATGGCAAGGCGTTTCGCGGCGGCCTTGGTAAGAACGGCATCGGTGGCGATGACGGCGATGGTGGTGTTGCCGCCGGGCTCTATGGTCTTGTCGCGGAATTTCAGCAGGATCCGTCTCGCGTCGGCCGGCATCGGCGAGGGATAGCCGAGCCCGCCAAACTCGTCGCCGATTTCGAACGGTGCCGCCCAGAAGTGCCTGCCGCGACCAACCGTCACCGAGCCGGTCGGGTTGACGGCGGCCAACGCGCCGATGGTGACGCCGCTGTCGAGCAGCGTCGAGGCCGACCCGAGGCCGCCCTTGAGGCCTGCACTCAGCGCGCCGGTGCCGGCGCCGACCGTACCGAGTGGAAAGTCGACGCCGGCTGCCTGCGCAGCCTCATGGCCGAGGTCGCGGTAAGGCGGATAGCGGCCCCAATCCTTGTCGCCGCCGTTGCGCAGGTCGAACAGGATCGCCGCCGGCACGATCGGCACGCGAAAGCCGCCGACCTCGACGCCGATATCCCTCTCGCGCAAGGCCGCCTGCACGCCCGACGCGGCGTCGAGGCCAAAGGCGGAGCCACCGGAAAGCACGACGGCGTGGATCGCTTCGATGGAATTATGCGGCTCCAGCAGGTCCGTTTCGCGCGTGCCCGGCGCGCCGCCCAGCACTTGGACGCCAGCCACCGCCGGTTCATCGCAAAGCAGCGCAGTCACGCCCGACTTCAGCCTGGCGTCGGCGGCGTTGCCGACGCGCAGGCCGACGACATCGGTGATCAGATTGCGCGGCCCGGTGCGAAACATCACTTCACCTCGAAAGGCGTGAAACGCACACCGTCGAAACGGAACGCGCGGTAGGGGTTCTGGCTGAGATCGCCCTTTTCGTCGAAACGGACCGGCCCGATCACGGTGGTGAAATCATGTGCTGTGAGCGCTTCGGCAAGCGGCTTGCCGGAGGTTGCCACGAGCGCCGCGGCCGCCTTGGCGGTCTCGACCGCCGCATAGGCCGGCAGCGCGTAGCCTTCCGGCGCGATCCCGCGTGCGGCAAAAGCCTCCAGCACCTTGGGGTCGGCGACATCGGACCATTCGGGCTGCGCGATCATCAGCGTGCCGGTGGCATAGGGCACGTCGCCGGGCGGCGTGCGCAGCGTTTCGCCGCCGGCAAAAATCATCCCGGCATCGAGCTGGCCGGCGTCGCGGCCCATGATGGCGATGTCGTCGCCGTCGCCGCCGGCGAAGATGTTCGTCGCGCCGGCTTTCTTCAGCCGCCCGATCAGGCCGATCTGGTTGTCGAGCTGTGGCCGGAACGTGTCGACGAACACCGGTTTCAACGCCGCCTGCTCGGCGGCTGCCCGAAACGTCTCGGCGATTTCGCGGCCATAGATCGTGCCGTCGTCGATGATGGCGAACAGCTCGTTCCGCCAGAGCCCTGTGAGGATGGTGGCGACGGCGTTGCGCTCGTCGTCGCCGCGCGGTCCGAGACGAAACACCGGCCAGCCGGTCTTGGCGCGCTGGTCGGTCAGGCTTTCGGTGCGCACGCCGACGGTGATGACCGGAATGTTGGCGTCCTTCAGGATGGGCAGTGCCGCTTCGATCGCTTCGGTGCAGAGAAAGCCGACGACCACGGTGACCTTTGCTGCCGCGAATTCCCTGGCTGCGGCGGTGCCGCCATCGGCCGTACAAGCGTCGTCGACCGTCTTGAACTCGATGCCGCTCGCCTCTGCCGCCAGCCCGGCGCCCGCCTCGATCTGCTTGCCGAGGATCGCCGACGGTCCGGACAAAGGTGCCGCGACGCCGACGAGCAGCGTCTCGGCACTCGCAGTGCCGCAGAGCGACAGCCAGGCCAGCAGCGCTATTGTCGTTGTCCCGAGTCGCATGCGTGCGAAGAATTCCTCCGTGCCGGCCAAGCGTTTCCCGGCACTATGTCCCACAAAGACCTAAAGGCTGCCTAGTCCCGGTGCAACACGCGAATTCAGGATGCAAGTCAAGCACTTCGCTTGTGGCAGGCACTATGTGGCCATATATAACGGTTGGGTTCCAAGGGAAAATCATCGGTGCTGAAGAAGAACGACATTGGGCCGCAGGCCTATCGCGACGCGATGAGCCATTTTGCCGGCCACGTCCATGTGGTCACCACCGATGGTCCCGGTGGCAAGCGCGGCGCGACCGTGATCGCGGCCTGTTCGGTGTCGGACACGCCGCCGACCATTCTGGTCTGCCTCAATCGTGAAAATCCCAAGAACGAGCCATTCGTGAAAAATGGCAAATTCGCCTTGAACACATTGGCTTCGCATCAGGAGGCGCTGTCGGTTGGCTTTTCCGGTCTCACCGGCCTGCCGGCTGCGGAGCGCTTTGCGCTGGGCGAATGGGATGTCATCTCGACCGGCGCACCGACACTGAAGGACGCGCTCGTGGTGTTCGACTGCGAGTTGATCGACACCAAGGATCTGGCCACCCATCGTGTGCTTTTTGGCAAGGTGACAGGCCTGCGCATCGGCGATAATTTGCGGCCGCTGATCTATCATGATCGCGGCTACCAAGCTTTGTAGCGCCATGGTTGCACCCACGGAGAGAGAATGACCGAGTTGAAACCGCGCCCGGCGCCGCGGACCATCGACGAGACCCTCGCTCTGCTGACCGGTGCGGACTATGTGGCGGACCGGTCGCTGGCGACCGTACTGTTTTTATCCCTGCGCATGCAGCGGCCGCTGTTCCTCGAAGGCGAGGCCGGCGTCGGCAAGACCGAGATCGCCAAGGTGCTGGCGCAGGCGCTCGGCCGCCGGCTGATCCGCCTGCAATGTTATGAAGGCCTCGATGTCTCTTCCGCGGTTTACGAGTGGAACTACGCCGCCCAGATGATCGAAATCCGCATGGAGGAGGCGGCTGGCAAAGTCGATCGCTCCGATATGGAGCGCAATGTCTTCTCCGAGAAATATCTGATCCGCCGCCCGGTGCTCGATGCGCTGACCGGCAAGGCCGGCGCCGCGCCGGTGTTCCTGATCGATGAGCTCGACCGCACCGACGAAGCCTTCGAAGCGTTCCTGCTCGAAATCTTGTCGGACTTCCAGGTGACAGTGCCCGAGCTCGGCACGATCAAGGCGGAAGAGCCGCCGATCGTCATCATCACCACCAACCGCACCCGCGAGATCCACGACGCACTGAAGCGGCGCTGCCTCTATCACTGGGTCGACTATCCCAATGCCGAGCGCGAGCTGGAGATCGTGCGCAGGAAAGTGCCGCAGGCCAACCGTCGGCTCTCGGCCGAAGTGGTTTCGTTCATCCAGAAGCTGCGCCGGATCGAGCTGTTCAAGGTGCCGGGCGTCGCCGAGACCATCGACTGGGCCGGCGCGCTGACCGAACTCGACAAGGTGGCGCTCGATCCGGAAACCGTTTCCGACACGATCGGCGTGCTGTTGAAATACCAGGACGACATTGCCCGCATCGGACAAGGCGAAAGCCGGCGCATCCTCGACGAGGTGAAAGCCGAGCTTTCGGCGGCGGAGTAGGGTATGGCGCCGCGTCCCGAACCGAAAGAGGCGACAGCGGACGGGCGCATCGCCGACAACATCGTCTATTTCGCCCGTACCTTGCGCAAGGCGGGCATGCGGGTCGGGCCGGCTTCGGTCAAGGATGCGATCGAGGCGGTGCTGGCCGCCGGCATCGGTTCCCGAGACGACTTTTATTGGACGCTGCACGCCGTTCTGGTGTCGCGGCACGAGGACCATCCCACCTTCGACGAGGCCTTCCGGCTGTTCTGGAAGTCGCACGAGCTGATCGAAAAGATGCTGGCGATGTTTTCGCCGGTGGCGCCCGACAACAGAGAGAAGCAAAAACCCCGCGCAGCCGAAAACCGCGTCAGCCGGGCGATGTTCGAGGGCCACGGCAAGAGCCAGCCGCCAAAGGAAATTCCCGAGATCGAGGTCGACGCCCGCTTCACCTTCTCCGGCAACGAGGTTCTGCGGGGCATGGATTTTGCTCAGATGGACGCTGCTGAGATTGCCGAGGCCAAGAAGGCGATTGCCCGGTTGCGGCTGCCCTTTGACATGGTCAGGACACGGCGCTTCAAGGCCGATGCGCATGGCCGCCGCATCGATCCGCGTGCCATGATGCGCTCGGCCGCGCGCACCGGCGGTGAATTGATCCTGCCGAAATTCCGCTCGGCCCGGGAGGTTCATCCGCCGCTGGTGGTGCTTGCCGACATTTCGGGCTCGATGAGCCAATATACGCGCATCTTCCTGCATTTCCTGCATTCGCTGGCGGAAAGCCGCCAGCGCGTGCATGCCTTCGTGTTCGGCACCAGGCTGACCAATTTGACGCGCCAGATGCGCCATCGCGACCCTGACGCCGCGCTTGCCGACTGCTCGGCGGCGGTGAAGGACTGGTCGGGCGGCACGCGCATCGGCGACGCGCTCTCCGAATTCAACCTTCTGTGGTCGCGACGCGTATTGGGGCAGGGCGCGGTGGTGCTTCTGATCACCGACGGGCTTGAGCGTGACGATGTCGCCGGCCTGTCGGAGGAGATGGAACGCCTGCACAAATCCTGCCGGCGGCTGATCTGGCTGAACCCGCTGCTGCGCTTCGACGGCTTCGAGCCTCGTGCGCGCGGCGTCAAGGCGATGCTGCCGCATGTCGACGAGTTCCGCCCGGTGCACAATCTAGAAGCGCTGGCCGATCTCTGCGCCTCGCTGGACAAGAAATCGGCACTGTCGGTCGATCCGCGCCGATGGCTGCAAGCTGGCGAGAGGCGCGCCGCGTAACCATATCGAGGGAGAACAGATGCCTCCCCGGGAAAAACAGGACTCTGAGAGAAGCGATCATGGAAAACAGCATCTATCTCGATGAAGCCCGCGATCCCCTGATTATCGCGGAAGGCTGGATGAAGGACGGCAAGGATGTCGCCATCGCAACCGTGGTGGAAACCTGGGGTTCGGCGCCGCGGCCTGTCGGCAGTCATCTGGTCATCGACGCCGACGGCAATTTCCACGGCTCGGTTTCGGGCGGCTGCGTCGAGGGCGCGGTGGTGACCGAGGCGATCGACGTCATCGGTTCGGGCAAGGCGAAAATGCTGGAGTTCGGCGTTGCCGACGAAACCGCTTGGCAGGTCGGCCTGTCCTGCGGTGGCCGGATAAAAGTCTATGTCGAAAGATTGGGCTGATCTCGAATGGATCCCTATGCACTGAAGACGCTCAACGCCGAACGCCGCGCCCGCCGCGCGGCGATCCTGGTCACCGACCTTGGTGACGGCCGCGATCGCATCGTGCGCGAAGGCGATCAAGTCGCCGGCGATCTTGGCGCGGCGATCGCCAAGGCGTTTCGCACGGGCAATTCGGGTTCGGTCGAAGCCGAAGGGCGCACCTTCTTCCTCAACGCCCATCTGCCGCAGCCGCGTCTGGTGGTGATCGGCGCCGTCCACATCAGCCAGGCCCTGGCGCCGATGGCGAAGATCGCCGGCTACCCCGTCGAGATCGTCGATCCGCGCACCGCCTTCGCCACGCCCGACCGTTTTCCCGATGTCGCGCTGCATGCCGAATGGCCGCAGGATGTGCTTTCGCGCCAGCCGCTGGACGGCTACACGGCGCTCGCTGCCGTCACCCATGATCCCAAGATTGACGATTTCGCGCTGAAGGCGGCACTCGACGCCAACTGCTTCTATGTCGGTGCGCTCGGCAGCCGCAAGACACACGCCAAGCGCGTCGAGCGCTTGCTGGCCCTGGGGGCGAGTGCCGACCAGATCGCCCGCATCCACGCGCCGATCGGCCTCGATATTGGCGCCGCAAGCCCGGCCGAGATCGCCGTCGCGGTGCTGGCGCAGGCAATCCACGCCTTCCGCTCGCGCGGCCTTGAAAGCAAGGGCGCGGCGGCGTGAAATTTGGCCCGGTTCCGATAGATCAGGCCGAAGGTGCGGTGCTGGCGCACGCCACCACGGCCGGCGACCGGCGTTTGCGCAAGGCGCACCGGCTGAGCGCTGATGATCTGTCGGTGCTGAAGGCGGCTGGGGTAACCCAGATAGTCGCCGCTGTCCTGGCGCCCGATGATCTCGGCGAGGACGCAGCGGCCGAAAAAATCGCGCAAAGCATGGTCCATCGCAACATCGAGGCGAAGCCTGCCGCGACCGGGAGGGTCAACCTTTACGCCAAGGCCGCCGGCATCTTCACCGTCGACGCGGCGATGATCGACGCCATCAACGCCGTCGACCCGACCATCACCATCGCCACGCTAGCAAGGCATGCGCCGGTCGAGAAGGGACAGATGGTCGCGACGGTAAAGATCATTCCCTTTGCCGTCGCCTCGGTCCTGGTCGATGCCGTGGCAGAAATCTGCGCCGGCGGCGAGATCTTTGCCGTCAACGCCTATCAGCCGGTGCGCGTCGGCGTCATCCAGACGGTGCTACCCGGCATCAAGCCGAGCGTGCTCGACAAGACGTTGCGGGTGACCGAAGCAAGGCTGGCGCGTTCAGGAGCCCGGCTGACGGCGGAGCGTCGCACGCCGCACGAAGTCGCGGCGGTGGCGGAAGCTGCGGTCTCGCTGGCGCGCGACAACGACATGGTGGTGATTTTTGGCGCTTCGGCGATGAGTGATTTCGGCGATGTTGTTCCAGCCGCGATCGAGAAAGCCGGCGGCGTCGTCATCCGTGCCGGTATGCCGGTCGATCCCGGCAACCTATTGGTGCTTGGCACACTTGCCGGCAAGCGCGTCATCGGCGCGCCCGGCTGCGCCCGCAGTCCCAAGGAGAACGGCTTCGACTGGGTTCTCGACAGGCTGATTGCCGGTCTCGACGTGACGGCGAAGGACATTGCCGGCATGGGCGTTGGCGGGCTGCTGATGGAAATCCCGACACGGCCGCAGCCACGTGAGCCGCTGCCGGCGAGGGCCGAGCCAAGGATCGATGTGGTGCTTCTGGCCGCCGGCCGCTCCAGCCGCATGGGCGGCCCTAACAAGCTGCTGGCGCTGTTCGATGGCAAGCCGCTGGTGCGCCGCGCTGCCGAGCGCGTGCTGGCGTCGAAAGCCTCAGGCACGATCGTCGTCACCGGGCATCAGCGCGAGCGTGTGCGGACGGCACTTTCGGGGCTCGATGTGACGTTCGCAGATAACCCGGATTTCGGCGAGGGCCTGTCTTCCTCGCTGAAGGCCGGCATCGCGCGGGTCAGCGATGACGCCGCCGGCGCCCTGATCGTTCTTGGCGACATGCCGGGCATCTCGTCGGGCGACCTCGACCGGCTTATCGAGGCGTTTCGCAAATCCGGGAGCAGGGCGGTCGTGCGCGCCTCGCACCAGGGAAAGCGCGGCAACCCGGTGCTGCTGCCGCGCGCACTGTTTCCGGCGATCGCGCATCTGGAAGGCGATACCGGCGCGCGCCATCTGGTCGAAGCCGAAGGGCTCGATGTCGTCGATATCGAGATCGGCGAGGGCGCGGCCGTCGATGTCGACACCCCAGAGGCGCTGGAGGGCGCCGGCGGCGTGCTGCAGGATTGACAAACCAAAGCCGAATTTCGCATGGCTGGGGCATGGCTATCAGCTCCCTTCCGCACGCGTCTGCGCTTGTACCCTCCTCTGGCCTGCCGGCGCCCACGCTCCATGCTATTCTAGTTTTGCTGTTTTTCGTTTCGTCTGCCGCTTACGCCGCCGCCCTCGAACTAAAGCCCTTCAAGGACGATCTCTTCGCCTATCCGGCCACGCTCTCATCCGCGAACAACGGCGCCTATACGGTCATCGACTATCGTGAGCTGCGCGATATCAACGCTCGCGACGAAGTGCCGGAGCGCCGGGTGCATGCTCAATATGTCGACACCAGCGTGCGCAAGGTGCAAAAGGATCTGTTGCTGAAGACCGACGCCGGCGATGTCCGCCACGTCGCCGTGGGCAAGACTGAAGGCGCCGGCATCATCGTGCTCTATTTGCACGGGCAAGGCGGCAGCCGGAAGCAAGGCGTCGACGACTTCACCTTCGGCGGCAATTTCAACCGCATCAAGAACCTGATGGCCGGCAATGGCGGCCTCTATCTCAGCCCGGATTTTTCCGATTTCGGCGACACCGGTGCGGCGCAGGTCGCAGCGTTGATCGACCATTACGCCGAGCAGTCGCCAGGTGCGAAAATCTTCGTCGCCTGCGGTTCGATGGGCGGCGCGCTGTGCTGGAAGCTGGCTGCCCGCAAGGACACTGGCGGTCGCATCGATGGGCTGCTGCTGCTCGGCTCGCTGTGGGACGAAAGCTTTTTCGCAGGCCCTGCCTACAAGCGCCGCGTGCCGGTCTTCTTCGGCCAGGGCAGCAAGGATCCGGTCTTTCCCATTGCAAACCAGGAAGCCTTCTTCCGTTCGATCCTGGCCAGATCGAAGACCTATCCGACCCGCTTCGTCCGCTTCGAAACCGGCACCCACGGCACGCCGATCCGCATGGCCGACTGGCGCGGCACACTCAACTGGATGCTGTCGAAAACGCCCTGATTCATAGGCCTATCAAGGCGGGGTGTTGTAGTCGAGCACGGTCTGCGGGTTGATCTCGCCGTCATAGGACGCGTCGACATCGTATTGCACCAGCGAGAAATTGCCGTTGCGAAACAGATAGGTGCTCGCCGATGAGGCATCGCCGACGCCGCGCCATTTGTTCATGGACGAAATCGTCTTGGTGGCGTCGTCATAGCCGGAATTGACCAGCTGGTCGTCGGTCTGGAAGCCGATGATGTTGATCGACTCGACCTTGCCTTCGCTGTTGTTGTTCTCATAACGGATATCGAGTTCCGGCGAAGCGAACTGCAGCTGCCTGACGCCCGATACGTCGTCGGTGATGTAGTAGACGGCACTCTCATTGTAGGCCGCCATCGAGCAGAAGAAGCGGAACAGCCGCGTCTCGCGTTCGGGTTCGTCGGCAGCGGCATTCGCATCCTTGTAATGGAGCGAGTGGACTTCCGGCTCGCCCACTGGCTTGCCGTCAGGCGTTTCCTTGTCGCACTGGTCGCTATAAGTGGCGGCGAAAGCCTTCCTGGCCTGCTCCAGCGCCGCGTCCTTTTTCGGCGGCGGCGGACCGTCGCCGCAGCTTTCCGGCACGGCATTCTCGAAATCGACTGTTGCCGGCTTCAGCGCACCCTTGTCGATGAAGATCGGGGTGAACGGCGGTTCCTGGATCGAGGCATTGACCTGGCGCAGCGTGTAGCAGCCGGCGAAGACCGTCTGCTTGCCACCCTTGTCGGTCGCGCGGATGGCGACTGGAACATTGTAGTAGATGCTGCCGGCCGCGCCATCTTCGGACACGGCGCCGGTCTGGACCTCGACCTTGTCGGTGCCGTCATAGCCCTTGACGAATGTGTCGAAATCCTTGGCCGGCTTGGTGTCGCCGAAATAGCCCCAGGCGCGCGCGAATTCATGCCGGCTGATGGCGCTGTAGAGCGAGCGGACGACCGCTTCGGCTGTGGACCGGTCGTCGGTATAGGGCGCTTCGGCGGCGAGCACTGGCTGGCCGGCGACGGCAAGGGAGAAGAAAGCGGTTGCTGCAACAAAGGCGCTTCTCATCGGGAATCTCCACCTGATGGAGAGATTCTATCATAATGATTGCGGCGGCGAGGTGACGCTTGAAGAATCGCCGGGGAAGGCGCTACCTCCCGCCGCCGGCGTTCCGCCGGACAGGAGAAACTCACGTGACCATATCGATGTACGAGGCATCCGTGCCGGTGTTTACGGCCAGGTTGAAAGCATTGTCCGACATACTGTCGGCGGCCGAACAGAATGCACATGACCGCAAGATCGATCCGCAGGTGTTTTTGACCTCGAGGCTTGCGCCCGACATGTTCGCCCTGACCAGGCAGGTGCAGATTGCCACCGATCATGCCAAGGGCGCGCCGTCACGGCTTGCCGGTCGCGAAGTGCCGAAATACGAGGACGATGAGGCGAGCTTTGCCGATTTGCAGGCGCGCATTGCCAAGACCCTGGATCTGTTGGCGACGTTCTCGGCTGCCGATTTCGAAGGCTCGGACAGCAAGATGATCGAATTGAAGCTTGGCCAGCGCGAAATCTCGATGGCCGGCATGCAATATCTGCTGCATCTGGCCATGCCCAACTTCTATTTCCACGTGACCACCGCCTACGGCATCCTGCGCCACAATGGCGTGCCGCTGAGCAAGGCGATCTTTTTGGGATCACGCTGAGACTTTCAGGTTTCCCGGTCCCGCGGGAAACCTGAGGCTACCAGATATTCAGCGCAGGGACATCTCGCGGGCGATACGCGGGAAGTCGGCCGGCTTGACGCCAATGTCGGCGCGGTCGGCATTGCTCATCGCGTTCAGCAGGGCAAGTGCCGCGCGATAGCGCAGATGCTCCTGCGGACGCGGCCGGGCGAACATTTCAGTGAAGAACCCCATGAATCATGGCCCCTTGTTGATCCTCCACGGCCCTCAATATAGGCAAATCATGACAATTGTGCAGTGCAGCATTTGCATGGCAGCCATGCCGCATCGATTTTTTTGATCACAATCGACGTGTCCGTTGAAACTTCTGGCGCGGTCGAACGTACGTATAGTGCCGGCTTAGGGCCGGTTTTCCTCGCCATTCCTGGCGAACTTCCGGACTGCACGAAAATGCAGTCCGGCTTTTTGTATCAGCGCAACGAGATCAATGGCGGCGGGCTTGGAGACGAGCGGTGCCTTCCTGTATGTTGCAGCTTCATCCCCGCGCAGCCGCGCAAATTTCCCGCCGGAGAAAAATTCCATGGATAAACGCCGCCTCGGTCGGACCGATCTTCTTGTTTCCCAGATATGTCTTGGGTCGATGACCTGGGGCCAGCAGAACACCGAGGCTGATGGCCACGCCCAGATGGACCTGGCCTTTTCGCGCGGCGTCAATTTCATCGATACGGCCGAGCTCTATCCGATCCCGCCCAAGGCCGAGACGCAAGGCCGGACCGAGAAGATCATCGGCAGTTGGATGAAGGCCAGAGGCAACCGCGACCAGGTGATCCTGGCCTCAAAAGTGGTCGGCCGCACCGCCAATGCATGGTTTCGCGGCGACCGCCCGTCGAAGCTGGTGCGCGCCGACATCTTCGATGCCGTCGAAAAGTCGCTGGCCAAGCTCGGTACCGACTATATCGATCTTTATCAGATCCATTGGCCAGAACGCGATATACCCTGGGGCGCCAACCCGAACCGCATCGGCGCCGTGCCACGGCGGGCCGACACTGTCGGCGCGCCGGTCGACGAGACGCCGATAGCCGAGACGCTCGCCGTCTTCGACGAGCTGGTGAAGGCAGGAAAAATCCGCCATTTCGGCCTGTCGAACGAGAGTTCCTGGGGTGTCATGCGCTTCATCGCCGAGGCCGACAAAGGCATCGGGCCGCGCGTGGTCTCGGTGCAGAACGCTTACAATCTCGTCAACCGCGGCTTCGAGGTGAACCTCGCCGAGGTCTGCGAGCGCGAGCAGATCTCGCTGCTTCCGTATTCGCCGCTGGCGCAGGGCTATTTGACCGGCAAATACGACCATGGGGCGCGGCCGCAGGGCTCGCGCTCGCAGCTCTTCAACCGCGGCCAGCGCTATGAGACGCCGAATGCCGCGGCAGTGCTGCTCGAATACAACGAGTTGGCGCGCTCCTTTGGCATGGAGCCGGCGCTGTTCGCCAATGCCTTTGTAGCGAGCCGGCCCTTCGTCACCTCGAACATCGTCGGCGCAACCGCCATCTGGCAGCTCGAAATGGCGCTGTCGTCGGTCGACGTGACCTGGACCGAGGAGATGCAGAAGGCGGTCGATGCCATCCACCAGCGCGTCGGCAACCCATGTCCCTAATGTGGTGGGGCGAAATTATCCAGCAATAACAAACGGAAGGCGGCAGAAATGAATTTTCCGATCGAGGCCGTGCGGGAACGATTTCCGGCGCTATCCCTGACCGACAAGGGCCGCCGTCGCATCTATCTCGACAACCCCGCCGGCACGCAGGTGCCGCGGACTGTTGCCGATGCGGTCGCGCGCTGTTTTTTGACCACCAACGCCAATCTCGGCGGGTTCTTCGAGACCACGGTGGCGGCGCAAGAAGTTGTCGACGCCGCCCATGCGGCCATGGCCGATTTTCTCGGCGCCGCGAGCCCTGAGGAAATCATCATCGGCGCCAACATGACGACGCTGACCTACCACATGTCGCGCACGCTCGGCCGCACGATGAAACCGGGCGACGAGATCATCCTCACCCGCATGGACCATGAGGGCAATGTCTCGCCCTGGCTGCAACTGGCCGAAGACCTTGGCCTCGCCGTGCGCTGGCTGCCTTTTGGCGAGCAGAGCTGGCAGGTCGAGGAGGCGGCGCTTGCCGGGCTGATCACCAACAGGACACGGCTCGTCGCCCTGAACTACGCCAGCAACCTCACCGGTTCGATCAACCGCGTGAAAGCCTTGACCCGCATCGCAAAACAAGCCGGCGCCCTGGTCTATGTCGACGCCGTGCAGTTCGCGCCGCACGGCCTGATCGACGTCAGGGATATCGACTGCGATTTCCTGATCTGCTCGGCCTATAAGTTCTTCGGCCCGCACATGGGCATTCTGTGGGGGCGCCGTGCGGTCATCGAGGCGCTGCAGCCGTACAAATGCCGCTGCTCGTCCAACGGTCTGCCGGAGCGGTTCGAACTCGGCACGCCGCAGATCGAATTGATGGCCGGCCTCTCGGCGGCTGTCGATTATTTTGCCGAACTGGGCGCTGCGGCGGGCGAGGGCGGGTCGCGACGACGCAAGATTGCCAGGGCATTCGAGCTATCCATCGCCTATGAGAATCCGCTGGCGCAAAGGCTGATCGACGGTCTGTCCGACATTTCAGGCTTGACCATCCACGGCATCACCGATCCGGCCCGCCTCGGAGAACGCGTGCCGACGGTGTCCTTCACCGTCGACGGCATGGACCCGGAGACGATCGCGCGGCAGATGAACGCCGAAAACATCTTCCTGTGGTCCGGCCACAACTATGCCTGGGAGATCGTCCACCAACTCGGCATTCCCGCCGAACAGGGCGTCGTGCGCATCGGCATTGCGCACTACAACACGGCGGCCGAAATTGACGAGACGCTGGAAAGCGTGCATCGCGTGATCGCCATGCTGAGGCAACAGCGATCCTAAGCGGCACGAAAACTACTTGCCGCCGAACCCGGTGAGGAACGCTGTGAGATTGTCGCCGAGTTCATCGCAGAGATAGCCGCCTTCCTGGACGATGACCGTCGGCAGGCCGAGCCCGGCAATGGCCTCGCCGATGCGCGAGAAGCCCGGTGTCGTCACCGACAGCCCACCGAACGGATCGCCTTCGAAGGCATCGAGCCCCAGCGCCACCACCAGCGCTTCCGGCGCAAAGGCGCGGATGCGCTGGAACGCCATATCAAGCGCTGCGAGAAACGCCGCATCGCCGGATTTGCGCTGTAACGGCAGATTGAGATTATAGCCGAGGCCGGCACCTTCACCGCGCTCGTCGGCATAGCCCCAGAAGAACGGATAGAAGCGCACCGGGTCGGCATGCAGCGAGATCGTCAGCACGTCTGGTCTTGTATAGAAAATGCCCTGCGTGCCATTGCCGTGATGCAGGTCGACATCGAGGATCGCCACCCGCACCGCTTGTTTGCGCAAGGTCTGTGCCGCCACCGCCGAATTGTTGACGAAGCAGAAGCCGCCGGCGACATCGGCAAAAGCGTGATGGCCGGGCGGACGGCAGAGCGCATAGGCTGAAGGCGCGCCTGCCATCACCGCCTCGGCGGCCTCAGCAGCGCTCCAGGCGCTCCATAGCGCGCTCTGCCATGTCTCGCTGGAGATCGGGCAAGCGGTGTCGGCCATATGGTAGCCGGCCTGGCCGACCGCCGAAGCCGGATAGGAGCCGCCGCGCGCGATCGGGTGGATGTTGGGGATGACTTCAGCCGAGGCGCCCTCGATGCGTTGCCAGCGGGTGTAGATATGCTCGAGGAAATCAAGATATTCGGGCGTGTGCACCGCAGCGATCGGGCCTAGTCCATGATCCCTAGGCCGCTTGATCGTGCAGCCGGCGGCCCTGGCTCCAGCCAACAATCGCTCGACGCGTTCGGGTTTCTCAGGGTTGGGCTGTGGTGCGCCACTTGAGAGGAAGGCCTTGGGGGCGTGGCGTTTCTGCTCCTCGGCATGGAAGGCTTTCACTCTCGCTCTCCATCGTCCGATGCATCGGCGAAGGCGAAGAAGGCATCGCCGACGATCTTCTGCACCTGCTCGTAGCTCGACCAGACAATGCCAAGCCTTTCGTAAAAGGCCTTGGCGGTTTCATTGTCGGTATCGACGGACAGCCGAAGATAGACGCCGCCGTCCTTCCGACATTCTCGCGCGACCTGGCGCAGCAGGCGCTCGCCGATCCTGCGGCCGCGAAAACGGTCGTCGACATAGAGGTCCTGCACGTAGACGCCGGGCCGCCCCATCCAGGTCGAGAAGATCGGGAAATGCAGGCAAAGGCCGGCGAATTCGCCGCCCACTTCCGCGATCAGGGTGGAGAAGGCGCGTTTTTCGCCAAAGCCGTAGCGGCGCAGATCGTCAGGCGTCGAGGTGATCTCCTCCGGCGCACCGATATGGACGCCAAGCCGCAGGATGGCGGCATGGATCGTCTCGACGTCCTCGACGGTACCGGGTCGGATGAGGACCTTGGGCGAGGGAGCCGTCACTGGAAGCTCAGCGCCAAGGCACCCCCCTCTGTCCTGCCGGACATCTCCCCCTCAAGGGGGGAGATCAGATGTCGCTTCGGCATTCGCCAAACTTCAACGTTGAAGAAAGGGAGCGGTCGGCGAAGCTGCCGATCTCCCCCCTTGAGGGGGAGATGGCCGGCAGGCCAGAGGGGGGTGCGACCGGTCGCCATGTCCGCCCTCAACCCTCGACCGGCAAATCAAGCTCGCTTGCCAGCACTTCCAGCGACTCGCCGATGATGGCGACGATTTCGCCGATCTGCTCGGCGGTGACGATCATCGGCGGCGCGACCATGAAATTGTCGCCGTCGACGCCGCCCTTGACCCGCCTGCCATAGATGATCAGGCCGCGCTCATAGGCGAGGTCGAGCAGTCGTTGCGTGGCCTTCTTCGCCGGCGCGATCGGCCGCAGCGTATCGGGATCGGCGACCATCTCGGCGCCCAAAAGCAGGCCCTTGCCGCGCACGTCGGCGATAAAGGGGAAGCGTTTGGCCAGTGCTTTCAACTCGCTGATCAGCAGCTCGCCCATGGCGGCCGCATTGGCGATCAGGTCGAGCCGGTCCATTTCGCTGAGCACAGCGAGGCCGGCAGCACAGGCCAGCGGATTGCCGGCATAGGTGTGGCCATGCTGGAATCCGCCGGAGGCGAGCAGCGGCTCGACCAGCCGCATCGGTGCCGCCAGCGCGCCGAGCGGCGCATAGCCAGAACCCAGCCCCTTCGACAGCGCAACGATATCCGGCTTGCAGTTCCAGTGGTCGCCGCCGAGGAACTTGCCGGTGCGCCCGGCGCCGCTCATCACTTCGTCATGGATGAGCAGGATGCCATGGCGATCGCAGATCTCGCGGATGCGCGGATAGTAGCTGTCGGGCGCCACAAGGGCTGCGGTTGCCGCACCGCCGACCGGCTCCATGATGAAGGCGAGCACGCTTTCCGGGCCTTCGGCGAGGATTTTCTCCTCCAGCATGTCGGCATAACGGATGCCGCGCTGCTCCATCGAAAGGTTGTCACGGTCGCGCCAGGCAGTTGGCGCCGGCACCGTCGGCATCACCTGCATCAATGGCGTGAAGGTTTCGGCCAGGGCATCGTCGCCGGTGACGGCTAGCGAACCGAGCGTGCCGCCATGATAGGACGGAAAGCGCGTGATCACCTTCCAGCGCTTGGGTTGGCCGGTAGCGACCGCCCATTGCCGGGCCAGCTTGATGCAGGCTTCCGTAGCCTCCGAGCCGCCCGAGACGAAGAAGATCCGGTCCATGCCTTCGGGCAGCTTACCGGCCAGTTCGCGTGCAAGCTCTTCGGCTGGTTCGTTCTCGAAATGCAGGCGATAGGCGAAGGTGGCGCGATCCATCTGCCGCTTCATGGCGTCGAGCACATTGCGGTTGGAGTGGCCGATATTGGCGACCATCGGCCCGCTCGATCCGTCGATGAAACGGCGGCCGTCCTGTGTCCAGATGTAGATGCCCTCGGCGCGGTCGACCAGCGCCCGGCGCAGGCTGGACAAATAGAACAGGTGCGATGGCGAACGGGCCGAGATATCTGGCGCTGAGGTCTGGGATTTCGGCATGTCAGGACTTTCCGAGATAGCGGTCGAGAACATTTTTCGTCACGCGCTCGACCATCGCATCCTGCCTTAGCAGGCCGGCGACCCATTCGCAGCTTCCGGCGTGGAAAACCTCGCCCTTGCCGCGCGCGAAATTGACGATCATGCCGTTGCCGCGCTTGACCTTGTCGAGATTGGCGTCGCTAGCCTCACCGAACAGCGTCTCCGCGGTGAAGCGGCCGTCCTCGTCGCCGAGAAACTGGTCCTTGAGCGGGATGTCGGCGCTTTCCTCGACCTGGCTCGCCATGCCGACGGCAAGCACTTGCAGGCCGTCAGGCGCGCCGCTTGTGGCTGTCGGATAGGGCAGGCCGCCGCGAATTTCGAAATCGAGCCCGTCGACCTCGTAACCATAGACATGGCTGTCGGCGCCGAGCAGGTCGCCATAGTAGATGCCGGTGCCAGCGAAGGCCCAGTGCTCGGGACGATAGACCGGGAAGCCACGCACGCCGCGTGGCGCGCAGCCGCCCCAGCCGGCATAGACGCCCCTGGTCGCATTGAGCCCGAAGGTCGCCGAACCCGGCCGGCCGATCTCCGGCGCTTCCCAGGAATTGGTGGCGCGGGTGACGTCGCCGCCGCGATAGGCCGGGTCCTCGGCGCGGGCGCGGTATTTGTAGCAGACCTGACGGCGGCCCTCGTCCTCCAGCCTGGTCTGCCACATGAAATTGCCGGCAAAGCGCGCCGCATGGCCACCACGCTCGACATAGGCGTCGACCGCGTCGCGCATCTCCCAGGTCCAGTATTCGTCATGGCCGACGAAGACGACGCAGTCGTAGCCATCGAGGATTTCTGGCGAAAAATGCAATTCGTGCTGGCTGGCGAGATCGACGGCATAGCCCGAGCGCTCGGCAAAGCGGAAGAAATGGCTGTCATAGCTCGCCCAGCCGGAGGAGGCGTATTTCTTCGAATGGCCGGTGGCGAAGGCCCATTCCATATGCGGATAGCGCGGCACGGTCCTGGGCGGCACAGCAACCTCGAGCGGCACGCGCGGCGCGCCCTTGGGCAGCACGACGAAGCCGCGGCACCATGGCCGCTGCGTCGACACCATGCGCGCATACTGGTCGCGGCCTGCGCCGGTGATGCCTTCATAATGATTGGAGCCACCCCAGGTGTTGTAGGCAAGCCATGTACCTGTCGCCGCGACCTGCAGCACGCGGCCGGGCTTTTGGCCGAGCTGCGGAGCGACGATGAAAAGATGGTGGCAGTGGATCGGCTGGCCGTCGCGTCCATCGGCCGTCAGCGTGACGCGATAGGCACCGGACGGCCAGTCGTCGCCGATCCCGAATTCGAACGATGCTTCCCAGCCGCAACCTTCGACCGAGCATTGGTCCGGCGCGTCCTGCCAGTGCGCTGCGATGCCGGCTTTCTCGAACAGCTTGGTCTCACTGCCGCCGTCACGGATAATGGCGATGCCAAAGATTGGGGCCGTCGAGCTGACATGCAGCGCCACCGTTTCGCCCGCGCGGTATGAGAAGCGGTCTGTGTAACACCAGATCTCGCCGCGCTCGCCATCCATGCCCGGCCGCTCCCAGTAGTGGGTGCGCACCGCCTGCCGGCGTTGCTCCGGCGTCAGTCCGAAATCGGGAAATTCGGTTGGCAGATGGGTCATGAACACCGCGAAAGTGGCAGGCCGCCATTTCGGCCATCCGCCAGCCGGGCGTCAAATGGAAACGATCGGGCCAGCATTCGGCCGCATCGCTCTTGGCCCCGTTCGTCAAACGGACTATCTCAGGGAGCAGCGGCAATCTCTGCCGCGGGAGACGTCATGCTGCGAGTGCAAAAGGTCAGGGTGAACGACATCTATGTGCCGACGGCGCGCAAGAAGACGCTGCATCCCGAAACCGTCCGGCATCTGGCCGAGGACATTCTGGAGAACGGCATGAAGACGCCCATCCAGGTCCGCCACGACGGCAAGCGCCATATCCTTGTCGAGGGCCTGCACCGGCTGGAAGCGGCGAAGTGGCTCGGCGAGACCGAGATCGACGCCTACCTCGTCCAGGCCAAGCGCCACTGAGACCCGTTTGGAAATTCTACTTTGGCGGCCATCTGATGGCGTTTTCTGCGCTTCCGGTGCACACGGACCCAAACGTCCGCTGCGCTCCGGTTCTCGAAACCACCACCATATGACTCGCCAGAACGAATTTCGAAACGGTCTCTAAGCTGAAATTTTTTCGCGAACCGTGTCGGCCAGCGCTTTGCCCGTCCGTCTTTCAAGCGGAACCGAAAGCAAGCGGCCTGAACGGCCATGACCGGAGATTGCAATGTCCAGATCGATGTTTTTCGCCATCCTCGCCTCGGCCGCGGCGCTCTTCGCCGCGCCGGGCGCCACCACCGCGCAGGAGACTAAACCCGCCATGACCACCGAGACGAACGCAATGCCCAAGCCGGAAAAGTCCGGCCTGCTGCCGATCGACGGCCTGGATTATTATTACGCCGTCTATGGCAAAGGCGAGCCGCTGCTTCTGTTGCATGGCGGGCTCGGCACATCGGACATGTTCGCGCCGCTCCTGCCCAAGCTCGCCGAGAACCGCACGATCATCGCGGTCGACCTGCAGGGGCATGGCCGCACCGCGCTAGGCGAACGTCCGTTCACCCTGGAGGCGATGGGCGACGACATGGCCGCTATCGTCAAGGCGCTCGGCTACGATCATGTCGACGTCATGGGCTATTCCCTGGGCGGCGGCGTCGCCTTCCGCATGGCCGTCCAGCATCCAGAAGCGGTGCGCCGGCTGGTTCTTGTCTCGACCGGCTATGCCGCCGACGGTTTCTATGCCGAGATGCGCGGCCAGCAGGCGCAGGTCAGCGCCGCCGCGGCCGATTTCATGAAGGATACGCCGATGTACAAATCCTATGTTGCGGTGGCGCCGCGCCCGCAGGATTTCCCGAAACTGCTCGACACGCTCGGCAACTTCATGCGCAACGACTATGATTATTCGGCCGACGTCGCCAAGCTGAAGATGCCGGTGATGCTGGCCTATGGCGACGGCGACATGTACCGGCCCGAGCACGAGATCAAGTTCTACCAGATGCTCGGCGGCGGGTTGAAGGACGCCGGCTGGATGCGCGAGAACCTGTCGCAGAACCGGCTGGCCATCCTGCCCAACCGCACCCACTACGACGTCTTCTTCGCCCCTGAACTGA
Source organism: Mesorhizobium sp. WSM4871 (assembly GCF_055811295.1). Lineage (NCBI taxonomy): Bacteria > Pseudomonadati > Pseudomonadota > Alphaproteobacteria > Hyphomicrobiales > Phyllobacteriaceae > Mesorhizobium > Mesorhizobium sp. WSM4871. The sequence goes on along the minus strand of NZ_JBVVPU010000009.1, from coordinate 86,797 downwards.
CAGCGGCAGCGCTGCCTTTCCTCAATGGCGAGACCAGGGTGAAGAGCTGGGACGAAGTCGTCAGCGAAACGAAATAACCGTCTGACATCTGCCTGCCGGCCGTCCCGGAGATGGCCGGCAGTTTTCGTGGCGCCTGCCGATCTTCTTCAGCAAGCCTTGGCGCGGCGCGGCTCTCTCAGATGTTTGATCCCCGCCATCTCGACGAAATTCGTCGCCGACTCCCAGAGATAGTCGCCATAGAGAAACGGCTCGAAGGGTTCAGCACCGGCAAGCGGCAGCGGCGCGATCTCGGCGTCGACGCGCGGCTCGTAGAAGAACGGGATCGAATATCGTGCGGTTTTCGGCGCGATCACCCGGTGCCGGGTCGCCCTGACCCGACCGCCTGTCCAGCGCTCCAGCAACTGGCCGAAATTGACCGCCAGCGTGCCGTTGGCCGGCGGCACGTCGATCCATTCGCCCGCCAGGTTTTTCGCTTGCAATCCCTCGACGCCGTCCTGCGCCAGCAGCGTGACGAAACCGGAATCGGCATGTTCGCGCCCGATGATGCTGCGCGTCTCGCCCTTGTGGACCACAGAAAACTCCGGCCCGCTGGTGTCGATGCCGGCATTCGCCTCGCGCAGGGGATAGCGGATCAGCCGCAAGGTCGAAATACCGCCGTGGAAATCGGCGTCGAAGATCGTTTCCGGCAGGCCGAGCCCGCGCGCGATCGAGCGCATCAGCGCGTTGCCCACCGCTTCCATGGCCCGGTAATAGCTCGCGGCCGCATCGCGCCAGCCGGGCAATGCTTCCTCGGCGGGTAGGGGCGTCCGCTCGCGCAGGGGATCGTCCGATTGGGGATCGTCGGCAGCCTGCCGATGCGCAAGGTCCGGCCCCATGTCGATGCCTTCCTTGTACGAGACGGCGGTGGGCTGCAGCGGGAACCAGCCGCGATAGACGTTCTTTTTCGTGCGGTCGAAATTCCAGCGCAGCAATTTCTGCTTCTCGGCATCGGGCAGGGCAAAGATGCGCAGCAGCTCCGCCCGCTTTTCGGGCGTCAGCCATGCATCGCCGGGAAAATCCTTGATTGCCATGAAGCCGATGCCCGAGGCGGCGGCCAGAATCCTGGCGTCGGTATGGTCGCGGACGGGCGAGGGCGGCTCGAACAGAGCCGCAATCCCGATGGTTTCGATATCCATGGCCTCTCTCCCAATCTGCCGACGTAAGCAGGCGCAATGGCCGGCATCCTGTCAATCCCGTGTCGTTGGGCCAAAACGGCTCGCGGTTGCATCACGGCGATAGATGGAGCCATCAGGGCTTTTCAATTGACCGGGCCATGCCCGTCGCTACCTTGCCCGCGAGTTTCCAGGCAATGGATCAGGGCGATGGCGAGATATCAGGGCGGATGCCTGTGCGGCGCGGTGCGCTACCGCGCCGAGGCCGCGCCGATCAATGAGCGCGTCTGCCATTGCGGTCTCTGCCAGAAGGCGATCGGAGCCGCCTTCAACGCACGCATCCTGTTCCGCATTGACGATGTGACGGTCGAGGGACCGGTGGCGACAGTGAATTCCTCGCCCGATCTCAAGCGCGGCTTCTGCGCGGGCTGCGGCACGACGATGTTTTCCCGGCGCGATTCAGCCGGCATCATCGGCATTACCACAGGCTCGCTCGACGATCCGTCTCTGTTCAGGCCGCAGATGCATATGTGGACCGCTTCGAAACAGCCCTGGGTGCGGCTCGATGACGGCCTGCCGCAATATGAAGGCGCGCCGCCGCCCGCTTGATCGTCTTCCTCCCTGCACAAAAAATTAATCCAGAACCACGAGATAGCCGGCAAAGCGTCATTGGTGGGCCATCATTGCCTGCCTATCTATCGCCTGCGGGCCGGCAGTCGAGGAGGCGATCGATGGACGATAGAATCAACACACTGGACGAGCTCTTGAGCGATCCGATGGTCCAGCTCGTGATGCAGCGTGACCGCGTGCGCCCCGAACAGGTGCGCATATTGCTCGAACGCGTCCGTGGCCGGGTGGCCGGGGAAGCGCCTGCCATCGGGCCTCAGCTGCCGCCGGCACATATGGTGGCCAGGGCCTGCCAGAAGCTGTGGCTGTGCCGGTAAGGTGCGTCGCCTGACTCCCATCGGGTTTGGTGTCCGCGACGTCGATTCGGTCCTGCTTCGCCCCGGCAGGTAAAAACGTCGTAAAAATTTGATTCAATCTTTGTTGGTAATTTCTCGTTAGTACTCCGGACTCGTTTGTCCGGCGGCGTGTGCTTGCCTTCGGTCTGTTGTGTTTTGCGTACAGGTCCAGATGCGGTTACCAGGCGTCGTCATTTTCTCGCTCGCATCGCTTTGGCTCGCCGGCTGTTCGTCGACGGCGGGCGTCGATGCCCTGCAGATACCGTCGAACGAGACGACGAGCTCGGTGCCGCGGCCGAGCGCGCCGGTCGCCTACGTGAAAGCAGCTGGGGCGCCGACCGCCGGCCTCGCGCCGATGAAATCCGAAGCCCCCATGAGATCCGAAGCGGTTGCCGAGAGCGATCGGCCCTTTGGCTTGGCGGAGGAGGAAACGGTGGCGTTTCCTGAATTGCCCGACAGCGCCGAACCTCCGGTCGAGCCAGCGGCCCTGATATCGCAGCCAAAACGCCTGTCACGCGCCGCGCCCGCCATGCTTGCCTCGCCGGTCACCCGCTATGGCTTTCGCGACGCCAAGCCGATCAATTTCGGCCGCGGGGCGTCGCCACGGCATCTTGCCGTCCACGGCGTGGACGTTTCGCGCTGGCAGGGCAACGTCAACTGGAACAAGCTGCGCGCCCAGGGCGCCAACTTCGCCTACATCAAGGCGACCGATGGTGGCGACCATCTCGATCCAATGTTCATGAAGAACTGGCGCAACGCCGACGCCGCCGGTTTGAAGCGCGGCGCCTATCACTTTTTCTACTGGTGCCGCACGGCAGGCGAACAGGCCGATTGGTTTATCCGCAACGTGCCGAGGGTCGAAGGCGCGCTGCCGCCGGTGATTGACGTCGAGTGGAACGGCGATTCTTCCTGCAAGCGGCGGCCGTCGCGCGCAACGGTGCTGGAGAAGATGCAGGTGTTCATGGACAAGCTCGAGCGCCATTACGGCCAGCGCCCCATCATCTACACCGCGCCCGACTTCTACCGCGACAATCTGCGTGGCGCCTTCCCTGATTACCCATTCTGGCTGCGCGCCGTGGCGCAGCACCCGTCAAAGGTCTATCCCGGCCGCAAATGGCTGTTCTGGCAATATTCCGGCTCCGGCCTGTCGCACGGCGTAAGAGGCCGCATCGACCTCAACGTTTTCCACGGCGACGAACGCGCCTGGCGGGCATGGGCCGGCGGCAGCCGGGAGATGGTGGCATTGGAATAGGCTGGTCCCGGCCGGCGGGTGTGCAAGCTGCTGTTCGTCCGCGTCGACCAAGATGAGCCGCTGTTCGACGAGCGGACGCTGCGTGTGCCGCTATCGAACCGAACGATCTTCTCCGGCCGGATAACCCGATCTACCGAGGGGAGACGCTCAGCAATTGACGAGATCGGTGTGGCCGAAACCCTTCGAGTAGTCGAGCACGGAGATGACGGAAGGCACCACGCGGAAGATGCGGACCTGGTCGGGGGACGGCATCGCGAAGGGCATCGAGGCCTGCGGCGGATATTTCGTCGGCAGCAGCCTCAGAACCTTCTCGGCCTCTTCCCTGTCGGTGACCGGCTGCGCGCGTCCGGCCATGGAAAGGCCGGTGATCTCCATCACCTGAGGCGCGTCGTGGTCGATTGTCAGCGACAAGCGGTCGTCCCGCGCCAGATTCGCCGCCTTCTGGCTGTCGAGGCCGCACAGGAAGTAGAGGGAAAGGCCGTCATTGGCGTAGCCAACGGTCGTCGCCTGCGGCCAGCCGTCCGGCCTCAGGGTGGCGACCGTCATGATCCGATGCCGGTCAAGAAGCGCCTGGATCTTGTCTTTGATCTCCGCGTTCATCGATTGTCTCCCGAGTCGTTGCTGGGGACGATAGGGAGGTCTGGATGGACTGGCCTTGACGCACATCAAATGGCGGAAAGAAGCGGCCGAGCGTCGCGCGCTGCCGTCCGCGTCAAGGGCTAAAACCTGCAGCCCGGAGGTCGACCATCACGGTCCGAGGTTCATGAAGAACTGGCGCGCTGCCGACACAAGCTGGAACGCCATTACGGCCAGTGGCCCATCATCTACACGTGTTCCATGGCGATGAACGCGCTTGGCGCGTGGGCGGGTGGCAGTCGGCAGATGGTGCTGAGGCGGAGCAGGGAGAGCGCTGCTTGCCTACAAGGGGAGAAGGGAAGGCGGGACCTTTACGCCTCTACATATTCCGCCAAGCTGACGCCTTTGGGCACATCCAGCCCGTCGGCGCGCAGGCCTTCGATATGAAAACGTATGGCGTCGCGAATTTCAGTTTCGACTTCAGGGACCGTCGCACCGGTCGCGATGCAGCCGGGTAGATCCGGCACGTAAGCAGAAAAATTGTTTCCGGCTTTTTCAATCACCACTGCGTAACGCATGTCATCGCTCCTTTAAACCGGACTGCTTGAGGATGCTGTTCAGTGTTCCCGGTGCAACCTCTTCAGACGGCTTGCCGGCCACGGTAACGCGGCCGGCTTTGATTTCATGCTTATATTGGCGATGGCTGCCCTTGGTTGCAACCAGATACCAGCCGTCGGCCTCCAGCAGGCGAATGACTTCGCGAACCGTAAGCCGAGGTGGCATCAGTCCTCAGCTGCACCCGCTCGTCGAGCCGCAGGTGTCGCACTTCTCGCAGGTGCCGTTCCGCACCATGGTGAAGTTGTGGCATTCCGAGCATTCGTTGCCGGTGTAGCCCTGCATCAGCGATTGCTGACGCCTGGTCGCGGCAAGCGCCTTCGCCTCGGCGGCTTCCTGCGCGGCGGCATCGGTGAACAGCTCGCCCGAAGCCTCTTCGGCCTGCTCCTCGTAGACGATGTCCTCAACCAGCTCCTTCGCCCGCTCCTCATAGTCGCGCTTGTAGGCGATGGCTTCGTCGCTGGCCGGCTTCAGCGCCAGCACGTTGGAGCCGGAGAAGGCGGTTGGTGCGGCACGGGCAGGGGTTCCGGACCCGCCTGAGGCAAAGCCTTTGGGCTGTTCGGTGCCCGATACCAGCTTCACCGGCGAAGCGCCGCGGTAGAGCCCCTTGGAGAAGGGCGTCGTCTTGCCTTCGGTGATGCCGCGCCCAAGTGCGGTCTTGTCGAAATCCGACTGGTCGACATGGGCGAGGTCGTGACGGCCGAGATAGGACACGGCAAGCTCGCGGAACACATAGTCGAGGATCGACGTGGCGTTCTTGATCGCGTCATTGCCCTGCACCATGCCGGCCGGCTCGAACTTGGTGAAGGTGAAGGCCTCGACATATTCGTCGAGCGGCACGCCATATTGCAGGCCGAGCGAAATGGCGATGGCGAAGTTGTTCATCATCGCGCGGAAGGCGGCGCCTTCCTTGTGCATGTCGATGAAGATCTCGCCGATGCGGCCGTCATCGAATTCGCCGGTCCTGAGATAGACCTTGTGGCCACCGACGACCGCCTTCTGGGTGTAGCCCTTGCGGCGGTTCGGCAGCTTTTCGCGGTCGCGGTAGAGACGCTCCACCACGCGCTCGACGATCTTTTCCGTCACCTGCACGGCGCGCTGCGCCGCCGGTGCGGCGATCAGCTGCTCGACTGCGTCGTCCTCGTCCTCCTCGCCATCGGCGAGCAGCGAGGCATTGAGCGGCTGCGACAGCTTCGAGCCGTCGCGATAGAGCGCGTTGGCCTTCAGCGCCAGCTTCCACGACAGCATGTAGGCGCCCTTGGCGTCTTCCACCGTCGCGTCGTTGGGCATATTGATGGTCTTGGAGATGGCGCCCGAGATGAAGGGCTGCGCCGCCGCCATCATCATGATGTGGCTGTTGATCGACAGCGAACGCTTGCCGATCTTGCCGCACGGGCTGGCGCAGTCGAACACCGCCAGGTGCTCCGCCTTCAGGAACGGCGCGCCTTCCAGCGTCATCGCGCCGCAGACATGGATGTTGGCGGCCTCGATGTCCTTCCTGGAGAAGCCCAGCGCCGGCAGGATCTCGAACGAGAAATCGTTGAGCTGCTCGTCGGTGAAGCCAAAATTCTCCTTCACCCAGTCGGCGCCCAGCGTCCACTGGTTGAAGACGAACTTGATGTCGAAGGCCGACTTCAAGGCGGCGTTGAGCGCGGCGATCTTGTCGTCGGTGAAGCCCTTCGCCTTGAGCGAGCCGGGGTTGATGCCGGGCGCCTGGTTGAGGTTGCCGTGGCCGACCGCATAGGCCTCGATCTCGGCGATCTGGCTTTCGGAATAGCCCAGCGTGCGCAGCGCTTCCGGCACGGCGCGGTTGATGATCTTGAAATAGCCGCCGCCGGCGAGCTTCTTGAACTTCACCAGCGCGAAATCGGGCTCGATGCCGGTGGTGTCGCAATCCATGACCAGGCCGATCGTGCCGGTCGGCGCGATCACGGTCGCCTGCGCATTGCGGTAGCCATGCTCCTCGCCGAGCTCGATGGCGCGGTCCCAGGCAGCCTTCGCATGCTCGGCAAGCGCCGGCTGCTTGAGGTCGGAGGCGACCAGCGGCACCGGATTGACGGCAAGCTTCTCGTAGCCGTCTCTGTCTCCGTAGGCAGCGCGGCGATGGTTGCGCATGACGCGCAGCATGTTCTGCGCGTTGCGGTCATAGTCGGGGAAGGCGCCGAGCTCGGATGCCATTTCGGCCGAGGTGGCATAGGCGGTGCCGGTCATGATTGCGGTGAGCGCGGCGCAGATGGCGCGGCCCTCGTCCGAGTCATAGGGAATGCCCGAGGTCATCAGCAGGCCGCCAATATTGGCGTAGCCGAGGCCGAGCGTGCGGTATTCGTAGGAAAGCTTGGCGATCTCCTTCGACGGGAACTGCGCCATCATGACAGAGATTTCCAGCACGATGGTCCACAGCCGAACCGTGTGCTCGTAAGCGGCGATGTCGATGGTGCCGTCGGCATTGCGGTAGGGCAGCAGGTTGATCGAAGCGAGGTTGCAGGCCGTGTCGTCGAGGAACATGTATTCCGAGCACGGATTGGACGCTCGGATCGCACCGGCCGAAGCGCAGGTGTGCCAGTCGTTCATCGTCGTGTTGAAATGCAGGCCCGGGTCGGCCGATGCCCAGGCGGCATAGCCGATCTTTTCCCAGAGATCCCTGGCCTTCAGCGTCTTCAGCACCTTGCCGTCCTTGCGGGCGGTGAGGTGCCAGTCGGCGTCCTGCTCTACGGCGCGCAGGAAATTGTCCTTCAGCGACACCGAATTGTTGGAGTTCTGGCCCGAAACGGTGAGATAGGCATCGGAATCCCAGTCGGTGTCGTAGGTCTTGAACGACATCGAGGTGTAGCCCTGCTTGGCGAACTGGATGACCCGGTAGATGTAGTTCTCCGGCACTGCGTCCTTCTTGGCCAGCTTGATCTCGCGCTTCAGCGCGGTGTTGATCGCCGGATCGAAGCAGTCGTCGTCCTGGCCTTCGCAGTTGATGCAGGCCTTCATGATCGCTTCGAGATGCTTCTTGACGATCTTGGAGCCGGTGACCAGCGAAGCGACCTTCTGCTCCTCATTGACCTTCCAGTCGATGAATTCCTCGATATCGGGATGGTCGGCGTCGACAATGACCATTTTCGCGGCGCGGCGCGTCGTGCCGCCCGACTTGATGGCGCCCGCCGCGCGGTCGCCGATCTTGAGGAAGCTCATCAGGCCGGACGAGCGGCCGCCGCCGGACAGTTTTTCGCCTTCGCCGCGCAGGAACGAGAAGTTGGAGCCGGTGCCGGAGCCGTATTTGAACAGGCGCGCCTCGCGCACCCACAGATCCATGATGCCGCCCTCATTGACGAGATCGTCCTGCACGCCCTGAATGAAGCAGGCATGCGGCTGCGGATGCTCGTAGGACGACTTCGACTTGGTCAGCTTGCCGGTGAAGGGGTCGACATAGAAGTGGCCCTGGCTCGGGCCGTCGATGCCATAGGCCCAGTGCAGGCCGGTGTTGAACCATTGCGGCGAGTTCGGTGCGACACGCTGGGTGGCCAGCATATAGGCAAGCTCGTCGCGGAAGGCGCGGGCGTCTTCCTCCGACTTGAAGTAGCCGCCCTTCCAGCCCCAATAGGTCCAGGTGCCGGCAAGCCGGTCGAAGACCTGGCGGGCGTCGATCTCGGAACCATAGCGCTCGGCCTCCGGCAGCTTGGCCATTTCCGCCTCGTCGGCGACGGAGCGCCACAGGAAGGAGGGGACGTCGTTCTCCTCGACCTTCTTCAGGCGCGCGGGCACGCCGGCCTTGCGGAAATACTTTTGCGCCAGGATATCGGCGGCAACCTGGCTGAACTGCGCCGGCACATCGATATTGTCGAGGCGAAACACCACCGAGCCATCCGGATTCTTGATCTCCGAAAGCGCCTTGCGGAATTCGATCTCCGCGTAAGCTGATTGACCCTGCTTGGTGAAACGACGCTCGATGCGCATTGGCCCTTTTCCTTTGTCTATATATAGCGCTTTTCCCGGGGATTTCTGCCCCCGATGCGAAACGCGCATGTCCGCCGTCTGCCGGCGTTCGAAAACGGCCGACCCCTTCTTTCACAGCCTCCGCCGCTCTGCTGGCCAAACTCCTTGCGAAGTCCCTGATCCAACGTGCCGGCGAACCCTGTGGGTCCCTCAAAACTGAAACTTTTTCGACTCCCTCAATCGAGGGGAAGTCCACAGTATCTAGCGTCGAACCTACCTGCAAACACTAAATATAGTGTTAACAGACAATTTATTCCAGTCCGACAATTCTCCCTTTCGTCTCCCCAAGCCCCATCAGTCCCAACGCTTCCGCCGGCCTCGTAAACGGGCGGAAATGCGGGCAAAACGCACAAAATCCGGGAAAAAGACCGGGCTCAGAACTTTCCGGTCGCGCTCTCAACAGGAACGCATGGCCTATAAAAGGCGACTCGTTTTGCGCCGTCAAGGATTCGTTTGCGTAGCTTTTGTGACCCCAACATCTTGTGTGTCACACATGTGGATAACGGGGATAGAAAGGGCCACCGGGGATTGGATTTGCCCTTGTGGAAGGCGCCGCGGCTTCGGCCTGCGAAACGCTGTCCCGCTCAGGAGGATCCGCGCGGGTTGGAGCAGAAATCAGCGATAATCTCGCAAAGGTCCGGCTCGTTGACCATGTGCACGGCCTCGGTGGAGGTGACCCATTTGCGGGTGCGCGCGCGTTTTTCCTTCCACCGGTCGGCGATCTTGTCTACCTGCAGCGGAAACACCAGGACTTCGCAAGGCACTTCCTCTCCGGAGGCCAGTGCCTTGGCATAGAAGTAGCGGCCGACCTCGATGTGGGAGATTGTGCCACGCAACCCGGCTTCCTCGCCGGCTTCGCGCGCCGCCGCCTCGCAAAGCGGCTCCTTGGCCTCGGGCCAGCCCTTGGGCAGTACCCAGCGGCCGGTGTCGCGGCTGGTGATCAGCATGATCTCGACACTGTCTCCGATGTCGCGCCACGGCAGCGCTGCAACCTGCAGGCGGCACGGCGCCGTGCCAAAAAGTCGCCGGACCCGTGTAGCCAGATGGTTATGCGTCGTTGGTCTCGTCAACATTGGAGAAGCTTGCCCCAGCCCCTAGAATCATTCGGTACCCCACGAATTCTACAGCCAATATAAGCAGATAAGAGTAAAAAACTTCATATGAATTGGCTAAAATACGACAATAAGCGCGGATTTCATACGTTAGAGCGACATGCGTCCGCTTGGACGCACAAAGTATGCTCCAAGATCTTGGTCTCTTCGCGTCGTGCTTTGCGGCAATCAGCCGGCGTGGTCGTCGGCAATAGGCTTCTGGTAGGTGAAGCCCATGTCCCAGGGAAAATAGATCCAGGTATCCTGGCTGACTTCGGTGACAAAGGTATCGACCAGCGGCCTGCCTTTCGGCTTGGCGTAGACGGTGGCGAAATGCGCCTTGGGCATCATGGCGCGCACGATGCCCGCCGTCTTGCCGGTATCGGTGAGGTCGTCGATGATCAGCACGCCGGCGCCGTCATCGGCGAGCAGCGCCGGCGTGATCTCCTTCAGCACCTGCAACTGCCCTTGACTGGTGTAGTCGTGATAAGAGGCGACGCAGACCGTCTCGATGACCCTTATGCCGAGTTCGCGCGAGATGATGGCGGCCGGAACCAGGCCGCCGCGCGTAATGCAGACGATCGCCTTCCACTGGCCTTTGTTGGCCCCGGCAAGCCGCCAGGCAAGGGCGCGCGCGTCGCGATGGAACTGATCCCAGGAGACAGGGAAGGCCTTTTCGGGAAGGGACATTTTTCGCGCACTCCGCAGCGCGCGAAATCGCGCGCAGACACTTGAGGGAATGCGCGCGGAATTAACTGGAAAGCCTTGGCCTTGGCAAGGGTGGCGGCAAGCCTGCCTGTGGACTTACCGCGACAGGAAGGCGGCCACCTGCGCTGTTCGCAGCACCGTGCGGGTAACGCCGCCGAACAGAAGCTGGCGCAGCCAGGAGTGGCTGTAGGCGCCGAGCACGACCAGATCCGCGCCGGTTTCGGCAATCCTGGTCTGGATCACGTCATCGACCGAGGTGCCGCCCGACTGCAGCACCGATACGCTGACGGTGGCGCCGTGCCTGGACAGCGCCGCGGCGATTTCGGCGCCGGCGGCTTCCGGGTTTTCCTCGAGCGTGTCCGGCGGATCGATGACCACGATATCCGTCTTTTCGGCCTCGATGATGAAGGGCAAGGCGTCGAAGGCGGCGCGCGCGGCCTCCTTGCTGCCGTTCCAGGCGAGCAGCACATGCTTGAAGCTGGTGACGAGCGGGCCTGAATGCGGCACGACCAGCACCGGCCGTCCGGCGTCATAGACCAGCGTATCGACATCGGCGCTTGCATCGCCGTCCGACTCGCGTTGCGCGGCAATGACCAGATCGCAGGTGCGCACGCTGGAAATCCCGGTCAGCGCGCTGTCGCCTGAAAAACTCTCGAGACTGTGCCACTCGAACGACAGGCCGGAATCCTCGATGCGCTTGAGGAACAGCGCCTGCAACTTGTCGGCGCGTTCCTTGTTCATGTCGGCAGAAACCTGCAGGAACTCCGTGTCGGGAAACCCGGTGGCCGATGTGTAGGGGACGGGAAGCGCTTCGGCATGAATGCCGATGAGATGGCTCTGGAACCTGGCTGAGAGCGGAATGGCGCAATCGAGCACGCGCTCCGCGTCCTGCTCGTTCTGCAGTATCGCGACGATGGTCTTGAATCGCATGGTAATCCCTCATTTTACGGCGATTGGAACCCGCCGGCGGGAAACGTTATAGCACCATGCTTGGTTCCGATCCTGGCTGATCAACTGGCTGTGCTGGCAAAGCCCGCGACCATTGCCTCGACATCGGCGCGGGCGGCGTCCAATGCCTCCTGGCTGCGGGCGCGAACGACCAGTTCGGTCCAGAACTTGCCGTCGCCATATTTCGGGTAGGAGCCGATGATCGTATCGGGATGGGCCTTTTGGATGTCGGCGAGCGGTCCGCCGATCAGGCCTTCGCCGAACGGACAATGCACGGTGGCCGACAGCATTTTCGTGCCGGCTTTCAGCGTCGGCACGACATTGTCGAGCATCGCTTGGAAAATCGCCGGCACGCCGGCCATGACATGGACATTGCCGATGCGAAATCCCGGCGCGATGGAGACAGGATTGTCGATATGGTCGGCGCCGCGCGGCATGCGCGCCATGCGCTTGCGCGCCTCGGTGTATTCGATGCCGCGCGCGGCATAGCTCGCTTCCAGCATGGCATAGGCCTTGGCGTCGTATTCGCACGGCACGCCGAAGGCCTTGGAGATCGAGTCCGCGGTGATGTCGTCATGCGTCGGGCCGATGCCGCCGGTCGTGAAGACGTAGGTGTAGCGCACCCGCACGGCATTCACCGCCGCGACGATCTCTTCTTCCTCGTCGGGCACGATGCGCACTTCCTTCAGGTCGATGCCGATTGCAGTCATGATGTCGGCGAGGTGGCCGATGTTCCTGTCCTTGGTGCGGCCGGACAGAATCTCGTCGCCGATGACGAGCATGGCGGCGGTGACGATTTCAGGCATGGGAAGGCTCCGGGGGTCGCGTAGGGCGGTCAGCGCGCCTTGGACGAATGGGGTCGCCTGAAATAGCGCGCTCGACGGCCGGCGGCAATGGTCCGCCATCTGCCGGACCTCACGCTTGCCTCACGCAAAGGTGTCCAAACCTGCACACCTTAACGTTTTGTAATGGAACCCTCCATCCGGCCCATGGGTTTTAGCCCCGTCGCGGATCCGCGACGTCTGAAATCCCCCTAAATGGAGAACCCTCAATGATTACGAAAATTCTTGCTGCCTCGGTTTTTGCGGTTGGCATCGCCAGTTCGGCGATGGCGCAATCCTCTGACGTATACACCTCCGACACCCGTCATCGTCCAATCTACGGCAATGAACGGACGACCGTCGATCCCAATACCACCGGCAGCATCTCTAGCGGAACCTCGGGCCTCAGCACCCAAGGCAATCCCGGGCCGGTTGGACCTTGCGCTTCGAATACGCCCGGACCCGACGCCAATGCCGGGCAGAATGTCAACGATCAGTACTGCGGCAAATAACTGCTGCCGGCCGGCAGGGTGCCCTCCATGGGCGCCCCGGCCGCCGGGAGATGCCCCATGATTTGAAGGGATATAGCCGCTATTCCTTGACCGCGCCGGTCATCGAGGAAACGTAGTGCTCGACAAAGAACGAATAAAGCACAACGACCGGCAGCGAGCCGATCAGCGCCCCCGCCATCAGCGCCCCCCATTCATAGACGTCGGAGCGTACCAACTCGGTGAGCACGCCGACCGGCACGGTCTTGTTTTCCGACGACTGGATGAAGGTCAAGGCGTAGATGAATTCGTTCCACGACAGGGTGAAGGCGAATATGCCGGCCGAAATCAGGCCGGGCACCGACAGCGGCAGCACGATCTTGGTGAGGATCTGCCACCGGCTCGCGCCGTCGATCAGCGCGCATTCCTCGAGCTCGAACGGGATGGAGCGGAAGTAGCCCATCAGCAGCCACGTGCAGAAGGGGACCAGGAAGGTCGGATAGGTGAGGATCAGCGCGAAAGGCGTGTCGTAAAGGCCAAGGTTGAACACCATCACCGACAGCGGGATGAACAGGATCGAGGGCGGCACGAGATAGGCGAGGAACACCGCCAGGCCGACCTGCCGCGCCCCGGAAAACCGCAGCCGTTCGATCGCATAGGCCGCAAACACCGCAGCCAGCAGCGACAGGAAAGTGGCGGCGGTCGAGATGATGATCGTGTTGAGCAGCCAGCCCGGATACGACGTGTCGAACAAGAGATAGCGGATGTGCTCGAATGTCGGATGCACGACCCAGAACGGGTTGAAATTGGCGTAGTCGGTCATCTCGAGATTGGGTTTAACCGCGGTGATCGTCATCCAGTAGAACGGGAACAGCAGCACGATGACGAACACCAGCAGCGGCAGATAGACCGTCACCACGCGCCGCGGCAGGCTCTGAAGGTAGCCCATGCCGCCTTCGTCGAGTTCGGGACGTTTCGTCTTCCTGATCGCGGCGCTCTTGATCTCAGCCATGTCAGTCTCCGCCGCCCTGCTGCCATTTGCGGCGTTGCAGGCCGAAATAGCTGAACAGGATCGCCGCCAGCAGGAACGGGATCATGGCGACCGCGATTGCGGCGCCCTCGCCAAGCTGGCCGCCGGAAATGCCGCGCTGAAAGGACAGCGTCGCCATCAGATGGGTGGCATTCACCGGTCCGCCGCGGGTCAGCACATAGATCAGCTGGAAATCGGTGAAGGTGAACAGCACCGAAAACGTCATGGTGATGGCGATGATCGGCGTCAGCAGCGGCAGCGTCACATAGCGGAACAATTGCCAGCGGCTGGCGCCGTCGAGCGTGGCGGCCTCGTAGAGCGACTGGGGGATCGTCTGCAGGCCGGCAAGCAGCGTGATGGCCACGAAAGGAATGCCGCGCCAGACATTGGCCGCGATGACCGAGGCGCGCGCATTCTCCGGATCGCCGAGGAAATTGATGCGATGGTCGATCAGTCCCATTTCCATAAGCGCCCAGGACAGAATGGAGAACTGCGAATCGTAGATCCACCAGAAGGCGATGGCCGACAGCACTGTCGGCACCACCCACGGCAGCAGGACGATCGCGCGGAAGAACGATTTGAAAGGCAGGTTCTGGTTGAGGATGAGCGCCAGCCACAGGCCGAGCACGAACTTCAGGATCGAGGCGCTGATCGTGTAGAGCAAGGTGTTGAAAACGGAGAGCCAGAAGACGGCGTCATCCCACAGATATTGATAGTTTTCGATGCCTATGAAGATACCGGGGCGGCCGATGCGGGTATCGGTGAAGCCGAGCCAGACGCCGAGCCCGAGCGGATAAGTCAGGAAGACCAGCAGCAATGCCGCCGCCGGCAGCATGAAGCCGAAGCCAAGCGCGTTCCGGCTTTCAGCCAAGGCCGAAAGGCTCCGCGACAGGAGCGAAGAACGCGGCTGAACGGCAGCGGACGGCACGGCCATGGGACGGCTCCTCATGAAGTCTGGTGGCATCGCGGCCCGAGCGGCCGCCACGCGATTGCGGAACCAGACCGGGCAGCGCGGTTGCGGCTGCCCGGCTGCGCTGCGATCAAACGCGATAGTAGCGGTTTGCGCGCTTCTCTGCCTCTTCCATCGCCTCCTGCGGCGTGGCCTGGCCGGTCACGGCCTTGGCGAACATGTCGACCAGGACATAGTCGGCCATGGTCGCCGCCGAGGCATAGCCGAGCGGCCCGGCAAAGCCATTGGGACGCAGCGTCGCCGAGGCCTTGGCGTAAGCGGCATTGTTCGGGTCGGCCGTCCAAACAGGATTGTTGTCGAAGGCTTTGAGTGTCTGGCAGCAGTAGCCGGCCGAGGAGGTGACCCACTGCGCCATTTGCTGTTCCTCGAACATGAACTGCAGGTAAGCCTTGGCCGCATTGGGGTAGGGCGTGTAGTCGAAAATGACGGCCGTGGTCACCTGGAACAACTCGACGGATTTCCCGACAGGGCCGATCGGCAGGTTGGTCGTGCGTATATCCTTCGCCATTTCAGCCAGTTTGGGATCATTGTCCTTGTTGATCTTGGCCGTGTTGTAGGCGGAAATGCCGTTGGCGATGACGCTGAGTTCGCCGGCCAGGAAGGCGCGGTTGTTGTTCACGTCGAGCCAGCTCTCGGTCCCGGGAATGAAGGTCTTGTAGAGCTCCTGTGCATATTCGATCGCCTTCAGCGTCTCCGGGCTGTTGATCGTCACCTTGCCGCTCTCGTCGACCATCTGGCCGCCATGGCTCCACAGCAGCCAGTGAGCGTAGTTGTTGCCGTCGCCGACGCCGTGGCCGTGCGTGAAGCCGGCCGGATGTCCCTTCGCCTGCAACGCCTTGCAAAGCTCGAGGAGGCCTGCCGTGTCCTTCGGAAACTCAGAGAAGCCGGCCTCCTTCACCCAGCTTTCCCGATAGACGATGGCATTGCCGATGGTTGCCAGCGGCAGGCCGAGGAATTTTCCCTCCCGCGTCGCATATTGCTTTGGTCCGTCGTGCCAGCCGCCATATTTCGAGCCGAGATACTCGCCCAGTTCCGTCACGTCGTGCAGCTTGTCGGGATACTGATGCGGGTCGTCGAACCAGACCAGCATGAGATCTGGACCGGAGCCGACATTGGCGGCAACCGCCGCCTTGGGGCGAATGTCCTCCCAGCTTTCCTTGTCGACGCGAACCTCGACGCCTGTCGCCTCGGTGAACCGCTTGGTGTTGGCCAGCCATTGGTCCTCATCGCCCTGTACGAAGGGCGACCAACGCAGCATCCGCAGCTTGGCGCCGTCCTCGGGCTTGTATGTCAAGCCCTCCTGGGCAAAGGCGGGAGTGCCGACGAAGCGGCTTCCCAGGACTCCCGCCGCGGCGCCGGCGGTGGTGCGGATCACGTCACGTCTGGTGAATTTCATGCTCGTTTCCTCCTGTTATTCGTTGCCGTGGTTCTTACTGTTCGCTGCGCGTCTTGAATCGCTTTCCGGTTTCGCCGTGGAAGAGATGAATGAGGCCAGGCTCGGCCGTGAGCCGTATGGTCTCGCCCGGCGTGAAGGAATGGCGCTCGCGGAAATTCGCGACGATCTCTTCGCCCCCTTCCGTCCGGCCGATGACCTGCACTTCCGATCCGCTTGGCTCGACCACCACGACGGTGACCGGAATCCCCTGGTCGGACAGTCGTAAATGTTCGGGCCGTATTCCCAGCACCACCGGTTCGCCATTGCCGATGGACAGTGCTGTGGCCAACGGGACTGAAACACCGCCGGAGCCGCGAAACGACGGCGAGCCACCATCGGTCGTGACTTCGCCCCGCAGCATGTTCATGGCGGGCGAGCCGATGAAACTGGCGACAAAGAGGTTATCCGGCCTGTCATAGAGTTCCAGCGGCGGCCCGATCTGCTCGACCAGGCCGTCATGCATGACCACGATCTTGTCGGCCATGGTCATCGCCTCGATCTGGTCGTGGGTGACATAGACCGTCGTGGTTTTCAGGCGCTGGTGCAGTTCCTTGATCTCGGCGCGCATCTGCACCCTGAGCTTGGCGTCGAGATTGGACAGCGGCTCGTCGAACAGGAAGACCGCCGGATCGCGCACGATCGCCCGGCCCATGGCGACACGCTGTCGCTGGCCGCCGGAAAGCTGGCGAGGATAGCGCGCCAGCAACGGCACCAGCCCGAGGATTTCGGCGGCGCGCTGGACGCTGGCGCCGCTTTCGGCTTTCGAAACGCCCTTGAGCATCAGCGAAAACGCCATGTTCTCGGCGACGGTCATATGCGGGTAGAGCGCGTAGTTCTGGAAGACCATCGCGACGTCGCGTTCTTTTGGCGCTACGTTGTTGACGACACGCTCGCCGATCGCGATCTGGCCACGCGAAATCTTTTCCAGGCCGGCGATCATCCTGAGAAGGGTCGATTTTCCGCAGCCCGACGGTCCGACCAGCGTGACGAACTCGCCGTCGTCTATGTCCACGCTGACACCGTGGAGAATCTCGACGGTCCCGAATGATTTGTAGACATCGCCGATCGCGACAGACGCCATCGATTTCCTCCCCGATTGCTTTCCTGCGATGCCTATGAAGGAAACCGCTGCCTGTCTGGCCGCGATATCCCAAGCTCCTCCCTGGTCACGCGGCAACAGACGGTAGCGCTACCAAACCGGCCTGTAAAGCGGCGGCGGCAAACGCCTTTCTTCGTTGGTCCTGGTCGTGGACGGCGCCGTCTAATGCATGTCGCGCAAAAGTGTGCAGCGGTTTTGGGATAACGACATGCATAAAAACAAAAACCTAAAGCGCGTCGCATGAGGCCGGCCGAACGCGACGCGCTTTAGTCGGAAACTTCCGTTTGCGGCCGGTCACGGCCATCTGCCAGTTCGTCGTGCCATTTGCCGTCGGCGTCCTCGTACTGGATACCGTCCGTGGTGCCGGCGACCTGCTGCTCGGCCGAGGCGATCTCGGCGGCGCGCAGCGCGTCCTGGTGATTGGGAAACGTCTCGGAGAATGTCGAGCCGACCTTGTAGGCCCAGCCCCCATCATGCTCGACGATCTTGTAAGTCAGCTTCGCCATAAAGTCCTCCGGTTGAAAATCCTCATCTGCTCAATGCAGCCTGCCATCGGGCAATCTCTCGTCGGGAACCAGTACGTCCGATTCCTTCGCCGCTTCGATCAGTGCCCGACGCGCATCCGCGGTCGAACGATAACCTTCCAGCACTTTGAGGCAAGTGTCGAGAGCATCGCGATGCCGAGGGCCGCGATTGAGCGGCCAGGTCGTCATCAGACACTCGGCCGCCTCCCGGGTGCTGCGGATCTCGCGATATTTGCCGACATGGCCAAGTTCGACCACCACTGGCTTTTCAAACGGCTTGTTGTCCACCATCGCCGCCAACGCGGAGCGGCCGATTTGGTTGCAACGCCCTCGGCGTAAAGGTCTCAAAGCTGCGGTCCAGAGCAATCGCTTCGGGTCTGCGCCGCCCCTCATCGCCCTGCCGGGCACTTCTCCCCGTATGTGACGGGGAGAAGGAGCCTTCGCTGAGTATTTCGCCAATCTCCAGCGCTGCGGAAAGAACACCGAAGTTGCGGCCAAGTCCCTTCTCCCCGTCACATACGGGGAGAAGGTGCCGGCAGGCGGATGAGGGGCGGCGCCGACATCGACAATTGGCCGGTCGAGCGCCCGCTTTTGCTGAAGCGATTGCCCTGGGCAGCGGTCATTGAGGCCGCAGCCATTGGAAACGGGCCGGTCAGCCCGCTGCCTTCATCCAGTGCTGCATGGTCGTCACCGAGCGCGCAAGCTGTGGCGCCGGATGGATTTTCTCGCCGAAGGTCGCCGCGGCGCGCCACGCCCAGCGCGGGTCGGCGAGAAAGGCGCGGGCCAGCGCCACCATGTCGGCGCGGCCGTCGGCGACGATCGCCTCGGCCTGCCTGGGATCGTCTATCAGGCCGACGGCCCGCGTCGGGATGCCGGCGCCCTTGCGCACCGCCTCCGCCAGATGCACCTGGTAGCCCGGGCCTGTCGGCAGCTTCTGCAAGGGCGAATTGCCGCCGCTCGAGCAGCAGAGATAGGCCACGCCCGCCGCCTTCAACGCCTTCGCCACCTCGATCGCCTCCTCGACATCGAAGCCGCCATCGACCCATTCCTTGACCGACAGGCGGGCGCCGAGCATCAGCTTCGGCACGGCCTTTTTCACCGCCTTGGCAATCTCGACGGCAAACCGCATGCGGTTTTCCAGCGAGCCGCCCCAGCGGTCGGTGCGCTGGTTGGAAAGCGGCGACAGGAACTGGAAGATCAGATAGCCGTGCGCGGCGTGCAGCTCGATGAAGTCGAAGCCGGCGCGTTCGGCACGCCTGGCCGCCTCGGCGAAGCGTTCGATGATTTGCAGGATCTCCTCGTCTTCCAGCGCCCGCGGCACCTGCCAGCCCGTGTCGTAGGCGATTGCCGAGGCGGATACGATCGGCCACGGGTCCTGATCCGGATTCAGCGGTCCGCCGCCTTCCCATGGTTTCTGGTTGGAGGCCTTGCGGCCGGCATGGGCAAGCTGGGTGCCGAATTTCGTGCCGGGGGCGGCGACGCGCTTTGCGGCGTCCAGCGTGCGCCGGGCGGCTGCCTCGTTGTCGTCGGAATAAAGGCCGAGGCAGCCATGCGAGATGCGGCCGCGGCGCTCGACGTCGGTCATCTCGACCGTGACCATGCCGGCGCCGGACATGGCGAGATTCATCCAGTGATACAGATGCCAGTCGCCGGCCGAACCGTCATCGGCGGAATACTGGCACATCGGCGCCACCGCTATGCGGTTCGGGAAAGTGAGGCCGTCGAGCGTGATCGGCTGGAAAAGGGATGTGGTCATCAAAATGGGCTCCGGGAGGGGTTGTCGCTATTTAGGCAAAGGATTGCGCCGGCGCCAGACACGAGGCGGTGAAACGCGCTCTGGACCAATGACTATCAGGATTGCGCAAAAATCGGTTCGAGGCTAACGCATGGCCGAAATCCGCCGCCGCAGCCTTTCTGCATCCAGGCGGCACGCGGCGCCGTAGTCCTCGCGCCGGCAGCAGGAGCCCGTTCATGGAAGATCGCATTCGCATCCGTTCGGAGGAAATTCTCTCCGACGACTGGGCAGTCCTGAAAAAGACCATCCTCGATTATCGCCGGCGCGACGGGCAATGGGAGACGCAGATCCGCCAGACCTACGATCGCGGCGACGGCGCGGTGATCCTGCCTTACGACCCGCAGCGCTCGACGGTGCTCCTGGTGCGGCAGTTCCGCTATCCGGCCTATGTCACCGGCCACCGCGAGCCATTGATCGAGGCCTGCGCCGGACTGCTCGACGAGAACGATCCGGAAACCTGCATCCGCAAGGAGGCCGAGGAGGAACTCGGCTATCTCCTGAAGGATATGGAGCGGCTGTTTGCGCCTTACATGAGCCCCGGCAGCGTGACCGAGCGGCTCTGGTTCTTCACCGCGCGCTATTCGCCCGCCGACCGCATCTCGGCCGGTGGCGGCGCGCCGGATGAAGGCGAGGACATCGAAGTGCTGGAGATGCCGCTGGACGAAGCCCTGGCCGGCATCGCTGACGGCCGCATCGTCGATGCCAAGACGATCATCCTGATCCAGCACCTGAAGCTGAACCCGATCCGGGCTTGATCCATGCATGGGCCTGGAGATCGCGAGGGAGTGCGCCGGCGACCGGGCCGGCTGCAACGCTTTGGCGCGAAGGCGTTTCTCCTGGTCTTGAATGTTGCGCTGCTGGTCCGTTACCGGCGCCTGACCCAGCGCTTCTTCGAAAGGATGCGGCATCTGCCGAACTTCGCTGCCCCGGCGACCTTCACGGAGAAGATACATTGGCGCAAGATTTTCGATGACGACCCGCGTTTCGCGATCGTCCTCGACAAGCTGCAAGCCAAGGAGTTCGTCAGGGGTCGGCTCCCCTGGCTGCATGTCCCGGCAGTGCTGTGGCAAGGCGACAATCCGCGCGACATTCCCTTCGGCGGATTGAAAGTCCCCTACATCGTCAAATGCAATCACGGCTGTGCCATGAATGCCGTCGTTGCGGATCCCGCTCAGGCCGACAGCGGCGCAATCATTGCCGACATGAGCCGGCATCTCGGCGAGACCTATGGCGACCGCAAGCTGGAACGCGGCTATGCCCATATCACGCGCAAGGTCTTCGTCGAGGCGCTGATCGGCAAGGATCAGGGCTATCAGCCCATCGACTACAAATTCAATGTGGTCGCCGGCCGTGTCGCTCTTGTCGTGGTCACCGCCTTCCGCTCGAGCGTCCGCAAGACGGCGCTTTTCGATCGCGACTGGCGGCGGCTGGCGGTTGCCCAGGGCGGCATCGACGCGACGCTGGAGATTGCCAGGCCGCAAAGCTTTTCGCGCATGGTCGAGGCGGCCGAGGCGCTGGGCGGCGAATTCGACATGATACGGGTCGATTTCTACGAAGATGCGGGCGAACCGGTCTTTGGAGAATTCACGATCTATCCCCGCAGCGGCCTGCAGCAATTCGACCCGCCGGCCTTCGATCGTGAGCTGGGCGCGCGTTGGAACATTGCCGCGTCCCGCTATCTGAATTTCCCACCGGGCCTGTTTGCACGCTGGCACCGGGCAGCCCTTGCCGCCGCCGGCCACATCTGACCACGAACTGCCGCCATTGTTGCCGGTGCGGGCAGAAATCAAACCCATATAGTTAGCAGGAGCTAATTTAGCTCCGTTGTGACTGTTCCTCATTCCTGCTAGGCTCGATGAGCGTCAGCAGGGAAAGGGGACATCCATGATCAATCGCGGTTCGTTCGGCCGCGTAGCGGCCGTTTGCGGCATGCTCGCAATATTCTCGTTTGCCGGCAACGGTTTGGATGGCATCTCGGGAACCCGCTTTGTCGGCACGGCAGAGGCAAAGACGGTCGTCATCCAGAGAACGACCGTCTACATCAACACTCTGCCCAAAGGATGCGTGAAGACCACCTACAGCGGCGGGATCGTCGTCTGGAAATGCGGTACGAAATACTACCAGCCCTATAACAACCGCTACGTGCTCGTTTACATCAAGTAAGCGCGGCGGACTCTGGGAGAGGCCATCAGGCCGAGGACGTCAAAACAATCGGTGCTCGCGAGACATGGCGCGCCGGCCGCTGCAATCGGACGATTATGTGCCATAGCGATTTGCTTCGATCGTTTTGACGAACCTTAAGAACGCGGTCACTGTCATAGACAAACCGCGCCTCAGCCTTGTCGAGCAGTTCATTGTCATGCGCTAGACTGATTGTTTCGCACGTGATTGTACTTCTCAAAAACGCCGATAGCGTTTTTGATGATCTGGCGCGTCACATCGTGCAAATCGCGCGTTTGCTCCAAGGCTTTCACGTATTTTCCGACGCGGCAATGCAGGGGTTCGCCCCGATCCCGGGCGATACCGTTGCTATCGAGCAGGTGCCCGAACTTCTTCTGCAGTATGTATGAAGACGGTCGAGCGCGGCACTAATGCATGTCGCGCAAAAGTGTGCAGCGGTTTTGCGGTAACGACTTGCATAAAAACAAGTTGTGGCAATTGTAACGACAGCGACCAACCGCACGATACCGCCGCGTCTCAACGTTCTCGGCGCAACAAGCCCTCAAGGCCGCCGCTGCGATAATAGGCATAGAGCAGTCCGAGCAGCCATAACGGGATGAACGTATCGGTAAATGCCGGCATGAGATTGTATGGAGCGAAATCGCCCTCGACGAGCAGCTGGTGCACATGCCCGTAGGCTGCGCCCAGCATGAAGAACGACCAACCGAGCGCGGTCGCCAGCCAGAACCCACCGCCGATGAAGACGCACAGAAAGCCAAGGATGCCCCAGGCGCCGTCGTGCAGCCCGACCTCGAATTGGAATGGATTGCCGGGCGGCCAGCCAATCAGCTTTGCCGCCGCGTCGGCGAAGAAGACGTGCGGGATGAAGCCGAAGATGAAGCCGACGGCGCCAACGTCAAACACGAATGCATAGACGAGGAACAGGCGCAGGATATTTCGGTGCGTCCAGGGCCCTTTGGTGAATGTCAGATGCAGCAATGGTAGCAGCATGCTCAGAAGCACCAGGACGACGTTGACCATGCGTTTCCTTTTCGGCAGCGGCGGTAACGCGCGGCCGCATGGATAACAACACAAAGCTGAGAGGTTATCAACGTACACTGAGCGGCTTGGCGTGCGCTGGAATTGCCGAACCCTGCCGTGCTTTGTGGAGCAGGTGGCACCACAAGCTCGCGTCCAGCTTCCTTAGCTTCGTGCAACTCGCAACGATCCGCATCTGGATCAGGTTTGTCCACACGACCTAGGCTTGTTGGCGGCGATGTCCATGCGGTCATCGCGATATTCCTGTGCTCGCCCTGTCGAGCTCGATACTGGTGCGGACGACGGGAATCGAACCCGTACGATCAGAGATCGAGGGATTTTAAGTCCCTTGCGTCTACCAATTCCGCCACGTCCGCAGGCTCTTTCGTTTCAACTACTTAGGCGATTTCGTCAATTGCCGTTGTGCAGCCCCGGAAAAGCGCTGTGCAAAAAAGCTCTCTCTTTTCATGCATCAGTGGCCTTTCGGCCGTCCTTTGCCTTCCATGCACGCTACCAAAATCTGGTTCAAGAGAGGCCTCGATCCAGGGTTGGTCTGCTCCGATCGGCCGGCATTTCCTGCAAGGATGGAGTCTTTTCATCTGTTCGGCTGATGTGCCGGAGCATGGAAGAGACATGGATGTACGCTGGTCCCTACCGACCTCAACAGACCCGGCTCGCTGGCTGTCCCCGCCGGCGCGCCTTTCAAGCGCTGTTGTAGATCGGGCAGGGGGCTTGGTCTGCCCGCGCCTCTCCCGGAGGCGCGGGTTTTTTGTGTTGTGGATATCTTGCCGTACAATGATTGACTCTCGCCTCGTGCCGAAAAGAATGAGGGCTCCAACCG
Source organism: Mesorhizobium sp. WSM4871 (assembly GCF_055811295.1). Classification (NCBI taxonomy): domain Bacteria; kingdom Pseudomonadati; phylum Pseudomonadota; class Alphaproteobacteria; order Hyphomicrobiales; family Phyllobacteriaceae; genus Mesorhizobium; species Mesorhizobium sp. WSM4871. Next base: position 63,312 of record NZ_JBVVPU010000009.1, on the reverse strand, counting down.
GACAGGTCCAATGCAGTCCACGATCGATATCTCGCCGTCATCCGCAAGCGCCGAAGTCAACAGCTTCGTTGTCCTGGCGCCGTCCGGTACGGAATTCCGCTCCCAGGCAGCCTTGCGCGAGGTCGAATCGTTCTTGAAGGGGTGTTTCCCGAATCTCGATTTCTACGCTAATGGCGACGGTTTGCCATTCGAGGGCGACTACAAGGTCCTGCCAATCTGCGGCGTCGCGGACAATGACCCCATCCTTGTCCTTCCCGATCGCGTCTTGATGCGTGGCATAGCCGCCGCGTTGAAAGGTTTCCGTCCCGGCCATTCGCCAACGCTTCACTAAGGTGTGTTGAGATTCAGGCCTACTTAGACCTTTTCGAGCGTTAGCGCTGCCCCTCACCTGCCTGCCGGCATCCTCTGCCCGTATAGTGACGGGGAGAGGGGCGCTCCCATCGATGATTTCGCCAATCTCCAACGTTCCAGGAATGGTGCCGAGGCTGCGGCCAGCCCCCTTCTCCCCGTCACTATACGGGGAGAAGTGCCCGGCAGGGCGATGAGGGGCGGCGCTAAGATCAACAATTGGCGGGCCGCAAACGCAGGGAACTACATGCAGGCTGGAACCACTTGAATCTCAACACCCCTGATGCATTTCGCGTAAGCGCGACGGCTGGTTATCCCGGCGATCCTGGCGAAGCAAACGATCAGAACTTGTAGTTCAGGTTGACGCCCAGCGTATGCAGCTTCACGTCCTGGTCGCGGTTGAGAAAATCGTCCGGCGCGTCGTAATGTTCCTTGCCGAAATCGTAGTAGCGGTACTGCGCGCCGACGACGAATTTGTCGGTCAGGGCAAAGTCGACGCCGGCGCCGATCGTCCAGCCGGCGGTCGTTTCCGTTTTGGCAAAAGCCGTGCCGGCATTTTGTGACGTTTCGATGCCGGCAAAGGCGACGCCGCCAACGCCGTAGACCAGCACACGGTCCATGGCATAACCGGCCTTGGCGTTCACGGAGCCGAACCACTTGACGTCGGTGCCTAATGAATTTCCCGGCTCTGCCTCGGCGCTGCCGTCGATCGCGGAATAGTTGAGCTCGGCCACAGCGCCGATCACCGCGTGATCGAATTGCCAGAGGCCGGCGACATGGCCGCCGATGAAGCCGCCATCAAGGTCCGGCGCGCCGGAAAATGGCTCGCCTTCCGTTCCCCTTATGTCGGAGCTGCCCCATCCATATCCGGCCTGCAGACCGGCATAATAGCCGGTCCAGTCGAATCCGGGCGCGGTCATCGGCAGATTGCTCGTCGGGTCGGCGGCAAAAGCCGGCCCGGCCAGAGCGATCAGAAATCCAGCGCTTGCGAGCGTGAGGCGACGCATCGATCTCCCCGAACCTCGGTCCAGAACAATCCTTCAACTGAAGGTAGCGTGATTTGCCGCAAAACGGAATCGCATTTGTTGCAGGCCGACAGTGGACGCTTCGTTGGGCTTGAAAAAGGCGTGCCCCTATTTGGCGTCGATGAAATCGAGCACCGACTGGCTGTATTCGTCCGGCGCCTGCAGCATGGCGAAATGGCTGGCATTGGGCAGGATGATCTCCTTGGCGCCAGGGATGACCGAGGCCATGTAGTCGGTGTGCATGCGCTTGATCGCTTCGTCATGATCGCCGGCGACTATGGCCGTCGGCGTCGTGATCTTGCCGAGCTGTTCTTTGGTCCAGGCCGGTTGCGTCTCCCACATGTGGCTGATCTGCGCGACGAAGGCGTCGTATTCGCCAGGCGTCTTGGAAAGCCGGGCATAATCCTTGCCGGAACGCACGATGTAGGCGCCGAAAATCTTGTCTGTCATCACGCCGGGATCGAGGCCATCGGTGGTGACGTTGGCCGCCTGCGCATACAGCCTCGTCAGCCGCTCGGGATGGTGAAGCGCGATGTCGAGGCCGATAATGCCGCCGTCGCTCCAGCCGACCAGCGCCGTCTTGTCGATCTTCAGATAGTCCAGCAGCGCCAGATAGTCCGATGCCATCAAATCGTAACCGAAGGGCTGATCCGTACGGGTCGAACGGCCGTGGCCGCGGCTGTCGGCGACGATCACCTTGTGGGTCTTGGACAGGGTGGCCACCTGGCTCGCCCAGATATCGGCATGGCCGAGGCCGCCATGGATCAGCAGCACCGGGTCGCCCGCGCCGAAAACGGCGTAGTACATCTCGATGCCGTTGACCGGTGCGTAGCCGCTTTGCTCGGACTTGGGCATGGCAACTGGCTCCGGCAAGGTCTGCCAGCGTTCCTCGGCGGATGCATGGCCGGCCGCGATCAGGAACAGGGTAACGAAGGCGAGCGCTTTCAGGTGCCGGATCATGGCTTTCCTCACGGAGATTTCGGACTGTTGATTGAACGTCTTTTTAAGGTGGCAAGTCAACGAAGGGGCGGCGCCCGACCTGAAACGAAACCTGCTTCGGCGGGCGGGGGCTGGTGCAAATCAGTTCTAGGTATAAAATCCTAGCATGACTACCGTCACAATGCAACGGGTTTCGACTGGCGACAGGGGCAATCGCCTTGCTCTCTCTCGGGGGGAAGGGAAGGCCTCACGCGCGATCCGCTGATCTCGCTGGTCAAAACGCCAGCGGCTTGGCACAGTCGAACAAACAGGAGTCCCTCCATGCCGAAGACCGGGACCAAACCCAGGCCCTGGGCCGAAATGGCGACGCATCTGGTCGATGTCGCGATGGGCCGCAAGCCCGCCGATCTCGTCATCCGCAACGGGCGCTGGGTCAACGTCCATTCCGGCGAGATCATCGCCGGCACCGATATCGCCATCGCCGGTGGCCGCTTTGCCTATTGCGGCCCGAATGCCGGCCATGCCATCGGCCAGGGCACGAAAGTGGTCGATGCCGGCGGGCGCTATCTGGTGCCGGGCCTTTGCGACGCGCATATGCATGTCGAGAGCGGCATGGTGACGGTGACGGAGTTCTGCCGCGCCGTCATCCCGCACGGCACCACTTCGATGTTCATCGATCCGCATGAAATCGCCAATGTACTGGGCTTGCCGGGCGTACGGCTGATGCATGACGAGGCGGTCGCCATGCCGGTCAACGTCCATGTGCAGATGCCGTCCTGCGTGCCCTCCGCGCCGGGGCTGGAGCATGCCGGCGCCGAGCTGACGGTCGCCGATGTCACTGAAGCGATGACGTGGGAAAACATCATCGGTCTCGGCGAGGTGATGAATTTTCCCGGCGTCGCCGCCAACGATCCGGTGATGGCGGGCGAGATCGCCGCCACGGTGAGGGCGGGCAAGACAGTCGGCGGGCATTACGCCTCTCGCGATCTCGGCCTGCCGTTCCACGGCTATGTCGCCGGCGGCCCCGAGGACGATCACGAGGGCACGCGCGCCGAGGACGCCATCGCCCGCGTCCGCCAGGGCATGAAGGCGATGCTGCGGCTGGGCTCCGCCTGGTACGACGTTGCCTCGCAGATCAAGGCGGTGACGGAGAGCGGGCTCGATCCGCGCAACTTCATCCTGTGCACCGACGACAGCCATTCCGGCACGCTTGTTCACGAAGGCCATATGGACCGGGTGGTCCGCCACGCCATTCGACAAGGCTTGAAGCCGGTGACGGCGATCCAGATGGCGACGCTCAACACCGCCCAGCATTTCAGGCTGGAGCGCGAGATCGGTTCGATCGCGCCGGGCCGGCTCGCCGACATCCTCATCGTTTCCGATCTGGCGGCAATGACCATCGACGAGGTCTATGCCCGCGGCGTCAGGCTGGCCAAGGGCGGCAAGCTCGAAATCGACATTCCGGCCTATGACTATCCCGGAACGGCCAGGAACACCGTCAAGCTCGGCAAGAAGCTGAAGGCCGGGGATTTCGACATCGCCGCCCCCAAGGGCGCCAACGAGGTGCGGGTGCGCGTCATCGGCGTGATCGAGAACCAGGCGCCGACGCGCGCGCTGGAAGCCGACCTTCCGGTCGAGGATGGGCTGGTTGCCATGGACCGCCGCAACGATGTCTGCCAGATCGCGCTGGTCGAGCGCCACAGGGGCACGGGCGGCGTCACCAACGCTTTCGTCTCCGGCTTCGGCTATATCGGCGATTGCGCCATGGCCTCCAGCGTGGCGCATGATGCGCACCACATCATCGTCGTCGGCACCAACAAGCAGGACATGGCGCTGGCGGTCAACCGGCTGGGCGAGGTCGGCGGCGGCGTGGTGCTGTTCTCCGGGGGTAAGGAACTGGCGCTGGTCGAAATGCCGATTGCCGGGCTGATGTCGGACGAACGCGCTGAAATCGTCGCCGCCAAGGCGGACAAGCTCACCGACGCCATGCGCAAGATGGGCTGTTCGCTCAACAACGCCTACATGCAGCATTCGCTGCTGGCGCTGGTCGTCATCCCGGAACTGAGGATTTCCGATGTCGGCCTGATCGACGTGACGACCTTCCGGAAAGTCGACCTGTTCGTCTGAACACCCGACGGCGGTTATCCCCCAGTGGCGATGGTCAGCACCTTGAACGGCGTCGTGATGACGATCTCGGCAACCGAGCCGACGGCCTTGCCGAGGCCTTCGCCGAGATTGTTGAGCTGTGCCGGATCCGGTTCGTCCGAAGCCAGGCCGGCCGGTGCGCGCAGGCGATCACCCAGCAATTGCACCAGGATCGGGTTGTCCGCGAACTTGGCATGGTTCAACCGGTCGCCGCCCTTGGTCTGGCTGAGGTCGACCACGGACACGCCATAGCTGGCCAGGTCGGCCGCATCGCCATAGTCGCCGACGCGCGGCTTGTCGCCCGAGATCAGCGACGACAGCTTGAGCGCCCGATCGTCGGCGGAAAGCAGGATGGCGAACGGCTTGTCGGGTTTGCCGTAGCGGATCATCTGTTTCTTGAACACGTCGACATCGATGTCCGGCGAGGCCAGGACGACATAGCCCAACTTCCCGCCAAGATCGCGATCGCCGGTGATGGCGAGCTGGCGCAGCGCCTCCATCGTCACCCAGTTTCCCATCGAATGGGCGATGATGTCGATGCTTTTGGCCCGTGTTTTTGCGAGCATTCGCAGCGTCGCTTCGAGATCGTCGCGCGCGGCGTTGGCGCTTTCCTTGTCGTAGATGTAGCCGGTGGTCTTGCCGCTCGACGCCCAGGAGAACAACACCGGAGTGCCGGGATATTTGGTGTCATGCGCAATCTGCGTCAGCCGGTAGATGCCGTCGTCGAAGCCATTGTTGAAACCATGCACGAAAACCAGGGCCCGATCGCCGCGCATGGCGATGTCGGCGCCGACCGCCTTGGCGAATTGCGGCGCGCCCTCGTAATAAGTGACGCCGGTGGCGGTGAAATCCTTCACCGGGTTGCTGTTGGCGGAGCCCCTGGCACGCTCGATGGCGCCGACCTGATGAACCTTGGGAACGGTCACATCGACGCTGGCATAGCTGGTGGTCAGCGAGCGATCGCCGTTGAACACCTGTCGCGGATCTTTGGTCGCCTTCTGGCGGGTGGTAGCCACGAAAATCTCATGTGTGGCTGCGATGTCGGAGGCCGGGGCCGCGACTGTCGTCTTGTTGAGAAGGTCGTGTGTATTGCGGCCGGCGCAGCCGGTGACGGCGAGCGCGAACGCAACGACGATGAAAATCTTCGAACGCACGGTCGCGCCGGCTCCCGCTGGGGGGTCACTATGTCTTGAACTGTTTCGATAAAGGCAGTGTCCGGCCCGGTCCAGTTGAAAGTGATGGTGCGGCAATCGTGAACACCCCACGACGGGGGCTTACTGCGTCAGCAGGTTGATGCGATCGGTCACTTCCCGGTCGCTGGCAAAGCCGTCATCCTCGCGCAGCCGCTGGCCAATCATCTTTACCAGCTCCGGATTGTCGGCGAACTTGTTGTGGTTGAAGCGATCCGATCCCTTGACGCTGGAAAGGTCGACGACGGTCACGCCGTAGGAGGCAAGGTCGGCGGCGTCCTTGTAGTCGCCGACGCGTGGCCGCGCGCCGGCAATCAGGCCGGAGAGTCTCAGCGCCCGGTCGTCATCGGACAGCAGCAGGATGAACGGCTTGTCCGGCTTGCCGTAGCGGCGCATCTGGCTCTTGAACACGTCGACATCGATATCGGGCGAGGCCAGCACCACGTCGCCGAGCTTGCCGCCGAGATCGCGGTCGCCGGTAATGGCGAGCTGGCGCAGCGCTTCCATGGTCACCCAGGTTCCCAGCGAATGGGCGACGACGTCGATGCGGCGCGCCCCGGTCTGGGCAAGCATCCTCAGCGTCACCTCCAGCTGGTCGCGGGCGGCACTTGCGCTTTCCTTGTCGTAGACATAGTCCGTGGTCTTGGCGCCCGACGCCCAGGAAAACAGCACCGGCGTGCCGGGATAACCGGAATCGTGGACGATCTGGGTGAGGCGGTAGACGGCGCTGTCGAAGCCGGTGTTGTAGCCATGCACGAAGACCATGACGCGGCCGCCGCGCGCCGCGATATCGGCGTTGAGCGCGCTGGAGAATTGCGGCTGGGTGTCGTAGCCGACGACCTCGGAGGCCATGAAATACTTCGCCGGGTCGTTCGACTTGCCGCGCGAGCGCCGTTCGATCTGGCCGGCCTGATGGATTCCCGGCACCGTGACATTGACGCGGGCGTAATTCAGCGTGGCCGAACGCTCGCCGTCGAAAACCTTGTTGGGGTCGTCGGAGCGCTTGCGCGTCGTGGCGATGAAGATCGAGTGGTTGCCGGCAATTTCCGTCACCGGCGCGGACACGATGGCGCTGCCGAGCAGTTCCTCGGTTTGCCGGCCACCGCAGCCTGCCATCAGCAAGGCAAGCGCAAAAATGCAAATCGTCTTCAAACGCACTTAGAAATTCCAACTCCGGCCGAAAGGCCCATCTACCCCCGCGACACCTCCCGGACAGGCGAAGTGCGGCGGAAGTAAGTCGTGTCCAGCGGAAATCCGATCAGCGTCCGGCGACAGCCATCGCACTGTTGCGCGAAAGCCAGAGCGGCGGCAGGAAGGCCGCCTGGCATGAACAAACGCCTGCAAGCGCTTGCAAGGATTCCGAGAATGCCTTTGGCGGGCATGCAGGATGGCCGGACAATGGCTTTGCCAGGCCGGATGTGTAATAGGCGGAGATCAAACGCGCGCACAGGCGATCCCGGATGATCCTGCCATGAACAGTTTTTCTTCTCGCGTCGCCATCGCCGCCGCCGCGATCCGGCAGATCTTCCCGCAGACGCCGCTGCAGGAAAACGACTATCTGTCGAAGAAGACCGGCGCGCGCGTACTGTTGAAACGTGAAGACCTGTCGCCGGTCCGCTCCTACAAGATCAGGGGCGCCTTCAACTTCTTCCGCAAGACGCTCGCCGCCGGCAACGATGCCGAGCTGTTCGTCTGCGCTTCAGCCGGCAACCATGCGCAGGGCTTTGCCTTCGTCTGCCGCCATTTCGGCAAACGAGGCGTGGTCTTCATGCCGGTGACGACGCCACAGCAAAAGATCGACAAGACGCGGCTGTTCGGCGGTGAATTCGTCGAGATCAGACTGGTCGGCGATTTCTTCGACGACTGCTACCGCGCCGCCCTGGAATTCACCGAAAGCTCACGCGCGCACATGGTGCCGCCTTTCGACCACAGGGACATCATCGAAGGACAGGCGACTGTCGCCTACGAGATATCGGACCAGATGCCGGGCGCGCGCATGCCTGATATCATCATGCTGCCGGTCGGCGGTGGCGGTCTGGCCGCTGGCGTCACGCATTATTTCGCCGACCAGCGCCGCGAGGCGCGCTTTGTTTTCTGCGAGCCGGCCGGCGCGCCGAGCCTGAAGGAAAGCCTCGCCAGCGGCAAACGCATCAGGCTCGCCAAGGTCGACAATTTCGTCGACGGCGCGGCGGTGGCCGAGATCGGCCGCGAGCCGCTGCGCCATCTCAAGGAATTTCCCGCCGATGCGGTGCGGCTCATTCCGGAAAACCGGCTCTGCGCGACCATGATCGAGATGCTCAACGTCGAAGGCGTGGTGCTTGAGCCGGCCGGCGCGTTGGCGATCGACGCACTGAAGGATTTTTCGAAGAAGGAAATCAGGGGCAAGACCATCGTCGCCGTGGTTTCAGGCGGCAATTTCGACTTCGAGCGGCTGCCGGATGTGAAGGAAAGGGCGCTGCGCTTCGAAGGGTTGAAGAAATACTTCATCATCCGTTTTCCGCAACGGCCGGGCGCATTGCGCGACTTCCTCGAAATGCTCGGACCCGACGACGACATCGCCCGCTTCGAATATCTGAAGAAATCGGCGCGCAATTTCGGCTCGGTGCTGATCGGCATCGAGACCAGGGACCGCCGCAATTTCGATCTGCTCAAGGCGAACTTCGACACCGAGGGCGTTCAGTATCAGGACATTACCGACAACGAGACGCTGGCGGGATTCATCATATGAGCGGCCAGGTCGGATGAGCGACCGGGGAAAGGTCTTCGTCGCGCTGTTTTCCGGCATCAATGTCGGCGGCAATCGCATCGTCAAAATGGCGGAGCTGAAATCGTTCCTTGGAGAACTCGGCTTTGCCGATGTCGCCACCTACGTGCAAAGCGGCAACGCAGTTTTTCGGGCGCGAAAGGGCGACGCCGCCAGTCTGACCAAACAGCTGGAAGCCGCCTTCGAGAAGAAGTGGGGGTTCCATTCCCGCATCATGGTGCGCGATCTCGGCTGGTTCGAGCGGCTGGTGAAGGAAAATCCCTACCCGGATGTCGCGGCAGAGCCGACAAAGCTGCACGCCTATGTGCTCGAGCGCCAGCCAACCGCCGACGAGATCGCGCGGCTGGCCGAAAAATGCACAGGTCCCGAGAGTTTTGAGATCAAAGGCGACGTGCTTTACCTGCACGCCCCGCACGGGCTCGGCAAATCGGTTTTCGCCAATCTTATTCCACGCACCCTCAAAGTGCCTGGCACCGCCCGCAACTGGCGCACGGTCCTGACGCTGCTGGAAATGGCCGGCAAGGCCGGCGACAACTGAGCTCAGGCCATTTACGCGGCCTGGGCGCCCATAGCCGCTCCCGACGAGGTGATCGCTTACCAGGCTCCGGTGTTCGCCATCGAGGCCCAAGGCTCGGCTTTGGCCTTGGCCGGACCTTTCTGTAAAAGCTCGATCGAGATGCCGTCCGGCGACCTGACGAAGGCCATGTTGCCGTCGCGCGGCGGCCGGTTGATGGTGACGCCCTTGTCCATCAGGCGCTGGCAGGTCGCGTATATGTCGTCGACCTCATAGGCGAGGTGGCCGAAATTGCGGCCGCCCTTGTAATCTTCCGGATCCCAATTGTAGGTCAGCTCGATCAGCGGCGCCTTGTCGGCAATGCCGCTTTGCTCGTCTTCGGACGCGGCGAGGAAGATCAGCGTGAAGCGCCCCTGTTCGTTTTCATGGCGGCGCACTTCCTTGAGCCCGAGCTTGTTGCAGTAAAAATCGAGTGAGGCATCGATGTCGGCGACGCGGACCATGGTGTGGAGGTAGCGCATGTGATTTCCTCGAATTGTTGCGTTGCGGGGGAACATAGGGGCCGCCCGGCCAAAGGGCAATCGCTGCAACAAATCGGGTATTCCTGTATGGAACCGTGAAAAAAGGCACGTCAGGTCTTGCACACTTGGGAAGCCGCGGTGTTAATCTCATGTCAAGAATCAGTTGTGGTGTTCTTGGCAAGAGGGGGCGTTCTTATGGGGGAAAAAGCCTCTTTCATGGGGCGGGACGGGACCGGTAGCGACGCCTTGAATCGGGACGAGAGGGGCGATGCGGCCGATCTCGTTGAGATTGCGGGCGCCATCAAATGGTTCGACGTGGCCAAGGGCTACGGTTTCATTCTCCCTGATGACGGCTCTTCAGGCGATATTCTCCTTCACGTGACCTGTCTTCGCAAGGACGGCTTCCAGACGGCGCTGGAAGGCGCGCGCGTCGTTTGCCTCGTCAAGCAGGGCGAGCGCGGCTTGCAGGCGTTCCGCGTGCTCTCGATGGATGTCAGCACGGCGATCCATCCCGCCGAAATGCAGGATCAGCGCACGCATGTCTCGGTCACGCCGGAAAGCGGCCTCGAACGGGCGCTGGTCAAATGGTTCAACCGCACCAAGGGGTTCGGTTTCCTGACAAGGGGCGAGGGCACCGAGGACATTTTCGTCCATATGGAGACGCTGCGTCGCTACGGCATCACCGAGCTCAGGCCCGGTCAGGTCGTGCTGGTCCGTTTCGGGCGCGGTGACAAAGGCCTTATGGCTGCCGAAATTCACCCTGATATGGGGACCTTGCCGGTTTCACATTAGGACGATTTCCGGCCGAGGACTTTGGATGGCTCACAGGAACTGGCTGACGGCGAGCGCGCTCTGCGCCGCAATTGCCGTCATCGTCGCCGCCGGCGCTTTCTTCTATTCGCAGCAGCCGACCTCGGCCGATGGCCGGGCGATGATCCTTCCCGTCGACCCGCAGCCGCTGATTGCGGTGACCAAGAGCGGGGAACGCTCTTTCTCCATCGAGGTCGCCGACACCTCCGCCGAGCGCGAGGCCGGCCTGATGTTTCGCGAACAGATGGCCGACGATCACGGCATGTTGTTCGTGTTCGAGGCGCCCAGGGAAGTGAATTTCTGGATGAAGAATACGCCGCTGCCGCTCGACCTGATCTTCGTCGGCCAGGACGGCAGGATACGGGCGATCAAGCAAGGTGAGCCGCAATCCGAGGCGATCATCTCGCCCGGCGTGCCCGTGCGTTTCGTGCTCGAGTTCAAGGCGGGCACGGCTGCCAGGGAGGGCATCGGGGATGGCGACCTGTTGCGCCACCCGGCAATCGGCGGGAGCAAATGATTTAGCCGATGCAGTTCTTCTCTCACGATGGCTTCGACCTTGCCTTCCTCGATCGCCAGCCGGCGTCGGGCGAGGGCGATCCGGTGCTGATGATCCACGGCTTTGCCTCCAGCCACTACGTCAACTGGGTGTCGCCTGGCTGGTTCAAGACGCTGAACGATGCGGGCTACCGCTCCATCGCCCTGGACAATCGCGGCCATGGCTCATCGTCGAAGAGCTACGAAGAGGCCGACTATACGCCGGACCGGATGGCCTCGGACGCTGCGGCCCTGCTCGACCATCTCGGCATCGAGCGCGCCCATGTCATGGGCTATTCGATGGGCGCGCGGATATCGGCGTTCCTGGCGCTTTCGGACCCGGACAAGGTGGCCACACTGGTGTTCGGCGGCCTTGGCATCGGCCTGGTCGATGGCGTTGGCGACTGGGATCCGATCGCCGACGCGCTGCTGGCCGAGGACCCGAGCACGATCAGCCATGCGCGCGGCCGCTCGTTTCGCGCCTTCGCCGACCAGACCCGAAGCGACCGGCAGGCGCTCGCCGTCTGCATCGTCGGTTCCCGGGCATCGATGAGCGAGGACGATGTCGCGCGCATTGCCCAGCCGACCCTGATTGGCGTGGGGACCAGGGATGACATCGCCGGTTCGCCGGACGAACTGGCCGCCTTGATGCCGAACGCCAGGGCATTTCACATCGAGGGTCGCGACCATATGTTGGCGGTCGGCGACAAGACCTTCAAGCAGCGGGTGCTGGAGTTTTATGCGGAGAACCCGGTGTGAGTAAGGTCCGCCTCTTCCTTCTCCCACACAAGGGGATAAGGAAGAGGACTTGCGCTCATGCTTCTAGCGCCTTGAGCGATCGCGCCATGTTTTGCCGGGCCTGCGGTTCGAACCGCCGCCGGAATTCCTCGGTGTGGAAGATATGCGGGCGGGCGAGGAAGGTCTTCAAGACCGCGCCGCGGCCGGCGCGCCACATCGGTTCCTCGACCCAGCCATACTCCTTGCGGACCGCTTGCTCATAAGCGTCGAAGGCATCTGGCGCCGCACCCAGGATCGCCAGATCCATATCGAGGAAAAGCGCTGCATCGCGGATAAAATCGCCACCGCCAGGGCTTTGAACGCCGGGCAACTCATGCGTGGCGGTGGCTGATATCATCGCCGCTATGCGCTCCATGCGCTTCGCATCGGTGCGGCCGGCGAGTTTTGCCTCGGCAAGTGCCGCGCTCCTGGCCTCATTGTCCTTGGCCCGGCTGTCATAGATGGCGTCGTGGAACCAGATCGCCGCTTCGACCGCTTCAGGGTCGTTCAGTGAAGCCCGATAATCGCCGGCCAGCGCCAGCATCGCCTCGATATGGGAGAGATTGTGATAGTGACGGCTCTCTGCCTGATACAGCGCGGAGAGCTCGCGTTTCAACGGTTCGTCGATCAAGGGTTCGTTTTCCATGGCCGCTTGATTTTCCGTGAACCAAATCCATTTGATCAAGCACTAAGGAAAATTGAGTTCACCCGTGCTATGATCTGGCTTATAGAGCATGTCGCCCAAAGGTGCGCAGCGGTTTTGGGACAACGATATGCTCATGCGCATTATGCGGCCGGAGAATAGGCAAGCCGGAGACATTCAGATGGCCGGAGAGCTTTGATGAACAGCATTACCATTGCCCGCCCCTCGATGGTGAAGCCGATCGACCCGATCTGGCGCTCGATCCGTGATGAAGCGATGGAAGCGGTCAACCGCGATCCGTTGCTGGCGGCGTTCCTCTATTCGACCATCCTCAACCAGGAAAGCCTGGAGGAAGCGGTCATCCATAGGCTGGCCGAGCGCCTCGACCACCAGGACATCGGTTCCGATCTCATCCGCCAGACATTCAAGGCGATGGCGGCCGACGACAAGGACTGGTCGGCGACGGTGCGCGTCGACATCCAGGCCTATTACGACCGCGACCCGGCCTGCGACCGCTTCATCATGCCGGTCCTATATTTCAAGGGCTTTCACGCCATCCAGACCCATCGTCTGGCGCATTGGCTGTGGAACCAGGGCCGCAAGGATTTCGCGCTCTATTTGCAGAGCCGGTCGTCCTCGGTCTTCCAGACCGACATCAACCCGGCTGCGCGCATCGGCAAGGGCATCTTCCTCGACCACGCCACCGGCTTTGTCGTCGGCGAAACCGCGGTCATCGAGGACGACGTGTCGATACTGCACGGCGTGACGTTGGGCGGAACCGGCAAGGCCGGCGGCGACCGTCATCCCAAGATCCGCCGCGGCGTGCTGATCGGCGCCGGCGCCAAGATCCTCGGCAACATCGAAATCGGCCATTGCTCGAAGGTCGCGGCGGGCTCGGTCGTGCTGTCGCCCGTGCCGCACAACAAGACGGTTGCCGGCGTGCCGGCCCGTGTCGTTGGCGAGACCGGCTGCGACCAGCCTTCGCGGCAGATGGACCAGCTTTTGCCGTCGCAGTCGATGGAGCATGTCGTCAGCTTCGACATCTGACGTAAGGCGCGGACCACAGCTGAATCCGGTTGTAGGCCCGGGGGACGTTGTTTCTCTCGCCGGCTTGCCTTTACATCGCCATTGTCGACGTGTCAGAAGCGCGTCTCTAATGCGCGTCGCCCAAAAGTGCGCAGCGGTTTTGGGACAACGACACGCATACAAAACAAGATCTGAAGCGTGTCGTATGCATCCCCTCGGACGCCACGCGCTTTCGCAAGCCCGACGATCGGAGAGAACTGTTGAAGCCGGACGAAATCAGAAAGCTGGACGCCTATTTCAAGCGTGTCTTCCAGAATCCCAAGCTCGAGGTGAAGGCGCGGCCGCGCAAGGATGATTCGGCCGAGGTCTATGTCGGCGACGAATTCCTCGGCATCGTCTTCAAGGACGAGGACGACGGCGATTACAATTTCTCGATGGCGATCCTCGACATCGACCTGGCCTGAGGGCGGAATTGGCGGCCGGACCTTCGGCCGACCTGCCCGAACGGGCCGCGCTAACGCCCGGTTTTCAGGATACGTGCGGCCTCGGCGGCGATCGCCGCGTCAAGCGCCTGCCAGTCGCCGAGAAATTCCCGGGGAAAGCGGTAGCTGAGGCTGAGATTGTCGCCGACCTGGATGTCGCGTTCGCAAGGCGCCAGCGATTCCGCCGCGCTCGGTCCGCTCAGGCAGCGCGCCACGAACGGATCTTTGCCGGGGCGCCCGGCGACCGCCAGCACCTCGTTGAGGTAACCTGATTTCTCGGTGAAACCGTAGAGCGTGGTGCCGCCCGGGCCAGGCGTGCCGGGCTGCGCGATCAAGGCGCTGTAGATCGGCGCGAAACGGCCGCTCATGTCGCGCGACATCATCTGCTGCTCGAACGACAGGAAGACGATGTTCCCGCGGGGACCGATGTGGTTGAAATCGTCGCGCGCGGCCGTGCTGTAGCCGTCCATCTCGGGATAGCGCAGATAGAGGTCGAGGCGCGAGGCGATGCCGTCGCGGCGGGCCTGCTCGAAGCGGATGAAATTGGCCGGCACGGCGATGACATTGTTGCCGATAACGATCTTATGGATCATGGTGTCGTCCGTATAGCCGGCCATGGCGATCGAGCGACCAAACCATTTGCCGCCAAGGCTGATCGCCACCGAAAGCAATGCCAGCGTTGCGAAAGCGTAGAACACCCGCTTCATCAGCGTGGAATCGACAGCGGTGAGCTGCGGGCCCTTGGCGGCGGCTACTTGCTTCATCGTGATCCCCGACGTCGACCATCCGTCACAAAATGTTCCCCCTGGGTGTGGCCCTCGGGTGTCCCAGGGCGGCACATCAGGCGCGGCATGGCCCTTGCAGCGCTCGTGTCGAATGCGACTGTGCGATTTCATGGTAAACGGATGGTAAAGATGGGTCCGGTCGAACACACACTCTTCGCTTTTATGTTTGGGCTGACGGCGTGCGGCCTGGTCGGAGCGGCAATGGAGTTGATGTCGGGCCGCCGGCTCGCTTTTGCCGAACCCTATGTGTCGCCGAAGCACATGCTGCGCACGCTGCTGGCGACGGCATGCGCCGGTCCGCTGATGTTCATCAACGACGCCCTGGATTCCTGGCGGGAAGGCCATATTTCGACACTGGCGCTCATCTCTTGCGGCTGCACCGCGACGATCTGGGCGTTGGCTTTGGGCATCGCGCTGATCGACATTGCATCCCGGGCGGGTGCGCTTCTAGTCTCTGCAAGCTTTTAGTGCATGTCGCGCAAAAGCATGCCCTTGGGCTTGACCCGAGGGTGTGCAGCGGTTTTGCGGTAACGACATGCATAAGACGTAGTGTGAGACGATTCGGAGGCAAAAAGTGCCGCTCTATGCGATCGACGGAAAGACGCCCGGTTTCGAGGATGCCGACAGCAACTGGATCGCGCCCGACGCCACGCTGATCGGCGATATCAGGGTCGGCCGCAACGCGGGCTTCTGGTTCGGCGTCGTCATTCGCGGCGACAACGAGCCGATCGTCATCGGCGCCGACACCAATGTGCAGGAACACACGGTCATGCACACCGATCCAGGCTTTCCCCTGACCATCGGGCAAGGCTGCACCATCGGCCACCGCGCGCTGCTGCATGGCTGCACGATCGGCGACAACAGCCTGATCGGCATGGGCGCCATTGTGCTCAACGGCGCCAAGATCGGCAGGAATTCGCTGATCGGCGCCGGGGCATTGGTCACCGAAGGCAAGGAATTCCCCGACAATTCGCTGATCGTCGGCTCGCCCGCGCGCGTGGTGCGGGAACTGGATGAGGCGGCAGTGGCCAGGCTGCGCGCCTCGGCCGCGCACTACGTCGCCAACGCCAAGCGCTTCAAGGCGGGGTTGAAGAAGGCGTAGGCCAGAGCCGCTGCCGATCTTAAAAACGGCGGAGCCGGCCCGGGGACGGGGCCGGCTCCTAAAACCCGGTCGTTGGGGACGGGGAGGGTGGGGACTCGACCGGGTTTTCTCCTTAAGCGCGTCGCGCGACGCGCTTAACCTCTGTTTTATGCATCTCGTTGTCCCAAACCGCCGCGCACGTTTGGGCGATATGCATTGGCGTCCTTTTAGCGGACGCTGGCGACCGCGTCGGAGCGGCCGTTGTTGATCGTTACCCAAACGCCCGAATTCTGGGTCGATTGGCGCTTGAGGTAGGTGTAGTCGGTGGCGGTCCAGGGCAGCACCTTGGACTTCAGATTGTCGAGGACGAATTCGCCGAGGCTGGTGCGCACGGTCAGCACCGCGTGGCCGTCGCCATTCGACTGGCGCGCCACTGTCATCAACAGGTCGCCGGCCGGAACGCCGATAGCCATTAGTTCGCGGCGCTTCTCCAGCGCATAATCCTCGCAGTCGCCAAACCCGCTGTCGGGATAGGACCAGACTTCTTCCTTGCCCCACAGTTCCATGTCGGTGCGCGGCTCGATCCTGGTGTTGACCGAATTGTTGATGCTCACGATCCTCGCCCACAGCTTGCGGGTCAATTCGACCGGCGCCTGCTTCGGCGTCCTCTCGCTGCATTCCCGCGGCAGCTTCTGGCAGAATTCGTAATGGCCAACCGGCTGTGTGGTGCGGCCGCCGGTATGCATGAAGGCAGGTCCCGCTGCCTCTGCTGTCCCCCAGGCGGAAAGCTGCATCGCCATTGCCAAGAGCAACAGCTTGCCCCTCGTCCTCTTCATTCTTCAGTCTCCCCGTTTGAGGAGACAATGACACAAGTGGATTTATTCGGCGCAAAAGAGCGGAGTAGATATTAAGTAAAACGCCAGTAGAATAAACATAAAATTTGAGGTATTTGAGTATAGGATTGTTGAGGCATTCCTGGCTGGCCCGCGCTCGCTGCCGTCTACCCAAATCCGGCCCGATCAGGAAAGTCTCCTAAAATTAGGGAACGACTGAGTGCAAAGCGGGCGCGTCGGCCGGCGCGGGCCAATAAAAAAACCGGCCGAAATGGGCCAGTTCGGTTTGCGCATATGTTGCCGTCCGTCATACGCCGGGAGCGTTGAACTCGGAATCGAGTGTTTCCGGCCGCTGGATGACCGCGAACTCGATGGCGACACCGTCCTCGAAATGCCGCACCACCTGGCCGCGCATCGTGCCCAGCGTCACCTGGACGCCGATCGCCGGCTTGACGTCGATCTCGATCGCCGCACCTGAAAGCGACAGGTCGATAATGCGGCACTGGTACTGGCGCCCGTCGGTAAGCTGCAGCACGCTTGTCGGATTGCGCGGGGCGACGCGTTCGTGACGACGGTCTTCCGGCAGGTCGAGTTCGTGCTTGTTGGCGAGCCAGGTCAATTGCGCCGCCAGCTTGTCCTTCTTGCGCTCGGACGCGATGACCGTCATCGCGAAGCCGTCCTGAATGGTGCGGGTGACGACGCCCTCGATGCGGCCGATATGGTCGATATAGGCGATGACTTTCTCACCGGGCATGCCAATGCGCTCGCAGCGGAACGACACATTGCCAGGCGACATGTCGACGACCTGGCAAGGATACTCGGTGCGATCCTCCAGCATGAAGCGTCCGTAGATCTTCACGCGGACGCGCTGAAAGTTACGCCTTTCAGCTTGGGACGGCGCGGATTCGACCGCCGCTGACCTCATGACTGCCTGCACCCCGTTTGGCATTCCGCGCGTGATGCGGGAATTTCACGGAAAACTACAGCAAAGCAGGTTAATAAAGGGGAAAGCCTGCCCCCGTTGCTTCAGGATTTGGTGTTATTCCTCGCGTCCGCCGTCGAACACGACGAGATGACGGATGCGGCGCGCTTGGCCGAGCGCCGAAATCGTCTCTGGCGGATCGAACTCCAGGGGAACGAGCGAGGGGACGTCGATAGCCGGCCTGTTGTTCAGGAACATCGGTTCCTTCTCCGGATCGACGACCCGGACCGAATCGATCAAGGCGTCGGCGATCGGATCGGCGCCCAGCCAGAACGGTTTTTCCGCGGCACTTATGACGCCGAGGCAGCGCGGATTTTCGATACCGCCGTCGAGCGGCAGGGCGAGCAGCTCGAATTTGTTGGAGCGGCCGTTTCGGCTGAAGCCTTCATAGGTGACGAGCACCACCGATTTCTGATCGAAGACGCCATCGATCAGCCTTGCAACGAGCCGCTGGTCCTTGTCGCGCCACAGCGAGGGAAAGGAAAACCCTTTCAGTTCACGGCCATAGACCGCGCAAAGCCTGGTGCCGGCGAGCCGGAATACCGCTTCGCCGCGCGTATCCTTTTCCAGGATGAATGTGTCGGCCAGCAGCGACTTGATGTCGGCGGGCTCGACTTCCGAGCGCTTCGGGGCAGGGCGTCCGTCACGCAGCCGGTTCCAATAATGGAACAGCGTGATCGATCCGTTCTGGTTCATGCTATGCAGCTCCGCGCATTCTGTCGTCTGATGTCCCATCGGTGAACAGAAGGGCGCCCTCCGATGACCTACATGCGTTGCGGAGCAGGATGCGTGCCAGCGTCGTTAACACTTGTTCACGGGTCGGGGCCGTTAAGGTTAACAAGTGGTTTACGTTGCGTCCGACGGGGCCCTGTGGCACACCAAAACCACTCCAGAAGCGGTCGTTTTGCGACGATCGGCAGCAACTTCAGTCAAGAGTTTGGGGGTCGGGGGACTCGACCAGCCGTTCAAGGGAAACCTTGGACGGCTTCTTTTTGATTCGCGTCCGATTTTGATTCGCCCGACTTGATTCGCACCCCACTTTGACCCGCAGGGACGATTCGCCGTTTGTGATTCTGCCGGCCGTGGCCTAGATGCTCGCAATGTCGAATCTGGGACTGCGTGCAAATGAGTGAACCAGTAAGCCCGTCGGACATCGAACAGGGCGAACCGCGCGAGCCGGAGGAGCGGCGCCGTGAGCCGGTGTTCAATCTGCCGCCTGTCGTGCTGGCGGTGATCGGCATTTGCGTCGCCGTCCACCTGATCCGGGTCTATGGGCTGACCGAAGAGCAGGACCTTTCCCTGCTGATCCGGGCTGCCTTCATTCCGATCCGCTATTCCGGCCGCTTCGACCTCGATTTCTATGCATTTTCAAGTCCGTTCACCTATGCCTTCCTGCATGGCGGCTTTGCCCATCTTGCCATCAACATGGTGTGGCTGGCGGCTTTCGGCTCGCCATTGGCAAACCGGTTCGGCGCGTTTCGCTTCAGCCTGTTCTTCGCCGCGACGGGATTGGCGGCGGTGGTGCTGTTCTGGGCCGTGTATCCACTCGGCCAGGCGCCGCTGGTCGGTGCGTCGGGCGCGATATCGGGCATGATGGGAGCCGCCGCACGCTTTGGCTTCCGCATCGACCGCTCGCACGGCAAGGCCGCTTTCGCCGGCGCGCCATTGCCGATGGCCGAGGTGTTCCGCTCGCGCGGCGTTGTGACCTTTCTTGCGGTGTGGATGGTGATCAACCTCGTCACCGGCATTATCGGCGCACCCGGCGTCGAGGGCCAGATTGCCTGGGAGGCGCATATTGGCGGTTTTGTCGCCGGCTTCTTCGGGCTGCGGTTTTTTGATCGGCGCCAGCAGGCGGACGAGTTCATGGTCTGAGATCGCGGACTTGAAATGCAAGCGATCGCGGCGCACCATGTTCGCTCTTATGTGAAAGCCGGCCAGGGCAGGAGCCGGCAAGCTGAGGAGGACGCCATGACAGTTAAGGCAATTCTCGAGAAAAAAGGCCATGACGTGTTGACGTGCGGGCCGAACGACAAGCTGAGCGAGGCCATTCGCATCCTGACCGACCACAGGATCGGCGCGCTGGTCATTACCAATGGCGACCACAAGATCGTCGGCATTCTGTCCGAGCGCGACGTCGTGCGGGTGCTTGCCAAGGAAGGGGCCGCCGCACTCGATATCGCGGTGCGTTCGGCGATGACGCCCAAGGTGAAGATCTGCAATGAGAACCACACCGTCAACGAGGTCATGGAGATCATGACCAGGGGCCGTTTCCGCCATCTGCCGGTGGAAAAGGACGGTCTGCTCGATGGCATCGTCTCCATCGGCGACGTGGTGAAGCGGCGCATCGAGGATGTCGAGCGCGAGGCCGAAGAGATCAGAGCCTATATCGCCACGGCCTGAGCCCGGCGGAAAAAACCGCCGACCGGAGGCCGGCCGGCGGATTTGCCTTTACCTGTTGTCGAGTTCGGCGCGGACGAGTTCGAGCCCGCGCCGGGTGATGCGGTAAGGTCCGCCGCCCGCCGAGGAGACCGCTCTCTTCCGCTTCAGTTTGCGAAACAGATCGAGATCGACGCCAGGATAGTGCCAGCCATCGCGGGTCAGGCATTTGACGGAGGCGATCCGCTTCTTCTCGTTCTTTTCGATTTCTATGCGCCCGCCCTGCGCGAGCAGGTGCAGGATGCGCTGTTCAATACGCGAAATATCCATCTGGAGAATTCCCGGGAAAACGAAAAAAAGCCGCCGCCGCGAAAGTTCGCGGCACGGGGTTCAGGTTTTTTCTGCCCTGCCTCGCTGGGAGGTCAGGGCCTTACCGGGACTGAGCGTAAGTGGACATCCACTCTCCATTGGGATGAGCGGCATGTAGGCGAAAACGGCGGAAAAGACCAGTCAGCGGCTTTGCACTTGTCTCTTTTGGCGGTTTGCACTAGCGAGAACACACATCAAAATATGCGTTTGCGCATATTCCGCACTTCCAATTGCAGGCCCTCATGACCCTCATCGACACCCGCACGCCCGACGCCAAGCGCCTGATATCAGGCGCCACCGGCGACTGGGAAATCATCATCGGCCTCGAGGTGCACGCGCAGGTGACCTCGGAGGCAAAACTGTTTTCCGGCGCCTCGACGACGTTCGGCGCCGCGCCCAACGCCAATGTCAGCCTGGTCGACGCGGCGATGCCCGGCATGCTGCCGGTGATCAACGAGGAATGCGTCAAGCAGGCGATCCGCACCGGGCTGGGGCTCAAGGCTGAGATCAACCACAAGTCGGTCTTCGACCGGAAGAACTATTTCTATCCCGATCTGCCGCAGGGCTATCAGATCTCGCAGTTCAAGCAGCCGATCGTGGGCGAGGGCAAGGTGACCGTTTCGGTCGGCCCCGACCGGCAGGGCGAGTTCGAGGACATCGAGGTCGGCATCGAGCGCCTGCACCTGGAGCAGGACGCCGGCAAGTCGATGCACGACCAGCATGCGACGATGTCCTATGTCGATCTCAACCGCTCGGGCGTGGCGCTGATGGAGATCGTCTCGAAGCCCGACATGCGCTCCGCCGACGAGGCCAAGGCCTATGTCACCAAGCTGCGCACCATCGTGCGCTATCTCGGCACTTGCGACGGCAACATGGACGAAGGCTCGCTGCGCGCCGACGTCAACGTCTCGGTGCGCAGGCCCGGCCGCGAGTTCGGCACGCGCTGCGAGATCAAGAACGTCAACTCGATCCGCTTCATCGGCCAGGCCATCGACTACGAGGCGCGCCGCCAGATCGCCATTCTCGAGGACGGCGGCAAGATCGACCAGGAAACGCGGCTGTTCGACGCCGTCAAGGGCGAGACGCGCTCCATGCGCAGCAAGGAAGAGGCGCATGACTATCGCTATTTCCCCGATCCGGATCTTTTGCCGCTGGAGTTCGACCAGGCCTATGTCGACGCGCTGGCGAAGGACCTGCCGGAGCTCCCGGACGACAAGAAGGCACGGCTGATCTCATCGCTGGGGCTTTCGACCTATGACGCCTCGATCCTGGTCTCGGAAAAGGCGATCGCCGACTATTTCGAGAAGGTGGCCACCGGCCGCGATGGCAAGCTCGCCGCCAACTGGGTCATCAACGATTTTCTGGGTGCTCTGAACAAGGCCGGAAAAGACATTGAAAACGCACCGGTTTCACCCGATCAGCTCGGCGCTGTCATCGACCTGATCAAGGAAGGCACCATCTCCGGCAAGATCGCCAAGGATCTGTTCGAGATCGTCTGGAACGAGGGCGGCGACCCGCGCCAGCTCGTCGAGAGCCGCGGCATGAAGCAGGTCACCGATACCGGCGCCATCGAGAAGGCGGTGGACGAGGTGATATCTGCCAACCCGGACAAGGTCGAGCAGGCGCGCGCCAAGCCGACCATGGCCGGCTGGTTCGTCGGCCAGGTGATGAAGGCGACGGGCGGCAAGGCCAATCCGCAGGCGGTCAACGACCTGGTCAAGGCCAAGCTCGGCATCGAATAGGAAAATGTTCGTCCGCACTGCCAGCGAACGCGATCTAATTGCCATCCGGGCACTGCTGGTCGAGACATGGCACGCCACCTATGACGCCATCTACGGTGCCGCCAAGGTCACCGAGATATCAGACGAGTGGCATTCGATCGCCTCGCTCAAGGCGCGGCTTGCGCGGCCGAACTCCGAATTCCTGGTGGCCGACGATGGCAAGCGCCTCGGCGGCATGGCCTTCGCGGCAGCCACCACGGATCCGAAGATCATCCTGTTGAACCAGCTCTACGTGCATCCGGACTGCCAGAGGCGAGGGATCGGCCAGTCGTTGCTGGAAGAGGTCGAGGCCAGCTTTCCGGAGGCGCGCACGCTGCGTGTCGAGGTGGAAGAGGCGAATGCTCCTGCCGTCGCCTTCTACCGCGCGGAAGGGTTTCTGCCCGCCGGAAGCACTGCCGATTGCGGCGGCGGCTCCGGGCTGCCAGCGCTCATTTTCGAGAAGGTGATCGGGTAACAGCCGGCAGCAGCGGTGCGTGCCACGCCGTCAATGTTGTCCCTTGAGGACGACAAGATAGTCACGGTCCACGCGAAGGCGGAATGCGGTCTGCTCCGTTGTGCCGGGATCCTTGCGGGATTGCTCGATGACATAACCGCCCGGATGGGAGCGAAGCCATTCCTGGGCATTGTCGATCCGTTCCAGCGGCTTCTCGAGCCGGGCGAGGAAGCCGACTTGGGCCTGGTAGTCGAAGTCGACTGCCCAGTCCGCATCCTTCCGCTGGCTGATGAAATTCGCCAGCGGCATAAGATCGTAACGTTTGAAGGCGGTGGCGGATGCGATTGCATGCCCGACGCCGAATATGGCGAGCATGGAAAAGGCTGCTCCCTTGATCCTGGCGAGCGGCACTTCCGCCATGAAATATCCGAACATGATCGTTGCCAGCGGCAGGACCGGAACGAGGTAATGCGGCTGCTTGCCGGATATGGCGCTGAAGATCAGCACGATGGCGACGAACGACATCGATAACAGCCGCAGCGCCGGCAGGTCCCTTGACCGTGTCTTTATCAGGCCGCGTATTCGGGTCGGCAGTCGCAAGCGCCAGACATGCGGTACGAAAATCCACGGGATGAACAGCAGTGGCATCAGCAGGATGTAGAAATAGAACGGCCGGCTATGGGAATCATGCAACTTGCCGGTGATACGCCCGGCCGACTGGTTCCAGACGAGATCGTAGACGAAGTTGCCTTTCGTCAGGATGGTCGCCGGCACCAGCCAGACCGCTACTGGTATCAATGCGACGAGAATGGCCAGGCCTGCCCCCGCCAGGAATTTCGGGATCGTCAGCCCTGCCTGGCGATCGCGCCAGAATGGATAGAAGAGAACGGGCACGCCGACATGGATGAGCACGACAGGGCCTTTCGCCAAGATACCCAGCCCGATGAACAGTCCCGCCAAAACCGCCTGCCAATTGTTGCCGCTCCTGGCAAACGCCAGCAGCGACAACAGTGCAGCGATCACGCAGGCCGTCAGCAGCATGTCGAACAGGATCAACGTCGAATAAATGACGAAGACCGTACTTCCGGCGACCAGCCAGGGGATGCGGCTTGCGATGTCGTCGCGACCGGGAAACAACGTCCTTGCAAGCAATGTCGTCAGCCAGATGACGAGCGACGACGCGGCGAAGATGACGAGCATCGCGGCGACCCGGCTGGCGCCGAAAACGGTCCAGGCCAGGTCGATGAGCCAGAACAGCAGCGGCGGTTTCTGCAGATAGGGCGCGAAATTCATCGTCGGAACGAAGATCTGTCCGCTTTGGTACATTTCCCAGGTGACGCTGAGATATCGCGTTTCATCGACAGGCAGCAGCGGCCGAAAGGCGACCGCGATGCAGATCAATGCAAGCAGGAACAGATAGGGAAGCAGCCGCTCGACATATGCCGGTATCAAGATTGAGGATCCGCGCCAGAAATCATTCTTTCCAGCCGAGCTCTATGCGCTTCTGGAGCGCGCACGACCGCACCATGATTTTGGCCGAATTGTAACGAAGCCGGCTCAGTGTTGCAGATTTTGGCAATGAGGTCCGCAAAGGCTGCAAAACAAGCCGCCTGGATCCGGTCCCCGGCGCAAGATCAGTTCGAGCGCAGCGGTGGCGACAGCTCGCGCGTCAGGAGTTCGAGCCCGCGCTGATCGCCGGTGCCGCTCTTGTCGAAGATCGTCGCAAGTTGCGACTTGATGGTGCCGTCCGAGACGCCGCCGGCGGCGGCGATTTCCTTGCGTCAGACCGGCGGCAACGTGCCCGGCGACGCGCTGCGACAAAACGGCACTATGCAAGGCAGTCTATGCCTGCCGTGATGCAAGCTGGAACAAAGGCTGGTTGAAGCTCGCCGGATCAGACGGAGGGAACTTCCACATTGTCGATCAGTCTGGTCTTGCCAAGCCAGGCCGCGGCGAGCAGGCGGCCGTCGCGGCCGAGCCGCCACGGGGCAAGCGTCAGGCTCTCACGCGCCGCGACATAGTCGACCTTGTCGAAGCCGGCCTTGACCAGCGCGCGACGGGCCTCGGCGGTTGCGCTGTCTTCATTCGTGCCGGCCGCAAGCGCCACCGCCGCCCGGCGCAATATGGCGTTGAGCTGGCGCGCCACCTCGAGCTCGGCGTCGCCGAGATAGGCATTGCGCGACGACATGGCGAGGCCATGCGCATCGCGCACGGTCGGCGCGCCGATGATTTCCACCGGCAGGTCGAGGTCGCGGCAGAGCTGCCGGACCACGCAAAGCTGCTGGTAGTCCTTCTCGCCAAAGACCGCGAAGTCGGGCGACGCCTGCAGGAAGAGCTTCGCCACGACAGTCGCGACGCCGTCGAAGAAGGTCGGCCGGAAATCCGACTCCAGCCCGGCGGCAGGCCCGCCGACCGAGATTTTCGTGGCGAAACCGGCTGGATACATCTGCTTCACATCGGGCGTGAAGGCGAGCTGCGCACCGGCTTGTCGTAGCCGCTCGAGGTCGCGGGCGAGCTGGCGCGGGTATTTGTCGAGATCTTCGCTCGGCGCGAACTGCGCCGGATTGACGAAGATCGAAACCACGCAGCGATCGGCTTTTTCGAGCGCGATCTCGACCAGCGAGATGTGGCCGTCATGCAGCGCCCCCATGGTCGGCACCATCGCAACGCTGAGGCCGTCGCGGCGCCAGTCGCGGATTTGCGCGCGAAGCGCGGCGACGCTGTCGACGACGAGGGAACGGCTCATGCTTTGTCGCCTGCGTTGCTCTTGTTGGTAGCGGCGCGAAAGACATGGTCCGGGCCGGGAAACGTCCGGTTTCGCACCTCCGTCGCATAGCTGGCGGCGGCACCGGAGATGACGCTGCGCAGATCTGCGTATTGCTTGACGAATTTCGGCACGCGGTCGACGGTCAGGCCCACCATGTCGTCGATGACCAGGATCTGCCCGTCGCAGTCGCCGCTGGCGCCGATGCCGATGGTGGGGATGGAGATGTGCCGGGTGAGGTCGGCCGCGACGGTCTCGACAGTGCCTTCGATGACCACCGAGAACGCACCGGCCTTTTCGACCGCGTCCGCATCGCGAAAAAGTGCTGCCACATTCTCCTCGCTGCGGCCCTTGATCTTGTAGCCGCCGTCGCTTTCCACCGATTGCGGCAGCAAGCCGATATGCCCCATGACCGGAATGCCGGCCGCAACGATCGCCGCGATCTGCCGGGCAACAGCGACGCCGCCCTCCAGCTTGACGGCCTGGCAGCCGGTCTCCTTGACGATCCGCAGCGCCGAGGCAACGGCCTGGCGCGGCGAGTCCTCATAGCTGCCGGCCGGCATGTCGACCACAACGCAGGCCCTGGCGGAACCCCGCATCACTGCTTGCCCGTGGGCGATCATCATCTCCAGCGAAGCGCCGAGCGTGGTCTCGTGGCCATGCAGGACCATGGCGACGCTGTCACCGACCAGAAGCAGGTCGACATACTCGTCGAGCAGGCGCGCGACCGGATAGGTGTAGGCGGTGAGGCAGACGATCGGTACGCCGCCCTTGCGCTGGCGAATGGAGTTGGCGCTGATCCGCTGATCCGCGTCGGATGCGTCTGGGGCCAAAAGCGTCATCTCCCTCAAGACCAGTGACCATTGCCCACACCGGGCGCGCAGAGCTTTAGGAAGACGAGACAAGCTTGGCAAGCATGCGTCGGAACGAAGATTTGCATTGGCCACTGACGACCATTTGTACGGCACCTCAGGCAAAAGTCTTGCCTTCGCGATGGCCTGACGCCATAAGCAGGCAACGGGCGCCCGCCGCGAGGATTTGGATGAAAACTTTCCTTCTGCAGTTTTTCACCTGGTGGAACGGCCAGACGCTGGGAACGCGCTTCCACACCTGGCGGCACGGCAAGGAAGTCGGGCAGGATGAGACTGGCAACGTCTACTACGAGGGCGGGGTCGATTCGGAAGGCCGCACGCGCCGCTGGGTCATCTATCGCAACTATTCGGAAGCCTCGGAAATCCCGCCGGGCTGGCATGGCTGGATCCATCATCGCGTCGACGTCGCGCCGCCGAGCGAAAGCTACAAGCCACGCGATTGGCAGAAATCGCATCAGCCGAACCTCACCGGCAGTGCCGCCGCCTACCGCCCCAAGGGTTCCGTGCTGACCAATCAGCACCGCCCGCAGGTGACGGGCGACTACGACGCCTGGACGCCGGGGTCATAACCTTCGTCAACGCGGATCGATCCTTTATCGCCACAATTGGCGTTTAGCTGCTTGCTGATCCCGCAGCAGCGAATAGCCTTGGCGATCGACAGAATCACCCGGGCGCAAACAACCGGTATCCCCGTATGAGCATTTTCGGCCGAATCTCGATGGGCGCACTGACTGCGACCACTGTCGCTTTTGGTGCCTTTGGCGTGGCCGCCGCGCAGACCCCGGCGGCGCCGGAGGCGCCAGCCCCGCCCGCGACATCGGATCGCATCACCAATCCCGTCGCCGAGTTCGCCGGCATCGACAAGATTACCGGCCGCATCATCACCTTCGATGTCTATATCGACGAGACGGTGCAGTTCGGCGCTTTGCAGGTGACGCCGCGCGTCTGCTATTCGCGGCCGCAGGACGACCAGCCGAAGACCGATTCCTTCGTCGAGGTCGATGAGATCACGCTCGATCGCAAGATCCGCCGCATCTTCACCGGCTGGATGTTTGCCGAAAGCCCCGGCCTCAATGCCGTCGAGCACGCCGTCTACGACGTCTGGCTCAAGGGCTGCAAGCAGAAGTCGGACGTGCCGGCGCCCGACTCGGCCAAGGCCGATACCGAGAAAAAGGCCACGGCCAACCCCGATACCGCCGAACCGGATACCAGCAAGACCAACTGATCCTCCGGAACCGCCATATGCGCCATGCGTTAGGCCACGGACGGCCGCGCATCGATGCGCATGGAGGATCTTCGATGTCAGACAGCAAGCGGATCACGGCGAGCAAGAAAGAGCTCCTGGAACTCGAAAAGGGGTTCTGGACGGGCGACGCGGCCTACTATGCGGCCAATGCCGACACCGAATGCTTGGTGGCATTTCCGCAGATGGCGCAGGCGATGGACAATGCCGATCTCGCCAAGACCGTAACCAATCCAAATCGTTGGCGCGACCTCGACATCGAGCTCAAGGGAATAATCGAGCCGGGCAGCGATATTATCTTGTTGACCTACGAGGCGCGTGCGACGCGGGAGAACGGCGAACCGTATGCGGCGCTGGTCAGCACCGGCTATGTTCATCGCGTCAATGGCTGGAAGATGATGTTTCATTCGCAAATGCCAATGGAGGCGGCTGCGAAGGATTGACTGAGCGGCTCGTCAGGGGAAAAATACCGCTTCGCCTTTCAGCGCCTCGGCCAGCATCTTTTCGTATTTGCCGCGCGGCACATCGACGGCGCCGAAGCGCTTGAGGTGCTCGGTGGTGAATTGCGTATCAAGCAGCGCGAAGCCGCGTGCCTTCAACCGCTCGACCAGGCGCACGAGGCAGGCCTTCGAGGCGTCCGTTTCCCTGGCGAACATGCTTTCGCCAAAGAACACCCGCCCAAGCGAGACGCCGTAGAGGCCGCCGACCAGCCGGTCCGCGCGCCAGGCCTCGACCGAATGGCAATGACCCATGCGATGGAGCTCGACATAGGCTTCGCGGATCGGCGCATTGATCCAGGTCGAACGGCGCTCCTCACGCTTCTCGGCGCAGCCGTCGATCGTCGCCTCGAAATCGAAATCGAAACGGATGTCGAACAGGTTTTTCCGCAGCGTCTTGCCCAGGCTTTTGGGCGTATGGAACCCGTCGAGCGGAATGATGCCGCGTGTCTCCGGCCGCACCCAGAAAACTTCCGGGTCGCTGGCGCTTTCGGCCATCGGGAAAACGCCCGAGGCATAGGCCTTGAGCAGAAGATCTGTCGGGATGCGATAGCCTGGCGCGTAGGGACGGGTCATCGCGTCATCATACTAGAAGTTGATGGCTATTCCTCTTTGGCCAGGTATTTTTCCAGCCAGTGGATGTCGTAGTCGCCATTGGCGATGTCGGCGTTGCCGACAAGGTCACGGAACAGCGGCAGCGTCGTCTTGATGCCGTCGACGACGAACTCGTCGAGCGCGCGGCGCAGCCGCATCATGCATTCGACGCGGTTGCGGCCGTGCACGATCAGCTTGCCGATCAGGCTGTCATAGTAGGGCGGGATCTTGTAGCCGGAATAGACGCCGGAATCGACGCGAATGCCGAGGCCGCCCGGCGTGTGGAAATGCGTGATCGTGCCGGGCGAGGGGGTGAAGGTGCGAGGATCCTCTGCATTGATGCGGCATTCGATGGCGTGGCCGTTGAATTTGATGTCCTCCTGCCGCACCGAAAGCCCGCCGCCCGAGGCGACGCGGATCTGCTCATGCACCAGGTCGATGCCGGTGATCGCCTCCGTCACCGGATGCTCGACCTGCAGGCGGGTGTTCATCTCGATGAAATAGAACTCGCCGTTCTCGTAGAGGAATTCGATGGTGCCGGCGCCGGAATAACCGAGATCGGCGATGGCCTTGGCGCAGACGCCGCCGATATGCGCGCGCTCCTCGGCATTGAGCGCCGGCGAGGGCGCTTCTTCCCAGACCTTCTGGTGGCGGCGTTGCAGCGAGCAGTCGCGCTCGCCGAAATGCACGCCGCGGCCAGCGCCGTCGCCGAACACCTGGACCTCGATGTGGCGCGGCTTTTCCAGATATTTCTCGATATAGACGGCGTCGTCGCCGAAGGCGGCGCCCGCTTCCGAGCGGGCCGTCTGCAAGGCAATTTCAAGCTCGGCTTCGCTATGCGCCACCTTCATGCCGCGTCCGCCACCGCCGGCCGAAGCCTTGATGATCACGGGGTAGCCGATCTCGGCGGCGATGCGCCTGGCTTCCTTTTCCTCGGTGACCGCGCCGTCGGAGCCGGGCACGACCGGAATGCCAAGGCGTTTTGCCGTGCGCTTGGCCTCGATCTTGTCGCCCATGATGCGGATATGGTCGCCGGTCGGGCCGATGAAGGTGATGTTGTGCGCGGCGAGGATATCGGCGAACTTGGCATTTTCCGACAGGAAGCCGTAGCCCGGATGCACGGCATCGGCGCCGGTGATCTCGCAGGCCGCGACGATCTGGTGGATGTTGAGATAGCTGTCGCGCGACGGCGGCGGGCCGATGCAGACGCTCTCGTCGGCGAGCCTGACATGCATGGCGTCGGCGTCGGCGGTCGAATGGACCACCACGGTCTGGATGCCGAGCTCCTTGCAGGCGCGCAGCACCCTCAGGGCAATTTCGCCGCGATTGGCGATGAGGATTTTCTGGAACATGTCTTGCCTGTTCCCGGCTCTACTCGATCACGA
The DNA here is from genome assembly GCF_055811295.1 of Mesorhizobium sp. WSM4871. Classification (NCBI taxonomy): domain Bacteria; kingdom Pseudomonadati; phylum Pseudomonadota; class Alphaproteobacteria; order Hyphomicrobiales; family Phyllobacteriaceae; genus Mesorhizobium; species Mesorhizobium sp. WSM4871. The sequence continues at coordinate 33,599 of NZ_JBVVPU010000009.1, read as the reverse complement.
CGAGCGGCATGCCATATTCGACCGGCTGCGCATCCTCGAACAGGATCGCTGTCACCGTGCCGCCGCGAGGCGAGGGGATCTGGTTCATCGTCTTCATCGCCTCGATGATCAGCAGCGTCTGGCCTTCCTTGACCGTCTGGCCGACCTCGATGAACGGCTTGGCGTCGGGTGACGGCGCCAGATAGGCGGTGCCGACCATGGGTGAAGCGACCGCGTTCTTTGATATTTCGGCTGCCGCCGGCCCGGCCGCTGCGGCCGCGGGCTGGGCCGCCGCCGGCGCATAAGCGGGCTGCGGCGCGGCAATCGCGTGCACGGCCGGCGCCTGTCGCGACACGCGCACCTTCAAGTCGCCCAGCTCGACCTCGATCTCGGTGAGGTTGGTGTCGTTCAGTATGCCCGCCAGATCGCGGATCAGCTGCTGGTCAACACCGGTCTTCTTTATCGACATTTTCGAGCCTTCTGTTTGTTGGCCGGTCATAGGCGTGCGGCCAGCGCCTGCAGCGCCAGCGTGTAGCCGAGCGGCCCGAACCCGCAGATCATGCCGACGGCGACCGGCGAGACCATGGAGACGTGGCGGAATGGTTCCCGCGCATGGATGTTGGAAAGATGAACTTCGGCGACGGGCAATGGTGCTACGGCGCGTATGGCGTCGTGAATGGCGATCGAGGTGTGGCTGTAGGCGCCCGGATTGATGACGATTCCGGCAGCCTTGTCGCCGGCTTCCTGGATCCAGTCGACGAGATCGCCCTCATGGTTCGACTGGCGGAAATCGATATCGAGCCCCAACGCCGCGCCCGCCTGCTTGCAATCTTCGGCGATCGCGGCAAGCGTCTTGCCGCCATAGATGCCCGGCTCGCGCTTGCCGAGCGCGTTGAGGTTGGGACCGTTCAGGACGAAAACAGTTTTCAAGAATGCCGACCTTTCCCGGCACCGGCCTCAAGCCGGCGCACCGGGCCTCTATAATGGGCTTAGACGCCTGCGAAAAGAGCGCAAGTGCGTTCTTTCGCTGTCCACAACAGGCGGGAAACGGCCTGTGGCGAAAACCGGTGCCGATCAGAGCGCGGCCTTGGCCGCCTCGATCTTCTCCGCCAGCACTTCCTGGCCGAGTGCCCCGAACACCACCTCGTTGCCGACCACATAGGAAGGCGTTCCGGTGATGGCCAGCTTGTTGGCAAGGTCGAAGGTCTTGGAGAAGGCCTCGGTGATGGACGGATCCTTCATCTTCTCGCGCAATGTCGCTTCGTCGGCGCCGAGCGAAAGCGCCACCTTCATGGCCGTGGCCTCGGTGGCGCGCCCCTGGCCGCCGAGCAGCGCGTTGTGGAACTCGCCATATTTCTCCGGATGCATCAGATGGAACGCCATCGAGACGACGCTTGCCTTTTGCGAATCCGGGCCGAGGATCGGGAACTCCTTGAGCACGAAGCGCAGGTCCGGATCGGCTTTCGTCAGAGCCTGCATGTCCTCGACGGCGCGTTTGCAGAAGCCGCAATTGTAATCATAGAACTCGACGATGGTGACCTTGCCGTTCGGGTTGCCGACAACGCCGTCGAAGGCCGAGTTGAAGATCTGGTCCTTGGCATTGCTGATGACGCCGAGACTGGCGATGCGCTGCTCTTCCTTTTGCTTGGCCTCAAGTGCGTCCTGGACTTCAAGCAGCACTTCGGGGTTCTTCAGGAGATAGTCGCGAATGATGCCCTCGACTTCCGCGCGGTCGATCTTGCTGTCGCCGGACACCGCCTGGGCGAGTTGAGCCGTATCGGCCTTTGCCGTCTGCGGATTTCCGGCCACGAATCCGAACGCCAGCATGGCGAGAGCAGCCGCCACTCCCGTGGTGCCGAGCAGAATTGCCTTTTTCATCATCCGTAGTCCTCTTGCCTGGTTTCCGGCCCGATTGGTCTGACCTGACCGGCCTGACTATAGGTCGCCACGGTTGCCGGAAGGTTCACTTCTTCTTGCCTGATGGTGCGTAGTTTATGATGTCCTGCGCGCGAAGCCAGCCTGGCTCGCCGCGCTTCAACTTTTGTTGCGCGCGCATGGCGAAGATCTTGGCATTCCTGTAGTCGCCGGAATAGAAATGGCCTTCAGCGGTGGCAAGATCGGCGGCAGGGATTTTGCCGAGCTCGCCATTGGCCTGCGCCAGATAGCGGTAGCCGGCGACGTTTTCGCGATCGCGCCCGAGGCCCTTGTTGATCTGCACCACCGCCTTCTCCAGCGAATCAGGCGTGCCGATGGCCATCAGCGCCTGCCCGTAGGAAACCAGCAGCAGTCCCGATCGCACCGGGTCGAGGCTGACCGCCTTGGCATAGGCCTGCGAAGCATCCTTCGGCTTGTTCGCCTTCATCAGGATGTCGCCGCGCAATTCCTGGAAATAGGGGTTTTTCGGCTGCGCCTTGATCAATGCGTTGGTCTTGCTGAGCGCGGCAGCCAGATTGCCGTAGAGATAGGTCGTCTGCGCAAGGCCATATTGCGAGGCCAGGCTGCCCGGATTCTTGCGCATCAGCCGCACCGCGGCGGCCTGGCCTCCCATATAGGCGGCGATCTTGATGCGCATCATGTCATGTCGCTGCTGCAGCGCCGGGGGGTCGACCTTGTCGACATAGGGGCTCTGCTTCACCAGGACTTCGAGATTGGCGATACGCTCCCGCGGCATCGGATGGCTGATCCGGTAGGGATCGACCTGCGCGCCCGACAGCGAAAGCGCGCTCTGGAAGCGGCCGAACGTCTTCAGCATGCCCTTGCCGGACTGGCCGGTCGCGTTGAGATAGGTGATTGCCGAGCGGTCGGCGGTCATCTCTTCGGTGCGCTGATAGGCAAGGATGCTGCGTTGCGCCATCTCGCCACCGCCCGCCGCAACGCCCATGCCGGCGCCGGCGAGGCCACGGCTGTTGGTCGTGGCGCCGGCGACGATGGCGCCGGCGCCAAGCAGCGTTGCGATGATGGCCATCGTCTTGGCGCGCTCGAGTTGCTCGCGCAATTTCTGCTGGTGACCGCCGGCGATGTGGCCGGCCTCATGGGCAATGACGCCGATGATCTCGTTGGGCGTTTCCGCTTCCATCAAGGCGCCCGTGTTGATGAACAGACGGCGCCCGGTGACGAAGGCGTTGAAACTCTGATCGTTGACCAGGACGATGTCCACGCCGTCCTCCGGCAGGCCCGCGGCTCTGAAGATCGGCCGCGCATAGTCGCGCACCAGGGCTTCGATCTCGGCGTCGCGCACCACCGGCACGTTTTGCGCGAAGGCATTGACCGAGCCGGCGACAGTGACCATCACGGCAAGCCAAAGCGTCGCGAAAACGCGCGCTGCCCTGGCAATCGTCAATCTGGGTCGGCTCAACATGGCAGGTCCACTGGTAGACGAGCGGGCGAAGGATGAAAAGTCGGCACCGAAAACTTACTGAACTTGTGATCCTCACATCAATCGGGCATTTGTGCGGCGCGGCCGCCAGGGCCGGCGGCTTCGGACGGCAGGATGTGAGGTCAAATGGTTGTTTCGCTTTCACGCCGCGGCGAGGTCGAGCCGTTCCACGCCATGGACATTCTGGCGGAGGCGAATCGGCTGAAGGCCTCCGGCGTTCCGGTCGTTTCCATGGCCGTCGGCCAGCCGTCCGACCCGGCGCCGGCCGGGGTCAGGCAAGCGGCGGCCCACGCCTTGAAGATGGGGCTCATCGGCTATACCGATGCACTGGGCCTGGCCGGCCTGCGCAAGGCAATCGCCGAGCACTATGGCGATCACTACGGGCTCGATGTCCCGCCCAGCCGGATCGCCGTCACCACCGGATCGTCGGCAGCCTTCAACCTCGCCTTCCTGGCGATGTTCGATCCGGGCGACCGCGTCGCCATTGCGGCCCCTGGCTACCCGGCCTATCGCAACATCATGGCGGCGCTCGGCATCGAGATCGTCGAGATCGAGCTTGATGGCGCCGCCTATCTCCATGCCGGGCATCTGGAAGCTGCGCACCGCCAAAAGCCGCTGAAGGGCGTTCTGTTCGCCAGTCCGGCCAACCCGACCGGTGCGGTTATCCCTGCCGCCGAGCTGTCGGCACTGGTCAAGACGGCGCAGGAACTGGGCATCGCCGTGATCTCCGACGAAATCTATCACCGGCTGGCCTATACGGCGCCCGACACGACGGCGCTGGCCAATGGTCCGGATGTGACGGTGATCAATTCCTTCTCGAAATACTATTGCATGACCGGCTGGCGCATCGGCTGGATGGTGCTGCCGGAAGACCTGGTGCGGCCCGTCGAGCGCATCGCCCAGAGCCTTTACATCTCGCCGCCCGAGCTTTCCCAGATCGCGGCGATAGAGGCATTCAAGGCGACCGGTGAACTGGAAGTGGTGAAGGCGCGCTATGCCGGCAATCGCGAGCTTCTGATGCAGCGTCTGCCGGAGCTCGGCTTCGCGCTGGCGGCGCCGATGGACGGCGCCTTCTATGCGTTTTGCGATGTCACCAGGCATACCAACGACAGCATGGTTTTCGCGCGCCGGATGCTGGCCGAGGCGCATGTGGCCGCGACGCCCGGCCGCGATTTCGATCCGCTCCAGGGCCATCGAACCATGCGCTTTTCCTACGCCGGCAGCCATGACGACATGCTCGAGGCGCTGGCGCGCATCGAGCGCTGGCTGAAGTAGCGGGGACGCCAATGCCGGAACTCGAACAGGCTTTGGCCGAAGTCGCCGCCGAGATGGCGGAGCGGACGGATAGGGGTGAGGTCGCCACCTACATTCCGCAGCTCGGCAAGGTCGATCCGAAGAAGTTCGGCATCGCCGCCGTGACCAATGACGGTCGCGTGCTCATGGCGGGCGACGCCGATGAGCCGTTTTCCATCCAGAGCATTTCCAAGGTGTTCACGCTGACGCTGGCGCTCGGCAATGTCGGCGATGCGCTCTGGCAGCGCGTCGGGCGCGAGCCCTCGGGCAATCCGTTCAACTCGATCGTCCAGCTCGAGCATGAGAACGGCATTCCGCGAAATCCGTTCATCAATGCCGGCGCCATCGTCATTTCCGACATTCTACTCGCCGGCCACCAGCCGCGCGAGGCGATCGGCGAGATCCTGCGCTTCATCCAGTTCCTGGCCGACGACGAGACTGTCATCATCGACCGCGAGGTCGCGGCCTCTGAGCGCGCCACCGGCTACCGCAATTTTGCGCTTGCCAACTACATGAAATCCTTCGGCAATCTCCATCATGCGCCCGAGCTGGCGCTCGGCGTCTATTTCCATCACTGCGCCATCGCCATGAACTGCCGGCAGCTGGCGCTGGCCGGCCGCTTCCTCGCCAATGGCGGCAAGAATCCGGCAACCGGCCATTCCGTCGTGTCGGCCGAACGCGCGCGACGCATTGGCGCGATGATGCTGACCTGCGGCCACTATGACGGCTCTGGCGACTTTGCTTTCCGCGTCGGCATTCCGGGCAAGAGCGGCGTCGGCGGTGGCATATTGGGCATCGTGCCGGGCGTCGCCTCGCTTGCCGTGTGGTCACCGGGCCTCAACGCCAACGGCAATTCCAGGCTGGGCTCGATCGCGCTGGAGAAACTGGCCCGGATGATGAACTGGTCGATTTTCGCGCCATAGTCGGCTGCAGCGGTCGTGAGCGATTCTGTTGGGAGGGTGCCGATGGTCGGCCAACCAGGATCAGGCGGCCGGCGCCCGCTGTTCCAGCATGTCGATGCCGAGCAGGTGTCGCACATTCGGCCGTGCCGCCACCATGTCGGCGATCGTATAGCGCGCAAGCACGGCGAAGAAGGCGTTGAGCGCCTCGCGCAGCGCCGAATTCAGCGCGCAACTGTCGATCAGCGGGCATTCGGCGGCATCGTTTTCGAAGCATTCGGCCATGGCGAAGCTTTCTTCCGTCACCCGCACCACGTCGAACAGGTTGATCTGCTCGGCTGGGCGCCCAAGCCTGACGCCACCGTTCCTGCCGCGCACTGTCTCGACCAGGCCATGCTCGACCAGCGGCTGCAGGATCTTGAACAGAAAAAGCTCGGATACCGAATAGGCGGCGGCAATCTCGGGGATTCGGCTCAGCCGATCGGTGTTCGCGGCGCAATACATCAAGATGCGCATGGCGTAGTTGGTCTGGCGTGTCAGGCGCATTTTGTCCTCGCGAAGCAGTGGCTTGACCCCAAAACGCGTCGAGTCAAACGAGCGACGCGCTTCGGGCCCTTGTCTTTGTCCATGCTGTCGTCCCCAATCGCTGGCGCGGTTTTGGGCGACATCAGTGAATATGGCCTATACCTTGGAATAATTCCAGACAAGCACGGCATAATAGTTGAATATTATCGTCAACTTTGTGTGCGGTCGCGCAAATCGGGCTGGGACGAAATGTGGCGCGCATTCGGCTGGGCAGGTTACTAAGTAAGTCCGCGAGATCCATCAGGAGCGGTTCCATGTCACAACCAGCCCCGGCTTTGGCGCCCGTCGCCCGGTTCGACGCCGACGCGGACGCCAAGCTTTCGGCGCTTCGGCGCACCAAGTTCGTCGCCACCGCGGCGCTGGCGCTCTGCGTCCTCATCTTTGCCGTGGCCAAGTCGTTCGAGGGCCGTTTTGCCTGGCTGGGTTTCGTCGCTGCCTTTGCCGAGGCGGCGACGATCGGCGGGCTGGCCGACTGGTATGCGGTGGTGGCGCTGTTCAAGCGGCCGCTTGGCCTGCCGATCCCGCACACCGCCATCATTCCCGAGAATCAGCACCGCATCGCCGACAATCTCGGCCGCTTCATCGAGGTCAATTTCCTGGCGCCGGAACCGGTGCGCGAAAAGCTCGCCGAGGTCGACTTTTCCGCGCTTGTCGCCGACTGGCTGTCGGACGCCGACCGGGCGGCCGGCCTGTCGCGGTTCGTCGGCCGTCTGGTGCCGCAGACGTTGTCGGCAATCGAGCAGTCCGGCCTGCGCGGTTTCGTCACCAGCCGTATGCTGGAGCAGGTCGAAAAGGTGCCGCTGGCGCCGCTCGCCGCCGAATTGCTGTCGGCGCTGACCGACGATCGCCGCCACCAGAAACTGTTCGACGAATTCACCAAGGTCGTCGGCCGGTTCCTGAGCGATGAAGAGGCATTGGCGACGATGCGCGAGAAGATCCGCGAGGAATTGCCGTCGCTGTTCAACCTTTTTCGCGCCGATGCCTATCTCCTGAAGAAGATCGTCGCCTCAGCCGGATCGCTGCTCGATGAGGTCAGGGCCGATCCCGATCACCCGATGCGCGCCGAATTCGACCGCTTCGTGGAAAGCTTCATCGAGCGGCTCAGAACATCCAGGCAATATGCTAGGCGGGCCGAGAAATTGAAGCGCGATTTCCTCGCCCGGCCGGAACTCAAGGCGCTGGCCGGAGACATGTGGGACAGCCTGCGCCTGTTCATCGAGCAGGACGCCAAGGCGGAGAATTCGATGATCCGCGCTCATCTGGCCAACATGTTCGTCGAGGTCGGCCGCCATCTTGCCGGCGATCCGCAGATCAGGGCCGATATGAACCAGGGCTTTGTCGTGGCGCTGTCCTCTTTCGTCGAAAGCCAGAAGAGCGGCGTGTCGAAATTCATCGCCGACCAGGTCAAGCGCTGGGATCTTGCCCAGCTCACCAGGCTGATCGAGATGAACATCGGCAGGGACCTGCAATATATCCGCTTCAACGGCATGGTCATCGGCGGCCTTGCCGGTGTCGTGCTCTATACGGCGGAGCGGCTGTTTCTCGTCAACTGAGGCGCCGCGTACGCTCTGAAACGTTCCTTGCCCGTCCGAATGGACCGCGAAGCCCCGGTGCTCTATTCTCTTCTTCGGGTGCCGCATTCGCGGCAACAGGGGAGAGAACCATCATGGCAAAGCAACCCGATTCCGACTCCTTCATGGACATGTTCGGCAGGTTCGGCCGCGACCTCAAGTTGCCGAACGTCGATGTCGAGGCGATCCTCAGCCATCACCGCAAGAACCTCGAAGCCCTGGAAAAGTCGGCCAGGGCCAGTGCCGCCGGTGCGCAGTCGCTTAAGTCCAGGCAGCGCGAGATGCTGCAGGACACGCTGCGCGAGGTCACCGACATGGCGCAGAGTTACAGGGCGCCGGGCAATCCGCAGGAGTTGATGACGAAACAGACGGAGTTCGCCAGGAAATCCTTCGAAACCGCGCTGAAGAATGCCGGCGAGGTCGCCGAGCTGTTCAAGAAGTCCGGCGCCGAATCGGTCGAGATCCTGCGCGACCGCATCAAGGAGGCGATGGCGGAGATCCGCGCCGGCTACGAGAAGAAGTAATCGGCCGCTGTCGGTCGAGCCGGTTCTCCTGGCTGGGCAACCGCTTCCGGTTCGTGGAGCAGGGCGATTCGGGCCGAACAGGCGGAACGGAATCGCACAGAGCGAATTGACAGGGGCGGCCGGTTCGTGGTCCGGAGGCAGGCCAGCGATCGGGAAAGCAGGAATGACGCAAACACGGCCGAGGACGCCGCCGACCTATGAGCAGCTCAGGGCCATGGCCGGGCAGGAACTTGGCGTGTCCGACTGGACGACGGTCGACCAGAACCGCATCGACCAGTTTGCCGAATGCACGGGCGACCACCAGTGGATCCATGTCGATCCGGAACGGGCAAGGCGGCAAAGCCCGTTCCGGACCACCATCGCGCATGGCTATCTGACGCTGTCGATCATCGGCGCGCTGGCGCTCGACATGGGCATCGTGCCGGAAAACACGCAAGCCGCCTTCAACTACGGCTTCGACAGAGTGCGTTTCCTGTCGCCTGTCCGGGTCGGCGCCCGCATCAGGCTGCGCACGACGCTCCTGTCGATGGAAGACAGGGGGCCTGGTCAGTACCTGATGAAGGCGGCCAACACAGTCGAGATCGAAGGCGAGCAGAAGGCGGCGCTGACGGCCGAAACGCTGGTCATGCTGTATGAGCGACGGAGGCGGGCAGGGGCGTGAGGCAGCACCAGGCCCGGGCCGTCAGTCACGACGCGCCATCGCCTCTTCAAGCACTCTGAAAATCCGCTCATCGCCCGATTGCGCGACGTTGAAGCGCATGAAGCGGCTTGCCGATCGAGACAGGCTGAACGCATTGCCGGGCGCCAGAACGATATTGGCGGACAGGGCGCGGCGGGCGATATCGGCGGCATCCATGCCTTCCGGCAGGCTGCACCACAGGAACATGCCTGCCGGCTGGTCGATCCATGGGGTGATGCCGATGGCTCTCAGGCGGGCGCTCGTGTCGACCATGGCGCGCGACAGACGCGCCCGCAACAAATCCATGTGCTTGCGATAGAGACCGTCCCTGAGCAACGTCAGCACCAGTTCGGACGCCAGTCGCCCGCCGCCGAAGGTTGTGGCGATCTTGAGATCGGTCAAACCCTCCACCCAGCGCCGCGGCGCGGCGATGAAACCGCAGCGTATCGAGGCTGAAAGCGTCTTTGAGAAGCTGCCGATATGAATGACCCGATTGAGGCCGTCGAACGCCGCCAGCCTGGGGGCGGGTGTGTGCTCGAAATCGGCAAAGATATCGTCTTCGATGATGGCCAGGTCCGACTGGTCGGCGAGCTTGAGTAAGCGGTGCGCGGTGACCGGCGACAGAATGGCCCCTGTTGGATTGTGCAGGGCGGAATTGGTGATGTAGAGGCGCGGCCGGTGCTCGGCTAGCGCCTGCGCGAACTCTGCGATATCCGGTCCCGACGGGCTGTAGGGGACGCTGACGACCTTGGCCCTGTGCGCGCGCAACAGCGCGTGGAAGTTAAAGTAGCAGGGGTCGTCGACCAGTACCGGGTCACCGGGTTCGATAAGGAAGCGACAAAGCAGATCGATGGCCTGCGTTCCCGATTCCGTCAGCACGATCTGGTCGGGAGAGGCCTCGATGCCGTGCCCGGCCATGCGCCGCGACAGCAGGTGACGCAACGCCGGCAATCCGAGTGGGGTGCCATAATCGGTCAGGGAGACATTGTCGGCTCGCGCCAGCGTCCGTAGCGCACGGCGTAGGCCGGTCTCCGGCATCCACGAGGCCGGCAGCCAGCCGCAACCTGGCTTCAGAACGTCCTCGCCCGCTTCCAGGGACTGGCGCGAAACCCACAGCGGATCGACGGCCCGGTCAAGTCGGGGGCCGATCTCGGCCAATGACAAAGGCGCAATTGGTCCGGCGGCATAATAACCCGAACCCGGCCGCGAACGGATATCCCCTTCGGCGGCAAGACGCTCATAGGCGTCGACCACGGTGGATTTGGAAACCCGCATGGTCTTGGCAAAGGCGCGGATCGACGGCAGCCGTGCTCCCGGTGTCAGGATCCGTGCGGCGATCCTGTGCCTGATCGTTGCCATGACGCTTTCGACAAGCGTCCCGTTGCCTTGGCTTTCCGCCGTCAGTTCATCCATCTGTGCTGCTCTCTAGACCATAACAGTTTCTTGGAATTGTACTGCATTGTCTCTGGCGATGCCACATGTCTTGGCCCGATAGAGAGCGAGAGCATCGGGAGCGTTGAATGGACAAGACGGCGAGCGGTTGGGTGAGCGGATTCGTCGGCGTGCTGATTTTCAGCGGCTCGCTTCCGGCTACCCGCGTGGCCGTGATGGATTTCGACCCGATCTTCTTGACCGCGGCCCGCGCCGCGATAGCCGGTATCCTCGGCCTTGTGCTGCTCATCGTTTTGCGCGCCGAGCGTCCGCGGCGTGGTGACCTGTTTTCCCTGGTCATCGTGGCGCTCGGTGTCGTGGTCGGCTTCCCCTTGCTCACCGCGCTGGCGCTGAAACACGTGACCTCGGCTCATTCCATCATCTTCGTCGGCCTGTTGCCGCTTGCGACCGCGATCTTTGGCGTCATTCGCGGCGGTGATCGCCCAAGGCCGGCTTTCTGGCTGTTTTCGTGCCTTGGCAGCGCCCTCGTCGCCGGCTTTGCGCTGGCGCAGGGCGGTTCGGCCTCGCCGCTGGGCGACAGTTTGATGCTTGCGGCCATCATCGCATGCGGTCTTGGCTATGCCGAGGGAGCCGCACTATCGCGCCGGCTCGGCGGCTGGCAGGTGATCTGCTGGGCGCTGGTGCTGTCATTGCCGGTGATGCTCATATTGACGCTGATGACCAGGCCGGCGTCGTTTGACGACATCGGGATCAACGCCTGGATCGGCCTGGCCTATGTTTCGCTGTTCAGCATGCTGATCGGTTTCGTGTTCTGGTATCGCGGGCTGGCGCTGGGCGGCATTGCCGCCGTGGGGCAGTTGCAGCTTCTCCAGCCCTTCTTCGGCCTCGCGCTGGCGGCGACGCTGCTGCACGAGCAGGTCAGCCCGCTAATGATCGCCGTCACGGTCGCCGTGGTGCTTTGCGTCGTCGGCGCCAAGCGGTTCGCCAGGCAGAGTGTGCCGCAAGAGGTGGCGGCGGAGTGACTGCGCCGTTCACTAAAGCGCGTGATGCGCTTTAGATTCTTGTTTTCATGCATGTCGTTATCGCAAAACCGCTGCGCACTTTTGCGCGACATGCATTAGAACTTCGTCACCACACCGATGCCGATGCCTTCGAAACCGCCCATCGCCATCAGCGCGGCCGGCGCTTCCTCGAGGCTGATCCTCTTGCCGACCAGGAGTTCGGGCTTGAGCTTGCCGGTGCGGATCATCTCCATCATCGCCTGATAGCGGTAGGCCTGCATGCCATGGCTGCCGCGGATTTCGAGCTCGAAGGCAATCACCTTGTCCATCGGTATCTGCGGCCTGGCGTGATCGCCGAGCATCAGGCCGACCTGCACATGGCGGCCGCGCCGGCGCAGATTGGCGATCGAGTTGAACGAGGTAGTGGGGTGGCCGAGCGCGTCCATCGACATATGCGCGCCGCCATTGGTGATCTGCTTGACCGCCTTGACCACATTCGGTGTTTTCGCGGCATTGATCGTCGCCACGGCGCCTATCTTGCTGGCGAAATCGAGCTTCTCGTCGGTCAGGTCGATGGCAATGACGTTGGCGCCCATGGCGCTGGCGATCATGATGGCCGACAGGCCGACGCCGCCGCAGCCGTGCACGGCCACCCATTCGCCCGGCGTCACCCGGCCCTGGTCTACGATGGCGCGGAACGACGTCACGAAACGACAACCGAGGCTGGCGGCAGTGGCGAACTCCATCTCATCGGGCAGGCGCACCAGATTGGTGTCGGCATGGTCGATGGCGACATATTCAGCAAACGAACCCCAGGCGCTGAAGCCGGGCTGGAACTGATGCTCGCAGACCTGATGGTTGCCGGACGTGCATTCGAAGCAGCGGCCGCAACCGACGGCGAACGGCACGGTGACGCGCTCACCGGCCTTCCAGCGGGTCACTCCTGAGCCGGCGGCCACCACGACGCCGGCAAGCTCGTGGCCCGGCACATGCGGCAGGCGAATGCCGTCGTCGTGGCCCATCCAGCCGTGCCAGTCGCTGCGGCAGAGCCCCGTCGCCTCGACCTTGATGACGACGCCCTCCGGCGCCGGCGTCGGATCGGCGACGGTCTGGATGGTCGGCGCCTCGCCGAATTTTTCGAAGACGACGGCTTTCATTGGCAATACCTCATAGTCATGCTCGTCATAATTGGATTGCGCCGTTACTCGGCATCGATCTGGTTCTCGGGCGCCGCCTTTTGGAAGGCCGGCAGCGCCATGCAGGCGGCGTGGATGCGCGCAATCGTCGGGTAGGGCGTCATGTCGACGCCGAAACGCGCGTTGCTGGTGACCTGGGCGACCAGGCAGATGTCGGCCAGCCCCGGCGTGTCGCCGTGGCAGAATATCCTCGTCTCGGACGAAGAAGCCAGTATCTTTTCAAGTGGCTGGAAACCTTCGCTCACCCAGTGCCGGAACCAGTTGACGACGTCCTCGTCGCCGGCGCCGAACAGCGTGCGCAGCGAGGTCAGCACGCGCAGATTGTTCACGGGATGGATGTCACAGGCGATCATCTGGGCCAACATCCTGACATGGGCCCGGCCAAGCGCCTCCTTCGGCAGCAGCGGCGGCGCGGGCTTGGTCTCGTTCAGAAATTCGATGATCGCCAGCGATTGGGTTAGAAGCGTGCCGTCGCCCAGGATCAGCGCAGGGACCAGCCCTTGCGGGTTGACCGAGAGATAGGCGGGCTCCAGATGCTCGCCGTGGCGCAGGTGGTGCGGCACGTATCGATAGGTCAGGCCCTTCATCTCCAGCGCGATCCGCACGCGGTAGGAGGTGGAGGAGCGGTGGTAATTGTGAAGGACGATGTCGCTCATCAGGTCATGGCTTCGATTGCTGGCGGCACATTCGACCGATTTGGGTGGTCGGGCAAGCTGTCGCAGAAAGCGCTGGCTTTGCTGGCACGGCAAGACAGCGATGTACTATTTGGCAATAATCTGGCCATGGTCGCAGGATTATCCTGCGCCAGAACAGGTCGACCAGACCGAACCGAAACGAGCCCCATGACCGCAGTCAACGATCGCGCCCGGTTTCTGATCATCGACGACCATCCGCTGTTTCGCGAGGCGCTGCACAGCGCCGTACAGATGGCCTATCCGGAAGTCGACACGGTGGAGGCGCGCACCATCGCCGAGGCGCTCGAGCTTCTGGCTGATGCCAAGCCCTTCGATCTTGCCTTGCTCGACCTCAGCATGCCTGACGTGCATGGGTTCGAGGGGCTGCTGCAGCTTCGGACCCGTTATCCGCGCCTGCCGGTGGTCATCGTCTCGGGCTATGAGGAGCCCAGGATCATTTCCGAGGCGCTGTCCTATGGTGCTGCCGGTTTCATCCCGAAATCGGTGCGCAAGAGCGATCTGGCCGCCGCCATCCGCTCGGTGATGGAAGGCGCGATCTATGTGCCCGAAACCTATGAAGGCCAGCCGCCGGACGCAGAGAGCGCCGACCGCGCCGAGATGGTGCAGCGCCTTGCCAAGTTGACGCCGCAGCAGCTCAGGGTGTTGCAGATGCTGCGCCAGGGCCTGCTCAACAAGCAGATCGCCTACGAGCTGCAGGTCGGCGAGACCACGGTGAAGGCGCATGTCTCCGAGATCCTGCGCAAGCTCAATGTGTATAGCCGCACGCAAGCAGTGATCGAGGTGTCGAAGCTGGATAATGCGGAGCTGTTTCGGGATCAGGCGGGATTTTAGCTTCGGCCGCGGACAGGTGTTTTCGCTACAGGACGTCGAGCGCGCCTGCCGTGTTGGCCACGCAAACGTTGGGGATTGGCCGAGGTCTCCCCAACTTCGTCATCCCTGGGCGAAGCAGGAGCGAAGCTCCGTCGCGGAGACCCTGGGATCCATGCCGTAACCTTAGCCGAAGAGTGCAGCGGGGCAGAATTTCTGCACCGCAGCAGCGCTCTGACATCGCGGCATGGATCCTAGGGTCTGCGCCGCGTCGCTTCGCTCCTTGCTGCGCCCCAGGATGACGAAGCGATGGGCGTTTCGGCCAATCTCCAAAGCACGCGATCTGCGACCCGCGTCTTTCGGGACATCAAGCCAGCAGATGCGCCAGCAGCGCGCGCAGTTGCGCCGGCTTCAGCGGCTTGCGCATCAGCTCGATGCCGGCGGCGCGGGCGGCTTTTGCGACGGCCTCCGAACCGTCCGCGGTGACGATCAATGCCGGCACGGCGCGGCCGAGATAGTCGCGAACCTCGGCGATCGTGGCGGTGCCGAGATCACCAGCGTCGAGATGCTGGTCGGCAATGACGATGTCCGGCACCCAGTCCGTGTCGCCAAGCATGTCGAGCGCTTCGCCGGTCGAGGTGGCGGCGCGCACCAGACATTGCCAGCGTTCGAGCAGGAACGTCATCGCCTGCAGCACCTCGGCGTCGTTCTCGACCAGCAGCACCTTTGTGCCGAACAGGCCGTAGCCACGCGGCCGCTCCATGTCGGCGGCGTTGGCAATGGCGTCGGCCGTGGCGCCAATGCCGACGGGAACGTCGATGTGGAAGATCGTGCCGTGGCCGACTTTGGACGAAAACGTCACGGGATGGCCGAGCGCGGCCGCAATGCGGCGCACGATGGCCAGGCCCAGACCGAGCCCGCCGCCGGCGAGCCCGGCATCGGCCGGGATCGTGCCGCGGTGGAATTCCTCGAATACCGCCTCGCGCTGGTCGTCGGGAATGCCGCAGCCGGTATCGGCGACATCGATGCGGATCGTGTCGCCGCGATGCCTGGTGCCGACCAGCACGCCGCCGGAGCGTGTGTAGCGCAGCGCGTTGGACAGGATGTTCTGCAGGACGCGGCGCAGCAAGGTGCGGTCCGAACGCACGACCGCATTGACCGGCCGGAACTTCAGCGTCAGCCCCTTCATCTCGGCGACCGGCAGGAAATCCGAGCGCAGCGACGAAAACAGCGTTTCCAGATTGACGTCGCCGATGTCGGGCTGCACGACGCCGGCATCAAGCTTGGAAATGTCGAGCAGGGTGCGCAGCAGGTCCTCCATCGTCTCCAGCGACCGCTCGACCTGCCGCACCAGCTTCCTGCCCTCGTCGGAGGTCTGCACCTCGGCTAGCGCCGAGACGGACAGATGCGCGGCGTTCAGCGGTTGCAGCACGTCGTGGCTGGCGGCCGCCAGGAACCTGGTCTTGGACAGGTTCGCCAGCTCGGCGTTTTCCTTGGCGGCGCTGAGATCGATGTTCGACTGCTCCAGCCGGCGCAAGGTTGAATGCAACTCCTCGGTGCGCGTGCGCACTCGATTCTCGAGCGAAATCGCGGTCTGGAAGAGCGAGAAGGCGTTGCCTTGCTGGTCCATCGACCGCTCGACGCGGCTGACCAAGGCGGCGTTGATCTTCTTCAATTTCTCCAGGTCGGTGATGTCCCTGAGCGGCATGGAAAAATCCTATTCCGCCGCCTGGCGTTCGCCGAAGGCGATGCCGGTAAAAGTCTGGTTCAGATGCATCGACCGGTATTGTTCGCCATAGGTGCCGAAGCCGATGACATTGTTGACCCGGTAGAGTTCCGAAATGTCGCGAAAGACCTGGCGGTTGCGGGCGTCGAGCCGGCGCAGCACGCAGTCGAAGCCAAGGATCACGTCGATGCCGCCCAACCTGTTCTCGACATCCCTCAAGGCGGAACGCGTTGCCTCCACCATATCCTTGGGCTGGGCGATGGAAAGGACGACGCCATCGTCGATGGCGCAGAAGAACGACAATGAACCGTCCGGATGCATCTTCTGGATCGAGCGGCAGTAATATTCGCCGCCCACCTTCACCACCACCGGATGCGAGGCGAAACTCAGCGGCGTCAGGGTCTGCGCCACGATGCCGACCGAAGCGGCATATTCCTCGGCCGCATTGATTGCGTTGAATTCGCGCACGATGCGATGATCGGGGTCGGACGCCGTCACCACCAGCTTCTCGTCGGTGGGAACGAAATTGTCGGTCTTGAAGACGTGGAAAGGAATTTCGGTGGCGATCAGCACGATGATGGCGCTGTCGGAGGCGACCTTGCCGTTCGAGATCAGCCGCGTCGTCTCGAATTTCAGGTCATCGCCCGCCGACCCGCCAATCAGCGGAATGTCGTCGAGGCCCCAATGGATGGCCGAGGTCACCGCTTCCTCGGCATAGGACAGGCCGTCGATGAGGCAGAGCGCGAAGGTGCTTTTGGCCCGCTCGGGCCTGTTCCCGCGCAACGAACGCCTGAGCATCTCGACTTCGCCGGTGATCTTGTCCATGCCCGACGAGGACAGATTTTCGACCATGGCGCTGGCCGCCAAGAACGATGCGGAGGGGAGCAGCATCGCCAGGATATGGCCGTCCTCCAGACCCTGCGGCGTGATCTCGCCGGCGGTCGAGCAGCCGGCATAGCGCAGCGTCGGCGCATGGGTCTTCAGCGCATCCGTCAGGGCGGTCGCCTCGACAAGGCTTTGCGAGAAGAAGAGCAGGGCGAAGCCGGCATCAATGGCGGCGGCTTCCAGTGCCACCGCACGGGCGAAGGCATCCGTGTCGGGTTCGTCGGTGGTAAGCGCCGACAGGCCGCATGCATAGCGCGTCCGTGAACTGGCCAGCGGCTTCCTCCTGTCGTTTCCTCCGACGCTCTCTCTTGTTCGCGGCTCTTTAGTTGGCCTTGCGCGGGGGCGTCAAAACCATTGTTGTCTTCAAGTCGCGCTTTGGCAATGGCCGATCCTGCACCCTGGACTTACTCGCATATAAAGCGGCGCGCGCGATCCTGGCATAGAATTCAAGTACAAAGGGAACCAGAAGGCCAGAATACGCGCGGGCCCCTAAACAGTGCTGGCGCTGCGCTCGATCACGATAGCTGCCGCGCCTCTTCCAGCTTCCAAACATGAGCATGCAGCCGGTGCGCATGGTTCCGCGCCTCGCAGCCCAACAAGTGAATGTCCAGTGAGATGGTTTTAAGGTCGAAGGCGTTCAGATAAATCATCCAGTTCCGGTTTTGCTCTGACAAACCGGCCTCCTGCTCCACGCTGCGGATATTCTCGATAAAACGGCGGGCGTGCCCGATGCGGGCTTGCAGCTCGTCAAGACGGGCCGAAAGATCGTCCGTACTCGACGGGGGCAAAGGTGCCGGTGCGGCCTCGGCTGCAACAACGGCGGGAACGGTCGCGGGCAGGATCGCCGCTGCGCCTATCATCTTCAATGCATCACGGCGTGGCCAGTCGGTCATGATGGAATCCCCTGTTGATATGTCGCGGCAAGGGCGAGGTAGTGCGCCCGAACGTGCGGTTTATCTGCCAGCTCGGCCCGCCCGATGAATTGCCGGATACGGTCGCGCCTCCGGTCGGGTATCTCGGCCTTGACCGGCACAATGGGCAAGCTCGCGGCTGCGATACCTGCCAAAACTGCGCGTCTGGTTATCATCTGCAAAATCTCCGCTCTGCGTCATCGCAGACAATACGCCGGATCGGCTGGGCCGTGAATCCATCGGAGAGTGTGATTCCAACACTCCAAAGTTCTTAAAGTTGGTCTCGCCAGCCACGGCGGTGGCTCATATCGATCGAAGTTCTCGGTTCATGTCGCCGTTTTCTCCGGCGTGACCGAAAGTACAATATGCGGATTTTCGGGCGAACTGCATTCTCACGACTTCGGAATTCAGGCCGCTTTTCCGTGTGCTGCACGGGTGGAGGAAGAGCGGACAGCCGGAGCGCATGCGCCGCATCGGCGACGGAACGACCAAGGTATTTGCCCAGGGAGGTTTCATGTCGGAAGTATCGTTGACGGTCAACGGGAAGCGGGTCAGCGGCGTCGCCGAAGACCGAACGCTGCTGGTTCATTTCCTGCGGGAGAATCTCGGCCTTACCGGCACGCATGTCGGGTGCGACACCTCGCAATGCGGCGCCTGCGTGGTTCATGTCGACGGCAAGGCGGTAAAGTCCTGCACGATGCTGGCGGTGCAAGCCTCCGGGTCGACCGTGCTGACGATCGAAGGTCTGGCCAACGGCGCCGACCTGCATCCGGTGCAGGCGGCATTCAAGGAGCATCACGGGCTGCAATGCGGCTTCTGCACGCCAGGCATGATCATGGCGGCGACCGACATCATCAAGCGTCATCCCGAGGGCCTTGACGAGGCCACGGTGCGCATCGAGCTCGAAGGCAATATCTGCCGCTGCACCGGTTACCACAACATCGTCAAGGCGATCCTGGCCGCATCGGAGACGATGTCCGAAGGGGCGAAGGACAAGGCGAAACAAGCAGCTTAGGGAGTAGGCAGTAGGCAATAGGGAGTAGGGCAAAAACGGCGATACGGAATCGCGAGCTCTTTCCCTACTGCCTAACTTCCTACTGCCTATTCCCTTAAATTCCGGAGGAATTCTTATGGGCATTGAAGGCGTCGGCGCTCGGGTGGCGCGTAAGGAAGACAAGAGGTTCATCACCGGCGCCGGCCGCTATGTCGACGACATGGTGGTTCCAGGCATGAAGCATGCGGCCTTCGTGCGCAGCCCGCATGCGCACGCGCAGATCAAAAACATCGACGTCGGCAAAGCCCAGGCGATGCCCGGCGTCATCGGCGTTTTGACCGGCAAGGAGCTCAAGGCCGACGGCATCGGCAATCTCATCTGCGGCTGGATGATCCATTCCAAGGACGGCACGCCGATGAAGATGGGTGCATGGTCGCCGCTTGCCTTCGACAGGGTCCGCTATGTCGGCGACGCGGTGGTCGTGGTCGTTGCCGAAACCAAGGGCCAGGCGCGCGACGCGGCCGAAGCGGTCGAGATAAGCTACGAGGAGTTGGAGGCGGTCGTCGATGCGCCGAAGGCGCTCGAAAAGGGGGCGCCGCAGATCCATCCGGAAGCCGAGGACAATCTGATTTTCGACTGGGAGCTCGGCGACGCCAAGGCGACCGACGCGGCGATCCAGGGCGCAGCCCATGTCACCCGCATGAAGATCGTCAACAACCGGCTGGTGCCCAACGCGATGGAACCGCGCGCGGCGCTTGGCCACTACGACAAGGCCGAGGACCACTACACCTGCTGGACGACCTCGCAGAACCCGCATCTGGCGCGGCTGGTGATGAGCGCTTTCTACAATATCGCGCCGGAAAACAAGCTGCGCGTCATCGCGCCGGATGTCGGCGGCGGCTTCGGCTCGAAGATCTACATCTATCCCGAAGAGATCGTCTGCCTGTGGGCCTCGAAGAAGACCGGCGTGCCGGTCAAGTGGGTGGCCGACCGCACCGAGAGCTTTCTCACCGATGCTCATGGCCGCGACCATGTCTCGACGGTGGAAATGGCCTTCGACAAGAATAACCGGATCACCGGACTGAAGGTCGACACCATCGCCAATCTCGGCGCTTACATGTCGCTGTTTTCGTCCTGCGTGCCGACCTATCTCTACGCCACACTGTTGTCGGGCCAGTACGACATTCCGGCGATCCACGCCAATGTGCGCGCGGTCTACACCAACACCGCGCCGGTCGACGCCTATCGCGGGGCAGGGCGGCCGGAGGCCACCTATCTGCTCGAACGCACGATGGAAACCGCTGCCCGCGAACTGGGCGTGTCGCCGGCGGAGCTTCGCCGCGCGAATTTCGTCACCTCGTTTCCGCACCAGACGCCGGTGATCATGAACTACGACGCCGGCAACTATGCCGCTTCGCTCGACGCGGCGATGGGGGCTGCCGATTATGCCGGCTTTGCCACGCGCAAGGCCGATGCCGCCAAGAGAGGCAGGCTGCGCGGCATTGGCATGAGCAACTACATCGAGGCCTGCGGCCTCGCGCCTTCGGCGGCGGTCGGCAGCCTTGGAGCTGGCGTTGGCCTTTGGGAAAGTGCCGAAGTGCGCGTCAATGCGGTCGGCACCATCGAGGTGCTGACCGGTTCGCACAGCCATGGCCAGGGCCATGAGACGACCTTCGCGCAACTGGTCAACCAGCGTTTCGGAGTGCCGATAGACAGTGTCTCGATCGTCCATGGTGACACCGACAAGGTGCAGATGGGCATGGGCACCTACGGTTCGCGCTCGGGCGCGGTCGGCATGTCGGCCGTCGCCAAGGCGCTCGACAAGGTCGAGGCAAAGGCCAAGAAGATCGCCGCGCATCTGCTTGAGGCCGACGAGGGCGACATCGTCATCGACAATGGCGCGCTGAAGGTGGCCGGCACCGACAAGAGCGTGCCGTGGTTCCAGATGGCGTTGGCCGCCTACACCGCCCATAATCTGCCGGGCGGCATGGAACCCGGGCTGAAGGAGACGGCGTTCTACGATCCGTCGAACTTCACCTTTCCGGCCGGCTGCTATGTCTGCGAGGTCGAGATCGATCCGGAAACCGGCACCACCGAGATCGTCCAGTTCGTCGCCGCCGACGATTTCGGCAATATCATCAACCCGATGATCGTCGAGGGCCAGGTGCATGGCGGCATCGCGCAAGGCATCGGCCAGGCGCTGCTGGAAGGCGCCTTCTACGATGCCAGCGGCCAGCTTCTGACGGCGAGCTACATGGACTACACCATGCCGCGCGCCAGCGACCTGCCGTCGTTCAAGGTCTCGACCTCGAACACGCCATGCCCGGGCAATCCGCTCGGCATCAAGGGCTGCGGCGAGGCCGGCGCCATCGGTTCGCCGCCGGCGGTCATCAACGCCATCACCGACGCCATTGGTATCGTCGATATCGCCATGCCGGCATCGCCGTCCACGGTGTGGGCAGCGATCCGGGCGGCGAAGCACTGAAAGAGAGGAGTAGTGAGTGGTCAGTAGTGAATAGTTCCGGTTGAGGCAGACGGCCTGCTTATCAGCTTCATCACTACTCACTACTCACTACTCACTGCCGACTATTATTTCACGGGAGAATCCCATGTACGCAGTCAACTATCACCGCGCCGCCTCGGTCTCTGATGCCGTCAAGCTGCTGGAGAGCGGCGATGCGAAATTGCTGTCGGGCGGCATGACGCTGATCCCGGCCATGAAGACGCGGCTTGCCGCACCGTCCGATCTCGTCGACGTCTCGAACATCGAGGAGCTGAAAGGCATCGAGGTGTCGGGCAGCACCATCACCATCGGCGCCGCCACCACGCATTACGACGTCGCCCGCGACGAGAAACTGAAGAGCGCCTGCCCGGCCTTAGCCCACATGGCCTCTTTGATCGGCGATCCGGCGGTGCGCTACAAGGGCACGATCGGCGGCTCGGTCGCCAACAACGACCCGGCGGCCGACTATCCGGCGGCACTTCTTGCGCTCGACGCCAAAATCGTGACCAGCAAGCGCGAGATCGCCGCCGCCGCATTTTTCAAGGGCCTGTTCGAGACGGCGCTGGAGGATGGCGAGATCATCACGGCTGTGACCTTCACCGCGCCAGCCAAGGCGGCTTATGAAAAGTTCCGCAATCCGGCATCGCGCTATGCGATCGTTGGCGTGTTCGTGGCCAAGGGCGTGGACGGCGTCCGGGTTGCCGTCACCGGGGCTGGCGATAACGGTGTGTTCCGTTCGAAGGAGATCGAGGCGGCACTTGCCTCGAATTTCGACGCCGCCGCGCTCGGCGGGGTGACAGTGACGGCGAATAACCTGATGACCGACATGCACGCCTCGGCTGATTACCGCGCCAATCTGATCGCGGTGATGGCCAGGCGCGCGGTGGCTGCCGCCAACGCCTGACGTCAGCCAGATATTGGCGCAGGAAGGGGCTTTGCGGCCCTATCGCATCTTTGTTTATGCAATTCCCTGGGGGAAAGCGCTATGCGCTTTTCCGGAAAACCGCTCTGCGCTTTTCCTGGAATTGCGTCGGCGACGATCTCGCACTTGCACAAGGTGATATTGCACTGCAATATGCCGACCAAACGCGAGCCGGGTTGGAAGTATTCACCTGCAGCCCTTTTCGCATCATTCAATGCGAAGGGAGCCGGTATGACGGACATCTCCGCGACGCATGTCGTTCCGTCCCGGTCCGCCGTCGACACTGCGTCGAGGACAAGGCTGGCCTATCTCGACGGATGGCGCGGCCTGTCGATAGCACTGGTGCTGATCGGCCATTTCTTTCCCGTTCCCGGCATAAATCTCGGCGTCATGGGCGTCGAGTTCTTCTTTGTGCTCAGCGGCCGGCTGATGGCTGAAATCCTGTTTATCGAGCGTTATCCGCTGAAGAAATTCTTCAAGCGCCGGTTCTCGCGCATCTACCCGGCGCTGCTAGTTTTCGTCGTCGTCTCGATGATTGCCTTGTCCGGCACCTTCATCGCCTTCAAATGGAAGGCGGCGCTGACGGCACTGACGTTTACCTATAATTATGCTGGAATTCTCTTCACCCGGGCCGGCGCGCTGGACCATATCTGGTCGCTCTGCGTCGAAGAACATGCCTATGTCATCCTGGCGCTGATCAGCTTCGTCGTTTCGGGGCGTAGCCGCGTCATCGCGCTGCTCGGCGCACTCTCTCTGCTCGCCATGGCGAATGGCGCCATTTCCTACTGGGTCTTCGGCATGGCTTACGAAGCCACCTACTGGCGAACCGACGTCCACATCGCCTCGATCCTGCTGTCGGCGGTGATCTGCCTCATCAAGGCCGACGACAGGCTGCCGGCCTTGTTCAGGGGTCCGCATGTGGCCCTTGTGGCATCCGCTGCGGCGGTCCTTCTGTTCATCGACCCGGTGCCGACGCCGATCCACTATCTTGTCGCCGTGCCGCTGCTGGCGCTTGCGGTCAATTCGCTCGACTTCAGCGCTCGTTACCTGACCGGATTCTTGTCCTCCCCGCCGATGGCGATGCTCGGGCTGTGGTCGTATTCGCTCTATCTGTGGCAGCAGCCCTTCTATAAATTCGTCTATGAGCAAGGCAGTGCGCCGCTGCTCATGCTGGCCGGCGTGTTCGCCTGCGCGCTGTGCAGCTATTACATCGTCGAAAAGCCGGCGCGGGGCTGGCTGAACCGCAACTGGTAGCGCCGGCGCCGGCTCAGGCCGTCATCTTTCGCTCGTAGTAGCGTACGGCCTTCTTGCCGCCGTGGATCAACGCGTCGCCGACCTCGACAAAGCCGAGTGCCGCGTGAAAGGCGTCCGAGGCGGGATTGGGCGGCTCGGCATTGACCTCGCAAGTGACGATGGTCTGGCCGGCACGCGCAACCTGGTCGAACAGATCCTCATACAGCCGGCGGGCGTGGCCTCGGCCGCGCGCGTGGCCAGCGACGACGACACGGTCGACATAGACGAAGCGCTTGTAGCGTTCGCGGAACCACAGGAAATTCGGGCTGTCGTATTTGGCGTCCTGGTCGAAGGTCATGATGAAGGCTTCGAGCGCGCCGATGCGGCGCGCATAGAATGCCTCGCCGAGAAGGAAGGACAGGCGCGCTGCTTCGAGCCATGACAATTCGGCTGCGTGCTCGTTGTTGAGGGCGAGGATGGCGGGTTCGTCCTCAGGCGCAACCCTGACGATCGGCGAGAGTGTGTTCGTCATCGGGCCCGAACCGCCGCGATCGTCGCTGCCACCAGCGCTCCGTCGGTGACGGTGGTGCGGTACTCGCGATCAAGGTCGTCACCGCCCATGCCGACATGAGGATTTCGGTAGCGCATGGCGCTCGGCACGTCCTTGAGCGCGGCGAAATGCATTTCCGTCAGTCCGGTCTTTTCCGCCACCTCGGCAATGTTGTCGGGACCAAGCGCGCCGCAGCCGAGAATGATGATGCGGTCGCCGGCCTGCCGCACGAGATCCGCCAGCAGCGCCACTCCTTGCGCCGCCGTGTCGCGCTGGCCGCTGGTCAGCACCCGGCCGACCTTGCAGCGGATCAGCGCTTCCAGCGCCTCGGCCGGATCGCGCGTCATGTCGAAGGCGCGATGGCAGGTGACGTTCAAGGGCCCGGCCGCCCGCACCAGTTCGCTCATGCGTTTTTCGTCGATCGTGCCGTCCGCGTCCAGACAGCCGACGACGACACCGGCTACGCCGAACTCGCGGAGCGCGCTCACATCGGCAAGCATCGAGCCGTACTCGGTGTCGCTATAAAGGAAATCGCCACCACGCGGCCGCACGATGACATGGAACGGGATCGTCGCCAGTTCTAGGGCCGCCCGTACCGTGCCGAGGCTTGGCGTGATGCCGCCTTCGACAAGGCTGGCGCACAACTCAACCCGGTCGGCGCCGGCTGCTTGCGCGGCGAGCAGCCCATCTATGCCTTCGACGCAGATTTCGATCAAGGGCAGGCGAGGGCGTTCGATGTCGGTCACGGGGCGGTCCACTGATGGTTAGACATCGCGCAGCCCTAGCATCGGGTCCACCGTCGCGAAAGTCGGAACCGTTGGCTCAGTGCGCAAGTCGTCGCTCATTGCTATCACGAGGCGGCTGATCGGCGCGTCTTGGGGTGAGGAGGGCATGCTTTCGAGCGAGCGGCGAGTGGCCCCGTGCATGACGATTTCAGAAGTGCCGACTATTGCCGCAACACGGTGTTCTTGGTGCCCTGTTCGACCTGGTCGATCACCAGCAGCTTGACCGGATCGGGCCCGACATTGGTGGCCTGGTGCCACTGGCCGATCATCTCCACGATGAAATCGCCAGTCTTGTAGGTGTTGCTCTTGCCGGTCTCGACATTGGTGACCCGAAGCGTCCCGGCCTGGACATAGGCATAGCGGGGGAAGGGGTGCCTGTGGACCGGCAAGGTTGCACCCGCCGCGATGTCGTAAGTCGAAACCAGGACCTCGACGTTCTTCTGCGGCAGCGTTATCGGCTGGCCGGATGCTGTCTCCGTGCGTGAGGCAAGCGGAGTTACGACGACCGGCATTCCGCTGCTGTCCAGCGCCTGAGCAGCGTTTGCGAATAGCGCTGCCGCCAGCAGCGTCATCGATGTCAGAATCTTTCGCATGGTTCCTCCCAAGCCTGGTGACACCATCGCGCAGGCAACATCCGCGCGCAAGCACCGGGATGGCCACCATGGCGTGTGGACGATTTCCGGGCTTGATCCCAAGCCCGCGACCGGGTGGGCGCCCCAGTCAAAAACATAGCCAATTAGCTTCCTGTATTGACCTGCGCCAGGTTTCGCGATAGATAGCCATATGGCTAACTTTAATGCGCAACTGCCAACGATTTTCGGAGCGCTCTCGGACCCGACGAGGCTTGCCGTGGTGGAGCGGCTGGTGACCGGACCGGCCTCTGTTTCCGAGTTGGCAAAGCCTTTCGATATGGCCGGGCCATCCTTTCTCAAGCACTTGAAAGTCCTTGAGGACGCAGGTCTTGCTCGCAGCGAGAAGAAGGGCCGGGTGCGAACGGTAACACTCAGCCCCGATGCGCTGCATTGGGTCGAGGAGTGGGCTCTGCGGCATCGCCGGCTTTGGGAGCACCGCTTGGATAATCTTGGCAACTTCCTGGTGAAAGGTAACAACTGATGGAGAGCAGGTCGCAATACCACGACAGCTTTACGATCGAGCGCGTGTATCCAAATCGCAAGGCTGAAGTCTGGGCCGCTTGGAGCATTCGAGAGAAGAAAGCC
Organism: Mesorhizobium sp. WSM4871; assembly: GCF_055811295.1. Lineage (NCBI taxonomy): Bacteria > Pseudomonadati > Pseudomonadota > Alphaproteobacteria > Hyphomicrobiales > Phyllobacteriaceae > Mesorhizobium > Mesorhizobium sp. WSM4871. The sequence continues at coordinate 7,876 of NZ_JBVVPU010000009.1, read as the reverse complement.
GAGTGGCTGGGAAATTCCGCGCTCGAAATGGATTTCCGCCCCGGCGGATTCGAACGTGGCGCCTATCGCCACGACACGGATGATCATGTCAACGAGACGCGGTATTTCGAGATCGTCGAAGGCGAGCGTATCGTCCTGGCCTATTCCATGGCCGTGAATGGCCGAATCCACACGGTTTCTCTGGCGACCATTACGTTCACGGATGAGAATGGCCAGACGCGCCTGCGCTATACGGAGCAGATGTGCATTATCCCGCCGAGCGATGGTCTCCGAGGCCGGGAACACGGTTGGAGCGCGTTGCTCGACGCCTTGGGTTCCTGCCTCGCCGGGAAAATTCGCAACGATGCGAAATAGCTCTGAAGCCCCACGCGGCACAAACAAAGCTTGTGGCTGCCTATCTTGACTTGCGTTGGGGTTCAAAACGACGTGCCTTGAGTTGTGTCTCATGCATGTCGCGCCTCGGTTCCATGCTTCAACGGGCTCTGCGGAACATGCCGGGCGACATGCCGTGCGCGGCGCGGAAAGAGCGTGTGAGATGGCTCTGGTCGGCAAAACCCGCTGCAAGGGCGGCATCGGCGAGGCCGAGCCCTTCTTCGATCAGGAGGCAAGCGCGGCGTAATCTCCGATCGCGGATATAGGCCGCGGGCGTCAGGCCAATCGTCTTCTTGAAATCCCGGATGACCTGGAACCGGGTGACGCGCGCGGCGTCGGCAAGCCGCTGGAGATCGAGCGGCGAGCCAAGCCTGCTTTCGATCAGTTCCTCATAGACAGGGAATCGCCGCCGCCATCCGGCGCTTTCGACCTCGTCGACCCGCCCGTTCCAGTCGCCGTGCCGAACGACGAGACACCCCAGCGCGGCGAGCAGGGACGCCTCGGCTTTCGTCGCGTCCTGGGATGTCGAGCCTTCATGCGCCGCGGCCAGCGCCGAGGCGAGATAATGGTCTTCGATGATCGCGCGCGAAAAGACCGGGGCGCGATCCCGGCCCAACTCGCGGGCGAGCGCCGTCATCAGCGGCACGGTGGGGTAAAAGGTCCGGTAGGCCCAGCCCTCATCCGCGCCCTGTTCCCCGTCATGCCACTCCTCGGGATTGACAATGGCAACGGTGCCGGCGGGGGCGATGACATTGCGGCGCCCGATGCGGATGCGCTCGCAGCCAGCGGTGATCAGGGCGATCACATAGGTCGGGTGCGTGTGCAACTCGTATCGATGCCGTGTGAAGCGCGCCTTGAACAGGCCAAGGTCGGGGAAGCAGGGATGGCGCCAGTATCTGCTGGTTTCGGTCGCGTGCACGTCTTTCGCCCTGCGGTCAATCCGGTTCAAGACGCCCCTTGTCCGGCCTTCTATTCCAGGGCGATGCCAAGGAGCGGACCATGAACGCCCTTTGCCGCCAATGGGGAGAACATCGTGCTGCACAATGACCCGATCGCCGCGCTGACGCCAGAGGTCATCGAATGGCGACGCCATATCCATGCCAATCCAGAACTCGGATTCCAAGAGCACGAAACGGCACGTTTCGTCGCCGAGAAACTACGCGCCTTCGGCTTCGACGAGGTGCATGAGGGGATCGGCGGCACCGGGGTTGTCGGCGTCTTGCGCAGCGGCACCGGCGCACGCGCCATCGGTCTTCGCGCCGAACTCGACGCGCTTCCGGTCGTGGAGAGGACCGACTTGCCCCATGCCTCCAGGAATCCGGGCGTGATGCACGCCTGCGGCCATGACGGCCACACCGCCATGCTGCTCGGCGCCGCCAGGCTGCTCAGCCAATCGCGCGCCTTCGACGGTACCGTCTGCTTCGTCTTCCAGCCGGCCGAGGAGAACGAAGGTGGCAGTATGCGCATGATCGAGGACGGCCTGTTCAAGCGTTTCCCGGTCGAGGCGATCTATGCCGTTCACAATTGGCCGGGCGTCAGGCTGGGGGCGATCGCCGCGCGCGTCGGACCGCAGATGGCGGCCGTCGACACTTTCGAACTGACCTTCGAAGGTCTCGGCGCGCATGCCGCCATGCCGCAACTCGGCGACGATCCGATTCTCGCGGCCGGCGCCTTTGTCCAGGCCGTCCAGCGCATCGTCAGCCGCTCGGTCGATCCGCAAAGCGCGCTTGTCGTCAGTCTCACGCAGATCCATGGCGGCAATGTCGGCAACATCGTGCCGGGCAAGGTCTGGCTGCAAGGCACCTGCCGCTTTTTCGAGCCCGGCCATTCCGATCACTGCGAGCGGCTGATCGGAGAGATCGCCCGGGGCATTGCCGCGGCCCATTCGCTCAACGCCACGCTCGATTACAAAAAGGGCTATCCGCCGCTGATCAACACGGCGGCTGCGACGGCCCGCGCTGTCGAGGCGGCTGCCGCCACCGTCGGCAGGGACAACGTCTTGACGGAGTTCAGCCCGAGCCTCGGTTGCGAGGATTTCGCCTTCATGGTTCGCGAGGCAGGCGGCTGCTACGCCTGGATCGGGGTCGGCGATGTCGGCCCCGGCGAGGGGCTGCATGGCGATCGCTACGTCTTCAACGACGAGATCGTGCCGACCGTGCTGCGCTACTACCTCAATCTGGTCGAGCTGACGCTTCCCGGCAAATCGGGACAACCTTGTTAAGCCCGCGTCCGTTCGTAAGGTTGCCTTGCGATATGCGTCAGAGGCGCTCGTTTCGCAACCGGTCAGCCAGGACATCTATGAACGCGCGCGTCTTGGCGATGGGCATGCGCGTCGGCGGAAAGACCGCATGGATGGGTAGCTTGGCTGCCTCGAATTCTTCGAGGATGAGCTTGACCAGGCCTTGGTCGACAAGGTCCCGGATCTGCCATAGCGGTGCCAGGCCCAGACCCATGCCACGCAGCACGGCGGCCGTCGTCGCGGCAACGCTGTCCGTCCGCAAGCGCCCGCTCACCCGCACCAGCCGGCGCTGGCCGCCGATGTGGAACGGCCACGGTTCGGGTTGCCGATCGACGACGCGGACTATGCATTCGTGCCGGGCGAGATCGAGAGGGTGCGCGGGTCGGCCGTTGCCGGCAAAATATGCCGGCGCGCCGAACGCGACGATGCGAAGCTCGCCGAGCCGCCTGACCTTCAGGGTCGAGTCGGCCAGTTCCCTGATGCGCACCGCCACGTCGAGTTCGTCATCGACAAAATCCACTTCGCGATCGGACGGAAGCAACTCGACCTCGACGCGGGGATGGCGTTCCATGAAATCGCAGACCGCGGGCGCTACCTGGGCGGCGGCGAACTGAACGGGTGCGGCTATTCGAATAAGGCCCGAAAAATCGGCGCGCTTGTTGGCCGCCTCACGCCTGGCGTCGGTGATGTCGGCCAACGCCGGCTTGATCCGCCGATAGAAAGCAAGGCCCGCTTCGGTAGGGCTCGACTGGCGCGTGGTGCGCCGGACGAGTTCGACCCCGACGCTTCGCTCCAGCGCCATCAGCGAGCGATTGACCGACTGCAGAGACCGGCCGAGGTGGCGAGCGGCGGCTGTTTGGCCGCCCTTGTCCACGACCGCCACGAAGGTTGCGAGATCGTCCAGTCGATCCATGGTACTCTCCCAAATTGCGGAAGAGTGTATCGCTTTTCGGGTCAATTGTCTCGCTGGGAGATAGGCCCAATCTTCGTGAAGCGTGTCCGCTTCGTGGTAATGGCGTCGCCGTTTCCCGACGGATATCGAACCCGCATATCCCAATGAGGAGGAACTCATGGACTCCAACCGCCGGGCAATCCTGATTGCTGGCCTGGCCGCAACGACGGGAAGCGGTCGTCCAGGCAGAGCCGAAGGGCCGTCTGCGGCCCAATCCGGGAAAGAGGCGCTGCCGCCTATGGACGGAACTCTGCGCTTCGACGACGAAGCGCGGACCGCAGCCGCGGAGGATTTCGGGCACATCATGCACCGAACACCGGAGGGCGTTCTGCTTCCCGGGTCGGATCAGGATGTCGCAGCAATAATCCGCTGGGCCGGTAATACGAGCCGCAAGATCGTGCCACGAGGACAAGGCCACTCGGTGTATGGTCGCGCGCAGATCCGCGACGGCATAGTGATCGACATGACGCCGCTGCGCGCCATCCACGAGATCCACAACGACCGGATTGTCGTCGGCGCCGGGGCGAAGTGGAGTGAGGTGCTCGCTGCGACCCTGCCGAGCGGGCTCACGCCGCCCGTGCTCACCGACTACCTCGAACTGTCGGTTGGCGGCACTTTGGCGGTCGGCGGCATCGGCGGTGCGACCTCGCGGTATGGGATGCAGAGCGACAATGTCCTTGAACTGGATGTCGTTACCGGCAGGGGCGAGAAGATCACCTGTTCGCTGCACAGCAACGCCGACCTGTTCCACACGGTGCGAGCGGGCCTTGGACAGATTGGCGTCATCACTCGAGCGACTCTGAAGCTCATTCCAGCGCCGAAGAAGGCACGTCGCTACGTTCTCACCTACCCAGATCTGCTGACGCTGCTGGCCGACGAACGTTTGCTTGCCGCTGAAAGCAGGTTTGACGCTGCCCAAGGGTCGATACTGCCCACACCGACCGGCTGGACGTTTAGACTGGAAGCGATGCGCAGCTTTTCCGGGGATGAGCCGCCGGACGACAATGCCCTGCTCGCAGGCTTGTCCGACGATCGATCCGCAGCACAGCTGAGCACACAATCCTATTTCGATTATCTCAACCGGCTTGCCGCACTCGAGCAGCTTCTGCGATCCAACGGCCAGTGGTTCACCCCCCACCCGTGGCTCATGACATTCGTAGGCGACTCGAGGATCGAGTCAGTGGTCAGGGGCGAGCTGGACAGGCTGACGCCAGCGGATCTGGGAAATTTCGGCCAGGCGACGCTCTCGGCGTTCCGCCGGCCGGCGGCCATCAGCCCGCTGCTGCGGCTGCCGGCGGATCGTCTGATATACGCGTTCAATCTGGTGCGGATTCCCACAACCGACGCCGTTGCCGAGACCAATCGGCTCGTAAAGGCCAACCGGGCCATTTACGAACGGATTCTTGCAGCCGGCGGCGCTCTGTACCCGGTCAGCGCTTTCCCGATGTCTCCTGACGATTGGCGCCGGCACTTCGGCGCAGCCTGGACACAACTACACGCTGCCAAGCAAAATTTCGACCCGGGGCATGTCCTCAAATCCGGCTACGAGGTTTTCTGCTCCGGCCAGCTTTGAGTTTCTGCCTTATGCATGTCGTCGCAAAACCGCGGCACACTTTTGCGCGACATGCATTGAGGCGGCGCATCGTGCGGCGCCTGATCACTGGGCCTGGACAGCCGGCCGAGGTGCAATGCTGGGAAGGTGGCCGGCGCCACTGTGGGGGGCGTTGGGGTAGGTTGCCTGGTGGGCGCCGGCCAGGCGGAAATCAAATCCGCACGGAAAGGAAGGTAGCAAATGTCACAGGTCAGGGTATTGCGTGATCGCGGAAGGTGGCGGTCCTGTCCCAACCGGCGACATGTCCGATGGAGCCAGTCATGCTCCACCCGCACAGGTTGCGCCGGGTTGAAAATGCCTGGGATCACCCGGTGCGTCGCTGAGCCGAAACATTGCTTCCTTCATCGCCTGCCTCCTGAATGCTGATCCGCTTTTCGGAAGCTGCCGGTGGCAGTTCGAACAGGCTGGCGCCGCCCACCGGCTCTCGCTCGACATAGCCGATTATTCGAAACCATTTTGCGACGTCAGGTCTGCGGAGCCAACTGGTTGAGTGAATGGGGAGGTTGCCGGCAAGCGCCTGGATTTGGCGAATGTGCCGCTTGCAGAAGCGGATGGTCGCGGCGCTGAAGAAATCCTCGCGCGCGGCGAACAATGTAACCGCGGCGTCGCTATGCTCATGCCAGGCGATGATCGCGACGGTCTTGTCATCCTGAACAAGCGCGTGGGCGCGACCTTCCTTGAGATTCATCATCAGATTGTCGTAGGCGATCTTGGGATCCTTGCCGGCCGCGACATACTCGTCGGACATGCGCTTCGACAGATCACGAAAAACGTCTTCCAGATCGCCGACCGTGGCGGTGCGTGATTTCATCTCTCCTCCTGAAGCCCGCCAGGGAGTTTGCCCTATGGATGCCGGATCACCAAGCAAATCCAGTTCACATCTGCCCGAACGCGAGCAATCTCGTTTCGCTGGCACAACGCACTCGGGGCGACGTGATAGCCACGGCATGGCGGACGTTCGATGGTCGAAGCCGGTAGGCAGGCGCTTTTATCAGCTCAGTCGCCCCATGGATTTTGGCTTCCTTACGCCAAAACCATGTTGACCGGCCGTCGAGGCGAATAGGGCAGGGTTGGTGCGTAGCCAAAGCGTATAATCATGTCGGGCCGCCCTGTTGCGCCAACCAGTCCTGCCATTTCAGCACGCCGACGGGTGACCTCGACCGGCTGGTTGATGAACGCAAGCTTCAGCCCGAGGCTTGTCGCCATGAGCGCGAAGCGCTGGCATGCTTGCCCCACCCCGATCCAATGCTCTCGATCCTCCTGATCGCCAACGAAGACCGCGATTCCAGCGGAGGAGTCGATGTGACGCGCGTATTTCTCCCCTTCAGATCTTGCATCGAAGAAGTTGTCGAATGCCAGCCTTCCCAAGGCCGCGGGTAGCGAGGGGTTGCCGGTTGCGGCCGAGAAGAGCCCATCGCCCGAAGCCATGGCACTGCGGGGGTTGAAACGAAGCCAGTGCTTGAGTTCGGCCATGAAGGCGGGATCGGCCATCTGGTCGTCGTTGCCGGCCACAACCAGATCGCGTATTCTGCCGATCCTCGCGCGATCGAGGACGAGGATCAGCTTGACGCCCGGAATGGCGGCGGCTCGTTCGAGCAACGCCAGGTCGGCGGTCGAAACGGAGCGGCGGTCATATTCGCTGCGGGTCGACTGGCGCTTCGCAATGGCGGGGAGCAGCGGCTCCTGTCTCGCCGGGCCAGTGACGAACTCGTAGCGGATGCTGCCGTCCGGCGCGACGGCGATTTCACCGAGGCGCCCCGACGAGGCGGCCGCAACAGCGAGATTTGCCGCCGCGCAGCCGAGGCTGACGAATAGGTGGTGGTCATCAGGATCGACCGCAGGCGTTCTTCTCGATAAATCCGGCAGGATTTCGATTACGCGATCCTTCGCGCGGAAGTACCAAGGCTGCGTATTGTGGCTGTTGGCGGCGAGACTGGCGTAGCGCACGACATCGCCGATGTCAGGGGGCGTCAAGTCGCTTCGAAGGCGAGCGGTGTAGGCTTCATACTCGGCTGCCGAGCCGACCGAGGCCTTCCAGGCCACCGCACCAGCGCCAGCCACCACAAACGTGGCGCCTACACCCACCATCAAGCTCCGCCTGTTCATCGCCCACCCGTGCCGGTAGATGGGAGAAGAAGAGCCATGCCTTGCCGCGGCGATCATTGATCCCGGTCAATTGAACACGTCGACCCCGCGCCAGGGCGGCAACGCGCGGCGGCGTCCAGATGATCTCCGCCGCTAGAACGTACAGTTCGCGCAATGTGTCGCACGCCGTCCAAAGCGGTCAACGCAACGTGGCGAGCATGTGCGCCAAATGTCGCTTCCGTCGTCGCGTTCTCACGCGGTGTGGTGTCCAGGCAATCGACGTGGATTGGGTCAGGGTTGAGCAGGTGCGTTTGTAGGCACCTGCTTCTTCCCCGACATCCAACTCAGAAAAGTCTTGCCAAGCCGATGGCCTGGCAATTCGATTAGAACGAAGCTTGGCCATGCGACGCCAGTCACGACGACAATGGTCACCACGACCGAGGCATCAAGCTTTAATCCACGTGGCATCGGCAACGCCGCGACGGCAAAACCGGCTTGGCTTGCGCTTACCCCCAACGCATTGCCGCCGTTAAGATTCCGGTAACGGCGTACAATCAAATCGCAAGACAATTGGTATCCATCGAAGATCAATGATTCTATCAACGCGTGTTGCTAA
>NZ_JBVVPU010000008.1:323222-340902 GCF_055811295.1 Mesorhizobium sp. WSM4871 | reverse complement strand
GAGAGAGCTGCTACTCTCTCCCAGCGGTTCATTCTCGCCTCTCCGGCGAACAATGTCATAAGACAAGCGCGTCGCATGAGGCCGGTCGAGCGCGACGCGCTTTAGAAATCTCGCGAGCGACGGGCGAGGAATTCTGTATAACTCTCCAAAACGCTCAGGGAAGGCTTGGGGATGAGAATTGCGATAGTCGTCGCCTTGGCCGCGACATTGGCTGGATGCGTGTCCTCTCCGGTCGAGTACGAAGCGTCGCTTTCGCAGCAAGACCCGAAATGGCTGTCGCCGGAATGCCAGCAAGCCCGCATGGCGGCTTCGGATTACGCCGCACGCGAGAAAGAGCACCCGGGCTGGGGCTTCGGCGTCCTGCTTGGCCCGTATTCACTGGGGCTCGTGGCAGCCATCAAGGAGCATGAGCAGAAGCAGCGAAAGCTGTTCGCCCGCGAGGTCCATTTGCGGTGCTCAAACCTGCCACTGCCAAAGGCGCTGGAGGGCGCTCCCCAGGGTGCAAGTCAGACGAAATATCCATAGGCATCGTGCCTTCCTTCGCCGACGAGGGGAACGCCTGGCGCCAAGCCGACATGGCGCGTCAGCCGCGCCGCGCCGCGTCGATCGCGGCGACGTCGATCTTCTTCATCTCCATCATCGCATCGAAGGCGCGCCTGGCTTCGTCGCCGCCTGCCGCCATCGCCTCGGTCAGCGTGCGCGGCGTGATCTGCCAGGACACGCCCCATTTGTCCTTGCACCAGCCGCAGGCGCTCTCCTGGCCGCCATTGCCGACAATGGCATTCCAGTAGCGGTCGGTTTCCTGCTGGTCGTCGGTGGCGATCTGGAACGAGAAGGCCTCGCTCTGCTTGAACGCGGGACCGCCGTTCAGGCCGAGACAGGGAATGCCGGCAACGGTGAATTCGACCGTCAACACGTCGCCCTTCTTGCCCGACGGATAGTCGCTCGGGGCACGGTGGACGGCGCTCACCTTGCTGTCGGGAAAGGTCTCGGCATAGAAACGGGCCGCGGCCTCCGCGTCCTTGTCGTACCAGAGGCAAATCGTATTCTTCGGGATCGGCATTCGCATGTTCCTTTCCGTTGAAAGCCAGATTTTCGTCTCGTGTACCTTCTCCGAAATAGGTCGCCAGCCGCTTTTCTCCACCCTACGGGGAATCGCAGATGGATTCTTGCGAAGAGGACCCCACCCTAACCCTCCCCACAAGGGGGAGGGAATGCTGCCGCGCGCCCTTCACTTCCTTGCTGCCGAAAGGTAGGCAATTGGCCGAGGTCAGCGCCAACGGAAGTCCTCCTCCCCCTTGTGGGGAGGGGTTAGGGGTGGGGGTCCTCTTCGCAAAGAAGCCATTTGCCTTCCCGTGGCGGAAGCAGATCGCCAGGCATGGCGAACCGACAGTTTCATCACTAGATGACACGCACCTCTCACGCTGACGCGGACCCAATCATGAAGAAAATCGGCTTTCTGTCGTTCGGACACTGGACCCCCTCGAACCAGTCGCAGACGCGCTCCGCCTCCGATACGCTGCTGCAGTCCATCGAGCTCGCCGTCGCCGCCGAGGAACTTGGCGCCGACGGCGCTTATTTCCGCGTGCACCACTTCGCCCGCCAGCTCTCGTCACCGTTCCCGCTGCTGGCCGCGGTCGGCGCCAGGACCAGCCGCATCGAGATCGGCACCGCGGTGATCGACATGCGCTATGAGAACCCGCTCTATATGGCCGAGGATGCGGGTGCCGCCGATCTGATCGCCAGCGGGCGCCTCCAGCTCGGCATCAGCCGTGGCTCGCCCGAGCAGGTCATCGACGGCTGGCGCTACTTCGGCTACGCGCCGGCGGAGGGCGAAAGCGACGCCGACATGGCGCGCCGTCACACCAGCGTTTTCCTCGATATTCTCCAGGGCAAAGGCTTCGCCCAGCCGAACCCGCGGCCGATGTTCCCGAACCCGCCCGGCCTGCTGCGCCTCGAGCCTCACTCCGAAGGGCTTCGCGAGCGGATCTGGTGGGGCGCCGCCACCAACGCGACGGCGCAGTGGGCCGCGAAATTGGGAATGAACCTGCAGAGTTCCACCCTCAAATTCGACGAGAGCGGCAAGCCGTTCCACATCCAGCAGGCCGAGCAGATCCGCGCCTTCCGCGCCGCCTGGAAGGAGGCCGGACATCCGCGCGAGCCGCGCGTGTCGGTCAGCCGCAGCATCTTCGCTTTGGTCGACGATCGCGACCGCGCCTATTTCGGCAGCAGCGACAGCCAGGATCATTTCGGTTACATCGAGCCCGAAAAACTCGCCGTCTTCGGCCGCAGCTACGCCGCCGAGCCGGACGTTCTCATCGAGCAGTTGAAGGGCGACGAGGCCATTGCCGAGGCCGACACGCTGCTGCTCACGGTGCCGAACCAGCTCGGCGTCGATTACAACGCCCACGTCATCGAGGCGATCCTGGCCCACGTGGCCCCGGCATTGGGGTGGCGCTGACTGCTCGGGCCTGCAGGGAACCTGGGCGGCCCGCAAGGATTATACCGGCATAGGAGGTTGCCATGATCCGCAGGCTGGAGTCCGGCGAGTACCGGCTCCATTCCCGCAAGGTCGACCCCAGGACGCACAAGCGCAGAAATCTCGGCACGTTCAAATCGCGGGAAGCCGCGGAGAAGCACGAGCGCGAGGTTCAGTACTTCAAGCGACAATAGCCGTAGCGTCAGCCCCGGTTCGGTGTCATTTCCGAAAACAGCCAGTCTCGAAACGCCCTGACCTTGCGCTGGCGCAGCGCATCCGGCGGATAGACGACATAAAAGCTGGAGACGGACTTCAACGCATGCCCGAAGGGTCGGACAAGCCGGCCCGTGGCAAGGTCGGCTGAAACGAGCATGGTGCGGCCAAGCACCACCCCTTCGCCCTGCACGGCCGACTCGACCGCGAAAGTAGCGGAATCGAAGGTAAGCCCGCTCAGCGGATCGACGCCTTCGACCCCTGCGCTGGCGAGCCAGGCCGCCCAATCGATCGGATAGCCGTCGCGGATCAACGTGTGATGCCTGAGGTCCTCGGGCCTGCGCAGCGGATGCGCGCCTTCCAGCAGCCTTGGGCTGCACACCGGAAACACCTCCTCGTCGGTGAGGAATTCCGACGCCAGCCCCGGATAATGTCCGGCGCCGTAGCGAATGGCGATGTCGATGCCGTCGCCGAGGAAATTGGTCAGCCTGCCGGTCGTCGAAACCCGCACATCGATGTCTCCATGCGCGCGATGAAAGCGGTAGAGGCGCGGCACCAGCCATTTGCCCGCGAAGCCATCGGAGGTGCTGACATTCAAGGTCGAATTGGAATGGCGGGCCGTCGCTGACGCCGTGGCCACCGCCAGCTGGTCGAGCGCCTCGCGCACTGAACGCGCATAGGGCTCGCCGACGGCAGTCAGCCGAACCGAACGCGTCGCACGCTCGAACAGAAGCACGCCGAGCTGATCCTCCAGGTTCTTGATCGCCCGGCTGACGGCGCCATGCGTGACGTTGAGTTCGTCCGCCGCCCTGGAGAAATTCAAATGCCGGGCCGCGGCCTCGAAGGCCGGCAATGCGTTGAGCGGGGGAAGTTTGCGGGCCATGACGATCTGCCAGGGTCGTTCGATTTGTGACTGATTATCACAAATCATTGCCAAATAATGGTTTGTCTGTCGAGCGTTTGCTGCGCAAAAATGCGTGAGGATTTGTGATCAAACCTCACTTGTCGTCAGGAGGACAGCATGGCTACCATCCATCCATTTCTCTGGTTTCACGGCAATGCCGAGGAGGCCCGCGACTTCTATCTCTCGGTATTCAGGAACGGCCGGGCGCTCGAAGCGCTGACGTTCACCGATTTCGTCGGCGGAACCAACAAAACGGTGCCACACGCCATCTTCGACTTCGAACTCGAAGGGCTGCGCTTAACGGCGCTCAATGCCGGCCAGATGCCCGCCTTCAACGAAAGGCTGTCGCTCTATATCGGAACCAAGGACCAGGCCGAGACCGACTATTACTACCAGGTGCTCACCGCCGGCGGCGGGTCCGAGCAGCCTTGCGGCTGGCTGAAGGACAAATACGGCGTCTACTGGCAGGTCATTCCGGAGATCGCGGTACGGCTGATGACCGACCCCGACCGCGAGAAGGCGGACCGGGCCCGGCAGGCGATGTACAAGATGAAGAAGCTCATCATCGCCGACCTGGAAGCCGCCCACGCCGGCCGCTCGTAAATCAACCTGCGATCCGAAACAGGAGGAACCCATGGCATCGCTCAAGGGCAAGAAGATTGTTGTCGTCGGCGGCAGTTCCGGCATCGGCCTCGGCGTGGCGAGAGCGGCGCTCGAAAGCGGCGCGGAGGTGGTGATTGTCGGCCGCTCGTCTCAGAAGCTGCAGGCAGCGGAACGAACGCTCGCTGCCGGCGATCGGATGAAGAGCGTTGCCGCCGACATGACGAAGGAGGCTGAAATCGCTGACATGTTCGACGAAATCGGTGCGTTCGATCACCTCATGTCGACTGCCGGAACGCCGCCGCCGAACTTCGCGATCGGGTCAACCGACATGGATTTCGTGCGCGGCTTCGTCGACAACAAGCTGATCGGCGCTGTCATGCTGGCCAAACACGCCGTGCGCACCTTGCGGACCGGAGGCTCCATGACCTTCACGTCGGGGATCAACAAGGATCGGCCGCCGGTGCCCGGAGGCTCGGTCGTCTCGGCCATTGCCGGCTCGTTCAGCTATTTCGCCCGTGCGCTGGCGCTGGAACTGGCGCCGATGCGGATCAACATCGTGTCGCCCGGCTGGGTCGACACGCCGATGTGGGACGAGATTGTCGGAGAGGCCAAATCCGGCTTCTTCGCCGACATGGCCGCCCGCCTGCCGGCGGGAAAGGTCGCGATGCCAGCGGACATCGCGCCCGCCTATCTCTATCTCATGGAAAGCGAATTCACGACGGGCGAGACGATCCACATCGATGGCGGACAAAGCCTGATCTAGGGCGGCGAGGCAGCGCTAAAGCGATGGACTGCACGCATTGACCTCCTCGGGAAATACGCGGCCTGTCCTGCAAGCGAGACGCTTGAGCAAAATCCATATGAGCTGCCCCACGCTTGATGCTCCGGGATCGCTTGCCGACCGACCACGAGGTCGCTCGGAACCAAGGACGTTCCGGCAGGTTTAAGATCGGTCTGCTATCGGACTGAAGATCGGAGGCGGCTGGCTCGGATGGGTTTTCAAAAGGGCTTGCTGACTTCGAGCGCTGTGGGCGCCATGAAAAAAGCGGAGCTCGGCGGTGCCAAAGGAGGCAACAGAAGTGGCGCAGATCGTCAATCAGCGAAAGCCGCTCACCTTCCGCTTCACGGATGACGGCCTGGTGCCCAATCATCCACGCTGGCCAATGATCGCCTATCCCGGGGCCGTGAGGCTGCCGGGCGATGTCGACCCAGCTTCCGTCTTCGAGGCTCTTTTCAAGTCGAATGGCTGGGGCAGCAGCTGGCGCAACGGCATCTTCAATTACGTCCACTACCATTCGCGCATCCATGAGGTGCTGGGCATTGCGCGCGGCACGGCCGAAATGCGGTTCGGCGGCGACAAGGGTGAGGTGCTGTCGGTCAAGGCCGGCGACGTGGCGATCCTGCCAGCCGGCACCGGGCACCAGCGTCTGTCCTCGTCTAGCGATCTTCTCGTCGTCGGCGCCTATCCGCCCTTCGGCAGGTACGATCTGTGCACCAGCGCCGAACAGCATGAGGAAGCGCTTCGGACGATCCCGAAGGTTGGCCGCCCGACGAAGGATCCGGTCTATGGCAGCGAAGGTCCGTTGCTCACCGCTTGGAGTGAAGACTGAACGGCTGGCGGCCCGCTCGGAACCCACGTCCCGAGAATCACCAGGACGGCGTCAGCATTCAGCCAATCATCCCAGAAGGTTGCGCGCCGTGCGCATGAATATCCTCGATCCGATCGGGATCAGATCGTCGGGAAAGTCATAGTCAGGATTGTGCAGCGCAGGGTACCGCTCGCCGGCGCCGAGAAAAAACATGGCGGACGCTGCGCTGTGACCGAAGACACCAAAATCCTCCGAAGCGCGCATCGGCAGGCTGTCCTCCGTGCGCGGCACGCCTTCTTCGTCGAGCGCACGGTTGAGATGCTCCACCGCATCGGGTGCGTTGACGCTGGCAACGAATATCTCGTGATAGTCGCAGCGGTCGGAAAGATGGTGCTCGCCGGCGATCTTGGCGGCCAGCGCTTCCGCCGCGGCGACAAGCTCCGCCATACGGTCGTCGCGCCGGGTACGCAGTGTCGCCCAAACCTGCGCCTGGCCGGGCGCAATGCCGAACACGGCCTCGCCCATCAGCGCATGGGTGACGGTCACCATGCTGAAATCGTCGTCGGCGAAGGTGCCGCGCCCGAGCGCGGGCAGCGCCGGCATCAGCCGGCTGACCGCCATCATCGGCGACACACCGGTTTCGGGCATGGACGAATGCGCGGTCTTGCCCTCCAGCACGATGCGCATGCCGCGTGAGGCACAGTTGACCACGCCGGGTTTGACCCGCACCTCGCCGAACGGCACGCCGGGCAGATTGTGCAGCGAGAAGGCGAAATCCGGCGCGATCTCGCCGAAGCGCGGATCGGCGACGACGCCGGCCGCGCCATTGCCGGTTTCTTCCGCCGGCTGGAACATCAGCACGACGCGGCCGCGGGCGGGCCTTTCGCGCCCAAGCTGCCGGCCCAGTGCCGCAAGGATCGCGGTATGGCCGTCATGGCCGCACATATGCGACTTTCCCGGCACCAGCGATGAATGCGGCACGCCTGAAAGTTCATGAATCGGCAAGGCATCGAGTTCCGAGCGGAACAGCACCGTCGGCCCCGCCTGACCGCTGTCATACACCGCCGCCACGCCATGCCCTCCCAGTCCGGTCAGCACCTTGTCCGGCCTCGTATCGGCGAGGAAGTCGACGACTTCGCTCGCGGTCTTCTCCTCCTCATTGGAGATTTCCGGCTGCTGGTGCAGCTTGCGCCGCCATGCCGTAAGCTCGACAATATCTCGATTGGTCAGGGTCATGGGTTTGGGCTCCGTCGGGCTGCGGCTCACACAAACACGATAGGATTCTTCTCGCACCGTGCCATGCCGATCAATTTCGCTAGTCCATCGGCGAATTCCCGAACCCATGCGTCGGAGCTGGATTCGATGAGCGTCAATTCGCGCTCGAGCTCGCCGAAGCTCGGCTCGTCGATCACGTCTCCGACGTGGCTGCCGGAATAGAGGACAATCCGTTCCAAGGCCGATCCTTCGCCGAGATGGCCGGCGATCATCTCCCCAAGCGCGGGCGACGTGGAGAATGTTTCCGACACGCCAGTCGCACGCCACGACGTCGTCCCAGGTGAGATTCAAGCCCTCGGGATGGATCACCTCGCATTCGCCGTTTGTCGGTTCCCGCTGAAAGCGATAGCCGGGGAATTCCCGCTCGATGGTCGAAGCGCTTTTGAAAACTGCCAGGTCGAGACCCATTCTAATCCTCCAGCTAGCCCAAGCCAAAGCAGGCACGCAGCATTACTCTGGTCGCCCGCCAGCCGCATGGCTCTCAAAAAAATCTGAGGGCATGTGTCGGGCTGGCCAAGGTTTGTTCGTCCTTGGGGCATCGATACACAATCAGAAAGGACATACGATATGCCAAGCACTGTACGTTTGCACCGCGTTCTGGCGACCAGCCCGGAGAAGGTCTACCGCGCGTTCCTCGAAGGCGACGCGCTGGCAAAGTGGCTTCCGCCGAACGGCTTCACCTGCACGGTTCATCACCTCGACGCGAAAGTCGGCGGCACCTTCAAAATGTCCTTCCGCAACTTCACGACGGGCGACAGCCACGCCTTCGGCGGCGAGTATGTCGAGCTCGTTCCCAGCGAGCGCCTGCGCTACACCGACAAGTTCGACGATCCCAACCTGCCCGGCGAAATGCAGGTGACCGTGACCTTGAAGAAAGTGTCGGTCGGCACGGAACTCGATATCACGCAGGCAGGCATTCCGGACGTCATTCCGGCCGAGGCTTGCTATCTCGGCTGGCAGGAGTCGCTCAGGAACCTAGCAAGGCTCGTCGAACCCGAGATCAACCAGTAGAACTGTGGGGCCACGGCCGCATCGCGCATGCCGGGCGCGGCCGTGCGCGCGACAAAGCTCACGGCTCCGTGCAGATCGGCACGGGCCGTGGCGGCGCCGCCGGGTGATCCTTCTTGTACCGGGCGATGATCGGCTCGAGGGTCTTTCCCGGCCAGAATTTCGGAGCGCCGATCTCCTTCAGGCAGGATGCATTCCAATAAGGCCCAGTGCCCGACGGCGAACCACCGCTCGCCACGGTCTTCGCAACGGCGGCGATGTCGCGTGATTCAGGATAGATGTAGAGTGTCGTCGGGCTGTCCTTCACCATCGGAATGATCTGCTCCGCGTCCGCCGGCGACCAGCTCGTGCAGCCATTGCTGCGGCCGGCGGCGTAATTCACCAGCCTGCCGGCCGGGACGAAACCGTCATGGTTGGCGTAGGGGCTGTTCGGATTTTTCCGCAGGCACATCCCCCTCAATACCTCGGCCACGTGCCCGCCGATTGCCCGCTGCCTGGCATTCGCGGTCTCGCCCTCGCCGTCAAACTGCACGAACGCGCGCAGAAACACCGCGTCCCGTTTCGCTCCTGTGCGGTAGTAGCCTTTGAACGACGTCTTCGTCTCGCCGGTCACATAGGCTCCGCCGGCCGTCAGTTCCGAATCCATCGCATTGCCGAAGTTCTTCGCGCAGCGTCTGCCATTGGCGAAATCGACGACGCCTTTCAAATTGCGGCCGCCGCCGTGACCCGCCGAGACCGCCCGGAACGACCGGCTGGCCTCGCAAATGACGTAATAGCGGCGCCCGAGCACGCCATTGCCGAGATCGCCGGGGCGTGTCGCGTCCATGGCGAAATAGCAGGGGTTCTTGACAGCGCCTTCGCCGACCTTTTTCAGGTAGAGCGCACGTGCCCTCTCCAGCACCACTTGCGCGATCTGGCCTTCGCCTTCGCCGACATGCGCCTTTAGCCAGGCCGGAACATCGGATCCTTGCAAGGCGGCAAAGGATTGGGCCGACACCGTCAACACGATGACGGCGACGAAAAGGCTGAGGATGAGAGGAACAGATCTTACCCGCACCGGGTCAATTCTCCTGCCAAAGCCGTTTTGCGATTCCCTTGCGGGTGCTGCCACCCGCGAATCGAATCATAAATGGCCTCGCGCCATCAGGCGAAACACATCTTGTTTAGCACCATCAGGAAAACATTTGGCGGGCGGACTTAGCGATCGGGAAGCGCAGCCCAAAGCTTCTTCGCGAATCCCCGTTCGTCGAGCTCCCACGGGTCGCCTGTGATCTCGGCTTTGCCATTGCGGCACTGATAGGAATAGACAGCATCATGACCCGTCGCCACTGCCGGAACGCCTTCCGCGTCCGGATTCTGCCGGCAGAACTCATCCGCGCCCGGATTGTCACGCGCCGCGTTCATCTTGGCGCAGGGCAGGTTGGCGCCGACGAAGCAGACCATGACTTTGCCGTCCATGCAGCGATATTGGGCCTGTGTCTGCAGTTCGTCCGGCGCGCTTTGAGCGTCCGGAAACAGCGCCTTGAACGCCTGGACCGTCTCGTCATGAAGCGCGGGTGAATAGTCCCGAATCGTGTCGTCGTTGCGCACCTGGCGGCACAATTGGTGCATGTCGGGAGCGGCCTCCGCTTTCGTTTCGCCGATGGCGGCAAGGCCGAGCAGCGCTCCAACCAGCCATGCCGCAACAGAAAGGCTGATGTTCAAAAAACGGGACATTTTCATCGCAAACCTCCTTCGAAAAATGCGCATGAAGCTGCTCCCGGCCTGGCGCCGCAAAAAACAGACCGACTGCCCGGTTCTGTCAAGTGACGGGATAGAGTGCTCGCCACCACCCTCACACAACCGCACTCCCCTGCTCCGCCGCCTCCGCATTAGGATCCCCCGGCGCGGTCGCCCAGGCGAGTTCCACCAGCGTCACCGTCCGTCGCCCGGTCCCGTCGAGCTGGCAGACGATCAGGCCCTGCTCCTCGATATAGGTCAAAAGACGCCGGGCGCGGCGCAGCGAGTGCGAGCCATAGGCGCGGGCGATCGCCGCGTCGCTCGGGCAAGGCCAGCCCTCCTTCGCCGCGCGCGCGATCATCATGAACACGCCTTGCATATCCTCGGGCAATAGCGAGGCGCGCACCGAGACATCCTGCCAGGCGTCATCCCCCGCCATGTCGGAGCCGAGGCCGGCCCGCGCCCGCGTCAGCATGCGGCGGAACTCCGGCAGGTCCGGCACGGCCGAGGCGAGGCCCTCGATCCGGCAGCGGACCACGAACTCCTGGTAGAGCACGCCGATGACACGGAACCCCGCATCGGGCTGCGCCAGTATGGCGCGCAGGACGCGGTCGACCCGTTCACGCCGCTCCGCCAGATCCTCGGCGCTGACCGGCGCCTCCACCGGTTCGGGGCGGATCTCCAGCGCCGCCGACTTCGCCGCCATCAGTTGGTCGAGCAGGTCCGGCGACGACCGGCGCTGCGGCCGCACGGTTTCGGGCGGCGGGGCGGCCAGGATGATCGCGCGGGCATCCTCAAGTGCCGATTCCGGCAGTGGCATCAGGCGCGGGGTGCCATTGCGCGGACTTGTGTCCGTCGGGCCGATGCGCACGCCGAGCGGACGGCGCGACAGCGCCGGGCCGAGCGCCATGAAGTGCCCGCGCTCCAGGTCGCGAAAGGCCTCCGCCTGCCGCCGCTCCATGCCGAGAAGATCGGCCGCACGCGCCATGTCGATATCGAGAAAGGTTCGGCCCATGAGGAAATTGGAAGCCTCGGCCGCAACGTTCTTGGCGAGTTTGGCCAGCCGCTGGGTGGCGATGATCCCGGCAAGCCCGCGCTTGCGGCCACGGCACATCAAATTGGTCATGGCGCCGAGCGAGAGTTTGCGCGCCTCGTCTGAAACCTCGCCCGCGACCGCCGGCGCGAACAGTTGCGCCTCGTCCACCACCACCAGCATCGGATACCAGTGGTCGCGGGCGACCTCGAACAGCCCGCCAAGGAAGGCGGCGGCGCGCCGCATCTGGTTCTCGGCGTCGAGTCCTTCGAGATTGAGCACCGTCGAGACGCGATGGATGCGCGCCCGCTCGCCGGCGCTTTGCAGGCCGCGCTCGGTATGCTCCTCGGCATCGATCACCAGATGGCCGAAACGCTCGCCCAGCGACACGAAATCGCCTTCGGGATCGATGATCGTCTGCTGCACCCAGGGCGCGCTCTGCTCCAGCAGCCGGCGCAAAAGATGCGATTTGCCGGAACCCGAATTGCCCTGCACCAAAAGGCGGGTCGCCAGCAATTCCTCAAGATCCAGCGCCGCCGGCGCGCCCGCGGTCGTTTGCCCCATCTCGATCGCAACGGTCATGTCTCGACTCTCCTTGGCGAGACAGGGCTTATCAACCGGATCGAAGCCCGTCGAGCGCGCCATGGCCGGGCGGCCGGTGTTCCACACCTATGCGGCGAAACCGCCACACTTCGGCCCATCCCGGTCTCTTGGAAAGACGCCTATGCGGGCCTGACCGGCGGTAATTCAGGCGCATCCAGTCCCTTGAACGGATCGCGCCAGGCGTCGATCTCTTCAAGCTGACGGCACCAGCTAAAGACCGAAGGATAATCGTCGAGCGGCAATCCGGCGACATCGTTGAAGGGCAAAAACGTCGCCATTCGAAAGTCGGCATAGGAAACCGAAGTCCCGACCAGCCATTGCCGCTTGAAGAGCTCGGCCTCGAGTATCGCAGCCGCAATGCGGAACTGCCCCAGCCCCTCCTCGATCTTTTTCTGGTCGATCGGGCCTAGCCCGTAGCGCTGCTTGGTGCCGCGTTCGAAATGCACCGTGTCGCAAGCTCTCACAAAGTTCTCCTTGCCCCAACTCAGCCACCGGATCATCTCGGGTTCGTCGTCGCCGCTGCGCCAGAAATCCGAACGCGCGTCGCGCGACAGCCGGCAAGCTATGGCGTCGGCCTCCCAGAGGCTGTTTCCCGAGCCTGCCAGTATCGGCAATGAAAGATTGGGATTGAGCCGCCGATATCGCTCAACCTCTCCCGGCGCCATGGGTGAAGCGAATTCAAACTCGACATCCGCCTTGAGATGCCGCGCCACCGCGACGGCGAGGCGGGGATTTGGATTGCGGCTGAAAAACAGTTTCATTTCCGGGCCGTCCTAGATGTATCGGCTAGACCCTATCACACTCAGGACCGCGCCCTCTCCGCTTTCGACTTGGGCGACGTTCGCGATGCCGCCTTTGCCGATTGCGCCTGGGCGGGAGATCACGGCAAATGAAGCGCTGCGTCATGCCCGACGCAGACCTTCGGTTCGATGTCATGAACAAGAGACCGGCGCTTGATCAGCGCGATCGCCGAGAAAGCCAGTATACCGAACATGCCGATGCCTGCGGTCAGCCAGAGCGAGGCATGGATGCCCATGCCCGCCATGGCCATGGCGAGGGCAAAAGGCGCAAGCGCCGAGGAAAACTGACGCGCGGCGGTCACCCAGCCAAGCCGGGCGCCATAGCGCTCCCGCCCGAACAGCTCCAGCGGCAGCGTTCCGCCGACGATGCTGGCGAGGCCAGAGCCCAATCCAAACAGGATGACGAAGGCGATGGCGCCAGCCACCGATGGTGTCGTCGCCAGCAGGACGACAAGGCCAAGCGGCAGCAATGTCGCGCCGATGACCGCGAGCCAGCGCTGCGCCAGCCGACCACCGAACAGCATGTTGATCAGCCGGCTTGCCACTTGGGACGGGCCAAAAAGCGTGGTCACCACGAGCGCCGCCGAGCCAAGCCCGAGTGCTGTCGTCAGCGGGACCATATGCACCAGGATCGAGGACAGCACGAAGCCTTCGAGGGCGAAACCGCCAAGCATGAGCAGGAACACTCTGCTGCGGTCGCGCGGAGCGAAGGCAGCCGCACCGCCTGTCGGCCAATTGGCCGCAGCGGCGCGCGAGGCTCTTTCTGGCCGATGCGAAAGCCGCGCTAGCCAGGCATGGATGGGCAGGCAGATGGCGGCATTCATCACGGCAAAGACCAGGTAGACCTCGCGCCAGCTGAGATATTGGTGCAACGTGGCCGTCAGCGGCCAGAACAGGGTCGAGGCAAAACCGGCGATCAGCGTCAGATGGGTGATGCTGCGCTGTGCGTTGGCTCCACCGATCTGCACGATCGCGACGAAAGCCGCACTGTAGAGCACAAAGGCGGACGCCAGTTCCATGGCCATCAGCGCCAGCACGAAGGTCACCCGTCCGGGTGCTGCCGCGCAGGCAACAAGCGATACCGCCGCGGCAACCGAGCCGAAGGTCATGATGCGGCCGGCGCCGAAGCGATCGGCCCAACGCCCGGCAGTCGGAGCAAAAAGCCCACCCGCCAACAGCGAGGCCGAGAGAGCGCCGAAAACCCATTGCTCCGGCCAGGCGAACTCAAGTGCGATGGATGGCACCAGGATGCTGAAACTGTAATAGAGCGTGCCGTAGCCGATGATCTGCGTCAGCCCCAACGCCCAGAGCGCCGCAGCCGGGATCTTCCGGTCGCTCATCGAGCGGCGTCCGCAATCTCGAGATCGTCGCTGCGTGCGCCAGCGATCGGCTGCGCGACGCCGCAGCCACATCCTGCCTTGCCGCCCGCCTTTGCCTCGGCGTCCGCGGCGCAGCAGACATCGGCCGCCGCCGGCGCCGGCCCGCCGCAGCAACCTTGCGATGAAGTGTCTGAAACAGCTACCGGCACCACGCAAACGCCGGTCTCGGGCAACGCCAGGTGCACGGCATCGGCCGCCGCCATGTCGCCGGCGATCGCCGCTGCGACCGAGCGGACCTGCTCGTAGCCCGTCAGCAGCAGGAAGGTCGGCGCCCGGCCATAGCTCTTGATCCCGACCGTATAGAAATCCTGTTCCGGATGGCTGAGCTCACGGTGCCCATGCGCAGGCACGTCGCCGCAGGAATGCTCGTTGGGGTCGATGAGCGGGCCGAGCGCCTTGACGCTTTCGAGCCACGGATCGAGATCCAGCCGAAGCTCCCGGGTCAAGGCGAGGTCGGGACGCTGGCCCGTCGCGGCGATGATCCGGTCGACGGGACCGAGCGTGCGCGATCCGTCCTTGGTCTGCCCCTCGACCATCAGGCGGCCGTCGGCCTCACGGATGGCAATTGTGGCAAAGCCTGTCACCAGCCGGACGCGGCCGCTCTCGACGAGATCGCGTGTATCGGAACCAAGCTCGCCCCGCGCCGGCAAGGCATCGGCATCGCCGCCGCCATAGATGCGCACAAGATCGGTGCCGCGCGTCACCCAGAGTGCCGAGGTGCCCGGTTCGGCTTGCGCCAGCCTGGCCAGCTCCAGCAACGCATTGGCGGCGGAATGGCCGGAGCCGGCCACCAATGTCATGCGGCCCGCGTAGAGGTGACGGTCCCGGCCGAGGACATCCGGTATGCCATAGGCGATCCGGTCGCCGAACTCGACCTCGCCTTCGGCCGCAATACCGCCGGCGCCGAGCGGGTTCGGCGTCCGCCATGTGCCGGAGGCATCGATGACCGCGCGAGCCATGTCGCGTCGCTGGCCATCTGCTGTCTCGACCACAAGCATGAAGGGTTTTTGTTCGCGCCCCTTGCTCAAAACCTTGTCGGCGCCCCAGCGGGAAACGGCGGCGACACGGGCATTGGTCTCGATCGACGGCGCCAGTTCGGCAAGCCGGGCGAGCGGAGCGAGATAGTGTTCGACGATCTCGTTGGCCGTGGGGAATGCCTCCGGCTCCGGCATCTGCCAGCCATGGCTTTCGAGAAGTTTTCGGGCGACCGCGTCGACGCAATAGCGCCACGGCGTGAAAACCCGCACATGGCCCCAATCCAAAAGGTTCGACCCGACCGCTGATCCGGCCTCATAGACCTTGACCGGGAGACCGCGGCTGATGAGTTGGGCGGCCGCGGCCAGGCCAACCGGTCCGCCGCCGATGATGGCGACCGGGAGATTGCTGTCGGGAACCATGGCATACCTTCCATCTTTCTAGGATCATGGAAATATCTGACAAAAAATTATGCGGCCGCCTCGCTGGAGGCCGGGCCGCATGCGGCGTCGACGCAGCATTCATCGGCGAGAAAACCGAGCAGCTCGTCCATGACAGGATAATTGGCGCGGCAGATCAGCGTCGTTGCCTGACGTTCCTGGGTGACCAGGCCGGTCAGGATGAGCCGGTGGAGATGATGCGACAGGGTTGACGCGGCGATGCCGAGCGTCTCTTGCAGATATCCGACCGGTCGCCCGGCCTCGCCTGCCCTGACCAGCGCGCGATAGAGGTTGAGCCGCGTCGGATTGCCGAGCGCCTCAAGCTGTTTTGCTGCTTGTTCGAGTTTCATGGAAGTAAGCTAGCGCCTGCCGGTGCGCGTCGTCAAGCGCTATTTCCATGATTCTCGAAATATTAGAATTCAGATGATGCGCCGCCCCGACGCATCGATCACCACTTCGCCGTCCTCCTTGGTGAACGGCCCGATATCCGCATTGGGCAGGATGTCGAGAACCGCTTCCGAAGGCCTCGCCAGAATGGTGCCGAGCGGCGTCACCACGATCGGCCGGTTGATCAGGATCGGATGCGCCAGCATGAAGTCGACGATCTCGTCGTCGCTCCACTTCGGGTCGCCGAGATTAAGTTCGGCGAAGGGCGTGCCCTTCTCGCGCAGCAATTCGCGCGGCGTCATCCCCATCGCCGCGATGAGCTCGACCAGCCGCTCGCGCGATGGCGGGTTTTTCAGATACTCGATCACCTCCGGCTCTTCGCCGGACTGCCGGATGATGGCCAGCGTGTTGCGCGAGGTGCCGCAGCCGGGGTTGTGATAGATGGTGATTGTCATTGCTCGGCCTTCATCTGTCTGAACGGTTTGGAGTCCGCGAGCAGCCATCCGGCCAAAATCATCGCAAGCAGCGCGCCGAAGAATTCGGCGAGGATGAACCCCGGCAGGTCGATGGGACGGATGCCCGCGAAAGTGTTGGAAAAGGCCCGCGCAATGGCGACGGCCGGATTGGCGAACGACGTCGATGCCGTGAACCAGTAGGCCGCGGTGATGTAGAGCCCGACCAGCCAGGGGATTGCATCCGAGCGGAAGCGAAGACCCGCAAGGATGGTGAAGACCAGGCCGAAGGTCGCCACCGCTTCCGCAAGCCATTGTCCGCTTCCCGTTCTGGCCGTCTCCGATATTTGCAGGATCGGCTGCTCGAACATGGCGTGCGCCAGAAACGTCCCGGCAAGGCCGCCCGCGACTTGCGCCAGGAGATAGGCCAGTGCGGCGTTCGCCCCTATCTCCCGCCTGAGCGCAAAGACCAGCGTCACCGCCGGATTGAAATGCGCGCCCGAGATCGGGCCGAGTATGGTGATCAGCACCACAAGGATCGCTCCTGTCGGCAAGGTGTTGCCGAGCAGGGAGACGGCGACGTCATCGCTCAATCGGTCCGCCATGATGCCGGAACCGACCACCGTGGCGACGAGCATCGCCGTGCCGAGCGCTTCCGCGACGATGCGGCGGGAAAGATCAACCGCCATGATCTCAACCGGCCTTCGGCAGATTGCGGCCGATTTCGTCCAGCCGTTTCTGCAGGGCGAGCTTGTCGATCATGTTCATCGGCAGGCTGACAAAGATCGAGATCCGGTTGTTGAGCATGCGATAGGCTTCGGCGAAGGCCAGATGCTTTTCCGCGTCCGTGCCTTCGACGGCGGCCGGGTCGGGCACGCCCCAATGCGCCGTCATCGGCTGGCCCGGCCAGATAGGGCAGGATTCATTGGCCGCGTTGTCGCAGACGGTGAAAACGAAGTTCATCTCCGGCGCGCCGGCAACCGCGAATTCCTGCCAGTCTTTCGAACGGGCGAAGGACGTGTCGTGATTGAGGGTTTTCAAAAGCTGAAGCGCGAACGGATGGACCTCTCCTTTCGGGTGCGAGCCCGCCGAAAATGCCTTGAACTTGCCGGCTCCGACACGATTGAGGATCGCTTCGGCAAGGATCGACCGTCCCGAATTGCCGGTGCAGAGAAAAAGAACATTATATGGCTCGCTCATCACACATCCTCCTTCAACATTCGCAGGTGACAGCTTGAATGACGGGCCGGCACAGCTCCGGCGCGCCGTTGCAGCAATCCTCCATCAGATAGGCAAGCAGATCGCGAAAGCCGGTCATGTCGGCGACGTAGCGGATCGTCCGGCCCTGGCGCTCGGCGCGGACGAGGCCGGCATGGTCCAGCACCTTCAGATGCGCCGACATCGTATTCTGTACCGCATCGAGCCGCGAAGCGACCTCGCCGGCCGGCATGCCGTCCGCGCCCGCCCGGACCAGCAAGCGAAAGACTTCCAGCCTGGTGTCCTGACCAAGTGCTGCAAATGCGAGGAGAGCCTCTTTCTTGTCCATGTATCTATACATCCAGAGTTAAGGATATTTAACGCCAACATATGACAACTGTGTGACGGCAGGCAAGCGGCTCTCGCCAGCCTTGTAGAGCAGGCGTTCAAGGCGCGCCGCGTCAGCGCAGGATTTCGCGGAGGAAAATGCCGTGGGGGCGGGGGGCCCCCCGCCCCCCGCCCCACCCCCCGCGCGGTGCGGGCGCCGTTAAACAACTCGCCCCCCCCGCCGCGACCGAGCCGGTCGGTGCCGAGCGGCAGCGACCAGTCCTGGAAAGGCGGCAG
>NZ_JBVVPU010000008.1:0-323212 GCF_055811295.1 Mesorhizobium sp. WSM4871 | reverse complement strand
AAAATATCACAAGTGTGTGCCGGCAGCAACGCGGCTCTCGCCAGCTTTTTAGAGCTGGCGTTCACGGCGCGCCGCGTCAGCGCTGTTTTTCGCGTATTAAAATGCCGTCGAGCGGGTCGACCGGCTCGTCCGCTACATCGAGGCCGAGATGGTTTCGCTCGGCCACGCCGTGTCGGTCGGCCATCTCGACAAGGTCTCGGTCAGGCAGGCGCGCTCGGCCTTCGCCGCGCCCTGCGCAACCTGATCGTCAATGCCGCCACGCATGGTAGGGGCTGCGGCGTCTCCCTGTCCGCAGCCGACAACCGCGCCACCCTCACCATCGCCGATCGCGGACGGGGCATTCCGCCGGAGCTGCTCGGCAAGGCATTCGAGCCCTTCTTTCGCGTCGATCCTGACCGCCGGCAGTCCGTTCCGGGCGGCGGCCTCGGCCTCGCCATCGCCGAGGAAATCATCGAACGCCACGGCGGCACCATCACCCTGGAGAACCGCCCGGGCGGCGGCCTTGCCCAGAGGGTGGTTTTCGACGCTGTCTTCTGACCACGGACGCGAGTGAGCTACCTTGATCAGCTTCGGGCCACGTCCTCGAAAGTCAGATCAAACCGCAAGAGATATTTGCGCAGCCGGTCGGCATCGTTGCCGCTGGTCTTTTGCAGCCGCGAGACCGCGAACAATTTTCGCCCGGCCGCACTGATGGACTTGCTGCCGCGGCAAATCTCCAGCACGGCGGCAAGCTGCGGCCGATCGAATATGTCGATCCGGCTTTGGCGATCCGGACCGAGAACGTCCAGCAGGATCGCTTCCCGGTCGCCGGCGTCGCCGGCTCGCCACAGTGCCGTCAGGCGCTCGATCTCGTCGCGTACGGCTTCTTCATTGATGCGGCCAAGCGGCGCCAGGGTAGCCATGCGCGTGACCGAGGCCGAGAGGTCGCGGAAATTCGCTCGCCACATGGCATCGGGCGCCATGGCGAATTTCAAATAGAGCTCGCGTGCTTCCTTGTTGAAGGTGGCATTCTGTCCCTCACGCTCGCTGAACCGGCGGAGCTCGAATTCGAGGTTCGGCTCTATGTCCTCCTTGCGGTCGCGCAGAGCCGGAAGCTGGAAGGTCCACAGGTTCAGGCGTGCAAAAAGATCCTCGCGGAACTTGCCTTCCTTCACACCGATCGACAGATCGCGATTGGTGCCGGCGAGAAGCTGGAAATCCGACATGACGTCCTGATCGGCGCCGACCGGCAGGAAACGTTTTTCCTCGATGGCGCGCAGGCACATGGCTTGCTCATCGAGACCGAGTTCGCCGATCTCATCGAGAAACAACACGCCCTTGTTGGCCGATTTCATCAGCCCGGCGCGCTCGTTCTGGGCACCGGTGAAGGCGCCCTTGACGTGGCCGAACAGCGTCGACATCGCCTGGTCGCCGCGCAACGTGGCACAATTGATTTCGATGAAAGCGCCGGACACCTGCCGTTGCGCCTTCTTGAGTTCGTAAATGCGCCGGGCCAGTTGCGACTTGCCGGCACCCGTCGGCCCAGTCAGCAAGACCGGCGCGCGTGACCTGATCGTCACCTTCTCGATGTGGTCGATCATCTGGTTGAAGGCTGGATTGCGGGTGGCGATCCCCGACTTCAGAAAGGACGTCGCCTCGTCGCGTTCGGCGGCAAAGCGGGTGGCGATCGCGTCATACCGGGACAGGTCGAGATCGATGATCGAATGGCTGCCGCTGGGATAATCCCGACCTTCCTTCCGTGGCGAGAGCTGAAGCAGGCGCGCCGGGATGAAGCGGGCTTCGGTCAGCAGGAACCAGCATATCTGGGCGACATGCGTGCCGGTGGTGATGTTGACGAGATAGTCTTCCTTCTCGGGGTCGAATTGATAGGCGCGGGCAAAGTCGCGCAGTCCGGTATAGACCTCGCTGAAGTCCCAGGGGTCCTTCATGTCGATGATGTGCGACCGAACTTCGGTCGCCGGCGAAACCTGTTCTATGTCGGCAATGATCTGAGTGGCCAATCGCTGCGAATGCAAATCGTGGATGAGTTCCAGCCGATCGATGAACAGCCCCGGCTGCTGGCACAGCGCAACCGTTGGCCGCCACCTTTTCCAGCGATCGTCCCGCCCGTTTGCATCGAGCGTGGTGCCGAGAATGCCTATCGCCACGCGTCTTCGCATTTTATCTCCTGGTATAAACTACGATATTTTTGTATCAGATCTCTGACATTAGCGTAAACGGTTGGATTGTCGCCTGATTTCTCTTCGAAATTTATTTCGGCAATAAAACCAACGGTTTATGATACATTGGCAATCAAAAGTCGGGCTCTCTCTTCAAACTGGCACGCAACTTGTAAAGCAGCTGGTGTGAAAATGAAGGATGAGAACAATGGCGAACAAATCCGTGTTTGCGACGATTGCAGGAAAGCTGCTCCCGCCGGCTGACGCCAGGAACCGGGAAGGCGCCCAGGCTTACCGCCTGTCGCCTCATCAGGCTCTGGCGCAGCTGGCGGCGACGGGAACGTTCAACGCGACCTTCTATGCCGAGCCGCGCGAGCAGCTGGACGAGGTGCTGAAGCTGGCCTGGCAGGTCGAGCCGGGTTTCCTGGCGCGCACCGCCGTCCACGCCTTCGAGCAGGGTTATATGAAGGACATGCCGGCGTTGCTGCTGGCGGTTCTGTCCTGCATGCCGGGCGACGAGTTCAACCGCGCGTTCGGTCGGATCGTCAGGAACGGCAAGATGCTGCGCAATTTTGTGCAGGTCATGCGGTCCGGCGCCACCGGGCGCAAGTCGCTCGGCACGCGGCCGAAGCGCCTTGTCCAGGCCTGGCTCGAACAGGCGGCCGATTACGAGATCATGCGGGCTGCGGTCGGCAACGATCCGTCGCTGGCCGATGTCGTCAAGATGGTTCACCCGAAGCCGAAATCGGCCTCGCGTGAGGCGCTTTACGGCTACCTGATCGGCAAGCCGCATGACGTGGCCGTGCTGCCGGACGTGGTAAAGTCATTCGAGGCGTTCAAGCGCGATCCGTCGCTGCCTGTGCCTGAAGTGCCGTTCCAGATGCTGACCTCGATGCCGCTTTCGCGTGAGCATTGGGTGCAGATCGCGGAAGCGGCCGGATGGCAGATGCTGCGGCAGAACCTTAACACTTTCGCGCGCAACGGTGTGTTCGAAGTGGAGGGGTTCGCGGAGAAGCTGGCGGCGCGCTTGCGCGATCCGGAAGAGGTCCGGCGCGCGCGAGTGTTCCCGTACCAGCTCATGGTGGCGTTCACCATGGCCGATGCGAAGGTGCCTGGGGTTGTCCGGGACGCGTTGCAGGATGCGATGGAAATCGCACTCGGCAACGTTCCCGGGATCAGTGGCAATGTGGTCGTGTGCCCGGACGTTTCGGGCTCGATGAGCTCTCCGGCGACCGGTTACCGCAAGGGCGCGACGTCGGCCGTCCGCTGCATCGACGTGGCCGCCCTGGTGGCCGCCGCGCTGCTGCACAGGAATCCGACGGCCAGGGTAATGCCGTTCGAGAACGATGTGGTTGATATCAGCCTCAACGCTCGCGACACGGTAATGACCAACGCCGCCAGACTTGCTGCCATCGGTGGTGGCGGAACCAACTGTTCGGCTCCGCTGGCACGGCTGGTGCGCGAGAAGGCAAAGGTCGACCTGGTGGTGTTCGTGTCGGACAACCAGTCCTGGGTGGATGCCTCTGCACATGCGCATCGGGGCACGACGACGATGCAGGAATGGCAGAAGCTGAAGGGGTGGAACCCGGCAGCCAAGCTGGTCTGCATCGACATCCAGTCGCATCTGACGACGCAGGCCATGTCGCAGGTCGACATCCTGAATGTCGGCGGCTTCTCCGACCGCGTCTTCGACGTAATCGGCACCATGCTGTCTTCGAGCGGCGACCCGGACCATTGGGTGCGCACGATCGAGGCGATCGAACTGTAGAACAATGGTCCCGGCGGCGCGTCCGCCGGGACCACCGGGATAAAAACAGGGCATGACGAATGCCGATGGAACTACAGGCTGTTCACCTCCAGGTCGCGGGTTCGAATCCCGTCGGGTCCGCCACTATGGACCCGTAGCTCAGCGGTTAGAGCGGGACGTTTCGTCAAACCTTGTCGTCATGCCCGACGACTTTTACGTGGCTCGGGTCGAACCTCGAGAAGAAAGGAATTGAATATAGGCATGACGGATGCCGGTGGAACTACAGCTTCAGGTGCTCCTTACGCAGGTTCGATTCCTGCCTTGCTCGATCAAGCATGTAGCCGAGTGGTTAGGCGGGAAACGTTTCACCAATACCTTGCTGTCATGACCTGAAGAAAACCGCGGCGAATGCCGGATGGAACTACAGCATCGGGAACGGGATGCTCCGTGAGGTTCGACTCCTCACCTCGCAGGCGCTCTCTGGCACGAGCGGGACTCCCGGGTTTCATCTTCTCTTGTCGCCGCGGCGATTGAATGAATGGCGAATGCAGGCAGGACTACAGGTAGCGCGCCCGCCGAAAAGGCGGGAGGTCGGGTGTTCAAATCACTCTCTCGTTCTACGGAACGGGGTGGCGCAGTCACCGTCTTGCCAATCCTTGTCGCCAGCCGAAGCAGGGCGAATGCCTGTGGGAATACATTGGTATCTGGCGGTTCGAATCCGCCCGTCGGTCGGTTGACCGATCGGTTTCTCGCAGAGACTTTGTCGACCACCTGGAGAAAGAAAGGGAATGGCGAATGCAGGCAGGACTACAGGGATAGAGCGTCTGCGGCGAAGGTCGCGGAAGGTCGGATGTTCAACCCATCCCTTCCATCCCACTGGGACGGAAAGTAGCTCAGTTTTTGTCTTGCCGACCTTTGTCGCCAGACCGAACGAAAAGGACGAATGCCTGCGAGACTACAGGTAGACGCAGCCCGCTGCGAGCAACAAGCCAGCGGGTGCCGAAAGGCGTGAGGGCTCGTGTCCCTCCTTCGCATCTTGCGAAGTGGCGGAAAGATGTCTCGTATTTTCTTGTCGTCCGTCCGCATACGCAGTGTCGCCAGGCAGTCATACCGAACGTGGCAGTCATACCGAAAGTGAAAGACATGACCGAGATTTTGAGTGGACAGGATTTGATCGACGCCGGCATGCCGCAGGGCAAGTGGTTCGGCAAGGCGCTCGCCGCCGCCAATGCGGTGTTGGAGAATGGCGGATCGCAGGGCGATGCGCTGCAGGCCGCGCGTGCCTTCGCGCCGCCACCGGCCTTGCCGCTGCATGCGGCCGCCTCCATGCCACTGCATCTGAACATCGAGGCCGAAACGCCTGAGGAAGCCGCCAATGTCGAATCGGTCACGCGCAGCATGACCGAGCTGATGCGTACGCCGGTGATCCGTGCCGGCGCCATCATGCCGGACGCCTGTCCGACCGGTCCGTCGGGTACTATTCCAGTCGGTGGTGTCGCCGTATCCGAGGCGATCCACCCCGGCATGCATTCGGCCGACATCTGTTGCTCGATGGCGATCTCGGTATTCCCTGGTGTGGCGCCTGCCGCGCTGCTCGATGCCGTGCACTCGGTTACCCATTTCGGACCGGGCGGACGTCCGCGCGGCCAGCAGATTCGGCCGGCCAGGGAGATCTTCGAGCGTTTCGAGGCCAACCCCTTGCTACGCGATGTGACCAGTGCCGCGATCGAGCATTTCGGCACCCAGGGCGACGGCAACCATTTCGCCTATGTAGGCACGCTGAAGTCGAGCGGTGAGACGGCGCTGGTCACCCACCATGGCTCGCGCTCTCCGGGTGCCCGGCTCTACAGCAAGGGCATGAAGATCGCCGAGGGAGTTCGCAAGACCCTGTCGCCGGAGACCTTGCCGCAAAATGCCTGGATCCCGGCCGACACCAGGGAAGGCGACGAGTATTGGGACGCCCTGCAGACGATCCGCCAATGGACCAAGGGCAACCACATGCTCATCCACGATCTAACGGCCGAGCGTCTGTCGGCGAAGGTGGCTGACCGATTCTGGAACGAGCACAACTTCGTCTTCCGTCGTTCGGACGGGCTGTTCTACCACGGCAAGGGCGCCACCCCGGCTTTCGACAGCTGGGCCGATGACGCGACCGATCTGACGCTGATCCCGCTCAACATGGCGGAACCGGTGCTGATCGTGCGCGGCAAGAACGCGGCGCACGGACTTGGCTTCTCGCCGCATGGCGCAGGGCGCAATTTCTCGCGCAGCCAGCACCGGCGCATGCAGGCTGGACGCAGCGACGCCGATATCTTCGCGGAAGAGACGAAGGGCATCGATGCCCGCTTCTTCTCGGGCGTGACGGATATTTCGGAGCTGCCGAGCGCCTACAAGAACGCGGCGTCGATGCGCCGCCAGATCGAGCATTTCGGCCTGGCGGAGATCGTCGACGAGGTCATGCCCTATGGCTGCATCATGGCCGGCGACTGGGAAGCCAACGCGCCGTGGCGCAAGAAAAAGGATGCACGCTCGCAACAGCGGCGCCAGCCGTAGCGAAGACGTCGCTGGGTGCGGGCTGCATGGCCCGCATCCGGTAAAAACGAATTCTAACCGGGAAAGCAGCAAATGGCGCTCTGTTGCGTCGCCTGATTACTGCAGGCTGAACCGCAAGGGCACGTTGACACGCGGGTTAGCGCCTTCGGGCGGCGCCGGTACCGTGGCGCCCTGCAGCATGTCGAGGACACTGCGGTCGAGATCGGAGTCGCCGGAGGAGCCTATGATGCGAACGGACGTCACGCGGCCTGAGGTGGCGACCGTGAAGGAGACCCTCACGATTCCTTCCGCGCGGCGGGCTTTGGCAGCTCTCGGATAGCGCTTGTGCCGGTTGAGCCAGGATGTCAGCTTCGAATTCCACTTCGATGAGTCCCCGCGAGATGCCGAGGCGACCTTGGCCGATTTCGGCGCTGCCACCTTGGCTGCTGATTTCCCGGCGACGCTGGCCGTCTTCGTCCGGGGCGGCGCAGTCTTGTCCTTCTTCGAAGGCTGCCTGGCCTTTTCGACGGGCTTCTTGGCCTTGGCTTCGGCCTGCGTCTTCACCTTGACCGGCGTCTTCGTCTTGGGCTCGACCGGTTTCTTCACCTTGGTCTCGACGGGAGCTTCGACCGGCTTCGGTTGCGGCAGCGGAATGACCACGTCCGGCGCGACGGTCTCGACGATATCGGGCACGACCTCCTCCAGCGGTGGCTGGTCGACCCGTTCAGCCACGGGCGGCGGAGTTGGCTCGATCGCATCGGTCGCAGCCGCTTCCAATGGCTCGGTCACCGGCTCCGCCTGCTCGACGGGCGGCTCGGCCATTGGCTCTGCCGTCTCGACGGGTGGTTCGGGTTCCGTCAACGGCTTGGCTTCGGCTGTCTCGATCTCCTCGAGCGGATCCGGCGTCACCACGTCCGACACGTCGGCCCCTTGCGCCGGCGTGATCATCATTGGCGACAGCTCGATCATCTGCGCCGGCGGCGGCCCGCCATCCATCTCGGCTGGCCGCAAATCCTGCACCGCATAGGCGATCACGACATGCGCCGTGAGGACCACTGCCGCCGCCGCCGCCCACAAGACAATCTGGCGCCCGCCGAAGCGCGGCAGGCCAACCGTGGGCGAAGCAGCGGCCAGCGATGTCATTGGCCTGTTCCGTCTTGCGGCGTCGGTGTCGCGGCGTCGGCCGCGGGCAAGGTTTCGAGGCCGACCAGTGCGATCTTCAGATAGCCTGCGCCGCGCAGCAGGTTCATGACCTCCATCAGGTCGCCATAGCCGACCGCCTTGTCGGCGCGCAGGAAGATGCGCGTCTGCTTGTCGCCTTTCGTCCTGCCGTCCAGCGTGGCGGCGAAGACGCCGCGCGGCACGCTGTCATTGCCGATCGCCAGGCTGAGGTCGTCTTTCAGCGTCAGGAAAAGCGGCGTCTCCGGCCGCGGCGCCGGCGTCGCCGTCGACCCCGGCAGGTCGACATTGACGTCGACCGTCGCCAGCGGCGCCGCGACCATGAAGATGATCAACAGAACCAGGATGACGTCGATGAAAGGGGTGACGTTGATCTCGTGGTTTTCTTCGAGATCGCCGTCGGTGTTTTCGCGAATTCTGGCCGCCATGGCGCAGCTCCCTTATTCCGCGGCCAGCGCCGTTGCCGGCGCCACCTTGCGGAAATCCAGATCCCGGCTGACCAGCCGTTCGACCCCGGCCGAGGCATCGGCCAGGATCTGCCGGTAGCCGGCTATGGATCGCGCGAAGACGTTGTAGATGACCACCGCCGGGATCGCCGCGACCAAGCCCATCGCGGTGGCGAGCAAGGCTTCCGCGATGCCTGGCGCCACGACGGCGAGGTTGGTGGTCTGCGCCTGCGAAATGCCGATGAAGGCGTTCATGATGCCCCAGACGGTGCCGAACAGGCCGACGAAGGGCGCGGTCGAGCCGATTGTCGCCAGCACGCCGGTGCCGCGCGACATGCGCCGCGCCGCCGCCGCCTCGATGCGCGACAGGCGCGAGGTGACCCGTTCCTTCAGCCCGTCGCCGGACACATGCTCGAGCGCGCCGGCCGAAAGTGCAGCCTCTTCCTCGGCCGCCCGCACCAGCAGGGCGCCAGGCCCGCCGGTATGGCCAAGCGCGCGCCGGGCCTGGTTCAGCGTGGCGGCGTTGCCGATCGCGCTGGCCGCGCGGCGGGCGCTGAGCTTGCCGCCAAGGATCTCCAGCGACTTGGCCAGCCAGATCGTCCAGGTGACCAGGGAGGCGAAGGCCAGCCCGATCATCACCCCTTTGACGACGATGTCGGCGGCCAGGAACATGCCCCATGGCGACAGATCGTGCGGCAGGGTCAGCGATATCGCCGAGGGATCCGCCTCCGCTTGCGTGGACGTGCCGGCTTCGGGCGCCGGCGTCGCATCGGGCGTCCCGGCAGGGGGCGAAGCGGGAGCGGGCGTCTCAATCGCCGGAGCGGGGGCAGCCGGTTGCTCCTGGGCCACAGCGCCGCCAGCCGACAGGAGGACGGATGCGATCAACGCCGCGAACAAACCATGTCTGGACAAAAGCTGTCTGGGCAAGGGCTTCTTCCCTATTCTTGCAATTCTCACGACTGGCCTCACTGCACATAGCCGATGGGCTGGCCGGTGACGGGATGCGCGAACACGCCCATCTCGACGCCGAAAATGCCTTTGAGCACGTCGCCCTGCATGATCTCGCCGGGCGTGCCGCGCGTCAGCAGCCTGCCTTCCTTCAGCGCGATCAGCTCGTCGCAGTAGCGCGCCGCCATATTGGGATCGTGCAGCACCACCACGACGCAGAGGTCGCGCTTGCGGCTGAGCTCCCTGACCAGCCCCAGCACCTCGACCTGGTGGGCGATGTCGAGCGCCGAGATCGGCTCGTCGAGCAGCATGACGCCGGCATTCTGCGCCACCAGCATGGCCAGCCACGCGCGCTGGCGCTCGCCGCCGGACAGTTCGTCCACCAGCCGGTCGCCGAAATCCGACATATCGGTCAGGACAAGCGCCTCCTCGACATGCCGCCTGTCCTCATGCCCGAAACGGCCGAGCGCGCCATGCCAGGGATAGCGCCCGAGGCTCGCCAGTTCGCGCACGGTCAAGCCGGTCGCCGCCGGCGTCGTCTGCGGCAGGTAGGCGAGCGCACGGGCGAGTTCGCGCGCCCCCCACTGCACCAGCGGGCGCTGCGCGAAGGTGATGCCGCCGGCGCTTGCCGGCTGCTGGCGCGCCAGCAGCTTGACCAGCGTCGATTTGCCCGAGCCATTGTGGCCGATCAGCCCGTAGACGCGCGCGCGTTGCAGTTCGAGCGTGACGGGACCGAGCAGCGTCCGTTCGCCGACGGCAAAGCGCACGGCGTCTATGTGGAAGGCAGTCTGGGCATTGGTTCCGGTCAAGGTTTATCTCCAGCGCGGCCGGCATTCACCAATCTGGTTTCGGCCGTCCCTGCCCCGGTTGACTATGAAACATGACTTTACTAGTCAACATTGAAGATGAGTTTTTGAATCAACAAAATGTCGTGACGCATCCGGATTGCCTCGAAATCTGAAAAAAGTGGGATATGCGCACTTGCGCCTGCCTTGCGCCGGCAAGACCACAATCTGCTGCTCGCTCTTGCCGCGCCTCTACGAGATTGTTTCGGGCTCAATCAGCATCGACGGCTGCGATATCGGAGAGACATGAAGCTCGCCTCGCGACGGCAAGTTCGGCATTGTCCAGCAGGATGTGTTCCTGTTTGGCGGAACGGTGCGCGAAGACATCGCCTATGGCCGCCTCTCTTTGGAGAAAAACGCAATTCATGAAACCGGTTTAGTAAAGCGGTTTACATCTGGCATTTCCTATGCTGAAATCCTGGTCAAAGGGAACACTGGCGAAAACGCCTCATGAAAAAGCCTACGGCATCGACGATCAGGAATGTGGCGCACGCGGCCGGCGTGTCGGTCACCACCGTCTCGCGTCACCTGAACGGCCGCATCAAGCTGCCGGCCGAAACCAGCGAACGCATCCGGGCGGCCGTGGCCAAACTGGAATACCGCCCCAACGCCATTGCGCGGCGCCTGAGCAAAGGCAGCAGCGAAACCATCGGCCTGATCGTCTCCGACATCTC
Source organism: Mesorhizobium sp. WSM4871 (assembly GCF_055811295.1). Classification (NCBI taxonomy): domain Bacteria; kingdom Pseudomonadati; phylum Pseudomonadota; class Alphaproteobacteria; order Hyphomicrobiales; family Phyllobacteriaceae; genus Mesorhizobium; species Mesorhizobium sp. WSM4871. The sequence continues at coordinate 312,682 of NZ_JBVVPU010000008.1, read as the reverse complement.
CTACCCGTTCTTCGCCGCCATCGCGAGCGCGGCGGAAGAGGAGGCGAGCCGTCTCGGCTACAGCCTGGTGATGTTCAACAGCCGCAACATCGCCGCCAAGGAACTGGGCTTCCTGTCGCGCATCGACGACGCGCAGGTCGACGGCATCCTGCTGATGACCAACCATCCCGACGACGGCGCGCTGGTGCAGAAGATCAATGCCTGCAGCAATGTCGTGCTGGTCGACGAGGACGTTCCCGGCGCCATCGCGCCACGCCTGTTTGCAGACAATCGTCTCGGCGCCCGGCTTGCGACCGAGCATCTTCTCGATCATGGCCACCGGGCGGTCGCCTTTGTCGGCGGCCCGCCGGCATTGCTCAGCAGCAAGGAACGGTTCGGCGCCTTCGAGGACAGTCTCAAGCGACGAGACCTGAAGGTGAACCCGGATTACGTCTTCTTCGGCGACTATGACGAGCAGTCCGGTCTTGACGCATTCCTGCGCTTTGCCGCTCTGGACAATCCGCCGACCGCCATCTTCGCCTCCGCCGACATGCTGGCGCTGGGGATTTTGCAAGGCTGCCGCACACTCGGCATCGCCGTGCCTTCCGATCTGTCGCTGGTCGGTTTCGACGACATCCGCAATGTCGATCTTCTCGATCCGCCGCTGACGGCCGTGCACCAGTCGGCGGAGGAATTCGGCCGCCGCGCGGTCGGCCTGTTGATCGACCATATCAACGGCGCCGAGATACCGGACGCAGCGCCGGTCGCGGTGAAGCTCATCGTGCGCCACTCCGTGGCCGCACCGCGCAAGGCGCATTGGAAACTGGCTGGAAACGCCTTGGCGGGAAAACTCCCGCCGGCAAGAGTGGGAATTTAACAGAGACGGATCAAATCCGCGAAGACCTCAAGTCAACATCAACAATGGGAGAATGAACAATGACAAGCTCGCATTTCGCAAAAGACGCGGCTGAGATCGCGCTGGAAAAATTCAACCGCGGCGAGATCGATCGCCGCTCGTTCCTGACAGCACTTGGCGGCCTCGGACTTGCGGCCGCCTTCAAGCCTGGCGTTGCCCGGGCCGACGCCTCCGAAATCGTCGTCTGCAATTGGGGCGGTGCGGCGGCGGATGCCTTCGCCAAGGCCTATGGCGACCCCTTCACCAAGAAGAGCGGCATGAAGGTGGTGATCGATGGGGCCGGCCCGGCGGTCGGCACCATCCGCGCCATGGTCGAATCCGGCAAGGTCGTCTGGGACGCCACCGACGGTGGCATGATCGACTCGCTGACGCTGGGCAAGGGCAATCTGGTCGAGAAGATCGACTACACGATCGTCGACAAATCGCAGGTGCCGGAGAATTTCGCCGGCGAATTCGGCGTCTCCAACTATGTCTATTCGAACGTGCTCGCCTACGACGCCGACGCCACCAAGGGGGTCGCGCCAACCGGCTGGGCCGACTTTTTCGACACGGCGAAGTTCCCGGGCAAGCGCACCATGTGCAAATGGATCCAGGGCCAGCTCGAATTCGTCCTCATGGCCGACGGCGTTGCGCCCGCCGACCTCTATCCGCTCGATGTCGACCGGGCGTTCAAGAAGCTGAAGCCGATGCTGGCCGACATCATCTTCTGGGAAGGCGGCGCACAGACGCAGCAATTGTTCCGCGAAGGCGAAGTCGTGATGGGCAACATCTGGCACACCCGCGCCAATCTGCTCAACAAGGAGACGCCCGACAAGTTCAAGTGGATCTGGGAGCAGAACATCCTTTCTGCCTCCGCCTGGTCGGTTCCCAAGGGCAATCCCGCCGGCAAGAAAGTGTTCGAGTTCATCAATTCGACGCTCGATCCGGCCGGCCAACTCGTGCTGCTGCAGATCATGGGCAACGGGCCTTCCAACCCCAAGACCCTCGCCTTGATGACGCCGGAGGATGCCAAGGTCAATCCGACGACCAAGGAGAATGCGGCCTCGCAGATCATGCTCAACCCGGCCTACTACGCCGAACATGAGACCGAACTCCAGAACAAGTATCTGGATTTCATCTCGAGCTGACCGCACACCAACAGAGGAAAGGGCTGCCGCCGGCAAGGCGGCGGCCCCCAAATCTGATGCGAAAATCGATCTGATGCGACTTTGATCCGATGCGAGATTTCAAGACCACAGCCCTGCTGCTGACGGTTCCCGCCAGCCTGATGGCGATCGGGCTCTACGCGGCGCCGATTCTGCAGGTCCTGGCGTTGAGCCTGACCGAGCCGAAGTTCGGCCTGGCCAACTATCAGAGCCTGTTCGCCAATGCCGCGGTCGGCCGCGTGGTGCTGACGACACTCAAAGTGTCGGTCATGACGACGGTGCTGACCGTGCTGGCGAGCTACATCGTCGCCTTCGCCATCATCCACATGTCGGCCGGCTGGCGCCGCATCTCGCTGTTCCTGGTGCTGGTGCCGTTCTGGATCTCGGTGCTGGTCAGGGCGTTCTCCTGGATCACCATCCTGCGCCGGCGCGGCGTCCTCAACAGCACCCTGATGGATATGGGCGTCATCTCGACGCCGCTCGACCTGGTCTACAATCTCTTCGGCGTCACCGTCGGCATGGTCCACTACATGATGCCGTTCGCCATCCTTTTGCTCTACGCCAATTTGTCCGACATCGACCGCCGTATCATGCAGGCGGCGCGCTCGCTGGGCGCGCGTCCGGCGACGATCTTCTGGCGTGTCTGGCTGCCGCTCAGCCTGCCCGGCATCGCGCTGGCGACCCTGTTCGTCTTTGTCTTCTCGCTCGGCTTCCTGGTCACGCCGGCTTTGCTCGGCGCCGGCAAGACATTGATGATCGCCGAATACATCTCGGTACAGATATCGAGCACCTCGCGCTGGGACCTCGCGACATCGCTGTCGACCATGCTGCTTCTGGTGGTCGGCGTCATTGTCTTTGCCGCCATGCGCAGCCCGGCGCTGCGCGCCGCCTTCGTCGCGAGGCCGCAGCAATGAAGCCGCGGCGCATCATCGAGGTTGGCCTGCCGCGCCTTTTGGCCTGGTGCCTGCTCGGCTTCCTGTTCGTCCCGATCCTGGTGGTGATCCCGGTCGCGCTCACCGACCGCGATTACCTGTCGCTGCCGCAGGACGGCGTGTCGATGCAGCATTTCGCGGCACTGGCCGACTGGAGCAAGGGCTGGCTGCCGAGCATGCTGACCAGCGCCGGCATCGCGCTGGCCTGCGCCGCCATCGCCACGGCGCTCGGCGTCGCCTTCGCCGTCGGCGCCTGGGCGGCGGGCGGCTGGTGGCCGTCGCTGATGCGCATCCTGCTTTTGTCGCCGATGATCGTGCCGCCGATCATCTATGCCGTCGGCATGGTCAAGCTATGGGCGCGGCTGTCGCTGCTCGACAGCTATACCGGCGTCGTCCTGGTGCATGTCGTGCTGGCCCTGCCGCTGACGGTGCTGGCCATCGGCGCGTCGCTCTCCAATCTCGACCAGCGACTGGTGCAGGCGGCGAGAAGCCTCGGCGCCAGACCGATGACGGTGTTCGGCAAGGTGATCCTGCCGAACATCGTTCCGGGCGTTGCCGCCGGCGCACTGCTCGCCTTCGTCGCGTCCTGGGACGAGATCACGGTAACGCTGTTCATCACCGGACGCGCCGTCGTCACGCTGCCGCGCCGCATCTGGACGAGCATCCAGGATGCCGTCGATCCGGCGCTGGCGGCGATCGCCACGGTCCTGCTCGTCGTCACCGTGCTGGCGCTGGTCGCACGGGCGCTGATCGAGCACCGGCAGCAGATGCGAAAATCCTAGTTCAAACACCTCGAAACAATCGAAAGGAAAGGAATATCCATGAGCACCGCGATGAGCGACAACGAGTACCGCGAGAACAAGTTCTTCAGCATCTTCGGCTCCGTTCCGGAACCAGGCTTCGACACCGCTGAGGAGCAGATCCCGGTATGGGGCCGCCATTGGGGCTGCTCGAACGATGTCGGCAAGCTGCGCGCCGTCCTGATGCATCGGCCCGGCGACGAGCTTTCCGTCGTCGAGAACAAGCCGATGCCCGAGGTCGGCGGTTTCGGCGATCCTGAAAAAGGCTGGTACTGGATGGGCCGCACCATGCCCGATCTGCCCGCCATGCAGCGCGCCCATGACGAATTCACCGGCCTGCTGCGCTCGGAAGGCGTCGACGTCATTCTCGTCGACAAGGCCGCCCCCGGCGCGATGAAGCAGATCTACACGCGCGACAGCGTCATCGGCATTCCGGGCGGCGCCATCGTCACCCGCCTGGCGCGCAGGGTGCGCCGTGGCGAGGAACTGCCGGTAACCCGGGCACTGGCCAAGGCCGGATGCCCGATTCTCGGCACCATCCACGGCTCGGCCGTCTTCGAAGGCGGCGGCTTTGCCTTCATCGATGCCAAGACCGCCGTCTGCACGGTCTCCATCGCCTGCAACCCGGAAGGCGTGCGTCAGGTCGAAAGCATCCTTGCCGGCCTCGGCGTGACGCTGATCAAGGTGCCGATGCCCGGATACCGTATTCACATCGACGGCGCTTTCATTATGGTCGACGTCGAGACGGCGATCGTCAATGTCAACGAACTGCCCTACCCCTTCATCGAATATCTGGAGAAGCGCGGCATCAGGATGATCGAACTGCCCCCAGAGGACAGCGCCATGTCGCTCAACTGCCTGGCCGTCGCGCCGGGCCGCGTCATCATGCACGGCAGCCGCTCGAAGCGCCTGGCCGACAGGCTCGACGCCGCGGGGATCACCGTGCTGACCTGTAATTACGAGACGGTCGAGCTTGGCGGCGGCGGCCTGCATTGCTCGACGGCGCCGCTGATCAGGGACCCTATCTGACATGGTCTCGAACTGACATGGCTTTGCTGGTCATCGACGATCTGGCCAAGACCTATGACAAGGTCACCGCCTTGACCGGGATCAACCTCTCGGTCGAGGCGGGAGAGTTCGTCACCTTGCTCGGGCCCTCCGGGTCCGGCAAGACGACGCTTCTGATGTCGCTGGCCGGCTTCACCACGCCGAGCAAGGGGACGATCCGTCTCGACGGCAAGGACATCACCCATGTCGACCCCGAGGACCGCAATTTCGGCTTCGTCTTCCAAGGTTATGCGCTGTTCCCGCATCTCACCGTCGCCAACAACATCGCCTTCTCGCTCAGGGTCCGCAAATGGGAGAAGGCGAGGATCGCGGCGCGGGTGAGCGAGATGCTGTCGCTGGTCGGCCTCGACAATCTGGCCGAGCGCAAGCCGCGCGAACTGTCGGGCGGCCAGCAGCAGCGTGTCGCCATCGCCCGGGCGCTCGCCTTTGGACCGCGCATCCTGCTGCTCGACGAGCCGCTTTCGGCGCTCGACCGCATGCTGCGAGAAACCATGCAGAAGGAGTTGAAGCGGCTGCATCGCGAGACCGGCGTGACCTTCGTCTATGTCACCCACGACCAGGAAGAGGCGATCGCCATGTCCGATCGCATCGCCGTGTTCAACCACGGCCGCATCGTCGAGATCGGACCGCCGCGCGACCTCTACAAGAAACCCTCGACACGCTTCGTCGCCGGCTTTCTCGGCGAGAACAATTTCTTGACCGGCCACCGCGCCGATGATGACGAGACGAAGGTCGAGGCGTTCGGCGCGCGCTTCGGCTTTCCCCTGGCCAAAGGCCGCGAGCGGCCCGGCGACAGTCTGACCGTATGGGTGCGCCCCGAGGACATCCGCGTCGGCCGGGCGACGGGGGATGAGATCGGCTTTCGCGCCACGGTGCTAGAGAACTCCTTTGTCGGCGCGCTCGAGCGCATCCTGCTCCGGACGGCGACCGGCGAAGAGATCGTGGCGACGCTGTGTTCGGAAGCAGCCGTGGCGGCCGTGCCGGGGCAGACCATCGACTGCCGGATCGACCCTTCCGCCATCGGCGTGCTGCCGAACGAAGCCAAGGGGTCTTGAGCCGGCGAACATATCTGGCCGTGGAAGAGAGAAAAATGATCAAGGCAACACCTTTCGATTTTCCCTATGACGGCAGGCTGGTTGCTGAAAATACCGCGCTGATCGTCATCGACCTGCAGGAGGATTTCCTGTCGACATCGGGTTATTTCGCCAGGCAGGGCTACGACCCAAGCCCGCTGCGGGCCATCCTGCCGACGGTCAACCGCCTGATCGCGGCCGCGCGCGCGGCTGGCCTGAAAATCATCCACACAAGGCAAGGCTACCGGGCCGACATGGCCGATATGACGCCCTACGAGAAATGGCGCCGCAAACGGGCCGGCCTCGAGGGGACCGATATCCTGCTGCGTTCGAGCTCCGGCTTCCAGATCGTTCCCGAGATCGATGTGGCGGCTGAGGATATCATCGTCGACAAGACCTGCAACGGCGCCTTCACCTATACCGATTTCGAGCATGTGCTGCGAGCGCGCGGCATCACCCATCTCATGTTTTCGGGATGCACGACCGACGTCTGCGTGCACACGACGTTGCGCGAGGCCTGCGACCGCAATTTCCAATGCCTGACCATCTCGGATGCCTGCGCCAGCGGCGACAGATATGCGCATGAGGCCGCGCTGCACATGGTGACGGTCGAGAATGGCATCTTCGGCGCACTGACGGATTCAAGCGCCGTCATCGCCGGCCTGTCGCAACTCTCCGGCGAGGGCCGCTGAAATGCCTGACGAGACTGCCGGCACACCGGCAACGACCAGCCGGCTCTACATTTCGCTGATGCGATTGACGGACAAGGGGCTGGCCGAGCTCGCCGGCAGCCCCGATCGCCGCAAGGTCAGCGAGGAACGGGTCGCGGCACTCGGCGGCAAATCCCTTGCCTTCTATGCCACGCTCGGCGCCTATGACTTCGTTCAGGTCTTCGAGATGCCTGACAACGAGGCCATGCTGCAATACGTGCTGACGGCCCGGCGCGACGGCTTCGTCGAGCCGCTCATCCTGCCGGCATTCGACCCGCCGACCTTCGGCGCGATTGTCGATCGCGTCCTGAAATGACGCGAGAGCCCGCGTCAGGAGGGAGCGCATGCTTCTCCTGTCACGCGCGAGGCAAACGCCCCAGGCTGCGGCACATCGGCCTCGCGACGCGCCAGCGAATTGCGCAGGAGCGCGATCGTTTCACGGGCGGCGAACGCGATCTCGCGCGGCCTGTCGACGCCGACAATCATGAACTCCTGGATACCCAAAGCCGCGTAAGGCAGCAGTGCCAGCGCCACCTGCGCCGGCGGCCCGGCGATCTCGACCGCCTTTTGGCAGGCGGCGGTATTGCCATGCGAACCAAACCGGACGGGAAGCGCAAAGCGCAATTTGCCGGCCCGGCCATGTTCGGCGGCGGCGCTGCGCACCCGGTCGATCAACTGCCGGATCTCGTCGAGCGAGCCTGGCGTCAGCTCGAAGACATCGGCATGCCGTCCCGCGACGTTGAGCGCGGTTCCGGACTGACCGCCCATGCGGATGGTCACGTCGGCGCCGTGCGGTCCCTTCCGGGGCACATAGCCGGCCTTGACGCTGTAGAAGGCGCCTTCATGGTCGAAGGGCCGGTCGTTCGACCACAGCCGCTTCAAAAGCACCAGATACTCGTCGGTGCGCTGCCAGACGACGGTGTGACCGACCGGGCGCGTCTCGGCATCGTCGTCGCTCAGCGGCTCGCTCAGCATCCTGAGCGACAGCCGCCCGCCGCTTTTGGCGTCGAGGGCCGCCAGTTGCCGCGCTGCCACGGTCGGCTCGATCACGCCAGCCCAGTGGGAAAGAACCACCTCCAGCGACGAGGTGCGACCCAGCGCCTGGGCGGCAAGATCCATATTGGTCAACAGCCCTGCCGGATCGTCGACGACGATCTTGCGGAATCCGGCATCCTCGATCAGCGACAGCTTTGTCGCGGTTTCGACGAAATCGTAGAAAAAGCTGACGTCGGCAGGGTGTGTTTTACCGGGAACATGCGTGAACTCGATCGGCATTGCCATCTCCTCCATCACGTTGGAACACGGGCATCACGTTGGAAACATGGGCACTCACGTTGAGTGATGGGCGCACGAAAGCGCTCCGGCATTCGGCTCATTCAACTCCGGCATTTCTGAAAGCGGCTATTTCTGAAACGGTCAGCCGCTGACCGAGGGGATCAGACCCTCAAAAATCAGGGAATCAGACCCAGAACGACTGCCCCGGTGAACACGAACGCAAGGACAAAGACGAGATAGGCAAAAGCGCCCGCATAGGCCGGACGAAAGGTCTGCGCATTGGCCAGCCTTTGGCCGCCACGATCAGTCTGAGCGTTCTGGATATAGGACATGTCGAACCTCCGTCTCGCCATTAATCTATAAAATTAGTAGACTTTGTCGAGTGCTATTTTTGGGCGGACATTGGAATAATGTACTCAAAATACGCAATAAATTAGTCCGGCGTTTCGCTTGGCATGGAGCATAGCATCGCCGCGCAAGCGGGCAGCGATGTTACGGGACAAGCAGTCTCCTGTCGCTGGGCGGCACGTAGCCTTCCATGCCGAACAGCATCAGGACGAGCGACACCAGGAAGAAACCGACCGCCACACCGAGCGCAATCCGGGCATAGAGTTTGTAGACGTCGCTCAAGACGGTGCCGAACACCCGTCGTGCCGAGCCGTCGGCCGGGCGCGATTTCTCGTCGAGATAAAGCCACACTTCGGTGTGTTTGGGATTCTTGATGCCTGCGGTCATGGCTTTCCACATCAGTGCCAGTGCCATGGCCAGCGTAAGGAACGCGCCGGAGCGAAAGGCGGATACCGGATTGAAGGAGAAGCCGATCATGACACAGCCGATGGCAAGCGATCCGAACATCACGGCGCGCCCAATGCACTCCATAGCGACCCGCCTGATCTCGTCCATCGGCTGCCTCGGCAACAAACTGGCCAAGAATGTGCGAGCCCTTCGACCATATCAAATCACTTTAAGGCGAATGGACATGCCGGCGCAGCTTCGGCTGACCCGGCGCATCGTTGCGAACGCCATAGCCCGAAATTCAGCCGTCGACGCGGCCTGCCGGCGCGCCCTATGCTGCGGGACATCCGGCAGGAGAAGGCTTTTCGGCCATGTCGAAGGGGATGGGGATGAAACGGGCGACCGGCGCGACACCACTGATTGCCATAGCGGCTGCGGCCGTCGACACCGAAACAACCGGGCTCGACGCCACAAAGGCACGCGTGGTCCAGATTGGCGCAATCGGCATCGCGCATGGCAAGGTCGTCCAGGAATCTCGGTTCAATCTCCTCATCCATCCTGGTCAAGCAATCCCGCCTGAGGCCTCGCGCGTCCACGGCATCACGGATGCCGATGTTGAGGGAGCCGGGAGCTTCCTGGATGCGTGGGCGCCATTCCAGGAGTTCGTTGGAGACCGCATCCTCGTCGGCCACTCGATCGGCTTCGACCTGGCGGTATTGAAACGCGAATGCCAACGCGCCCGTCTGCCATGGAAAAAGCCTCGGTCGCTGTGCGTCCGGCTTCTGGCAACCATAGCAAATCCCGATCTGGCGGACCATTCGCTGGACATGATCGCCGCCTGGCTTCGCCTGGAGATAGCTGGCCGCCATACGGCACTGGGCGATGCGATCGCGGCGGGAGACATCTTTGCCGCGTTGATTCCGGAATTGCGCAAGCGCAACATCCGAACGCTCGGAGAAGCCGAGGTCGCCTGCCTTGCCCTTTCGCACGCCCTCGAAGCCGGCCATCGCGCCGGCTGGGTCGAGCCGGTGTCGCGACCCCAGGCTCCCGCGTTTCAGCCGGTCGATCCATATGCCTATCGCCATCGCGTCGGCAGCCTTATGAGCGGCCCGCCAGTCGTGGTGAAATCGGCCAAACCGACCAGGCAGGTCATCGACCTCATGGTCAGGCGCAAGATCAGCTCGGTCCTCGTGTCCGACCGAGGAGTGCCGGACCAACCGGTCGTGGAATACGGCATCGTTACCGAGCGCGATCTGCTGCGCCGCATATCGTCCGACGCCGAGCGCGTTTTTGACCTGCCGATCGGAAGCATCGCAACGCGACCGCTGATAAGCATCCGCGCCGCTGCATTCGCCTATCGGGCGATCGGGCGCATGGATCGGCTGAAAGTTCGCCACCTCGCCGTCCGCGACGAGGTGGGCATGCTGGTCGGCATGCTTTCGGCGCGCGACCTGCTGAGGCTGCGCGCCACCGCGGCCATCAATCTCGACGACACGATCGAGCATGCCAAGGACGTCGCCGAATTGGCGGCCGCCTGGTCGATGCTGCCGGGGGTCACGCGTTCGCTCATCGGCGAGGAGATCGACCCGCGCGTGGTGGCGGAAATCATCAGCGAGGAACTTTGCTCCCTTACGCGCCGCGCCGCCGTGCTTGCGGAACAACAGATGCTGGTCGAAGGCCACGGCCCGCCGCCCTGTGCCTACGCCGTGCTCGTGCTCGGCTCCGGCGGCCGTGGCGAAAGCCTGATGGCGCCCGATCAGGACAACGCCATCGTCTTTGCACATGGCGAGCCGGACGGGCCGGAAGACGGCTGGTTCAAAAATCTCGGCGCCAAGCTCGCCGACATGCTCGACATCTCCGGAGTGCCGTATTGCAAAGGCGGGGTAATGGCCGCGAACGCGGCATTCCGCGGAAGCCTCGACACCTGGAAGGGGCGCGTCGAGGATTGGGTACGCCGCCTACGGCCGGAGGACCTCCTCAACGTCGATATCGTCTACGACCTGAGGCCGGTTCACGGCGACATGACGCTGGCCACGCGGTTCATCGACCATGCGTATGACCGCGGCCACGCCGAGCCGGTGTTCGCGAAGCTTCTCGGCGAGCAGATAGCAGCCGGCAATCCCTTCACTCTTTTTGGCGGCTTTCAGCTTGAAAATGGCCGGCTGGACATCAAGAAGCATGGCCTTTTTCCTATCGTTGCGACCGCTCGCACTCTTGCAATCCGCCACGGCATCCGCGAGCGGAGCACACGTGCCCGGTTCGAGAAACTGATCGCGCTGGGCATTGGCGGCGAGCGCGACATCAAGGCAATGCTGGCTGGCCATACCATGCTGATCGGGCTGCTGCTTGGTCAGCAGACGCATGACATCTACGCTGGCATTCCTGCTTCCAACCGCATCGCGATCGACGCCCTTACGCGCGAGCAGCAGGCAGAGCTCAAGCGCCTCATCAAGCGCCTTCAGTCAGCACCCGACCTGGTGCGGGACCTGATGTTCGCATAACCGGCGACGTTCGCACGGTGCAAGGCCGAAGGGGAACCTTGGATTTCGGAGGGCAGGAACAAATTCAGATGCGCGCGGCGCCAAGCAGTTCGTCGGCCAGGGCGCTGCGGTCAGCCTGCTCAAGGAAGTCCTCATGCGCGCGCAGCAGATTCATTCTCAGGAAGTTGAAAATGTAGTCGTAGTCGTTGGTCAGGAGATTGGGATGGATCGGGACCATCTCGAAAACGGTCCGCGCCAGCGGCTCGGGGATTTCGCGCACCGGCCGCGGCGGACCGATCTGCGTGGCGGCGAGGCGCTGGCGTGTAAGCTCGGCGGCGTCCTCCCAGAAAGTGGGGGGCGAGCCCTCCGGAACGGCATATCTGGAGAAGCTCGCCAGGGCTATTTTTTCCAGCGCCGCCGGCAGGTCTCGCTGGCGCAAGCCGGCAGGTTCACGCAGCGCACCCTCTACCATCTCCGCCACGATGGCGTAGCACGCGGGATAGGCGCGCCAGCGCGAATGGTTAAGCGCCGTCTGGAACTCCTTCTCGCTGAACAGCTTCTGCCAGTAGACCCCTGCCCTGACGCGGCAGAACTCGACTATGCTTTTCTGCGCCAGGAAGGCGGCGCGCGAATCCATGAAGTCAGCCAGCTCGCCAACACTGCCGATCGGCTGCGGCTTGCGCAGGAACTCGGGCAATAGGTTGTTCAGCAGGCTCATGGCGCGCTCCCTTCGGTTTTGTTTCCAACCGACATTGACCGTTTAGCCTTCGCGACACCGCGCCGCCAGTCAACTCTCACCGATTCTAAAGTCGTATGAACAGCGGCAACAAGAAGTGTTACCTCTATAAAGTTACGGTCGGCTGATTCTATACCTGGCCGCAACATTTGCCGGAGGACTTCCGCGTCAGCGGAAGAGGCAAGCTTTAAACGGCGCCTTGCGGTCGAGACGGTTCGCAAGCTGCCCAACCAAGGGAGGGTTCAACGCTATGGCGACGCCAGACCGCGTAAGTTATTGGAACAGGACCAGGAGCCTCATGTTCGTCATGTTGGGCCTATGGATGTTCTTCGGCTACATCATCCACATGTTCGTGGAGCAACTCAACACCATCGTCATTTTTGGCTTTCCGCTCGGCTTCTACATGGCCGCTCAGGGTTCGCTCATAGCTTTCGTCGTCATGCTGTTCTGGTTCGCCCGCAAGCAAAACAGCATCGACGAAGAGCATAACGTCGCTGAAGATTGATCGGGGGAACTTCAATGGCTAACACGACAGCTACCACGGCAGGCGGAGGCGACTTCACCTCCAATCTCGGCCGCATCTACGGCATTTACACCGGCGGCTTCATTGCCTTCATCATCCTGATGGCGATCATAAGCGCAATGGGCGTCCCGAACAGAATCATCGGCTATCTGTTCGTGGCGTTCACGATCACAATCTACGCCGTCATCGGCATTCTCAGCCGCACCATGCAGGTCGGCGAGTACTACGTGGCCGGGCGCCGGGTTCCGGCGATCTACAACGGCATGGCGACCGGCGCCGACTGGATGTCCGGCGCGTCCTTCGTCGGCATGGCCGGCACGCTCTATCTGCTCGGCTATGACGGCCTCGCCTTCGTGCTGGGCTGGACCGGCGGCTACGTGCTCGTGGCCATTCTCGTTGCGCCCTATCTGCGCAAATTCGGCGCCTACACGGTTCCAGACTTCCTGTCGGCGCGCTATGGCGGCAATCTGGCGCGCTTCATCGGCGTGATCGTGCTGTTCTCCTGCTCTTTCACGTATGTGGTGGCGCAGATCTATGCGACCGGCATCATCTCGGCACGCTTCCTCGGCCTCGACTTCAACGTCGCAGTCTATGTCGGCCTTGCCGGCATCCTGGTCTGCTCGATGCTGGGCGGCATGCGCGCCGTCACCTGGACGCAGGTTGCGCAGTACATCGTGCTCATCATCGCCTACCTGATCCCCGCCATATGGATGTCCACCGTGAAAACCGGCGTGCCGATCCCGCAGTTGATGCAGGGGCAGGCGCTCGCGAGCATCACCGCGCTTGAAACGGCGCAGAACATCGCGACGCATCACATCACGCCGTTCGTTCATGGCGGCTACAATGCGCTCAACTACTTCCTGCTTATTCTCTGCCTGATGGTCGGAACCGCGTCGCTGCCGCACGTCCTGATGCGATATTTCACCACCCCGTCGGTGCGTGAAGCGCGTGTCTCGGTCGCCTGGTCGCTGCTGTTCATCTTCATCCTCTACTTCACGGCGCCGGCCTACGCGGCGTTCGCCAAATGGACGATGCTCGACCTGGTGGCATCGGGCCTGACGCCCGAAAACATCAGTGAGAAAGCCGGATGGATGATGCGCTGGGCGGCGGCCGACGGCACGCTCGTACAGATCTGCGGCAAGGCTGCCATTGACGCCGCGGCGATCGCAGCTGCCTGCGCCGAAAAGGGTGTGACGGCACTTTCCTTCGCCGATATCAACCTCAACGCCGACATGATCGTGCTGGCCACGCCCGAAATGGCCGGCATGCCTTACGTCATCTCGGGCCTCGTCGCCGCCGGCGGCCTTGCCGCCGCGCTTTCCACGGCGGATGGCCTGCTGCTGGCCATCGCCAACGCGCTCAGCCACGACATCTACTACAAGATGATCGACCAGAATGCTCCGACCGCCCGCCGTCTGGTGGTATCGCGTATTTTGCTCGTGCTCGTGGCCATCGCCGCCGCCTATGTGGCGTCGACCAAGCCGGGCGACATCCTCGCCATGGTGTCATGGGCATTCTCGCTTGCCGCCGCGGGTTTGTTCCCCGCGTTGGTGCTCGGCGTCTGGTGGAAGCGCACGAACTCCGCCGGCGCCGTCGCGGGCATGATCGCCGGTTTCGGCATCTGCCTGTATTATTTGCTCGGTACCCGATACGGTGCAGTGGGCTTCTACGAAACGTGGAGTGGCCTGTCCGCGGCACCGGCTGACGCCATTGCGAAGTATGCGGAGCTGAAGACGGCCTGGGCTTCTGCGGCTCCGGACGCGCAAGCGGCTGCATGGGCAGCGCTCGACAAGCACGCCCAGACCATCGCCAACTGGTGGGGCGTCAAGAACCTGTCGGCCGCCGCGTTTGGCCTGCCTGTCGGCTTCCTGGTCATGATCGTTGTCTCCAGGCTGACCAGGGAACCATCTGCGGCAATGCAGGAGTTCATCGAGGAACTGCGCATACCGCGCGGCAAGCAGATGATGGAAGAAAAGACCGCCTGATCCCGCGCAGGGATCGGCGCTCGAGGCGGGGTCCGGCGACGGACCCCGCTTTCATTTCGGGGGCGCCGCTGTCATAACGCGGCGGCGCCGCTCCTTGGAAAATTCCACATGAACGATTTCTGGTCCTACTGGTATTTCCACATACCGAATTTCATCCTTGCCGCCGCGATGTACACGATGATGGGGCGACTTCTGCTCGGCCTCTTCGTGCCCGAAAGCTGGGACAACTACATCTGGCGCTTCTTCAAGAGCGTCACCGACCCGATCCTGCGGATGGTGCGAACCATCACGCCGTCGATCCTGACCCAGCCGGTGGTGATCGTCTTCAGCGTGCTCTGGCTTATGGCCTTGCGCGTCGGCTATCTCGCCTTGCTGATCAATTTCGGCATTGCGCCGATGGCTTCACAAGGGGGTTGAGGCAATGGACAGAAACGCTCTTGTGCCTGTCATGGCGGTCGCCATCGTCAACGGTATCTTTTCGCCGTGGGTGCTGATGGTATTCCTGCTCTATCCGGTCTGGTATCCGGGCTGGGCGCCTCCCTCAAGTCAGATCGTTTACATGGCAAGTGCGTTGATCCTGTCGACGGTGACCATCATGCTCGCCGGTGTGCCGGCGGCCCTTTATGAGCGCTGGTCGGCGCAGCCCAGTAGCATCGTCGTCTCGTCTATCTGGCTTGCCGGTACGGTTTTGCTGACGCTGCCGGCGCTGCCGAATGTGATGCGGGCGCTTAGCGGCTGAGAATTCCGGTCGGATCGTCAACCCGGCGGTAGCTGGTCGAGAGGTAACTGTCCATCGGCATTTCGCTGGGCTGTCAACGTTCTTCCCGGCGAAACGGCTTGAGTAGTGCCGAAGGCGCGACGGCATTGCGCGACATCACCGCCATCGCAACGATGGTGAAGATGAAGGGCAGCATCAGGAATGCCTCGTAGGGGATGTGGCCAAGCCCGCTCGCCTGCATGCGCAACTGCAAGGCGTCGACAAAGGCGAACAGCAGCGCCGCCCCCGCCGAGCGCCACGGATCCCAGCGGCCGAACACGACGAGCGCGATCGCCACCCAGCCGCGACCCGACACGACGCCGAAGGTGAAGGCGTTGAACTGCGCCATCGACAGGAAGGCGCCGGCCAGCCCCATCAGGGCGCCGCCCAGAATGACCGCCTGGAAGCGCGTCGCAATCACGCTGACCCCGGCCGAGTCGGCGGCACGGGGATTCTCGCCGACCATGCGCACCGACAGGCCCCATGGCGTGCGGTAGAGCACGAAGGCGGCCAGCGGAATGGCCAGCATCGCCATGTAGACCAGCGCCAACTGGTTGAACACCGCCGGCCCGAGCACCGGGATATCGGAGAGGAGCGGGATCGGCAGCGTAGCGAAACCCTTGATGTTGGGCGGCACCGATTGCTGGCCGAAGATCAGCCGGTAGAGGAAATAGGCGAGACCCGATGAGAACAACGTCACGCCGATGCCGCAGACATGCTGGCTGAGGCCAAGCGCCACCGTGAACAGCGCATGCAGCGCGCCCATCAGCATGCCGGTCAGCACCGCCGCCAGCACGCCGAGCCACAGGCTGCCGCTGAGGCTGGTCGCCGTAAAACCGGTCATCGCCGACAACAGCATGATGCCCTCGATGCCGAGATTGAGCACGCCGGCCCGCTCGGAGAACATTTCGCCGAGCGTCGCGAAAGCCAGCGGCGTGGCGATGCGGATGATGGCGGCGAGGAAGCCGACCTGAAAAATCTGTTCCAGCACCACGCTCATCGGGCCACCCCGACGCGGCGGATGCGGTAGGCCGTGAACAGCAGCGCCACCAGCATGGCGAGCAACGCCGTGCCCTGGATAACGTCGCTGAGGAAGGCCGGGACACCTGTCGCCCGCGACATCGCCTCGGCCCCGGTCATCACGGCGGCAAGGAAGATCGCCGCCGGCACCACGCCGAGCGGATTGAGCCTGGCCAGCATGGCGACGACGATGCCGGAATAGCCATAGCCCGGCGAGATGTCGCTCATCACCTGGAAATGCACGCCGCCGACCTCGCCGACGCCGGCCAGCCCGGCGAGCGCGCCGGATAACAGCGCCGTCGAGAGCAGCACGCGCTCGACATTGATGCCGCCATAGCGCGCCGCTTCCGGGTTCTCGCCGGTGACCCTGATCCTGAAGCCGAGCGTCGTGCGTGCGATCAGGAACCAGATCAGGGGTGCCGCGATCAATGCCGCCAGCACGCCCAGATGCAGGCGTGTACCTTCCATCAGCACCGGGAAGTTTGCCGAATCCTCGATCGGCGGCGAGATCGGGTAGCCGCTGAATGTATCCTTCCACGGTCCCTCGATCAGCGCCATCAGCGCGTAGAAGATGACCGAGTTGAGCAGCAGCGAGCTGACCACGTCGTCGACCTTGAACTTCACCCGCAGCGTTGCCGGGACCAGGGCAACCGCGGCGCCGGCGGCCGCACCCGCCACCGCCATCAAAAACATGGCGAGCGGCCCCGGCATCGGGATGGCGCCGACCGCGCAACTCGCCACCGCGCCGGCAAGCAATTGCCCCTCGGCGCCGATGTTCCAGAATTTGGCGCGAAAGGCGACGGCCACCGCAAGCCCGGTGAAGATCATCGGTGTTGCCCGCACCAGCGTTTCGGTGATGGCGTAGCTGTCGCCGAGCGAGGCGGTAAACATCACGCCATAGGCCTCGATCACGCCGGCGCCGGCCAGCGCGATGAGACCGCTGCACAGGATAAGCGTCGCCGCGATCGCCAGCAGCGGCAGCGCCAGATTGAACCATGCGGGCGTGCTGGTGCGGGCTTCAAGGCGGAACATCACGCTGCCTCCTCGACCTGCCCGGCCCCGGTCATCAGCAGGCCGAGCCGCGCGATCGTGGCGTCGACGCTGTCGAGCGTGCCGGCGATGCGCCCCTCATACATCACGGCAATGCGGTCGCAGAGCATCAGCAGCTCTTCGAGATCCTCGCCGATGACGATGATGCCGCAGCCCTTTGCCCGCATGTCGAGGAATTTCTCATGGATGAAACGGGCGGCGCCGATGTCGAGGCCACGCGTCGGCTGCGACACGATCAGCACTTGTGGGTCGAAAGCGAGTTCTCGCGCCAGCAGCGCTTTCTGCAGATTGCCGCCGGACAGCGCCCCGGCGCGTGTCATAGGCCCGGGACAGCGAATGTCGTAGGCCTTGATCTGCGCCTCGGCGAAGGCACGGATCGCATCGGGCTTGAGCAGCCCCTTGCGGCTGAACGCCTCCGTGCCGATGCGTGGCAGCACCATGGAATCGGCAAGCGGCAGGTTGGTAACCAGCCCCGTCGTCATGCGGTCTTCCGGGATGCGGCCGAGGCCGAGCGTCTGCACCGCGCGCGGCGAGAATTGCGAGACCGCTTTGCCGGCTATCGTCATCCGTCCGGCATCGGGCGCGGCCACGCCGGAAATCACCTCGGCAAGCGCCCGCTGGCCGTTGCCCGAGACACCGGCAATGCCGAGGATTTCGCCGGCACGGACGAAGAGCGAGACGTCCCGCAGCGCCGTCCCCGAATGACGCGAGGTCGAGATGCCCTCGAGGGTCAGCACCGCTGCACCTGGCGTCGACGGTCCCCTTGCCGGCGGAACGATCTCGTGGCCGCACATCAACCGCGCCATCTCCGAGGACGTCGTGTTGGCCGGATCATCGACACGTCCCGCGACGCGCCCGTGCCTGAGCACGACGCAGCGATGCGTCAGCGCCCGGACTTCGTTGAGCTTATGCGAGATGAAGATGATGCCGAGGCCCTGGGCGGCCATGGACCGCAACGCCGCAAACAGCCCGTCGACCTCGGTCGGCGCCAGCACCGCCGTCGGCTCGTCCAGGATCAGGAGCCTGGCGCCGCGAAACAGCGCCTTGACGATTTCCAGCCGCTGTTGTTCGCCGACCGACAGCGCCGCAACCGGAAGATCGGGATCGAGCGTCAGCCCGTGCTGCCGGCCGATCTCGGCCAGCCGCGCCAGCCCGCCGGCACGATCGATCCGGCCTGACTTGCCCGGAATGCCTATCAGCAGGTTTTCCAGCACCGACAGCCGTGGCGCCAGGTGAAAATGCTGGTGCACCATGCCGATGCCGGCGGCAAGCGCATCGGCCGAGCTGTTGATCGTCACCGGCCGGCCCTCGATCAGGATCTCGCCGGCATCCGGCGCATAGGCGCCGAACAGCACGTTCATCAGCGTCGTCTTGCCGGCGCCGTTCTCGCCAAGCAGCCCAAGAATTTCGCCCGGCGCCACGCTGAGATCGACGGCCTCGTTCGCCTTGACGGCGCCGAAGCTCTTGGTGATGCCGCGCATTTCGATGAGGGGGGCGGACAAGGGTGCTCCTGAACTGTGAGGGCGTGTCAGGCGCACCCCCCTCTGGCCTGCCGGCCATCTCCCCCTCAAGGGGGGAGATCAGATGTCACGCTGGCTTTCGCCAATCTCCAGCCGCGAAAGATATAGCTGGCGGTGAAGCTGCCAATCTCCCCCCTTGAGGGGGAGATGCCCGGCAGGGCAGAGGGGGGGTGCGACAAGCGCTACCTTCAAAAAAACCTCAATCCGAGACCGGCGTATTCTCATCCACGTCGACGCGGAAATTGCCGTCCAGAATCTCGGCCTTCTTCTTCTCGACCAGTTCCTTGACGTCCGCCGGCAGCGTCTTGTCGAACTTGTGGTACGGCGCCAGAGAGGAGCCCCCCTTGGCCATGCGCGAGAAATCGCCGTAATCCTGCGCCGTGAAGACGCCGGCCTTGACCAGCTTGATCGCCTGCTCGACCGTCGGATACATGTCCCAGACCGGCCCGGTGATCACCGTGTCAGGACCGAGGCTCGACTGGTCGGACATGTTGGAGATGGCGAGGATCTTCTTCTCTACCGCCGCTTCGATGACACCGAAGCGCTCGGCATAGATCACGTCGACGCCGGCGTCGATCTGGGCGATCGCGGCCTCCTTGGCCTTGGGCGGATCGAAGAAGGAGCCGATGAAGGCGACCTTCTTCTTGATGTTGGGATTGACCTCCCTGGCGCCGGCAAAGAAGGCGTTGACCAGCCGGTTGACCTCGGGAATGCCCATCGCCGCCACGGCGCCGACCGTACCGCTCTTCGACATCTTGCCGGCAATCAGGCCGGAGAGATAGGCCGGCTCGTGGATCCAGTTGTCGAAGACGCCGAAATTCGGCTCCGCCGGTCCGGCGCCGGAGCCGAACAGCCACGCGACCTTCGGGAACTGCTTGGCGGTCCTGCGCGATTCGCGCTCGGCCGCGAAGGCGTCGCCCAGCACCAGCTCATAGCCGCCTTGCGCATATTCACGCATGACGCGGCTGAAATCCGCCGTCTGCACCTTCTCCGACCATTTGTATTCGATACCGAGTTCCTTCTCGGCCCTCTGCAGGGCTACATGGATCTGGTGGTCCCATGGCTCCTCGATCGGCGTGGCGAAGATCGCCGCCACCTTCAGCTTCTTGTCCTGCGACCAGGCCTTGCCCGGCAGCATGGCCGCCGCCAGGCCGAGCGCGCCCAGCTCCAGCACATTGCGTCGCGAAAACCCTTCGCGTTTCAATTGGAATCTGCTCTTCCCGTTTTCCATTCTCATACCCCTCTGTTCGACAGCCATGTCGAGCCGGCTGTTCGCTAGATTTTCGAAGACGGGGAACTATGGAACGGCGCCGGACTTTTGTCCACATGGTCAAATTTGATCGAGAGAGCCGCCGCTCATGATTGTCAAAGGCCGGGGGATCAAACCGCAACCAATCGTTTCAGGTTAGCGCTGCCCCTCACCTGCCTGCCGGCATCCTCTCCCCGTATAGCGACGGGGAGAGGGGCGCTCTCGTCGACGATTTCGCCAATCACAAGCGTTGCAAAAAGGGCGCCGAAGTTGCGGCCAGCCCCTTCTCCCCGTCCCTATACGGGGAGAAGTGCCCGGCAGGGCGATGAGGGGCGGCGCCGACTTCGACAATTGGCAGTCTCCGTCACGAGTGTCGGGGACACGATTGTTTTCTGTAGCGATTGCTTGGGATCAAACCCGTTCGAGCACGATCGCAATACCCTGGCCAACACCGATGCACATGGTGGCAAGCGCATAGCGGCCGCCACGTTCGCGCAGCTCCAGCGCCGCCGTGCCCGCTATCCGCGCGCCCGACATGCCGAGCGGATGACCGAGCGCGATGGCGCCGCCATTCGGGTTGACGTGCCCGGCGTCCTCGGCAATGCCGAGTTGGCGCAATACGGCAATGCCTTGCGAGGCAAAGGCTTCGTTGAGTTCAACCACGTCGAACTGCTGCGGCGTCAGGCCGAGCCGCGCGCAAAGCTTCTGCGTGGCCGGCGCCGGGCCGATGCCCATGATGCGTGGCGCAACGCCAGCGGTCGCACCGCCGAGCATGCGGGCGATCGGTGTCAGCCCGTATTTCTTGACAGTCGCTTCCGAGGCGACGATGAGCGCCGCCGCGCCGTCATTGACGCCCGACGCGTTGCCGGCGGTGACCGTGCCGCCTTGCCGGAACGGCGTCGGCAGTTTGGCCAGCGCCTCGATCGTCGTGCCCGCGCGCGGATGTTCATCCTTCGCGACGATAACCGGGTCGCCCTTGCGCTGCGGGATGGACACCGCTGTGATTTCCAACGCCAGCCGGCCATTGGCTTGTGCTGCGACCGCCTTGTCCTGGCTGCGCACGGCAAATGCATCCTGGTCGGCGCGGGAGACTGCAAACTCTTCCGCCACGTTCTCGCCGGTCTCCGGCATCGAATCGACACCATATTGCTGCTTCATCAGCGGGTTGACGAAGCGCCAGCCGATGGTGGTGTCGTGGATCTCGGCATTGCGCGAAAAGGCGGTCTCGGCCTTCGGCATGACGAACGGCGCACGCGACATCGACTCGACGCCGCCCGCTATCATCAGCTCCGCCTCGCCAGCCTTGATGGCGCGCGCGGCAATGATGACGGCATCCATGCCCGAACCGCACAGCCGGTTGACGGTCGAGCCGGAAATCTCCTTGGGCAGGCCAGCGAGCAGCAGGGACATCCGCGCCACATTGCGATTGTCCTCGCCGGCCTGGTTGGCGCAGCCATAGACGACGTCGTCGACCGCTTGCCAGTCGATGCCAGGATTGCGCTCGACCAATGCCTTCAGCGGCACGGCGCCGAGATCGTCCGCGCGGACTAAAGCCAACGCCCCGCCAAAGCGTCCGATCGGCGTGCGGATGTAGTCGCAGATATAGGCCTCGGCCATCTATGCCGCCTTCTCTTTTCCTGTCGCCGCATGCGCCGCCTTGGTGCGGGCCTGCAGGTCGCGCAACGTCTTCAGTTCGAGCGCTGTCGGCGCCGGTGTCTCTTCGAGCGCATCGGTGAATTTCACCGTCCAGCCGCAGGTCGCCTGCACCTCGGCGCGCGAGACGCCCGGATGCAGCGACACCACCGTGAACTCCTTGGTCACCGGATCTGGCTTCCAGATGGCGAGATCGGTGATCAGCAGCGTCGGCCCTGCTGTCTCGATGCCGAGCCGCTTCCGGTGATCGCCGCCCTCGCCATGGCCGAAGGAGGTGTAGAAATCGATGGTCTCGACCATGCCGCGCTTCGACTGCGCCATGGTGATGTAGATCTCCTTCGACGAGGTGGCGATCTCCGGCGCGCCGCCGCCGCCGGGCAACCGGGTCTTGGGGTGAAGATAGTCGCCGATGACCGTGGTGTTGATGTTGCCGAACTTGTCGAGCTGGGCAGCACCGAGGAAGCCGATCGAGATGCGGCCGCCCTGCAGCCAGTAGCGGAACATCTCCGGCACCGAGACGGTGGTGACGGCAGTGTCGCACAATTCGCCGTCGCCGATCGACAGCGGCAAGACTTGCGGTGCGGTGCCGATCGTGCCGCTCTCATAGATCAGCGTGATGTCCGGCGCATGCGTCAGCCGCGCTACATTGCAGGCGGCCGACGGTGCGCCGATGCCGACAAAACAGACATCGTCGTTCTTCAGCGCCCGGCTGGCGGCGATCGTCATCATTTCATTGGGCGTGAAACCCGGCTCGCCGTCGCTCATGCCGCAATCCTCAGATGCTCGACGCGCGCGGCAAAATCGGCGGCGCTCCTTTCGATGACGTTCGCCCGCATCCACGCCTGGAATTTCTCACGGTCCGCCGCGATCTCGTCCCATTCGAGATAGGCGGCATTGTCCCTGACATAATAGCCATGCGTATAGGACGGGTGCGACCCACCCGGCACGACTGAAATGGCCGAAATCGTCCAGCTCGGCAGCACGGTCAGATTGGGATGCAATTCGTCGAAACTGTCGACCACTTCCTCGACCGTCACCACGGCGCGCTTTGCCGCCAGAACCGCTTCCTTCTGGATGCCGATGATGCCCTCGACCAGCACATTGCCCTTCCGGTCTGCCTTCTGCGCATGGATGAAGGTGACATCGGGGCGGATGGCGGGAACCGCGGCAAGCACCTCGCCGGTGAACGGGCAAGTGACCGTTTTGATGTTCGGATTGACCGCAGCCAGGCCGGCGCCGCGGTAGCCACGGAACACGGCGCAAGGCAGACCGGCCGCGCCCGCTTCATAGGCATTGGCCATGCCGGCATGGCTGTGTTCCTCGACCTCGATCGGCCGGGGAAAGCCGTTCTCGATGGCGTCGCGAGCGCGACGCAACAGCCCGACGCCGGGGTTGCCGAGATAGGAGAAGACGATCTTCCTCGCCATGCCCATGCCGATCATCTGGTCGTAGACGAGGTCCGGCGTCATGCGGATCAGCGTCAGCTCTTCAAACCCCTGGCGGATCGCTTCATGCGCCGCAGCGGTCGGGATCAGATGGGTGAAGCCCTCGAAGGCGACCGTGTCGCCATCGTTCAGATTTCCCGCCACGGCCTCGCTTAGCGGCAGGAATTTGACCATCGTCCACGCTCCAAAGCTCGAAAAGTTCGTATTGCGAACTTATGTTTTATATGGGATACTTTTATGTCGGATTTTGGCGTGAAGTCAATCGGGCAGCGCCGCCATTTCAGGAGGCCACATGAACGACGAGGCCGCTTCCCGCGACCATATCGGCTCGCTCGAACGCGGGCTTGCGGTCATGGAGATATTGGCTCGGCACCCCGCCGGCATGACGTTGACCGAGATGGCGGAGGAAGCGGGACTGACCCGCGCCGGCGCGCGCCGCTTTTTGCTGACGCTGGCCGCTGCCGGTTACGCGACGCAGGCCGGCCGGCAGTTTTCGCTGTCGCCACGCCTGCTGACCGTCGCCCGCACCTGGCTTGGCGGCGCTTCGTTGTGGACGTTTGCCGCCCCCATCATGCGCGAGGTCGCGGCACTTCTGAATGAGTCCTGTTCGGCCGCCATCCTGTCGGGCGAGGACATCGTTTATGTCGCCCGTGTTCCCGGCCGGCGCATCCTCAGCGTCTCGCTCGATGTCGGCACCAGGCTGCCCGCCTATTGCACCTCGATGGGACGCGTCCTGCTCTCCGGCCTTGCATCCGGTGAACTGGAGACTTTTCTGCGTCAGGTGACCATCGAGGGACGCACGCCAAAGACGATCACTGCGAGAACAGCGCTTGCCGAAGCCATCGGCAGGGCGAAGGCGACCGGCTTTGCCGTCATCGACGAGGAGCTCGAGCTCGGCCTGCGCTCGATCGCCGTGCCGATCAACGACCGCACCGGCCGGACCGTGGCGGCGATCAATGTCTCGACCCAGTCGGCCCGTTTTTCCGTCGCTGACATGGAACGGGAGATCCTGCCGGCGCTGCTAGCAGCCAAGCAGCGCATCGAAGATTTCTTCGTCGTCTAACAAAAGGCTTGCCCAACTTTCCAACGTCAGTGGGACATCGCCCCCCTCTGCCCTACCGGGCATCTCCCCCTCCAGGGCAATATGGATTTTTTGCGAAGAGGACCCCCACCCTAACCCTCCCCACAAGGGGGAGGGAACGCTGCCGCGCGCCTTTACTTCCTCCTTGGCGTCAAAAGACAGGCAATTTGCCGAGGTCAGCGCCAGCGGAAGTCTCCCTCCCCCCTGTGGGAAGGGGTTAGGGGTGGGGGTCCATCGTAGAGCGAAAGCCTTGGCTTTTCATCTGCGATTGCCCTGCCCGCAAGGGGGGAGATCCGCCCTCATCTCCGCTTTCGCCTATCTCCAACGTTGAAAGAGGCGTGGGGGTGTCAAAGCTGCCAATCTCCCCACTTGAGGGGGAGATGTCCGGCAGGACAGAGGGGGGCGCGAAGGAACGCCGGCGCTTGCTGTTCACAACTGCGCCCGCCTGCACTCAATGCTTGATGCGGTCGCGCATCGCATACCACAGCATGCCGAGCACATAGAGCGGCCCGCGCAGCGCCGTGCCGCCAGGGAACGGCATGGGCGAGAGCGTCGAAAACAGGTCGAGCCGCCAGGCGTCGCCGGTGATCGCCTCGGCCAGCAGCTTGCCCGACAGCGTCGACAGGATCACCCCCTTGCCGGAATAGCCATGCGCGAAATAAACCTCGCCATAATGCCCGACATGCGGCAGCCGCGATGTCGTCACCGAGACCAGCCCGCCCCAGGCATGATCGATGCGGCAGCCGCTGAGCTGCGGAAAGGTCTTTTCCATATGCGGCCGCACAAAGCCGGCAATGTCGGCCGGCGGCGACGGCGTGTAGCGCTCGCCACCGCCGAACAGCAGCCGGCCGTCCGCCGACATGCGGTAGTAATTGACGACGAAGCGCGTGTCGGACACCGCGACATTGGCCGGGATGACATTGCGTTTGCCCTCCAGCGGTTCGGTGGCGACGATGTAATTGCCGACCGGCATGATGCGGCTGTTGACGCGCGGCTCCAGCCCGTGAAGCAGCGCATCGCCCGCCAGCACGACATGTTTTGCGCGGACGGAGCCCTTAGCCGTCGAGACCCGGATGGACGGCTCGCGCTCCAGCCGCACGGCAACCGAATTCTCATGGATGACGACACCGGCCGCGACTGCCGCACGGGCAAGACCCAACGTGTAGTTCAGCGGATGCATATGGCCGCCAAGCGCCTCGTACATCGCGCCATGATAGGGCGTGTCGACCTTGTCGCGCGCTTCCGCCGCCGACAGGATTTCGGCATGTGGGAACTTCATCACCGTTGCCAGGCACTCGGCCTCTTCTTCGAGGTCACGCAGGTCGGAGCCATTGACCGCGCCGACCAGATGGCCGGTCAACCTGATGTCGCAATCGATGGCGTGGCGCTCGATGATATCCAGCACCAGCCCGCGCGCCTCGAAGGCGAGATCGAACAGCGCCTTCGCCCGCTCCGGGCCGAAGGCCTTGACCAGCCCCTTGGCGCCCTTGCGCAGGCCGGGGATCATCTGGCCGCCATTGCGCCCCGACGCGCCCCAGCCGATCTTGCCGCCTTCGAGCAGCACCACTTTCAGCCCGCGTTCGGCGGCATGAAGCGCTGCGGAAAGCCCGGTGCAGCCGCCACCGACGACCACCAGGTCGGCGTCGACCTCGCCTTGCAGGGCGGAATGATCCGGCGACGAGCTGGCGGTGGCGACATAATAGGATTTGCCGATATCCAAACCGGAATTGAATCCCTCGGAATTGAATCCCATCATTACACCTTGAGCAGCAGATGATCGCGTTCCCAGGACGTCACGACGCTCTGGAACAGGTCGAGCTCGACGCTCTTGACGCGCAGGTAGGATTGGAAGAAATCCTCGCCGAGCAGCGCCCGCACCGGGCCGCAAGCGGTGAACCGGTCGAGCGCTTCCTCCATGGTTTTCGGCAGCGTGCTCTTGATCTTGTAGGCATTGCCCGACGCTTCGGCCGAGCGCGCGATCTTCTCCTCGACGCCGAGATAACCTGCGATAAGCGAGCCTGCCATCGCCAGGTAGGGATTGGCATCGGCGCCGGGCAGCCGGTTCTCCACCCGCCGCGCCGCCCGCCCGCCGGCCGGCACGCGTAGGCCGCAGGAGCGGTTGTCATGCGACCACTCGATATTGGCCGGCGCACTGTGGTTCGGCCGGATGCGGCGGAACGAATTCACGTTCGGCGCAAACAGCGGCATGATCTCGGGGACGTATCTTTGCAGCCCGCCGATGAAATGCCCGAACATTGGTGTGTCGGCATCATCTGAGCCGGCAAACAATGTATTGCCGGCCTCCTCGATCACCGACATATGCAGGTGCATCGAGCTGCCGGCCTGTGCCGCAATTGGTTTCGCCATGAAGGTGGCGTGCATACCGCTCGCCTGTGCCGCCTGCCTGGTCAGCCGCTTGAACAGCAGCACCTTGTCGGCCAGCGCCAGCGGGTCGCCATGCAGGAAATTGATCTCCAGTTGGCCCGGCCCTGATTCATGGATCAGCGTGTCGAGCGGCAGGCCGGCGGCGGCCGCGTAATCATAGATGCGCCGGATCACCGGTTCGAACTCCTCCAGTGCCGCCATGTCGTAGGGATGCTGCACTGTCTCGGCGCGGCCATTGCCGCCGACCGGCGCGGTCAACGGACGGTCGGGATCGGGATTGGGCGCGGTCAGATAGAATTCGAGCTCCGGCGCCACCACCGCACGCCAGCCGCGCTGGCGGTAGAGATCGAGCACGGCCCTCAAGACATGACGCGGCGAGGCCATCCAGGGCCGGTCGTCCATGTGAAACGTATCGGCGAACACATAGGCTTTCCCCGCACCGGCACCGGGCGCCAGGCAGAGCGTGGAAACATCCGGCACCATGCGCATGTCGGGGTCCGAATAAGCAAAACCCTCGTCGATCGAGCCGGAATAGCGGCCGTCGACGCTGACCAGGAAGGCGCTGCTCGGCAGATAGAGCGCGCGGTCCCCCAGCGCCTTGAGGAACTTCGACACCGGCAAGGCCTTGCCGCGCAAGACGCCGTTCAAGTCGGGCACCAGGCACTCGACTTCGTTGATCGCGTGCTGGGCCAGCCAGCTTCTTGGATCGTTGGTGCCGCTCAGAGGCGACGTTGTGTGATTGTCAGGCATTGGTTCATGTCCGTATCAGGGAGAGTATCGCTTCGGCGGCCACGTCCGTTCCGGGTTTCAGCGCCATAGCAGCTGCATTTCCCCTGAGACGGGCGCGCATCGCATCATCGGCCAGCAGGCCGAGAATGGCTTTCTCCAATACTTCGGTCCAGCTGTCACGGCCGATATGATTGCCGACGCCGGTTTCCTCGGCGCGTTGCGCATTGTCGTGCCCATCCCAGCAATAGGGCATGATCAGCGACGGCACCCCGAAACGCAGCGCCTCGCAAAAGCTGTTGTTGCCGCCGTGATGGATGAACAGGTCCGACTTCGCCACCACCGAGGGCTGCGGAAACCAGGCGTCGAGATAGACATTGTCCGGCACCGCCCGGTAGCTGTCGCGCAAGCCGCCGACATTGACGATGAAGCGCGCCGGCAACCTGTCGAACACAGCCAGCATGCGCTCGATCAGGCCGACGTCCATGGCGCCAAGGCTGCCGAAGCTGACATAGACCAGCGGCCCGCCATTGCGCGGAAAGACCGGCACCTCGAACGGCCCTTCCGAGCGCACGCAGCCTTCGAGATAGGCAAAGCGCGAGGGGTCGAGCGGCTCGGCGCGTTCCCGGCGCACGATCGACGGCGTCAACAGCAGGTTGAGGTCGGGCGAGGCCTCCAGGAACAGCCCCTTGGGCAGCGGAGCGAGGCCGGCCTCGGCACGAAGCCGGTTGAACCGGTCGTGCGCCGGCGCAACCGCCGCGAGGTAGCGAGCCTCGAAACTCGCGCGGCCCGGATCGTCGGCGGCGAGGCCGGACAAATAGGGCGGCACCTCGGGATCGGGAAGCTCGGTCTCGGCACAGGAGACCACGCGCACCCATGGGCAGCCGGCGGCGGCAAGTGCGGGAAACATAATGACATTGTCGAGCACCACCGCGTCCGGCTTCAGCCGCGCCAGCAATTGGCGCAACGGCGCCTCGGCATTGGCCGCGGTGTCGACGATCGCCTGCCAGGTCGGAGCGACATAGGTTTCGAGCTGGTCGACCGGGCTCAGCTTGAAATGCGGCAGATGGCGGCGCACGAAAGCCTGCCAGTAGCTCTGCCGTTCGCTGTCGCTCAGCGGATCGTCGGTCGGCAGCTGGTATTCCTGGAAACCATAGTCGGCAAAGACGCCGGAGAAGCCGGCATGGCAGATGAACACCGGCCGGGCGCCGCGAGCGCGCAGCGCCTGCGCGATGCCGACGCAATTGAGCGCCGCGCCGAAGCTCGCTTCCGGAAACAGCGCGATGGTCGGGCTGGCTTTGCGCGTCAAAATGGGCCTCTTCAATCCGGCCGGCTGATCATGCCGAACAATGCAGGCGCCCCGCGACTGGCCGCCTGCGGCCGCTGGTTGCGCGACAGGCGCAGATGCACGCGAAGCAGGTCGGCCGCAACCTCGAACTGCCGGCTCTCCAGATGGTCGAGTATGGTGAGATGCTCGCGCAGCGATTGCTTCAGCCGGAAGACGTTGACACCGGCATAAACGCCCGGCAGCCGGCGCAGCCTGAGGTGATCGGACAGCGCATCGGTGACGAAGCGGTTGGCGCAACCGTCGGCGATCATCGAGTGGAACTCGATGTCCAGCCGCTGGAACTCCCTGCTATCGAAGGCTGCATCGGGTAGCGCCAGCAACGCTTCCATGCCCTGGCGCAAGGCCGCGGCCCGTGTCCCGTCGAGCCGGAAGCCCGGTGTCAGAATGGCGGCGGGTTCCAGCAGCAGGCGGAACTCGTAGCTTTCGCCTTGTGCCTCCGGATCGTCCGGTGTTCGCCTAAAAAGCCAGGACTGTCCCGGCGCGCGGTCCAGCAGATTTTCCTCGGTCAGTTTCTTTAAGGATTTTAGTACCGTCTTGCGCTCGGCGTCGTACCGCCGCATCAGCGCTCCGACGGTGACCGTCTGATCCAGCCGGCGCGCCGACCGGTCGCGCAGGATCTTTTCGGCGAGTTCGTCCTCCTCGGTAACAGGCAGGTCGGCGGTCATGGTCGCCTGCGCCGCCAGGTCGATGGCCAGGCGATAGCCCGAGGCGGCTTCCCAGCGCACCACGCCTTTTTCGGCAAGCAGGCGCAGCGCGGCCCGCACCGGGGTCCGTGATACATTGCAAAGCGACGCGATCTGCTGCTCCGGCAGATGAGCGCCGGCTTCGAAACCGCGCTGCCGGGCGACATCGAGGATGCGCTGCGCGAGATCGAGATG
Organism: Mesorhizobium sp. WSM4871; assembly: GCF_055811295.1. Taxonomy (NCBI): domain Bacteria; kingdom Pseudomonadati; phylum Pseudomonadota; class Alphaproteobacteria; order Hyphomicrobiales; family Phyllobacteriaceae; genus Mesorhizobium; species Mesorhizobium sp. WSM4871. The sequence continues at coordinate 283,213 of NZ_JBVVPU010000008.1, read as the reverse complement.
GTTGGTGCGCGGTCGTCTGGCGGCGGCTTGCATGGCAATTCCCGTGAACGGACGTCTCCGGTGCGGTTTGGCCGATCATCCCTGCGAACGCAATCGGCCAGATTCCTTCAGCGTCCAACAAATTATGGATTGACGTACTTTTTTCTGCAATAGTACTGTCAGGTCAATCGGCAATAAAAAGACCGGGGAACAGGATCGAAGCGGCGGCACGGTCGCAAGCGCTGGTCCGACGAATGAAATTCGACGATCAACCAGAATGGGAGTCTGTCATGACAGCCACCACACCGCGGCACCGTTCGCTGAAAATATCCTCGATCGCGCTTGGCTTTGCCCTGGCGCTGTCGGCGCCGGCTTTTGCCGCCGACCTCGTTATTTCCAACTGGGACGGCTATATGGCGCCCGATGCCATGGCCGCCTTCAAGACCGCGACCGGCGTTTCCGGCGAGGTCGTCGTCCACGCCACCAATGAAGAGATCATGGGCAAGCTCGTCGCCTCCGGCGGCAAGGGCTATGACGTCGCTTTCGTTTCCTCGCCTTTCGCCGAGGTGCTGAACAAGCTCGGCCTGACCGAGCCGATCGACCACGCCAAGGTCGCCAATCTCGCCAACCTCTATCCCGAGGCGACCAAGCTGCCGCACGATGTCGGCAACGCCTTTTCCGTGCCCTACACCTGGGGCACGACAGGCCTTTGCTACCGCTCGGATCTGGTGAAGGTGGCGCCGACCAGCTGGAGCGATCTGCTTGCCCCGTCCGACGACCTTAGGGGTAAGACCACCATGCTGGCGACCGACCGCTGGCTGCTGGCCGCCGGCCAGCTCGGCAAGGGCTATTCGGTCAACGAAACCGATCCGGCCAAGATGGCCGAGGTCAAGGACCTGCTGATCTCGGCCAAGAAGACCTTGCTCGCCTATGACGACACCACCTTCTATTCGAAGCTTGTCTCCGGCGAGGCGCTGCTGGTGCAGGCCTGGGACGGCTGGTGCAATTACGGCATCGCCGAGAAGCCCGAGATCAAATACGTCATCCCCAAGGAAGGCTCGGACCTGTGGGTCGACACGATGGTGGTGATGAAGGCCTCGGCCAACAAGGACGCCGCCTTCCAGTTCATCAACTTCATGCTCGACGCCAAGAACCACGCCTGGGCGGCGCAGAACATCGACTACAAGGTGCCGAACAAGCCGGCTATGGAGAGCCTGCCGGCCGACTTCCTGGCCAAGTTCCCCAACATGGCGATGCCGGTGGCCGACCTCGTCAAGTTCGAGCAATTGCGCGATGTCGGCGACGCCCAGCGCGACTATTCCAAGATCGTCAGCGAGATCAAGGCCGCGCAATAGGCGGCCTCAGAGATCACGATCGACGGCGGGCTTCCGCCGTCGATCGTTGAATGCGGTACCGCAATCGTGTCCCAAATCAGACTTCGCTCCTCCCTGCTGATGGCGCCGGCGCTGGCCTGGCTGACCGCCCTGATGGTGGTGCCATGTGCGCTGGTGCTGGCGCTCGCCTTCTTCCGGCGCGGCACCTATGGCGGCATCGAATACACATTCACGCTGGAAAATTTCGGGCTGGTCTTCGACCCGCTCTATGCCGGCATCTTCCTCAATTCAGCGCGCATCGCCGGCACCGCGACCCTGATCGCCGTCATCATCGGCTACGCCGCCGCCTATGCCATCGCGGCCGCACCACGCCGGCTGCAGCCGGTGTTGCTGTTCTTTGCCGTGCTGCCCTTCTGGTCCAACTATCTGATCCGCACCTATGCCTGGATCGTGCTGCTCAACCGCGAAGGTCTGGTCACCCAGCTGCTGCGCTGGTTCGGCTACACCGGCGAGCCGCCATCGATGCTCTACACCGAAGGCGCCGTCATCGCCGGCCTGGTCTACAACTATCTGCCCTTCGTCATCCTTGCCTGCTACGCGCCGCTGTCGCGCCTCAACCCGGAACTCGCCGAAGCCTCGCGCGACCTCGGCGCCTCGGCCCTGACGACGTTTCGCCGGGTCATCCTGCCCTTGACCGTGCCGGGCATAGCGGCTGGCGCCGTCTTCGTCTTCGTGCTGTCGATCGGCAATTTCGTCACGCCGGCGCTGCTCGGCGGCGGCCGCTTCCAGATGATCGGCAATCTCGTCTACGACCAGTTCCTGACCGCCAATGACTGGCCGTTCGGCGCAGCGCTCGCCATGGCGCTGATCGCCATCATGCTGCTGGTATTGATGGCGCAGGCGCTGCTTGCCGATCGCGCCGCCGGCCGCGCCACTGAAGCCACAGGTCAGGCCGATGGCTGAACGCTCTCCCGCCACGCGGCGTATGCTGTGGCTCGTGCTTTCACTGGTCTTCGCCTTCCTCTACATCCCGATTGCGGTGCTGGTGGCTTTGTCCTTCAACGAAGGCGGGCTGCCTACAGCATGGTCCGGTTTTTCGCTGAAATGGTACGCCTCGCTCACCGGCAATTCCGCGATCCTTTCGGCCGCGCTCAACACGCTGATCGTGGCGCTGATCTCGACGGCAATCGCCACGCTGCTCGGCACCCTGCTGGCGATCGGCATCGAGATGCGCCGCCAGTACGGCAAGGGGCTGGAGGCGCTGATCTTCGCGCCGATGATCATTCCCGACATCGTGCTGGCCATCGCGCTGCTTTCGTTCTTCTCCATGCTCAATGTCACCATGGGCCTGCACACCATCATTCTCGCCCATGTCGTCTTCAACCTCGCTTTCGTCTGCTCGGTGGTGCGCGCCCGGCTGAAGAGTTTCGACTGGTCGATCGTCGAGGCTTCCGCCGATCTCGGCGCTTCCGCGCTCACCACCTTCCGGCGGGTGACCCTGCCGGTCATCTTGCCTGCGGTGATCGCCGGCGCGCTGCTCGCCTTCACCCTGTCGGTCGACGAATTCATCATCGCCTTCTTCACCGCCGGCGCCGGGCGCGCCTCGACCACCTTGCCGATGCAGATCTATGCGATGATCCGCTTCGGCATCACGCCGGAGATCAACGCATTGGCGACCATCGTCATGGCGGTCTCGATCACCGCGCTGACCCTGTCGCAACGGTTCAACCGCGGGATCATCGGCCAATGAGTGAGCCCCGCACGCTGCTTCAGATCGATCACGTTTCGAAGAATTTCGGCCGGGTAACGGCGGTCGACGGCATCTCGCTCGACATCCGCGAGAACGAGTTCTTTGCTCTGCTCGGACCTTCGGGCTGCGGCAAGACCACGCTGCTTCGCATGCTGGCGGGCTTCGAGACGCCAAATGACGGTCGCATCCTGCTTGACGGCCGCGACATCGCCCGAACCCCGCCCAACAAGCGGCCGGTCAACCTGATGTTCCAGTCCTACGCGCTGTTCCCGCATATGAGCGTCAGGGCCAATGTGTCCTACGGCCTGGAAATGGAACGTTTGCCGGCTGCCGAAATCCGCGCGCGCGTCGATGCTATACTTGCGACAACCGAGTTGGTGCCTTTCGCCGACCGAAAGCCGGAGCAACTGTCGGGCGGCCAGAAGCAGCGCGTCGCGCTTGCCCGGGCACTGGTCAAGCGTCCCCGGCTGCTGCTGCTTGATGAACCGCTTGGCGCGCTTGACAAGAAACTGCGTGGCGCCATGCAGCTGGAGCTGAAGCGCCTGCAGCATGAAGTCGGCATCACTTTCGTCATCGTCACCCATGACCAGGAGGAATCGCTGGTCATGGCCGACCGCATGGCGGTACTGAAGGACGGCAAGCTGCTGCAATGCGACACGCCGCACGCGGTATACGAGTATCCAGCCGACCGCTTCGTTGCCGACTTCATCGGCGTCATGAATTTCGTGCCGGGCAAGGCCACGGCCGACGGCGTGCTGGCGGCCAATGGCGCGCGGATTGCGGGCAAGCTTCCTGCAACGCTCTCGCCCGGCGCGGCAGCCGTCGCTTCAGTGCGGCCTGAGCGCATCCGGCTATTCCCTGAGACTCAGACCGCCAACCGCATTGCCGGCACCGTCGAGGCGCTCGCCTATCAGGGCCTCGACCTGCAGCTGCATGTCCGCACGCCCCTGTCGCCAAAACCGTTCCTGGTGCGCGTTACCGCTGATGCCGCCGACCGCCGGCCGGTGTCGGCGGGCGATAGGATCGAACTCGGCTGGGATGCCGCCGATGTCAGAATTTTCAAGGATTGAAGGAGAAGCCTGATGGCGCAAAAGACGATCGCGTTTTTCCCGGAAGCGGCCTTTGGGCCGGCGCTCAATTCCGTTGGCATCGCCCAGGCGGTCGAGGCGCGTGGCCACAAGGCGGTGTTCCTGTCGGACCCCGGCTTCGTCGACGTCTACAAGGGCTATGGCTTCGAGGCCCATCCGGTGAACCTCTCCGAACCGATGCCGCCGGAACAGATGGCCAAGTTCTGGGAGGACTTCATCAACGGCCACATCCCGAACTTCCGCAAGTCGCCCTACGACCAGGTCGACAATTATGTGAAGGATTGCTGGACGGCGATCGTCGACAGCGCGAAGTGGGCGCAGAAGGATCTGCCGCGCGTTCTCGATGCCATCAAGCCGGACGTGATCTGCGTCGACAACGTCATCCTGTTCCCGGCGATCAAGCAGTATGGCAAACCGTGGGTGCGCGTCATTTCCTGCTCGGAGAACGAGATTGAGGATGACGACATCCCGCCGCATCTCTCCGGCTGCGGCGAGAACGACCATGCCGGGCACCAGCGCTACCGCGACCATTTCAATGCGGTGATCAAGCCGATCCATGACGACTTCAACGCGTTCCTCACCGCCAACAACGAAGCGCCCTATCCGGTCGGCCAGTTCTTCGAGGCCTCGCCCCATCTCAATTTGCTGCTCTATCCCGAGGCGGCGAAGTTCAAGCGCCGCCATCCGCTCGATCCGGCGAAGTTCCAGTATCTCGAAGGCTGCGTGCGGCAGGAGAAACCCTACGCCGTGCCGACCTTCGCCAAGAACAATGACGGGCCGCTGCTCTACGTGTCCTTCGGCAGCCTCGGCGCCGGCGACGTCGATTTGTTGAAGCGCATCATCGCGATGCTGGGCAAGACGCGCTACCGGGCGCTGGTCAATGTCGGCGGCTACAAGGACCAGTATACTGACGTGCCCGGCAACGTCATCGTGGAGAGCTGGTTCCCGCAGCCTTCGGTGATCCCGCAGGTCGACGCGGTGATCCACCATGGCGGCAACAACTCCTTCACCGAGTGCCTCTATTTCGGCAAGCCGGCCATCATCATGCCCTATGTCTGGGACGGCCACGACAACGCCACAAGGGTCGAAGAGACCGGCCACGGCTTCGGCATGCCGCGCTATGACTGGAACGACGCCGAGCTGATCGCCAAGATCGAAACCTGCCTGACCGACCCGGCGATGAGGGCCAAGCTGGCCAGGACCTCGGCGCAAATGCAATCGCAGAACGGCCCGGAGAAAGCGGCGGGGCTGCTGGAGAAGCTGCTGTGAGTGCGATGGTTGACACGCCGAGCCAGGGCACCCCCCTCTGGCCTGCCGGCCATCTCCCCCTCAAGGGGGGAGATTGGATGTCCCCTCGGCTTTCGCCAATCTCCCCGGCTGCTGAAAGGGCGTGGTACCCGAAGCTGCCAATCTCCCCCCTTGAGGGGGAGATGTCCGGCAGGACAGAGGGGGGTCCCGTAGAGCGGCAGCGGATCGCGATTGGGCATCATGATCATGGAGCACGCCCATGACCTCCTCCGCCCCGCACCTCCACCAGGCCTCGACCCGCACCGACCTCGTCGACTGGGGCGCCCAGCCCGACGCGCTGGAAGGCGCGTCCCACTCCACCGGCAGGCTGGTGCACAAGGGGCCAAACAACCAACCGGAATCAGGCATCTGGGTCTGCACACCAGGCCGCTGGCGGCTGGCCATTCCGCGCGACGAATTGTGCCACTTCGTCGCCGGCCGCGCGACCTACAGGTCGGATGTCGGCGAGGTGCTGGAAGTCTCTGCCGGAACCGTCGTCATGTTCCCGGCCGGCTGGACCGGGGAATGCACCGTGCACGACACCATCCGTAATATCTACATGCTGGCTTGAAGCCGGCCACCGGAGTTCCTGAAATGACCACGCCGATCATGCAATCCCCGCTCGCCATCACCGACCTCGTCGACTGGGGTGTCATCCCGACAATGATCGAGGGTGAATCCCGCACCTCGGGCAAGCTGCTGCACAAGGGGCCGGAAGGCCGTTCCGAATGCGGACTGTGGGTCTGCACCCCGGGCAAATGGCACTGCCATGTTACCCGTGACGAGTTCTGCCACTTCCTCGAGGGTCGCTGCACCTACGTGCACGAATCCGGCGAGGTGATCGAGATCGAGCCCGATACGGCGGCATTCTTTCCGCAGGACTGGAAAGGCATCTGCACCGTCCATGAGACGATCAAGAAAGTCTACATGATCCGCTGAGCGGGCCTGAAAGGACGACCATGGATTTCTCCGCTGACCGGCCGGCTTTATTCGTCAATCCGGATTACCGGCCGATGGCCGGCGCGGCAAAGCCTGTGATCGACCCGGCGACCCTGGAGACCGTGGGCGCAATTGCCGCTGCCAGCGAAGGCGAGATCGACGCCGCCCTCACCGCGGCGACCAGGGCGCAAGCCGCCTGGAAAAAGCTCGACGCCAAGAGCCGCGCCAAACATCTGCATGCCGTCGCCAACGCCATCGAGGCGGCCGACTTCACCCGCTGCGCCGAACTGATGGTGCGCGAGATGGGCAAGCCCTATCCGGAAGCGATCGGCGAGATCGCCAATTGCGCGCCGATCTTCCGCTATTATGCCGAGATGGCGCGCGACGAGGCCGGCAAGATCGCGGGCACGACGCAGGCCGGTTCGTTCCAATATGCGCGCTACGAGCCCTATGGCGTCTCCGTCCACATCATGCCCTACAACTTCCCGATCCTCTTGATGTGCTGGACGGTCGCCGCCTCGCTTGCCGCAGGCAATGCCTGCGTCATCAAGCCGGCCGAGGCGACGACGCTGTCGACGCTCGACTACATGAAGGTGTTCCGCTCACTGCCGGAGGGCCTGGTTTCCTGTCTGCCCGGCGGCGCGGCGACGGCGCAGGCGCTGATCGCTTCCGACCGCACCCATGCGGTTGCCTTCACCGGCTCTGCCGCCGCCGGCAAGGCCGTCGCCGTTGCTTGCGCCGAACGCATGAAGCCTTGCGTCATCGAGGCCGGCGGTAGCGATCCGCTGATCATCAGCGAACACGCGCCGCTCGAGGTGGCGGCAGCCGGCTCCGTCACCGCCGCTTTCCACCTCACCGGCCAGGTCTGCACCTCGGCCGAACGCTTCTTCGTTGTCGATGCCGTGCATGACCGCTTCGTCGAGCTGTTCGCCGAAAGGACGCGGGCGCTGCGCATCGGCAACGGGCTGGACAAGAGCGAGATCGGACCGCTGGTCAGTGAGGCGGCGCGGGCGAAAGTCATGCGGCTGGTCGACGATGCGATCTCCCATGGCGCCAGGGCCATCACCGGCGCGCGCATTCCGCCGGCGCACAACACCGGCTGGTTCTACGAGCCGACGATCCTGACCGGCGTCACGCCCGACATGGCGATCGTGCGCGAGGAATGTTTCGGGCCAGTCGCCGCCATCTGCCGGGTGAAGGATTTCGACGAGGCGATCAGGCTCGCCAATGACAGCCCGTTCGGGCTCGGCGCCTCGGTGTTCACCACCGATCTCGCCGAGGCGCATGAAGCCGCTGAACGGCTCGAGGCCGGCATGGTCTGGGTCAACAACCCGCTGATCGACAATGATGCGCTGCCCTTCGGCGGCTGGAAGGCCTCGGGCCTCGGCCGCGAACTCGGGCGCCAGGGCCTCGACGCCTTCCGCCGCTCCAAGATGGTGATCATCGATCACAAACCGGAGATCCAGGGCTGGTGGTATCCCTATCCCGACAGCTGGTTCCGCGACACCGGCGGCCGCAAGCACGTGTGAGGAGTAAACCAGCAATGCCGCCGGGAGAAACCAGGCTGCATCTTCCTTGACTGGCTGCTGCCGTTTCGGCGGCGATTCGCTACGGCGTCGGTTGCATCGCGGCAGCTGTCTGGTCGATCTTGTCGGCAAGGACGCCCTGGGCCCAGGCCGTGACCTCGGCGTCGACGGGCTTGTTTGCCATGTCGGTCAGCGCCGCATCGAGCGATGCATCATCGGTGCCGACGGATGCCGCCTCAGCCGCGTCATCGGCGGCGTCGACCACCGCCTCCTGGGCGGTGACCTCGGCCTGCAGAGCCGATATCTTCCCAGGCAGGGCCGCCTGGTCCTCGGGCGACATGGCGGCAATCTGATCGGGCGTCAGCGACGTCAGCGCGCTCAACTGCGAATTCAGCGCATCCAGCTGAGCCTGGGCCGTGTCAGCCGCGGCCTGGGCGACCTTGGCTTTCGCGGACTGCGTCACGAAAGCCTGTATGGCAGCGAACTTCTTGCTCTTCGAGTTCATATAGGCATTGATGTTGCGTTGCAGCGAGTTCAGCCGGCCGAGTTTGGCGTGGATGTTCTTCTCCTTCTGCACGGACGAGACCTGCGTGGTCGTATCGACCGTGGTTTTCGCCTTGGCTGCCTGCCCCGGCGCCGACGACTTGCCGTGCGAAGCGCCGCTCTTGCCATTGCCATGGCCACTGTTTCCACCGTTGCCGCCGGCATGGCCGCCACCGCCGCCATGCCCGTTGCCACCGCCACCGCCGTGCCCGTTGCCGCCGGCTCCGGCGAGCGCGGGAGACGCCAGAAGCGCCAATGCGGCAAGCCCCGCGAACAGAGTCTTTCGATTTGTCATGGTAACCTCCTCGGGGAATCGCCACCCTTCGCCACAACCGCTAGGGAACCATCGTATGAGAAATCGCTAATTGTATAGAGCGAACTTTAGACAAATGCGGCACAACACGCGATCTCACAACCAAGTGCTGCATAACCGTTTGATATTAAACACAAATCGACGCCTTGAATCGCCGTGGTACTGAAGTCCTATGTCCGCCAGACCATAGTCCTATGGTCGGCCACAGCACGGGTTAGGGTCGTGGATGATGTGCCGGAAAGGTGTTGAACAAGAGGAGTCGATGACGAAAAGCACAGGCCTCGCTCAGGCGGTTTCGGCGCCGCTTCCCCACGAACCGGTCTCGGCCATCCGCTTGAGCAACGGAGCCGGCCTGAACACATCCTTGCCGGTCCGCTCGTGCCAATGGTCGAGCCGCGCGACGATCTTGTCCACCCCTTCGAGGCCGGCCCAGAACATCGGCCCGCCCTTGCCGACCGGAAAGCCGTAGCCATTGACCCAGACGACATCGATGTCGGAGGCGCGGGCGGCGATCTTCTCCTCCAGGATTTTGGCGCCCTCGTTGACCAGGGGATAGAGCGTGCGCTCGATGATCTCGTCAGCACCAATCGTGCGCGGTGCGATGCCCTTCTCCGTCGCCTTGGCGCGGATCAGCGCTTCGACACTCGGATTGGCTACCGGTATACGAGACCCATTCTCGTATAGGTAAAAGCCGCTGCCGGTCTTCTGGCCGAAGTGCCCTTGTTCGCAGAGCGTATCGGCAATCACCGCCGTCTGGCCGCGCGCCTTGCGATTGCGCCAGCCTATGTCGAGACCCGCAAGATCGCCCATCTGGAACGGCCCCATCGGCCAGCCGAAATCGGTGAACGCCCGGTCGATCTGGCTGGGGGTCGCGCCTTCGAGCAGCAGCGCCTCGGACTCGGCACCACGCGCGGCGAGCATCCGGTTGCCGACGAAACCATGGCAGACGCCGACGACGACCGGCACCTTGCCGATGCGCCGCGCCAGCTCGACAACCGTCGCAAGCGCATCGGGCGCGGTCTTCTCGGCGCGCACGATCTCCAGCAGCTTCATGACGTTTGCCGGCGAAAAGAAATGCAGGCCGAGCACATCCTGCGGCCGCGAGGTCGCGGCGGCGATTTCATTGACGTCGAGATAGGAGGTGTTGGTGGCGAGGATCGCGCCCGGTCTGGCCACTGCGTCGAGCCTGCCGAACACATCCTTCTTGACCGCCATCTCCTCGAACACCGCCTCGACGATCAGGTCGCAATCGGCGAGATCGCCATAATCCGTCGTGCCCTTGAACAGGCCGAGCCGCTGGCGCTTGGCCTCTTCGCTCAACGAGCCGCGCGCGACGGAAACGGCATAATTCTTGTCGATCGTCGCCAGCCCGCGATCCAGCGCCTCGCGGCTGGTTTCCAGCAGGGTCACGGGAAACCCGCCATTGGCGAAGGCCATGGCGATACCACCGCCCATCGTGCCGGCGCCGATGACGCCGATCCGAGCGATCCTGCGCCTGACGATATCCTTGCCGGGAATCTTTGCCGCCTCACGTTCGGCGAAGAACAGATGCCGCTGGGCGCGCGACTGGTCGCCACCCACCAGTTTCAGGAACAGCGCACGCTCCGCCGCCAGCGCTTCGTCGAAGGGCAGCGTGATGGCATTGCGCACCGCCTGCGCGCAGGCGATCGGTGCTTCGAGGCCCCGTGCCTTCTTGGCAAGCTCCGCAGCCTCGGCGTCGAAGCCCACCAGGTCGGTTTCCCCAAGCCCGTCGTTGCGATCGCGTACCGGCGTAAAGGGACCACCCTTGCGGGCGATTTCTCTGGTGAAGTTCACGGCATGCGTGATCAGATCGCCTTCGAAGACGGCATCGACGAAACCGGCGGCGTGCGCCTCATCCGCACCGATCGGCGAACCGGACACGATCATCCTGAGCGCTTTCACCGCGCCGACCAGGCGCGGCAGCCGCACCGTGCCGCCGCCGCCCGGCAGCAGGCCGAGTTTCACCTCGGGCAGGCCGAGCCTGGCGGCCGCATCCGCGACGCGGAAATGACAGCCGAGCGCCAGTTCCAGGCCGCCGCCGAGCGCTGTGCCGTGAATGGCGGCGACCGTCGGCTTGGCGATGGCCTCCAGCACGGCGATGATGGCGCGCAGGTCCGGCTGCTGCACCGGCTTGCCGAACTCGGTGATGTCGGCGCCGGCGACGAAGGTCCGCCCGGCGCAGGCGACCACGATGGCGTCGACCGAAGGCTCATCCCGCAAGGCAACCAGCGCCTGCATCAGCGGCTCGCGGACATGAAAGCTCAGCGCATTGACCGGTGGGTTATCGATGCTGACGACCGCGACGCCGCCATCCCTGGTAACGCTGACGAAGTTGGACACGCAAAACCTCTCGCAATGATGTGGGCGCCGATGGGATTTACAGGGCCGATGTCCAGATGGGAACCGGATGTTTTCACGCAGGCGATCCGGTCTTGCTGGTGAATCCTGCAAGTCCCACTGCAGCGAATGCAGATAATGAGAACTGCTGTGACCCTTCGCGCCCACCTCTGCCCTGCCGGGCATCTCCCCCACGAGGGGGGAGATTGCGCGCTCAGCCGCTTTCGCTATTCTCCAGCGTTGCAAAATGAGCGCAGCGCCGAAGCTGCCGATCTCCCCCCTTGAGGGGGAGATGTCCGGCAGGACAGAGGGGGGTGCTGTCCCGCCAGCCTTCGCAGCTTGCGCCGTTACGATTAGCGCAGCGCCTTCTGCCCACCCGCTGCCGTAATCACACCGACGATAATCAGCCCGGTCAACAACAGCCGGACGCCGGCGCTGACGCCGAATGTGTTGAGCATGGTCAAAAGCAGTACCAGGAACAGCGCCGCGCCCCAGACGCCCGGCACATTGGCCTTGCCGCCCGCCACCGACGTGCCGCCGATGACGACCACGGCGATCGAGGCCAGCAGATATTCATTGCCGATATCGACATTGGCGCCGCGGAAATAGCCGGCGAGCAGCGCCCCGTCGAGACCACCGAGCGCACCGGACAGCGTGTAGGTGAGGAAGCGGATGCGGCCGACATTGATGCCGGCCAGCCACGCGGCGCGGATGTTCTGGCCGATCGCCAGCACCGAGCGGCCATAGATCATGCGCTGCAGCGCGATCGCGGCACCTATGGTGAACAGCACCGTGAGGATCGCCAGAACCGGAATGCCTAGAATCTGCCAGTTGGTGAAATCGGCAAAGCCCGGCGGCGGCTTGATCTGCAGGCCGCGCCCATAGCTGATGTCGATCGACTGGATGATGAAGCTGGCCGACAGGGTGGCGATGATCGGCGGAATGCGTAGCGCCCAGATCAGGAGATAGTTGGCGGCGCCGATCGCCATGCCGCAGGCGAGTGCTGCGAGCAGGCCGACGGCGATCATCGCGTCATTGCCGTCCATGACCTTCATGGCCACCGCGCTGGCAAGGCCGATGTTGGCCGGCAGCGACAGGTCGACATTGCCCGGCCCGAGCGTGATGACGAACATCTGGCCGACGCCGACGATGACGGTGAAGACGGCAAGCGAAAGGGCTGCCGTGATCATGCCGCCGCCGCCATAGCCGCCGGTGAAGGCGATGGTCGCCAGCCATACCAGCAAGGCGCCGATGAACGACCAGATCCAGGGTTTGGCGAGCAGCAATCGCAGCGAAGCCATCGCTCACCTCTCCCTGCGGCTGATCAGCACCCGGGCCGCCAGCACGATGATCAGGATGGCGCCGTTGGCCGCCACCTGCCAGTCGGGCGGAATGTGCATGAAGGTCAATAATGGCGAGGCGGCGAGCGCCAGCGTCAGCGCCCCGAGCACCGCGCCGATCGGCGACACCCGGCCACCGACGAATTCACCGCCGCCAAGGATGACGCCGGCGATCGCCAGCAGCGTATAGCCATTGCCGATATTGGCGTCGGCCGAGGTGGTGATGCCGATCAGCGCCATGCCGGACAGCACGCCGAACAGGCCGGCCAGCGCAAATAGCACGATCTTGGTGCGAAGCAGCGACCAGCCGGCGCGTTCGAGTGCCGCTGCATTGCCGCCCGAACCGCGCAGGATCACGCCATAGGAGGTGCGCATCAGCCCGAAATGGACGACCGCTGCGATCAGCAATGCGGCGATGATCGGGAACGGAATCAAAGGCGGCTTGAAGGCCATCAGCGACAGCAGCCAGTCCGGCGCCTTGCCGCCGGGTTTCGGCAGGACGAGGATGGCCAGTCCCTGCCAGACGAAGCTCATGCCCAGCGTCACCACGATCGAGGGCAGATTGCGCAGGTGGATCAGCGCGCCGAGCAGCGCATAGACGCCGATCGATCCGAGCAGGATCAGGACGCCGATGAGCGGCGCATCCTTCAGCCATGTCGCCGTGACGCAGCCGACGAAACCGACAAAGGTGCCGATCGAGAGATCGAGCTCATTGCCGGCGATGACGAACATCTGCGCGATCGTCGCCAGCGCGATCGGGATCGCCAGGTTGAGCATCAGGCTGAAGCCGAAATAGCTGATGGCGCGCGGGTTGAGCCAGGCGATCGCCAGCAGCACCAGCACCAGCGACAGGGCCGGCAGCAGGCCGCGCAGCATGCGCGCCCGCGCCAGCTTGTCGCGCTCGGCAGACCCCCTGAGCCCACTCTCGACGGATGCCGCCGTCATCTCAGGCCGCGTCGCCGAATGAGGATTGGATGATCTTTTCCTCCGTCAGCTCGTCGCGGCGAAGATTGGCGACGATCCGGCCGTTCTTGAAAACATAGATATGGTCGCAATTGTCGAGCTCTTCGGTTTCGGTTGTGTACCAGAGGAAGGTGCGGCCGTTGCGAGCCTCTTCGCGCACCAGGTCGTAGACCTCAAGCTTGGTGCCGATATCGACGCCGCGCATCGGGTCGTCCATCAGCACGATCCCGGCGTCGGAACCAAGCGCCCGGGCAAACAGCGCCTTCTGCTGGTTGCCGCCGGACAGCGAGAAGATGTTATTGTTCATGTCGGGTGTGCGGATGCCGATTTTCTCGCGCCAGAAACTAGCGAGTTCGGCTTCGCGCCGCGGCGAGATCAAGAGGCCGCTGCGCAGTCGCGCCAGCGAGCGGATGCCGATGTTCTCAGCAATCGACCATTGCGGGAAGATCCCGTCCGACTGGCGGTCGCCGGCCACCAGCGCCACCGGCGCGGTGACCTCGATGCCGGTTCTGGCCCGCGACGCCGCGGCAAAGATCGCCAGCAGCAGATCGGTCTGGCCATGGCCGGCAAGTCCGGCCAGCCCGATGATCTCGCCGGCATGCGCCACAAGCTCCTTGCCATCCTCCTGCCTGGCCGGCCGCGCCCGCACCCGCAGAGGCCCGGCCTCCGGCCTGCTGGCGGTCCCGGCCACAGCCTTCTCGCGCGCTTCCGCGCCGCCCATGGCCGTGACCAGCCTGTCGCGATCGAAGGCCTTCGCCGCATCGGACGCGACGATCTTGCCGTCGCGCATCACCACGATGCGGTCGGCATTGCCGAGCACCTCGCCCAGCAGATGCGAGATCAGGATGCAGCTTTTGCCGCTGGCGACGAAGCGCCGGACGAAGGCCAGCAACTGGCCTGCCGTATGCGCGTCGAGCGAGGACGTCGGTTCGTCGAGGATGACCAGGTCGAGCGGATCCTGCGTCACCGTGAAGGCGCGCGCCACCTCCACCATCTGCCGCCTGCCGATGGAAAGGTCGCCGGCAATGTCGGCGGCCGAGATGCTGTGGCCAGGGAAGATCTCGTCGAGCTTGGCGGTGATGAGATCGGCCGCCTTGCGCCGCCAGCCGAAGCCGCTGAGCGAGGCATGGTTGATGCGCGTGTTTTCAGCGACACTGAGATTGGGGCAGAGCGACAGTTCCTGGAACACGCAGCGTATGCCGAGCTCAAGCGCGCGCGGCACCGAATAGTGGTCCTCGATGCCGCCACGCACGGCGATCCGGCCGCTGTCGGGCATCAGCGTGCCCGCCACCATATGCATCAGCGTCGATTTGCCCGCGCCATTGTGGCCGACGAGACCGACGCATTCGCCGGCGCCGACATGAAAGTCGACGCCGGCAAGCGCGCGGACGGCGCCGAAATGTTTTTCGGCGCCGTCCAGTCTGATGATGTCGGTGTTCGCCTTGAGCATGCTCAACGATATCCGGTCGGCGATGCCGGCGGCAACATGTCCGCCATTACTTGATGTTGGCTTTGATGGCCGCGATCGCGTCTTCCTGACTGTATTCGTGCGTGGCGACGCCACCCTCCTTGATTTTCGGCAGCGCGGCCTCGAAATCGTCCTGGGTGAAGGCGAGATACGGCACCAGAAGATCGTGCGGGATATCGGTGCGACCGTCGAGCACCTGCTGCGCCACCCAGAAGGCAAGCGACGACACGCCAGGCGCGATCGAAGCCGACCAGGTCTGGTAGCCATCCTTGTCCTTCTGCTCCTTCCACCACTTCAGCTCATCCTGGCGGTTGCCCATGATGATGGTCGGGCGCGGCTTGCCGGCGGCGGCGAAGGCCTGTGCCGCGCCGTAGCCGTCGCCACCCTGGTCGACGATGCCGACGATCTCGGGCAATGACGGCAGGATCGTCGCGACGGCTTTCTGCGCCGTTGTCTGGTCCCAGTCGCCGGTGACCGAGCCGACGATCTTGAACTCGGGATGGGCGGCGACGCCTTCCAGGATACCGGCATGGATGGCGTCATCGATCGAGGTGCCGGCAAGGCCGCGGATCTCCAGCAGATTGCCGCCCTTCGGCTGGAACTTGGCCATCTGCTCGACTTCCTGCCTGCCCATGTCTTTGAAGTCGACGACCACGCGGTAGGCGCAGGGTTCGGTGACGATGCCGTCGAATGAAACGACGACGATGCCGGCATCGCAGGCCTGTTTGATGGCGCCGTTGAGCGCATCGGGCGAGGCGGCGTTGATGACGATCGCGTCATAGCCCTGCAGGATCAGGTTCTGCACCTGCGCCGCCTGGGTCGGCACTTCCTTGTCGGCCGTGGTGAAGACGTCGGCGGCGGCGACCACCTTGTCCTCGACCGCCTTCTTGGTGACGATGCCGTAGCTGTCAAGCATCGCCTGGCGCCACGAATTGCCGGCATAATTGTTGGAGAAAGCGATTTTCTTGTCGCTGGTGTCGGCAAGCGCGGTGCCTGACGCTAGCATCGCCGCGAATGCACCCAAAACAAGCATTTTCTTCATGTCATACTCCTCCCTGAGTGTTGGTCTTAAGTGACTGCTGATGGCGGTTAAAAA
The DNA here is from genome assembly GCF_055811295.1 of Mesorhizobium sp. WSM4871. Classification (NCBI taxonomy): domain Bacteria; kingdom Pseudomonadati; phylum Pseudomonadota; class Alphaproteobacteria; order Hyphomicrobiales; family Phyllobacteriaceae; genus Mesorhizobium; species Mesorhizobium sp. WSM4871. The sequence goes on along the minus strand of NZ_JBVVPU010000008.1, from coordinate 267,229 downwards.
TCCACGTCTCTGTTTTTTATCTATTGTCAGACAAATGCAGATGGCTCGCAAGCTGTCAACCGCAATACGAGCTGGATTGGCGATCAACTCTCGGTGCAAAGATTGAAAAGCCCTCGGCTCATGGGCTAGGGAAGAGGCCGGAGGCCAAAATCGGATGGCAGTGACGCCGACAGTTGCGCCGGGCGCGCCCGGAATTCCGGCGCGCTGGACTTCAAGCGCCAAGAGCGGTGTCGGCACCGCGCTTTCGCTGGCCAGCCGTGTCTGGTTCACGATCAGCCACGGCATCCTCAACGAGATCTACTATCCCCATCTCGACAGCGCCTGCACGCGCGATATGGGGCTGATCGTCACCGGCCCCGGCGGCTATTTCTCCGAGGAAAAGCGCGATGCCGAGCATGCTATCGAACCATTCGAGGACGGCGTGCCCGCCTACAAACTGTTGAACACAGCGGCCGACGGCGCGTACCGGATCGAAAAGCGGATCATTACGGATCCGAAACGCCCCACTTTGCTGCAGGAAATCGCCTTCACGCCGCTGAAGGGCGGAGCTTTTGACCACAGCGTCTATGCGCTGCTGGCGCCGCATCTCGTCAACGCCGGCATGGGCAATTCCGCCTGGGTCGGCGACCACGAGGGAAAGACTGTCCTGTTCGCCTCGGGGCGCGGTGTCTGCCTGGCGCTCGCTTCCTCGCTGCCCTGGGGCACGTGCTCCGCCGGCTATGTCGGCTTCTCCGACGGCTGGCAGCAATTGCAGAACGGCGGCCGGCTCGATCCGGCCTGCCAAAGGGCTGAGGACGGCAACGTGGCGCTGACCGGCGAGATCGGCTTTTCGGCCGGGAACCCGAAGGTCTTGCTGGCGCTGGGCTTTGGCGCGACGCCGCAAGAGGCGGCGGAGGTCGCCTTCGCCAGCTTGGAGCAAGGCTTCGAGGTCGCCGCCAGGGCCTATGTCGAGAAATGGCGCAAATGGCAGGCGGGATTGCTGCCGCTCGACCGGCACACGGCGTCCGGGCTCAACAGCTACCGCGTCAGCACGGCGGTTCTGGCGGCGCATCGGTCGATCGCCACGCCGGGTGCTGCCGTCGCCAGCCTGTCGATCCCCTGGGGTTTCAACAAGGGTGACGACGATCTCGGCGGCTATCATCTGGTGTGGCCGCGCGACCTGGTCGAAACCGCCGGCGGCTTTCTGGCCGCCGGCGACCCTGAACAGGCGCTGGAGATTCTCGGCTATCTCCGCTCCATCCAGCAGCCCGACGGCCATTGGCCGCAGAACGCCTGGCTCAACGGGTCGGCCTATTGGCCCGGCATCCAGATGGACGAATGTGCCTTTCCATTGCTGCTTGCCGACGCGTTGCGCCGCGCCGGCCACCTGCCGCGCGCCAAACTGACGGCCTTCATGCCGATGATCGAGCGGGCTGCTTCCTATGTCCTGCGCAATGGCCCCGTCACCGGCGAGGACCGCTGGGAGGAGGATGCCGGCTACAGCCCGTTCACGCTGGCCGTCGAAATATCGGCACTGCTCGCCGCTGCCGACATGTTCGACGCCTGCGATAATCATCAACCGGCAAACTATCTTCGCGAAACCGCCGATGTCTGGAACGACCAGATCGAGCGCTGGACCTATGTCACCGGCACATCCCTCTGTGAAGAGGTCGGCGTCAGCGGCTACTACGTCCGTATCGCGCCACGCGACGCCGCGGGCGCTGCGTCGCCAAAGGACGGCTACGTGCCGATCAAGAACCGGCCGCCTGGCGATACCGACCGGCCGGCCGAGGCGATCGTCAGCCCGGACGCGCTGGCGCTGGTTCGCTTCGGCCTGAGAGCCGCCGATGATCCGCGCATCGTCGACACGCTGAAAATCATCGACGTCACACTGCGCTGCGAGCTGCCGCAAGGGCCGGTCTGGTACCGCTATACCGGCGACGGCTACGGCGAACATGAAGATGGCGCGCCCTTCGACGGCACCGGCCAGGGCCGCGCCTGGCCGCTGTTGACTGGCGAGCGCGCCCATTACGAGCTGGCCGCGGGGCGCAAGGGCGGAGCGGCAAGTCTGCTCCAGGCGCTCGAGGCCTCGGCCGGGCATGGTGGCCTGCTGCCGGAACAGGTCTGGGATGGCCCCGACATGCCGGAACGCGAATTGCGGCGCGGCGGGCCGTCTGGCAGTGCCATGCCGCTGGTCTGGGCGCATTCGGAGCATATCAAATTGCTGCGTTCGCTGCGCGACGGCGCGGTCTTCGACATGCCGCCGCAGGGCGTGAAGCGCTATATCAAGGACAACACAGTGTCGCCGTTGCGGACATGGCGCTTCAACCACAAAGTCCGCACTATACCCGTCGGCAAGGTGCTGCGGCTTGAACTGCTGGCGCCGGCGATCGTCCATTGGAGCCGCGACGACTGGGCGACCGCCCAGGACAGCCGGACCACCGGGAACGCCTTTGGCATCCATCTCACGGATCTGCCGGTTGCCGACGCTCCGCCGGGCACGACGATCGTCTTCACTTTTCTCTGGTCCGATGCCGGCCGATGGGAGAATGTCAACTTTTCCGTCGGCATCGACAGCCAGTGATTTCGATTCCTCAAACGATCGGGACAAGACCATGCAGATAGGAATGATGGGACTGGGCAGGATGGGCGCCAATATGGTGCGGCGCCTGCTGCGCGATGGCCACGAATGCGTCGTCTACGACATCAACCCGGCCAGCGTCGCGGCTCTGGTCAAGGATGGCGCGATCGGCGCCGCTTCCATGGAGGAGTTTGTCGGCAAGCTGACCAAGCCGCGCAGCGCCTGGCTGATGCTGCCGGCGGCGATCACCGGCAAGATCGCCGATCAGGTGGCGGCGCTGATGGAGCCCGGCGACATCATCATCGACGGCGGCAATTCCTATTACCACGACGCCGTCGACCAGGCCGCTGAGCTCGCGGCCAAGGGCCTGCACTATGTCGATGTCGGCACCAGCGGCGGCGTCTGGGGCCTCGAGCGCGGCTACTGCCTGATGATCGGCGGCCCCGATAGCGCGGTCCAGCATCTCGATCCGATCTTCGCGACGCTGGCGCCGGGCGCCGACGCCGGCGCCACCCCGACCAAGGATGCCGGAACCGCGCCCTTCGGTTATCTCCATTGCGGGCCGAGCGGCGCCGGCCATTTCGTCAAGATGGTCCATAACGGCATCGAATACGGTGTCATGGCCGCCTATGCCGAGGGCATGAACATCCTGAAGTCGGCGAATGCGGGCAAGCGGAAGCGCACGGCGGACGCCGAGACCAGCCCACTGGAAAACCCGCAATACTACCAGTTCGACATCGACCTTGCCGAGGTGGCCGAGGTCTGGCGGCACGGCAGCGTCATCGGCTCGTGGTTGCTTGACCTGACGGCCGGCGCGCTGAAGAGCGATTCCGCGCTGACCCAGTTCGGCGGCCGGGTTTCGGATTCCGGCGAAGGCCGCTGGACGCTGAAAGCGGCCATCGACACCGGCGTGCCGGCGCCGGTGCTGTCCTCGGCGCTGTTCGATCGCTTTTCCTCGCAAGGCGAATCCGAATTCGCCGACAAGCTGTTGTCCGCCATGCGCTTTGCCTTCGGCGGCCATGTCGAGAAGCCGAAGACCGGCGTGTGAGCGGAGAAGACAGGATGAGCCAGGAACGGTCCGACACGCTGGTGCTTTTCGGGGCAACCGGCGATCTCGCCCACAAGAAGATATTTCCCGCACTCTACCAGATGGTCGCCAAGGGCAGCCTCACCGAGCCGGTAATCGGCGTCGCCTTCGACCCTTGGGATCTCGGCAAGCTGCAGGCGCGTGCACGTGACGGCATCGTCAACGCCATCGGCAAGATCGACGAAAAGATCTTCGCCAAATTCGCCTCGCAATTGCGCTATGTCAGCGGCGATTACCGCGACGGGGCGACCTTCGACAAGCTGAAGACTGCGCTTGGATCGGCGCAGCGGCCACTCCACTACATGGCGGTGCCGCCGACCATGTTCGAGACCGTCGTCCAGGGCCTGGAGCAATCCGGCACGGCGCATGGCGCGCGGCTGATGATCGAAAAGCCCTTCGGCCACGATCTGCAATCGGCGCGCTGGCTGAACCGGGTGCTGCATCTGGTGTTCGACGAGCAGTCGATCTTCCGCATCGACCATTATCTCGGCAAGGAAGCGATCCAGAACCTGCTCTATTTCCGCTTCGCCAATTCCTTCCTCGAGCCGATCTGGAACCGCAACTACGTCGAGAGCGTGCAGATCACCATGGCCGAGGATTTCGGCGTCGAGGGTCGCGGCCGCTTCTACGACGAGGTCGGCTGTATCAGGGACGTCATCGAGAACCATCTCCTCAACATCCTGCTGCTGCTCGCCATGGAGCCGCCGGTCGGGCGCTCGGCCGACGACCTGATCGACGAGAAGGTGCAGGTGCTGCGAGCCATCCGCACGCTGACCAGGGACGATGTCGTGCGCGGTCAATTCAAGGGCTATCTCGCCGAGCCCGGTGTCGTGCCGAACTCGCCAGTCGAGACCTTCGCGGCGGTGCGCTTCCTCGTCGACACCTGGCGCTGGCGGGATGTGCCCTTCTTCATCCGCGCCGGCAAGAACATGCCGGTGCATGCCACGGAAGTGATCGTACGGCTGAAGCGGCCGCCGCTCGACGTCTTCGACCCGATCAAGCCAGGCGACGCCAACCACGTCCGTTTCCGCATCAACCCGCAAGTGGCGATCTCGATCGGCGCCCAGCGCAAGCAGCCCGGCGACGACATGATCGGCGAACAGGTCGAACTGACCGCGCTCGACGACTCGAAAGGCGACATGCCGCCCTATGAGCGGCTGATCGGCGACGCCATGAACGGCAATCGACAGTTGTTCACCCGCCAGGATGCCAGCGAGCTCGCCTGGCGCATCGTCGGCCCGGTGCTTGGCGACACGACGCCGCCGCATGTCTATGAGCCCAAGACCTGGGGCCCGGAAGACGCCATGAACGGTTTCGGTCCGCCGAATGGCTGGATCAACCCATCGAAATAAGTCCCGGAGAGACAAAGAGATGGCCAAGACGGCAAAGCCGGCCGCGGCGAATAGCGAAAAGATCGTACTGTCGATCGACATTGGCGGCTCTCACGTCAAGATCCTGACCAGCGCCGGCGGCGAGGAGCGCCGCGCCGATTCCGGACCCGGCCTGACGCCGCAACAGATGATCCAAGCGGTGAAGACACTGGCAAAGGATTTGCCGTACGATGCCGTCTCGATCGGCTATCCCGGCCCGGTGAACCACAACAGGCCGCTGATGGACCCCGCCAATCTCGGCAAGGGCTGGGCCGGCTTTGATTTCGCGGCGGCGTTCGGCAAGCCGGTGAAAGTCGTCAACGACGCGCTGATGCAGGCCATCGGCAGCTATGAGGGCGGCCGCATGCTGTTTCTCGGCCTGGGCACCGGCCTGGGCGCGGCGATGATCGTCGACAATGTCGCCCAGCCGATGGAGCTTGCGCATCTGCCTTACAGGAAGGGCGGCAGTTTCGAGGATTACGTCGGCGAACGCGGGCTGGAAAAGCGCGGTAAGAAGAAATGGCGCAAACACGTATTCGACGTGGTCGATCGGCTACGCGTCGCCATGCAACCCGATTACGTGGTCATCGGCGGCGGCAATGTCGACAAACTTGACGAATTGCCGGTTGATTCCAGACGCGGCGACAACACGCGCGCCTTTGAAGGCGGATTTCGACTGTGGCGCGACAAATCACTGATCGTCTGATATTGTGACGGCCCGCGTCAGGCCTGTTGATCTGGTCCTGCCGTTAGTATTGTTATTCAAAATAATGTGTGACGTGGCGCGGCGTCATTGCATTGCGCGGATTTGCCGACTAGGAATTCTGCCACCCCCACGGATGGAGAAAATAGATTGACCGACGATAGCAACGCCGCTCGCAAGGACATTGACCTTCTCGAGCTGACCGCCCACATCGTGTCCGCCTACGTCGAAAAGAACCGCTTGCCCGCTTCCGGCCTCGGCGATCTCATCGCCAGCGTCAGTGCCTCGATAGGCGGGCTCGGACAACCCGCCGTTCCGGCTCCGGTACCATTGACGCCCGCGGTCAATCCCAAGAAGTCCGTGACGCCGGATTTCATCATCTGCCTCGAAGACGGCAAGAAGTTCAAATCGCTGAAGCGTCATATCGGCGTTCATTTCGGACTGACGCCGGACGCCTATCGCGCCAAATGGGGCTTGCCGTCCGACTATCCGATGGTCGCTCCCAACTATGCGGCATCGCGCTCGCAACTGGCGAAGGCAATCGGCCTTGGCCGCAAGGCCGCCCCGCCGCCGGCGCCCGTAAAAAAGACGAGGAAATCCAAGACCACGGCCTGACCAAGGCGAGAGCGGATTTAGTCGTTCTGCCGACGATCTCGCGTCGGCGGACGGGGGGAGCGCGGCCATGAACTACACCAGGATGGTGATCGAGAAAGAGGCGCCGGAGGAATACGGCTATGACCGTATCCGCTTCAACCTCTCCGAAAGCTCGATCGCCGACCAGAAGCTTTCCGATATCGGCCTGTCGTTGCCCGACCTTACGCTTTTCTATGGCGAGCACCGGGGCGACAAGGATTTGCGGGTGCTGATAGCGGCGCAGGACGAGGGGCTTTCGCCCGACGACGTGCTGGTCACCGCCGGTGCCGCGGGCGCGCTGTTCATCATCTCGACAGCGCTGTTGTCCGAACGCGATCACCTCGTCGTCGTCAGGCCCAATTACGCCACCAACATCGAGACGCCCAAGGCGATCGGCTGCGCCATCTCCTATGTCGATCTGGACTTCGACGAGGGCTTCGCCGTCGACGTCGAGCGTGTCGCGGCCCAGATGCGACCAGACACCCGTCTGATCAGCGTTACTTGCCCGCACAACCCGACCGGCACGATGATGAGCCAGGCCGACCTCGATGCGCTGGTGGGCCTCGCTGAAAGCCGCAACTGCCATCTGCTCGTCGACGAGACCTATCGCGATCTCTCCTATGGACGGCGCCTGCCTTCGGCGGCGTCGCTGAGCGCACGGGCGATCAGTGTCTCGTCGCTATCCAAGGCCTTCGGCATTCCCGGCATCCGCATCGGCTGGCTGGTCACAAGGGATACAGCGCTTCAGGAACAATTCCTCGCCGCCAAGGAACAGATCGGCATCTGCGGCAGCGTCATCGACGAGGCCATCGCACGCAGCATGCTCCAGCGCCGCGACGATTTCCTGGCGGCGCTGCTGCCGCAGATGGCGAAGCGGCGCGACATCGTCCAGGCCTGGATCGACCGCGAGCCGCTGGTCGACTGGGTCCGCCCGCAAGGCGGCGTCGTCGGCTTCCCACGCCTCAATGTCGAAGCCGGTTTCGATCTCGACCGCTTCTATGTGAACCTGCTGGAGAACCATGGCACCTATGTCGGACCCGGCCACTGGTTCGACATGCCGAAGCGCTTCTTCCGTGTCGGGTTCGGCTGGCCGAAGGAGGCCGAATTAAGGGGCGGCCTCGACGCCATTTCCGCCGCGCTGCGGCAGTAATTTTTCTCATGTGATCGGCCATGCGAGCCGAAAATCCTTGATCCAGCGTCGATTTTGGCGCACATCCCCCGCGAACTTGTCAAGTTCCATTGGTCGGACCAGCGCCCATCGTGGAAGTGCCCCGCCGACATCGCAACGGGGCCTATACTCCATGACAGCCGAACAAACCTCACCCGACCAGCGCTATGCCGCCTTCCGGCACAGAGCATTCCTGAGCTATTGGGCGGCGCGCTTCCTCACCACTTTCGCGACCATGATCGTCTCCGTCGCGGTCGGTTGGCAGGTCTATGACCTGACGCGCGATCCTTTCGATCTCGGCATTGTCGGCATCGTCCAGTTCCTGCCGTCGCTGCTTCTGGTGCTGGTCACCGGTGTCGTCGCCGACCGCTTCGGCCGCCGTCTGATCATGGCGCTGTCGACATTGGTCGAGGCCGCCTGCGCGCTCGTCCTGCTGTATTTGACGCTGCGCGGTCTCGTCAGTCCGCTGCCGATCTTCGTGGTGCTCGCTTTGTTCGGCGTGGCGCGCGCCTTTTACGGACCGGCCTCGTCCTCGCTGTTTGCAAATCTGGTGCCGCCGGAGGATTTCGGCAACGCCATTGCCTGGAACTCGTCCGCCTGGCAGACGGCGACCATTGTCGGCCCGGTTGCCGGCGGCCTGCTCTATGGTCTTTCGGCCGAAGTCGCATACGCCACCGCCGCCGTCCTGATGGCGGTGGCCGCCCTGCTGGTCTTCACCATTCCGAAGCCGGCCCAACGAACCGCCACCGACAAGCCGTCGATGGAGACGCTGTTTGCCGGCTTCCGCTACATCTGGGGCGAGAAGATCGTGCTCGGCGCCATCTCGCTCGACCTCTTCGCCGTGCTTCTGTCCGGCGCCTCGGCGTTGCTGCCGGTCTATGCGCGCGATATCCTCGAACTCGGCCCCTGGGGCCTTGGCCTGCTGCGCTCGGCGCCGGGAATTGGCGCCATCTGCGTCGCGGTCTGGCTGGCCGGACACCCGATCCGCAACCATGCGGGCGTGATCATGCTCGGCTTCGTCGCGGCGTTCGGCGCCTTCACCGTGCTGTTCGGCCTGTCGACCATCACCTGGCTGTCGATTGTCGCACTCGCTTTCCTCGGCGCCACCGACATGTTCAGCGTCTATATCCGGGAGACGCTGATCCAGTTGTGGACGCCGGACGAGGTGCGCGGCCGCGTCAACGCCGTCAACCAGGTCTTCGTCGGCGCCTCCAATGAGGTCGGCGAATTTCGCGCCGGCACCATGGCGGCGTTGATCGGCACGGTGCCGGCGGTGGTGATCGGCGGTGTCGGCGCCGTGATCGTCGCGGGATTGTGGGCGGTGCTGTTCCCGCAATTGCGCAAGGTGCGCCACCTCGACGGGCGAAACTGACGCGGACCTCCCTATCGCGTTGCCGGCTTGCCGAAGATCGTCTGCAGGAATTCGCCGAGCCAGCGTTTGAGATGCATGTCCCAGATCAGCCGGCCGCCGAGATGGTCGCGGCCGGGCTGGGCGCCGGGCAGTTCGAAGCGATGCGCGCCGCGCACCACCCAGCGCTGCATCATCGCCCTGGTCAATTCGCCATGGAACTGGATGCCCCAGGCATTGTCGCCATAGCGGAAGGCCTGGTTGGGATAGGTGTCGGCCGTTGCCAAGAGCGTCGCATCCTTCGGCAGCGAAAAGCCCTCGCGATGGAACTGGTAGACCATCTCGGGCCAGTGCATCAGCTCGCGGCCCGCCTCCGTCGCCTTCAGCGGATACCAGCCGATCTCGACCAGTCCCTCGCCATGACCCTCGACCTTGCCGCCGAGATGGTTGACCAGCATCTGGGCGCCGAGGCAGATGCCGAGGAAAGGCCGGTTCTCCCTCAGCGGAACGTTCAGCCAGTCGGTCTCGCGGCGGACGAACTCGTCCTCGTCATTGGCGCTCATTGGCCCGCCGAACACCACCGCGCCGGCATGGCCGTCCAGCGTTTCCGGCAAGGTATCGCCGAGCGGCGGGCGGCGCATGTCGAGGTCGAAACCTTCCTCGATCAGCATATGGCCAACACGTCCGGGGCTCGAATTCTCCTGATGCAGCACGATCAGGATCTTTGGCCTTGGACTTCGCGGCATGCTCGGGCTCGTCCTGTCTACTCGTCGCTCGATGTTCCGGTGGCGCCCGGCGCTTGCGCCGCCGCCTTGCGGCGCGCCTCAACGCGATCGCGGCGGTCGACGCCGATCAGCTCGGCGACGCGCCAGACGGTGTTGTCCTCGAGCTCATGCAGCTCGCCGTCGGCATAGACGATCTCCCACATCAGGCCGATGAAGGCCTTGCGCGCATCCGCGTCGAGATGGCGCTTCAGCACGCTGGTGAAGGCGTAGAGGTCGATCGCCTCATTGTCGGCGCGCTCGCCGGCCGCGGCCAGCGCCTCGAGTTCGTCGCCGCTGATCGAATAGGTCTCGGCCAGCACCTCCTTGAACCGCTCCCACTCGACATCCTGGCGCACGCCGTCGGCGCTCATCACATGGTAGAGCAGGGCCGAGGCGGCAATGCGCGGGTCATCGCCATTGTTGCGAGCGCCGCCGCCAGCCGGCAGATCCCTCAGAAATGACAGAACACGTTCGAACATATGGCTATTCCCAACAGACCGGAATGATCAATTTCAGGCCAGATCAAAACAAACGGAACCGGCGTGGCGATTTTTCCTTGTCGTCCGGATCGACGCCGGGATCGTCAGGAAGCCGGGCCAGTTCCTCGGCCGGCTCGACACCTTCGGCATCCTCCGGCACGGCGGCAAAGGCCGCTGCCGTGACCGGCGCGACCTGATCCTTGTTTCGTTCCGACGCCGCGCTGGTGGCGACGGTTGGCTCTTCGGCCGGAATAGACGGCGTCAGCTCGATCATCTTTTCCTTCGCCGGCTTCTCTGGCGCCGCAATGCTCGGCGCCTCCGGCCTGTCCTCGTCGCTGTCGATGAGCTGGCCGAGCCGCTCCATCGGCGCGCGCCATTCGAAGGCGTCGAGCTTGCCGGTGATCGGCGACACCGGCGCCCAGCGTTCGGAGACGACGCCATCGGCAACCCAGGCCGGATCGCGCGGTGCGCGCACCGCCTTGGACAAAAGCTGGCGCACCTTGCCCTGGTCGCCGGTCTCGGCTTCCTCGATATCGGCCAGCAGCAGATAGGCGCCCTCGCGACGATCCATGCGGATGGCAGCCTCCGCCTCCTGGCGCGCCGTCTTGTAATCCTGCGCGTCGACCGCGGCGCGCGCCACCGTCAGCGAGGATTCGGCATGGTTCTTCTTCATCTCCTGCAGCTTCCTGGCCCGGCTCAGGCGGTCGAGCACGGCATCGGCGGGCCGGGCGTGCGTGTAGAGCTCGGCGATCTCGGGATGCGGCTCGGCCTTCCATGCCGCTTCGAGGATCTTCGAGCCCTTGCGCATGTCGTTCTGCCTGAACAGCGCCTTGGCGGCGGCGACCGCCGCCGGCGCGAAATCGGGCCGCAGCCGGTTGGCCTCCAGCGCCGCGGTCCTGGCGGCGTCGGGATCGCTGTCGGCCAGCGCCTGCGCCTTGGCGGTGAGCAGCACGGCGCGACGGCGGTTGGCGGCGTCGCGCTCGATCTGTCGCGTCGATTTCTGCGCCTCGACCAGCTTCAGCGCACCGTCCCAGTCGCCGCGACCGGTCAGGTCCTCCAGTGTCGATTCGGCCGCCCAGGCCAGTTGCGGCGCCATGACGGCGGCGCGCCCGGCATAGTGCCGTGCCGCGTTGCGGTCGCCGAGGCGTTCGGCCTCCAGATAAAGCCCGCGCAGGCCGAGCAGCCGCATTTCGGGATCGTCGAGCATGGTCTCGAACTTCTCACGCGCGCCCTCATGGTCGCCTTCGAGCAGCGATGCCTGCGCCTCCAGCAGATGGATCAGCGGCTCCTGGTCGGAGCGGATCAGCTTTGCCGCTTCCTTGGTCTTCTTGCGGGCCAGCGCACCGTCGCCGGCGCCGGCGGCGATCATGCCGGTCGACAGCGCTTGATAGCCACGGTCGCGGCGGCGCACGCGAAGGTAACGCGAGATGGTGTAGGGGCTGTTCCACAGCGACTTGATCAGCCACCAGACGATCATCACCGCGGCAACGACGGCAACCACCGCCACCGCCGCCACCATCAGGCTGACCTGATACTGATAGCCGCTGAAGGTGACGACCATCTCGCCCGGCCGGTCGGCCAGCCAGGCGAAGCCGAGCCCGAGCGCGAAGACGACGGCGAGGAAAAAGAGAATGCGGATCATCTTGTTTTCCTCATCTCACGCCTTCATTGCCCCGGCGATAAGCGAATCGATTTGCGTCTCGACCTCGATGCGCGCCTTCAGTTTGCCGGCAAAGTCAGCGCCGGCGGCTTTGACCGCTTCCGGCAGCGTGGCGTATTCGCTGAGCGCCTTGGCGTAGTCGCCCTGGTCGACCGCCACCTCCATGCGCGCCACGGTTTCCGGCGCGCCAGCGCCTTCGACGGCACCGATCGGCCTGACCTTGACCAGCGATTCGGCGCTGGACAAAAGGTTCTGCAGGAAGCCGGCATTCTGGTCGACAGGCGTTGCCGCAGTGACCATGGCATTGGCCGCGGCCTCCATTTCGGCGGCGATATCGGCGCGCTTCGGAACGCCCTTTTCGGCATAGGGCCGTAGCGCGGCCAGCTCCGGCGCATCCGGCGAGATCGCCGCGAAGGTCTCGAGCTCGGCGGCGAACGGCGCGCCACGGTCGAGCGCCGCCTTCAGCGCCGACGCCGCTATGGCGAGCGCGATCTTCGGCTGCGAGGACTGCGCCTCGACCTTGCCTGAAAGCTGCGACACCGATTGGTCCAGCGCGGCAAGCCGGCCTTCCTGCGCCGTCGCCGCCTCGCCGGCGGATTTCAGCGCCGCATCGAGCCCGGCCAGCTTTTCGTTCAGCGGGCCGAGATCGACCGGCGCCGCATTGCCGGCCTGGCCAAGTGCCGCGACCGCCGTCTCGATCTGCTTGACCTTGTCGCCCAGCGCCGCAAGCCCGGCAGTGTCGCCTGCTCCGCCCTGCTCGACCGCCGATTTGAGCGCCGCGACATCCGTCTTGACCTGATCCAGCGCCGACGCCAGCCCGTCCACCTTGGCCGATGCGTCGCTGCTGCCAGCCGTCTCCTTTAGCCCGGCGATCTCGCTCCTCAGCGAAGCGATTTCGCCATTGACGCCATCAAGCGACACTGTGCCTGCATTAGAGCCCGGCGCGCCGAGCAGGCCGGCAAACTGCAGCCCGCCCGCCCCGGCGAGCGCAATGACACCGCCGATGATGCCGGCAGCGATGCCGTTGATGCCGCCACGCTTCGGCTGCGTTGCCATGTCCGCGTTCCTCGTCTGGGTTGTTTTCGGCGCGTCTTCGGTAGTGCGGGACTCTGTTCCACTGGCCCCGGTCTCGCTGGCTTTGCCGGTCGCGTCATCGAAACCGTAGTCGAAAGCGCGGTTCGGCGGCGCGTCCGAGCCAGCCGGATAGGGAAGCTCCGAGTCTCCGGGACCCTTTGTTCCGATAGCCTCCTGCCCGGCCTGCGTCGCATCGGCATGCTCCCACGGCTCGAGGTCGGTCTGGTCGGCATGCACCGGCTCTTCGGGCATTTCCGGTTGCGACGCATTCGCCGCCTCCTCCGCCTTCGCCTCGTCGGTCTGCGCCGCATCGCCCACTGCTTTGGCCGCATCCTCCTCGACGATGCGCGAGACGGAGCCAGGCTCGAGTTCGATGGTCACCGGCTCGCGACGGCTTTTCGAATGTCGCATCTTCGGCGTCTTGACCATGCTTGGGCTCCGCAAAATCCGCTTCGGGATGGTTCAGGATGGGTCTAGCACATCACCAAGCGGTGAAAAGGGGCGGTGTGATGACGCGGCTCAGCGCCGCTGCCGCAAAAGCGCCAGCAGCGCCTCTTCGCTGGGCTCTTTCGCAATCTGCATTCTTTCGCTGGAAATATCCCCAAGCGCCGCGGCAATACGCCCTGACAAGGTCAAAAAGCGAGCTTTTTTAAAAAGCTGGTTCAGCTTTGGTCGCTCGATCATGGTCCGCATCGCTGCCGCTGCCTTGGCCGAATAAAGCAGGGCCGTCCCGACCGGCTGGCCGGCCAGCCGCTCGATGATATCAGCGTCGGAACAGTCCAGCGCAATGGTGTCGTAAGTCTCGATGGCGCGGACATGCACCGCAGCCGCCTCGAGCCGCTCCTCGAAGGTGGCAAAGCGCACGCGGCCGCAGAGATAGGCGATCGTCTTGCCGGACAGGCTGCCCGCAAGCGCATCGGCCAGCGCTTCGGCATTGCCCGACCCTTCGCTGACGGACACAAACCCGGCCTCCCGCGCGGCCTGCGCCGTCCGTCTGCCGACGGCATGGCAAGGCAAGACGGCGAGCGCCGCAGTCAACGCCTTCGGCGCATGGCGCAGCGCATTGGCGCTGGTGACCGCAACGGCCACGGCATCGTCCGGAACCGCGCCGACATCGACCGAAACCGTTTCGGTCAGCGGCAGCAGGATCGGCTTAAAACCCATGTCCCGCAGTTGCCGTGCGGTGCGCGACGCCCCCGGTTCCGGTCTCGTTACCAGAACGCGGACCATGTCAGGCCCAGCCGTCGAAGAATTTCTCGCCGGCCTTGGTCCGCACCGTCCCGGCTGCGTCCGCACCGATCAGCGCTGCATCCCCGGCCGGACCTTGCGCCTTGACCTCATGCCAGTCCATGCCATCCGGCGAGATGATCAATCCGGCGAAGGACAGTATCCCACCTGATATCGTCGCATGGCCGGCGATCGGCGTGCGGCAGGATCCGTCGAGCGCCGCGAGGAAGGCGCGCTCGCAGGCCAGCGCCTGGCCGGTCGGTATGTCATGGACCGCTGCCAGCATCTTTTCCGCCTCCCGGTCGCCGATGCGGGTTTCAATGCCGATCGCGCCTTGCCCGGGCGCCGGTGGAAAGAGATCGAGCGGCATCAGGTCGGTGACGACATGTTCGAGCCCGAGCCGCTTCAGCCCGGCATAGGCCAAAATGGTACCGTCGGCGATGCCTTCGTCCAGCTTGCGCAGCCGCGTCTGCACATTGCCGCGAAACATCACCACGTCGAGATCGGGCCGCATGCGCCGGATCAGCGCCTGGCGCCTGAGCGACGACGAGCCGACCTTGGCGCCTTGCGGCAGGTCGGCAATCGCCTTCGCCGCGTTGCCGATGAAAGCGTCGCGCGCATCCTCGCGCGGCAGGAAGGCGCTGAGTTCCAGCCCGTCGGGCAACAGCGTCGGCATGTCCTTGGACGAATGCACGGCGATGTCGATGCGGCGCTCGAGCAGCGCCTCCTCGATCTCCTTGGTGAACAGGCCCTTGCCGCCGGCTTCCGACAGCGGCCGGTCCTGGATACGGTCGCCGCTGGTCGAGATGACGACGATCTCGAACGCCTCAGCCGGCATGTCATGCGCCGCCATCAGCCGCGCCTGCGTTTCCTGCGCCTGCGCAAGCGCCAACGGGCTGCCGCGTGTTCCGATTTTCAAGGTTGTTTGCATGGCGCGCCGTCCGTGGTAACCCCCCGGCAGATTGAGGTCGTTTTCCGGGCTTTCTCCTAACGGGGAAAGGCTGGTTGCACAATCACTAGGGAAGCGACGAATTGATCCGCGTTCTGGGCATTGAGACGAGTTGCGACGAGACCGCCGCCAGCGTGGTGACGCTGGAGGGCGATGCCGCGCCAAAAATCCTGTCCAACATCGTGCTCAGCCAGATCGAGGAACATGCCGCCTTCGGCGGCGTCGTGCCGGAGATCGCGGCGCGCGCCCATGTCGAGGCGCTGGACGGCATCATTGAAGCAGCACTTGCCGATTCGGGCGCAAAACTCGCCGACATCGATGCCATCGCCGCGACCGCCGGTCCGGGCCTCGTCGGCGGGCTGATCGTCGGGCTGATGACGGCCAAGGCGATTGCCGCGGCCGCGCACAAGCCGCTGCTTGCCATCAACCACCTCGAGGGCCACGCGCTGACCGCAAGGCTGACGGATGGGCTCGATTTCCCCTATCTCTTGCTGCTGGTGTCGGGCGGCCACACGCAGATCGTCGCGGTGCGCGGCGTCGGCGACTATCAGCGCTGGGCGACGACCATCGACGATGCGCTTGGCGAAGCTTTCGACAAGACGGCCAAGATGCTCGGCCTGCCCTATCCCGGCGGACCGAATGTCGAGAAGGCGGCGGCAACCGGCGATGCCACGCGTTTCGCCTTTCCGCGCCCGATGAAGGGTTCAGCGCAGCCCGATTTCTCTTTCTCTGGCCTCAAGACCGCCGTGCGCCAGGCGGCGACGGCGATTGCCCCGCTGAGCGACCAGGACGTCGCCGACATTTGCGCCTCGTTCCAGACGGCGGTGGCCGATGCGCTGGGCGACCGTGTTTCGCGAGCGCTGAGCCGGTTCCGTCAGGAGTTTCCTGGCAAGGCCGAGCCGGCGCTGGTCGTCGCCGGCGGCGTCGCTGCCAACCGCACGATAAAGGCAACACTGGAAGCCCTGTGCGCCGAGGCCGGCTTTGCCTTCGTCGCGCCGCCGCTGAAGCTCTGCACCGACAACGCCGCGATGATCGCCTGGGCCGGCATCGAACGGCTGCGCGCCGGCATCGCGCAAGAAAACGCCGCCGATTTCGTGCCGCGCTCGCGCTGGCCACTCGACAGCGTCTCCGCCCCGATGGTCGGTTCGGGCCGGCGTGGAGCCAAAGCATGACCGAGCGGGGCATGACCGGCGGCGAGAATAGGACACCAAGCGGCTGGCGCGTTGCCGTGCTTGGCGGCGGCGCCTGGGGCACGGCGCTGGCGCTGGCCATGCTGCGCGCCGGCCATTTCGTCCGCCTTTATGCGAGAGACCCGCAGACCGTCGCCGCGATCGACCACGGCGAAAATCCGCGCTATCTGCCGGGTATCGCGATCGAACCCGGCATCGTGGCGACCAGCGACATCAAGGCCGCGCTCGACGGCGCCGACTGTGTGTTGGCAGTGGCGCCGGCGCAGTCGCTGCGCACGATGCTGGCCACCGCGAAAGACCATATGCCGCAAGGCGTCCCGCTGGTTCTCTGCGCCAAGGGCATCGAGCGCGACACCGGCGCGCTGCTGTCGGCCATCGCCTGGGAGATCCTGCCCAACAATCCGGTCGCCGCTCTGTCGGGGCCAAGCTTTGCCACCGACGTCGCGCGCGGCCTGCCGACGGCCGTGGTCGTCGCCGCCCGCGACGCGGATCTGGCCGCCGACCTTGCCGCCCGCTTTTCGGCGGAAAACCTGCGCTGCTACTCGAGCGACGACCTGATCGGCGTCGAGATCGGCGGCGCGCTGAAGAACGTTTTTGCCATCGCCGCGGGCGCGGTCACCGGCGCCGGGCTCGGCGCCAGCGCCCAGGCCGCCATGGTGACGCGCGGCTTCGTCGAATTGCGCCGCATCGGCGGCGCCTTCGGTGCGAAACCGGAGACGCTGATGGGGCTCTCCGGCCTCGGTGACCTCTTGCTCACCTGCTCGTCCGCCCAGTCGCGCAATTTCGCCTACGGGCTGGCACTGGGCCAGGGCAAGCCGCTTGCCGGCCTGCCGCTGGCCGAAGGCGTGCCGACGGCGGCGATCGCCGCCCGCATCGCGGCCGAGCGCGGCATCGACGCGCCGATCATCACAGCCGTCGCCGCGATACTGGACGGCACGGTCACCATAAGCCAGGCTGTGACGGCGCTGATGACGCGACCGCTGAAGACCGAAACCGACATTTAATTTCTATTTTCGAACGATCCGGAGCTGAAGAAGATGCTGTTTGCGTGGATTTGCAAGGACAAGCCTGGAAAGCTGCAGGTGCGGCTTGATACACGGCCCGAACATGTCGCCTTCCTGGAAGGGCTGAATAGCGAGAAGAAACTGGCCTTCGCCGGTCCGTTCCTCGACGCCGACGGCAAGCCGAACGGCAGTCTCGTCGTGGTCGAGGCACCCGATCTGGCCGGTGCTCAGGCGATGTCGGCCGCCGATCCCTATGCCAAGGCCGGACTGTTCGAGAGCGTCGAAATCCGGCAGTGGAACTGGGTCTTCAACAAGCCGGCGGGCTTATGATAATTTCGGTTTGCGCCGCCCCTCATCCGCCTGCCGGCACCTTCTCCCCGTATAGTAACGGGGAGAAGGGACGCGCTCCAACGCTGGTGACCCCCTCTCCCCGTCTCTATACGGGGAGAGGGTAAGGGTGAGGGGCAGCGCCGACGCTCGGCAACGATAAACCGGCAATGACAACAGGACGACACCGATGAACTACTGGCTGTTCAAATCCGAGCCCTCGGTCTTCTCCTTCGAGGCGTTGAAGGCGAAGGGCAAGGCCGGCACGCAATGGGACGGCGTACGCAACTATGCGGCGCGCAACAACATGAAGGCGATGCAGATCGGCGATCTCGGCTTCTTCTACCATTCCAACGAAGGGCTTAACGTGGTCGGCGTCGCCGAGGTTTGCGCGCTTGCCCATCCCGACACCACCACTGACGATCCGCGCTGGGAAGGCGTCGACATCCGCGCCTTCAAGGACGTGCCGAACCCGCCGACGCTGGAACAGGTCAAGGCCAATCCCAAGCTGGCCGAAATGGCGCTGGTCCGGCTCGGGCGGCTTTCCGTGCAGCCGGTGACCCCGGCCGAATGGAAAGAGGTCTGCCGCATGGGCGGCCTGTCGCCCGCTCCGTGACAGCGCTGACGCCAGACAGCGCGAAGAAATTCATCCTCGACAACACGGCGCTTATGGCGCCGCCGCATGTGCCGGAGATTGTCCTGCATCTGGCCGACGAGGCGCATGATCTTTGGCTGCGCACCGAGGACGAGCTGACCGAAATCGGCCTGCCGCCGCCCTTCTGGGCCTTTGCCTGGGCCGGCGGCCAGGGTCTTGCCCGCTATATCATCGACAATCCCGATACAGTGCGCGGCAAGCGTGTGCTCGACTTCGCTTCCGGCTCCGGCCTTGTCGCCATCGCAGCCGTGCAGGCCGGCGCGGCGGAGGTGATCGCCGCCGACATCGACCCGTTCTGCGCAACCGCGATCCGCCTCAATGCCGAAGCCAATGGGGTCGCGATAAATTTCCTCGGCACTGACTGCGTCGGGACCGATGCCGGCTGGGATGTGGTTCTGGCTGGCGACGTCTTTTACGACAAGCCTTTCGCCGACAGGCTGATGCCGTGGTTCGCGGCTCTGAAAGCGCGCGGCGCCGAGATCCTCGTCGGCGACCCCGGCCGCGCCTATCTGCCGAAGGCCGGACTGGAACCGCTTGCCGTCTACGAGGTGGCGGTGACGCGGGCCCTAGAGGACGCCGAGGTCAAGCGCACCACCGTCTGGCGTCTTGCTTGACGGCAGCGCCGAACAGGCGTTCCATCGCGCATCGATCATGAGAATGTCGTTGTCCCAAAACCGCTGGGCACCCTCGGTTCAAGACCGAGGGCATGCTTTTGGGCGACATGCTTGCGGGGAGGGAATTGCATGGATTTTTCTGCAGTGAACTGGCTGGCGGTGGTCGTCGCCGCCGTGGTGGCGTGGCTGTTCGGCGCGGTCTGGTACATGGGTTTGAGCAAGCCGTGGCTGAAGGCCGCCAAGCTTGATCCGGCAACGATGAAAAAAACGCCGCTGCCCTTCGTCATCTCCTTCATCGCCGAACTGTTGATGGCGCTTGTCACCGCCCTGATCGTCGGCGCGATGACCGGCGGCGAGCCGAGCCTGGTCGCCGGGCTCGTTTTCGGTTTCGTGCTGTGGCTTGGTTTCGTCGCCACGACGCTTTCCGTCAACCATCGCTATGAAGGCTTCGGCTGGGATCTGACCCTGATCGACGCCGGCCATTGGCTTGGCGTGCTGCTGCTTATCGGCGCCGTAATCGGCTGGTTCGGCGTGGCTGAAGTCCTGGGCTGAGCGTTGCTGCCGAGAATGGGGCGATACTAAAGCTCGTCCCAGCTTCGGCGTGTCGGATCTGGCTGTGGGTTATGGACTTCGCTCATCAGCCAGTCCCTGAACGCCACAATCCTGGCATCATCGGCGGCTGCCTGCGGGTAGACCAGGTGATAGGCGAAGTCGGGGGCGACCTTGATGCCCAGCGCGAACGGCTGCACCAGTCGGCCTTCGGAGAGATCGTTCGCCACCATGGCGAAGTCGGCGAGTGCTACCGCATTGCCGTCAAGCGCGGCTTGCACGGCATCCGAGGAATTGCCGAAGACGACCGTCCGGCTGTCGTCGAAATCGTCGACGCCGGCCGCTGCCATCCACATGCGCCAGTTCGGCCAGGTCACGCCTTGCCGCGCCCATACGATATGGGCAAGCGTGTGCTGGAAAAGGTCGCGCGGCTCCTTCAGCGGCGGTCCCGCCTTGAGCAGCGCCGGACTGCAGACGGGAATGATGACGTTGTCGAACAGACGGTGACTGCAAAGCCCCTGATATTTCCCGGTACCGAAGCGGATGCCGACATCGACGTCGTCACGATCGAAATCGCGCACGTCATAGGTGATGTCGAAGCGCAGCTCGATATCGGGCTGGTGCCTGCGAAAATTGTCGAGGCGCCGCATCAGCCATTTTGTCGCGAAGTGCGCATCGAGGGTCACTTTCAGTTGCGCCGTTCCGCGCGCCATCTTGTTCGCCCTTGAAACGGCCCGGCCTAGCAGGTCGAGCGCGTCGGCCGAGGCCTCGAACAGCACCGCGCCCGCCTCCGTCAGCCTGATGGTGCGGCTGGTGCGCGTGAACAGCACGATGCCGAGCTGGTCCTCGATTTCCTTGATCTGGTGGCTGACCGCCGCCGGCGTCAGGCCGAGCTCGTCGGCAGCTCGGGTGAAATTGAGGTGCCGTGCCGCCGCCTCCAGCGTCCTCAGGGCACGCGTTCCCGGCAGCAGGCGGGCCATCAGCGCGGGATGATTTCTGGCAGCATCATTGCCCCGGATCCACAAATAAAACTTGATGATCTGAAAAAAACTACTCGTTTCCCTCTTAAATTTCAACCCGGCATGATGTGACCATCGAGAAACTATCAAACCGGGTTTGATATCCGGATGAAACGGATCACGTCATGTCACACATTGCTTTGAAGTCCCCCGCCGCCGGGCCGATCTGGCTGCGCGCGGCAATTGAGTGGCTCCGCCACGCGAAAGTCGCGATCAGCCTCCCGCGAGAGCCCAGTCTTCCGCGTGAAAATGTCGAGGACCTCTCGGACCGCCAACTGCGCGACATCGGCGCCGAGCGCAAGGATGTCGCCCGCGCCATGGACCGGGAGCTGGGCCGGCTGGGACTGCTCGACATCGGCTGGCAGAAGCCACGGAACTGGAAAGGCAGTAGGCAGTAGGGAATAGGCAGTGGAAGGAGAGAATACTGCTATTCCCTACTGCCTTTCCCTACCTCACCACCCTCACCACCGTCCTGTCCGACAGCAGCGGCAACAGCCGCGCCATCGTGCATGCCGTCACCGCCACGCAGCCTTGCGTCGGCGTGAAATCGGCGCGTGCCAGATGGAAGAAGATGGCGCTGCCGCGCCCGCGCCGGCGCGGCGCGATGTTCCAGTCGAGCACCAGGCAGGCGTCATAGAGCCGGTCGGTGCGCCGCATCCGCTCATGGCTGGCGCCATAGGGGATCTTCACCGGACGATTGTAGTTGCGGTCGTCGGGCACTTCGCACCAGCCGAGATCGGGTCCGATCGGCGCCATCGCCAGCCGGGTTTTGCGGGCGCCGGAAAAATGATCTCCACGAAAATATCCCGACAATATCCGCATCTGGCCGAGCGGTGTAGCGCCGTCGCCTTCGCGCTTGCCGGCCGAGATGCCGCCGCGTCCCAGCGCGCATGGGAACACCAATTTGCCGGCCTGCAGGAGCCCTTGGGCAGCATTGCCGGGCCTGGCACGCACGGTGAGCACGCGAAGCCCTTTTGGCAAAAATGCGCCGGCTGCATTGCGCTGACGTTTTTTCTTGTATGATCGTGTCACGGAACAAATCACTGTGATCGGCTGTTGTGCCGGTCAACTTCAGCATAAACGGGGGACGGTCAACTGAATTTTCTTTTCAAAACAACGGATTGATCCATGACCTCACGCACCATTCTGATCGTTGACGATGATGACGACCTGCGCGGCACACTCGTCGAGCAATTATCCCTCTACGAGGAATTCGATGTCCTGCAGGAAGCAAACGCCGCCAAAGGCGTCGCCGCGGCGCGCGGCGGCCTCATCGATCTGCTCATCATGGATGTCGGCCTGCCCGACATGGATGGCCGGGAGGCGGTGAAGATCCTGCGCAAGGGCGGCTACAAGGCGCCGATCATCATGCTGACCGGGCACGACACCGATTCCGACACGATCCTCGGTCTCGAAGCCGGCGCCAACGACTATGTGACCAAGCCGTTCCGCTTCGCCGTGCTTCTGGCCCGCATCCGCGCCCAGCTTCGCCAGCACGAGCAGAGCGAGGACGCCACCTTTTCGGTCGGTCCCTACACTTTCAAGCCAAGCCAGAAGCTTCTGATCGACCAGCGCGGCGCCAAGGTGCGGCTGACCGAGAAGGAAGCCTCGATCATCAAATATCTCTACCGCGCCGACCAGAAGGTGGTGACGCGTGACGTGCTGCTCGAGGAAGTCTGGGGCTATAATTCCGGGGTCACCACGCACACATTGGAGACCCATGTCTACCGGCTGCGCCAGAAGATCGAGCGCGATCCTTCCAATGCGGAAATTCTTGTGACAGAAAGCGGCGGCTACAAGCTGGTTCCTTAAACATTTCATCATCTATTAAGCGGTCGGGGCGAGGACTGCGTTTCCGGTACGATCCTGAAACTGGAGGTGGTTCCGGGTCGAACTCTAGAGGGAGGAGTCGGACTGTCGGTTCGGGGACATAGCTAGATGGCGCTGGATGACGATATCCGCATCCTGTCCACCGTGAGGCTCTTCGAAGACTTCACGGAAGAACAGTTGCGTCTGCTCGCCTTCGGCGCTGAAACCACCCTGCTGCAGGCCGACCATAAGCTCTACCGGGAGGACGATGTGGCGGATTCCGCCTATATCGTGGTCAGCGGGCGCATCGTGCTCTATCGCGAGCAGAATGGCGACCGCGTCCCGATCGGCACGGCCGGCCCCGGCACGATCCTGAGCGAGCTGGCGCTGATCGCCGACACCAACCGGCTGACCAGCGCATTCGCCGAAATCGATTCGGAAGTGCTGCGGCTCAGCCGCAAGATGTTCCGCCGCATCCTGGAGGAGTATCCCGATATCGCGGCGCATCTGCACCAGCGCATATCAGAGGATTTCCAGGCGATGATCCGCCGCATCGAGAAACTGGCAACGCGTTTCGAAGGCTGAGGGAGTAACGAGCGGGGGCGGTGAAGCTGCCAATCTCCTCCGTCGTCGGGGAGATGTCCGGCAGGACAGAGGGGGCGCTGTCCGCCGACATCTGGCCAGATTCTGTACCGTCGCGGCGCTCAAGAGGAACGGCATGAATCCTCGGGTCTGCGCGGTTCGCTTCGTTCCCGCTCCGCCCGAGGATGACGAAGCTGTGAAGGCCTATTCCAGGTCGAACCGCGCAATCACAGGCACATGGTCCGAGGGCCGGTCCCAGCCGCGCGCCAGCCGCAGGATTTCGTAGCCGGCAAAGTTCGGCACCAGGTTTGGCGACGACCAGACATGGTCGAGCCGCCGGCCGCGATCCGACGCTTCCCAGTCCTGCGCGCGATAGCTCCACCAAGTGTAGAGCTTCTGCTCATGCGGTACGTTGAGCCGCATCAGGTCGATCCAGTTGCCGGCCAGCCGCATCGCCTCGAAACTTTCCGTCTCGACCGGCGTGTGGCTGACCACCTTCAGGAGCTGCTTGTGCGACCAGACATCGTGCTCGAGCGGCGCGATATTGAGATCCCCGACCAGGATCGACGCCGACACCTCGTCATGCTCGGCGCGGATGGCGTTCATTTCGGCAACGAAATCCAGCTTGTGCCTGAACTTGCGGTTGATCTCCGGATCGGGCTCGTCGCCGCCGGCCGGGACATAGAAATTGTGAATGAGGATCGCCTTGCCGCCGGCCCGCACGGTGACCGACAGATGCCGGCTGTCGTCGATCTCGCAGAAGCGGCGCTTTTCGACCACCTCGATCGGCCGGCGCGCCACCGTCGCCACGCCGTGATAGCCCTTCTGGCCGTGGAAGGCGATGTGCTCGTAGCCGAGTTTGCGGAAGGCCTTCTCGGGAAACAGCTCGTCGGGAACCTTCGTTTCCTGCAGGCAAAGCACATCCGGCGCCTGCTCCCTCAGCAGGCGCTCGACGATCGGCATGCGCAATCGGACGGAATTGATGTTCCAGGTGGCAACGGAAAAGGGCATGCGCAGAATCCAGGAGGCCGCGCCGGAACCTGACAGCCGCAGGCCTCAAAAACAAGCTGAGCCGCGCCCTGCACAGCGCGGCTCGCTTCTATCCACAGCTATCGAGATGCTCAGCGGGATTTGGTATTCAGTTCGCGGTTGGCCGTATAGTCGATGGCGAAGGTGTCGGCGGCGAAGCTGACGCCTTCCTTGACGTTGAAGATCATCACCGTCGTGTCCTTGCCTTGCGCGTCGGTGATGGTCCACTGGCGCAATTCGTAGGATTTCGGGTCGAACATCATGGTGATCTTCGAATTGCCGAACACCGATTTGTCGGCGAGCTGGATGGTGGTCAGGTCGTTCTCTTCCTTGACGCTTTTGACGCGGCCGCCGGAGAGATCGATCCTGTTGTCGAGCAGCAACTTGAGCGGCGTCTTCGACAGCGGGTAGAGGTCGGACGTGTTCAGCCTCTTGTTGAGGATAACCACCGACTTGCCGTCGGAAATCACCCTGAAATTCGACGCTCCGTCATAGTTGAAGCGAATCTTGCCCGGCCGCTCCAGGAAGAACTTGCCGCCGGTCTGTTCGCCCTTGGGCCCGAACTGGACGAACTCGCCGCTCATCGATTTGACCGAGGAGAAGTGGTCGGCGATCTTCTGCGCCGACTGTGGCACCGCCGCTTGCGCCGAGGCCAGCAACTGGAATCCGGGCACGACATTGATGGCAGCGGCGCCGGCGAGCACCAGGCCGAGACCAAGCAGCTGGCGGCGGTTTGGGGCGAAAGATGAGTTGTTCATGCCGGTCACTCTCTTGTGGTTCCGGCGCATGACCCCTGAAATTTCAGAAGGGATCATGCGCGAATTGAATGTTGTCGATGTCCTGGACCGCCAGTTGGGCTTAAGTTTGGCGGATCGAACAGAGCTCGATCGCTTGAACGCGCCGGAAGGTCCAAAGGTTGCCGGGCGGCGGTCTATTGCACCGCCCCAGCCAATCAGAACTTGTCGTCCTCCGTTGGCACCAGGATTTCGCGTTTTCCGGCATGGTTGGCCGGGCCGACGATACCTTCCTTCTCCATTTTCTCGATGATCGAGGCGGCGCGGTTGTAGCCGATGCCGAGCCGGCGCTGGATGTAGCTGGTCGAGGCCTTGCCGTCGCGCAGCACCACCGCGACCGCCTGGTCGTAGGGATCGTCGGAATCCTCGAAATTGCCGCCGCCACCGCCGCTAGATCCGCCCTTGCCCGACGGCTCGTCGTCGTCCTCGTCGTCGTCCTCGGTGATGGCGTCGAGATATTCCGGCACGCCCTGCAGCTTCAGATGCGCGACGATCTTCTCGACCTCGTCGTCGGACACGAAGGGGCCGTGCACGCGCTGGATGCGGCCGCCGCCGGCCATGTAGAGCATGTCGCCCATGCCAAGCAGCTGCTCAGCGCCCTGCTCGCCGAGGATGGTGCGGCTGTCGATCTTCGACGTCACCTGGAAGGAGATGCGGGTCGGGAAATTGGCCTTGATCGTGCCGGTGATGACGTCGACGGAGGGGCGCTGCGTCGCCATGATGACATGGATGCCGGCGGCGCGCGCCATCTGCGCCAGGCGCTGCACGGCGCCTTCGATGTCCTTGCCGGCGACCATCATCAGGTCGGCCATCTCGTCGATGATGACGACGATATAGGGCATCGGCTCGAGATCGAGGTTTTCCGTCTCGTAGATCGCCTCGCCGGTCTGGCGGTCGAAGCCGGTCTGCACCGTGCGCGAGATCTTCTCGCCTTTCTTGTCGGCCTGGCTGACGCGGGCGTTGAAGCCGTCGATGTTGCGCACGCCCACCTTCGACATCTTGCGGTAGCGATCCTCCATCTCGCGCACCGTCCATTTCAGCGCCACCACCGCCTTCTTGGGGTCGGTGACGACGGGCGTCAAAAGATGCGGGATGCCGTCATAGACCGAGAGTTCCAGCATTTTCGGATCGATCATGATCAGCCGGCAGTCCTGCGGTGTCAGCCGGTAGAGCAGCGAGAGAATCATGGTGTTGATGGCGACCGACTTGCCCGAGCCGGTGGTGCCGGCGACCAGCACGTGCGGCATCTTGGCGATGTCGACGATGACAGCCTCGCCATTGATGGTTTTGCCCAGCGCCAGCGCCAGCTTGGCCTTGGTGGTCTCGAAATCGCGGCTGGCCATGATCTCCCTGAGATAGACGGTCTCGCGCTTGGCGTTCGGCAGTTCGATACCGATGGCGTTGCGGCCGGGCACCACGGCGACGCGGCAGGCGATCGCGCTCATCGAGCGGGCGATATCGTCGGACAAGCCGATGACCCGCGACGATTTGATGCCTGGCGCCGGTTCGAGCTCGTAGAGCGTGACCACCGGACCCGGGCGCACGGCAATGATCTCGCCCTTGACGCCGAAATCCTCCAGCACGCCTTCGAGCAGGCGGGCGTTCTGCTCCAGCGCATCCTTGGACAGGCTGGCGTCGCGCACGACGTTCTTCGGCTCGGACAGGAAATGCAGCGACGGCATCTCGAACGTGTCGGAGCCGATCAGCGAGGTTTGCGCCTCGCGTTGGACGCGGGCGCCCGGAGCCGGGCGCGGCGCTGGCGCCTCGACGCGGGTCGCCGCGTCGGAGCGGAAGTTCTGCACCTTCGCATTGGGCGCGGCGCGGCGCTGGCCCATTGGTTCCGGCGCAAAGTCCACATCGTCGTCATCGTCGAAGACATCGGCATCGTCGGGGTCGAGCGAGGCGGTGCGGTCGTTGACCATGGCGGCGAAGAATTCCGGTTCGACGCGGGCGCGGCCATCCGGGCTCATTCGTGCCTCGGCGAACTCGGCCGACTCGACCCGCTCGGCGGCACGTCGCCAGGCGCTGGGACGCGGTTCCATCTCGGGTTCGAAATCGTCATGCTCGCGGCGCCGTGCGGCGCGGCGGCGAAGATAGCCACGAAACGACAGCCACCAATGGGTGATGGCGCCAAGCGCCAGTATACCTTCGTCGTCTTCGTCCTCGTCATCGTCGAAGAGCGATTCGTCCTCGCGCGCATCGGGCGCGGCCGGCTCATCTTCCATGACGGCAAAGCCGTTCTTGCGCGCAATCAGCGCCGAACCATAGGCAAACAGCCACAGCGCCGGCGCGGCCAGAAGCACGGCGATCACGCTGGCGATGAGGCCGGTCGGATAACCGCCGATGACGAGGCCGGGGATATGAAGCACCATGTCGCCGAACACACCGCCGAGGCCGGTCGGCAGCGGCCAGGTCTTGGGCGGCACCACGCAGCCGGCGATCGCGGCGGCAGTGAGCGCGAAGCCGAACCAGGCGAGCCCGCGCTTCGGCAGCCAGTCGACGCCGCGCGCCGAAAACAGCAGAAATCCCCAGATTACCGCCGGCACCAGGGCCGCCACGGCGGCCAGCCCGAAGAACTGCATGGCAATGTCGGAAAAGACAGCGCCGGCATAGCCCATGGCGTTGGTGACGATGTTGCCGGTGGCGTGGGAGAAGCTCGGATCGGCGACGTTCCAGGTGGCGAGGCTGGCGACGCCGAAGGCGACCAGCGCAAACAGGCCGGCGCCGACCAGCCGGCCGACCTGACGCCGTGCGAACGCCCGGATGCCCTGCCCCGTATCGGCCAGCGCGAGCGGTGCTGAAGCCCCTGAACGCATGCTCTTCCCCGTCTGTCATTGCCCGGCCCGAGCGTATGACGCACTCCGGCAGATTCGGACACCAGAGTATCGGCGGGAAGGTTAAAGCCGCATTAACTATAAGAGGTTGAGAGCGCTATCGCTTGTCACCGGCGGTTGAGCGGCGCATTGCACGAGGTGCCCCGTGAAACAAGAAAGCCTCGCGGGCGGGAGCCAGCGAGGCCTTATCTTGAACGGGCAAAAGTGGGATTTCGCCCGCAGATCGATCCGGGGGGTGGATCGCGATGGGTTCTACCAGCAAGCGCAGCGGGCGCGGAATCACGATCGCTTGAGTCGTTTGTGAACCGACGGCACAGGCAGCTGCAGATGGCGGGCACTGGCCCGCCCTCTGCAGCTGAAGCAAGATTAATCAGGCTTCAGCCTGGTCCCGCATTTAGTTGGCGCCGCCGAGCGCCTGCACATTGGCGCAGAATTCGGCATACGGCTTGCTCATCGCCGCATCATTGCATTCCTTCTTCATCGCTTCCTGCTTTTCCATCGGCATCGCCATGAAAGCGGACTTGAACTCCGCCATCGGCTTCATGGTTTTCATGCCGGTATCAGCGAAGAACGGCGCCATATTGTCCGGCGAATCGAGCGCGCCGGCGACGGCCGTGCCGCTGACCATGGCAAGAGCAAGTGCCCCGAGGCAGGCAGACTTGAGGCTGTTTCTGATGTTCATGGAATGGTTCCTTCCCTGGTTTTCACGAGCGCCCAGACAACGATCGCCACCACAGTTCGGGACCAGCGGCGGCGATGTTTCATGGCCTTCGGCCGATCGGGCACCGGATCAAGCGATTGTGATCGGCGGCACCCGCCACCGGGCGCAAAAAAGAGGCCCGGAACATCTCCGGGCCTCAAGGCGTGAGCCCCTTTCGGGAGCATCACGACGGGATGGGAGGATGCGGGGGCGACCGAGGCCGCCCCTAACAAGGCTTACGGATGGTAAGCCGCTTCGCCATGCGAGGTGAGGTCCAGACCTTCGCGCTCGGCATCGGCCGTCGGGCGCAGGCCGACGATCATGTCGACGATCTTGTAGAGGATGGCGCTGCCGATGCCCGACCAGAGCACGGTTACCAGCACACCCTTGAACTGCGACCACAACTGGGTCGCCGTGCCGGCATAGCCAGCGGCGAAGTCGGCTGTCGAATAATCGACGATGCCGGCGCCGCCGAGAGCGGGATTGACCAGGATGCCGGTGCCGAGCGCGCCGATGATGCCGCCGACGCAGTGGATGCCAAAGACATCGAGGCTGTCGTCATAGCCGAACTTGTTCTTCACCACCGAGACGAAGAAGTAGCAGACGCAAGTGGCGACGATGCCGAGCACGATGGCGCCCATCGGTCCGGCAAAGCCGGCGGCGGGCGTGACGGCGACAAGGCCGGTGACGGCGCCCGAAACGGCGCCAAGCATCGACGCCTTGCCGCGCAGCACTGTTTCAAGCACGATCCAGGTCAATGCCGCCGCCGCCGTGGCGACGAAGGTGTTGGCCATGGCCAGCACCGCATAGGCGTTCGCCTCGAGGTTCGAACCGGCGTTGAAGCCGAACCAGCCGACCCACAGCAGCGAGGCGCCGACCATGGTCAGCGTCATCGAGTGCGGCGCCATGACGTCCTTCTGGTAGCCGATGCGCTTGCCGATCATCAGCGCGCCGACAAGGCCGGCGATGCCCGCATTGATGTGAACCACGGTGCCGCCGGCGAAGTCGATGGCGCCGAAGCTGAAGATGAGCCCGGTCGGGTCGCTATAAGCGCTCGGGCCGCCCCAGAACCAGACCATGTGCGCGATCGGGAAATAGACGAAGGTGACCCACAGGATGGTGAAAAGGATCACGGCGGAGAACTTGATGCGTTCGGCGAAGGCGCCGACGATCAGGGCAGGCGTGATGCAGGCGAAGGTCATCTGGAAAAGGACGAACACCAGTTCGGGAATGGCGACGCCCTTGGTGAAGGTTTCCGACAGCGTCGTCACGTCGACGCCGGCAAGAAACATCTTGGAGAGGCCGCCGACGAAGGCATTGCCGGGCGTGAAGGCAAGGCTATAGCCGTAGAACACCCAGATGATCATGACCACGCAGGTGATGGTGAAGACCTGCATCAGCACCGACAGCATGTTCTTGGCGCGAACCAGGCCGCCATAGAACAGCGCAAGGCCGGGAATGGTCATCAACAGCACCAGCACGGTGGAAAGCAACATCCACGTCGTGTCGCCCTTGTCGACGGTGAAAGCCGGCGCCGCCGCCGGCGCGGCGGCTGCGGGAGCAGCTGCTTCCTGCGCGAAGGCCGCAACCGTGCCCAGCGCCGCGAGCGTGGCGGCGCCCAGCAGCGCGGTGCGCGCCGCTGATTTCAAGGTGGAAGAAATATTCATTGAACTCTCCATTGGAATACGTGCGCGGCTCAAAGCGCGTCGGTGTCTGTTTCGCCCGTGCGAATGCGCACGGCCTGGTCGATGCCGAAGACGAAGATCTTGCCGTCGCCGATCTGTCCGGTCTTGGCCGCGGCGGTGATGGCTTCGACGGCCTTGTCGACCATGTCGCCGCCCACCGCGACCTCGATCTTGATCTTCGGCAGGAAGCTGACTGCGTATTCCGCCCCGCGATAGATTTCAGTGTGTCCCTTCTGACGCCCGTAGCCTTTGACTTCGGTGACGGTCAGGCCCTGGATGCCGACTGCGGTGAGCGCTTCGCGCACCTCGTCGAGCTTGAACGGCTTGATGATTGCCATCACGATTTTCATAAGGTTTCACCCTTTGCTGTTGCGGGTCCCCCGCGTTTGCACGACTTCGCCGATCCCGTGAGAGCCGGAGAGTGCCCACGAGGATTCAAGCTCCGTGCCAATTGCCGAAGCAGCCAATTAACCTGTTGTAAACAAAGAGATTAGACGGCCATCAGCAGCCGACTGTTCAGAGTTGCGGCACTGCGATTGATTAAAAAATAGGCAATTTTTTGAAAATGCCTATTGCGCAGGCGAGCGCCTCAGCCGGATAAGGCCTTCCTGCGCAACCGAGGCGATCAGCGTGCCGTCCCGGGCAAACAGCGAACCGCGTGTGAAGCCTCGCGATCCCTGCGTCGAGGGGCTGTCCTGCGTGTACAGGATCCAGTCGTCGAGCGGATGGGTGCGGTGGAACCACATGGCATGGTCGAGGCTTGCCGCCTGGATGTCGCGGTCGAAGATGGCACGGCCATGCGCGAAGGTCGAGGTGTCGAGCAGCGTCATGTCGGAGAGGTAGGCGAGCACGGCTGCCTGGATAGCGCGGTCGGCAGGCACCGGGCCGGTGGTGCGTATCCAGATGTTCTGCTTCGGCTCCAGTTTCTCGCGACTGGTATAGTGCTTCAGCATCACCGGCTTCATCTCGATCGGCCGGTCGCGCTCCCAGTAGCGCCTGATGCCGTCGGGCACGGCCTCGCCGAACTTGCCCAGCAATTCGCGCTGCGACAGCAATGTGTCGGGCGCCGGCACATCCAGCGGCATCGGCACCTGATGTTCGAGGCCGACTTCGTCCTGCTGGAACGAGGCCTCCAGCGAAAAGATCGCCTGGCCATGCTGGATAGCCACGACGCGGCGCGTGGTGAAGGAGCCGCCGTCGCGGATGCGGTCGACTTCGTAGATGATCGGCACCTTGGTGTCGCCGGGCCGCATGAAATAGCCGTGCAGCGAATGTACGTGGCGTTCGGGCTCGACCGTTCGCTGCGCCGCGACCAGCGCCTGGGCGATGGTCTGGCCGCCGAAAATCCGCTGCCAGTCGAGTTTGGGGCTGCGACCACGGTACAGGTTGTGTTCGAGCTTCTCGAGGTTGAGAATGTCGAGAAGCTCGTCCATGGCCGCCGTCATGTTTCGCGCCCTTGCAGCAAAAGTGTTATGGCGGTTTCCGACAGGAATGGCGGGCAGTCAAGGCCGGAACGAATTTGGCCGGAAGGGAATTTGCCATGGTGGACCGCAAGGCGAACGCAAAAAACTCGCTCGACGTTCTGGTCGCCGGCGCCGGCTATGTCGGGCTTGCCGCCGCGGTATCGCTGAAACAGGCGCGCCCGAGCCTCGCCATCGCCGTCGTCGACGCCGCACCAGCCGGCGTCTGGCAAAAGGACGGCCGCGCCTCGGCCATCGCCGCCGCCGCCTGCCGCATGCTCGACCAGCTCGGCGTCTGGGCGAAGATCGCGCCGGAGGCGCAGGCGATCACCGAGATGATCGTCACCGATTCGCGCACGGCAGATCCGGTGCGCCCGGTGTTTCTCACTTTCGACGGCGAGGTCGCGCCTGGCGAACCCTTCGCCCATATGGTTGCCAACCGGGATCTGAACGGCGCCTTGCGCGGCAGTGCGGAAAAACTCGGCATCGACATTATCGAGGGCGTCGCCGTCAACGCCTTCGAGCCGAGCGGCGCCGGCGTCACCGTGCATCTTGCCGATGGCGCGACGCTGAAGGCGCGGCTGCTGGTCGCCGCCGACGGCGTCAATTCGAAGCTGCGCGACATGGCCGGCATCAAGACGGTGAAATGGGAATATGGCCAATCCGGCATCGTCTGCACCGTCGCCCATGAGCGCCCGCACAATGGCCGCGCCGAAGAGCATTTCTTGCCGGCCGGCCCTTTCGCCACATTGCCGCTGAAGCCTGGCAAGGACGGCAACCGCTCGTCGATCGTCTGGGTGGAACGGACAGAGGATGCGCAAAAGCTGGTCGATGGCGACGATCTCGTCTTCGAGCATGAACTCGAACTGCGTTTTGGCCTGAAGCTCGGCGAAATCCGCGTCGCCGACAAGCCGCGCGCCTGGCCGCTCGGCCTGACGCTTGCCCGCGCCTTCGCAGCACCCCGCATCGCGCTGGTCGGCGATGCCGCCCATGGCATCCATCCGATCGCCGGCCAGGGCCTCAATCTCGGCTTCAAGGATGTCGCGGCATTGGCCGAAGTGGTGGTCGAGGCCGACCGGCTCGGCCAGGACATCGGCGCGCTGGACGTGCTCGAGCGCTACCAGCAGTGGCGGCGCTTCGACACGGTGCAGATGGGCATCACCACCGACGTGCTCAACCGGCTGTTTTCCAATGACATCGGCCCGCTGCGCGCCGTACGCGACATCGGCCTCGGCCTGGTCGAGCGCATGCCGCGCCTGAAGGATTTTTTCATCCGCCAGGCATCGGGATTGTCTGGCGACACGCCAAGGCTGCTGAAGGGCGAGGCCATCTGACCGACTCGCGACAGGCCAGGGTGTGTTGAGATTCAGGTCAGGCCGAGTCGAGAATGGCGGATTCCGAGAACCGGAGCGGAGCGTACTTTTGGGTACGTGAGCACCGGAAGCGCAGGAAGCCGCCATTCGCAGGCCGGCATCACCTGAATATCAGCACACCCTAGTTGACCTCGAAGCCGAGTTTCTGACGCAACCGCAGCATGCGTTGGTCGGATATCTGCAGTCGCTGCTCGCCGGTCTGGGCCACGCGGTTCAGCATCTGCAGCAGATCGTTTCGCTCAGCCACGTCGAGACGTTCGCGCAGGAACGGCGCCAGTCTGTCGATGACGATCGTGGTGTCGTCGATCTGCGATGCCGCCCATTTGGCGTAGACCACCGCCTCGTCCATCTTTTTCTTGGTGTCTGCGATCTCCGAAATCACCGAACGAATGATAGCTTCTCGCTCCGGCAGCACGGGGCCGTTCTCGGACACGATGGCGGTAATCAGCGTGGCGGCGGCCACGACGGGATCATCGATCGCCGTCAGCGGCGAAAGCGCCGCCTGCTTGCGCAGCTTCTTGCGCCTGATATTGCCTTGCACACGCCCAACGACGTCGGCAACTTCACGTGCGGCGTCGTTCATGGCCTTCATCCGATACCACCAGAACGCCGCCGCGCCCAGCAGGCCAAGTACTGCAATCAGGAAAGGCATGCCAAATTCCCCCAAGCCTCGGTGAGGATAAGAGAAGTGGCGTTTGGCTTCAACACGCAAAAGTTGCGCCCATCGAAGAATCCGGGGCGTTCCTTCAAAGCGGCTTCTGTCTAGGAACCAGGCACGTTGTAGATCGCCCTGACCTCGATGGTGCCGATCTCGGCCAGCGGAATCGCGCCGGCGATCTCCAGCGCCTCGTCGAGATCCCCGGCCTCGATCATGACGAAGCCGAGCAATTGCTCCTTGGTCTCCGTGAACGGACCATCGGTGACCAGACGCTTGCCCTTGCGCCGCCGCACCGACTTCGACGTCTTCACCGACTGCAGCGCCTGCGCGATGATCAGCTTG
This sequence comes from Mesorhizobium sp. WSM4871, assembly GCF_055811295.1. NCBI lineage: Bacteria > Pseudomonadati > Pseudomonadota > Alphaproteobacteria > Hyphomicrobiales > Phyllobacteriaceae > Mesorhizobium > Mesorhizobium sp. WSM4871. Next base: position 233,583 of record NZ_JBVVPU010000008.1, on the reverse strand, counting down.
CCCCGCTGGTCCAACGACCTGTCGTAAGCAAGCGAATCGGCATCGAGCTTAGCCAACCTGTCCGGGGTCATGGCGTGAAGATCTTTTTCTTCGCCGTAGACCAGGCAAACATATTTCATGTCTATCTCCCTTGTTGCGAGAAACCAAAGGATGCGGACACCACGGTGTCAGCCGCACCTTTGCCTGCCGAATGGTCAAGAAGACATACGGCGACCCCGATGATGGCGACCGCCGCCAGCAGCCGGCCGAGACCGGAAGGCGGCGGATGCAACCAGCAATCCTCCCGTCGTTCGGGCTTGCGGCCCGGGCTCTTCCACAATGCGAAAAACAGATTGTCCATATGACCTCCATCCGGCCGCGAAATCCGCGACCGCCCGCAGGACGGCCGAGGCCGATGGAAGTCGACATTTTTGCATGCGCATTTTTTTAAGAAAAAATTCAGCCCCGCCGCCCAGCTTTGCGCGACTGCGCAAAAGAGCCGGTGGTCTTCGACCGCGCCGGCGCTATAGTCGTGAAGAACGCCGCCGCCCGGCCGGCGCAACCCGGACAATCAAGGAGGATTTCATGGACCGCACCGCAAACGCCGTCTGGAAAGGCAATCTCAAGGAGGGCAAGGGCACGCTCGACACCCAGAGCGGCACCCTGAAGGGCACGCCCTATTCGTTCAAGGCACGCTTCGAGGACGAGAGCGGCAAATCCGGCACCAATCCGGAAGAGCTGATCGCCGCCGCCCATGCCGGCTGCTTTGCCATGCAATTCTCCCACTTCCTCGCCGAGAACGGCACACCCGCCGACGAACTCGACGCCAAGGCGGTGGTCACGCTGGTTCCCGGCACCGGGATCACTGGCAGCGCGCTCACCGTGGTCGGCAAGGTGCCGGGCATCGATGCGGCGAAATTCAAGGAATTGGCCGAAATGGCCAAGGCGGGCTGCCCGGTGTCGAAGGCGCTCGGCGCCATAAATGTCTCGCTCGACGCCAGGTTGGGTTGAAGCCCAGCCTTCGGCGAGTGGGCGATCCTTCGCCCCCCTGTCCGGCAGGACAGAGGGGGGGCGCTGTCCCTCCGACATCTCGAATGATTTGTTAGCCTCCGCCGCTCAGCGCTTCCAGCTTCGCGCGCAGTGCGGCGACCTCATCCTCCAGTGCACGCACCCGGCCTTCGAGATCGGACGCCGGCCGAGGCGCTTGCCATGGCGCCGCTACAGCCGACACCTCCACCGGCCCGCTCAGCAGATGCACGTAGCGCTCCTCGCGCTGGCCCGGCGCCCGGTCGAGCAACTGAACCAGCGGTGGCCTGCGGCCGATCAGAAGGTCGAGGTCGCCGCGAAGCGCCTCGATGGAAGAGAACCGCGCCATGCGCTCGGCCCGCGCCAGCAATTCATGCGCCGTCTGCGCGCCGCGCAACAGCAGCAGGCCGATCACCGCGATCTGCGACGAGGTCAGCGAAAAGTGCTGCGCGACAGTGTGCTCATAGCGCTCGACGCGCGATGCGAAGGCGCGCCTGACCAGACCTTTCTGCTCGAGCTGGCCAAATGCCCTGGCGATCTCGCCGAGCTCCAGTGCCATCACCGGTTCGCGCGCCGTCTTCTGGTTGGCGGCTTGATGCGCGGCATTGAGCGTCAGCGGATAGATGTCGGGCGTCAGTTCCTTCTTCTCGATCAGGCAACCGAGCACACGCGCTTCGGCGGGGGAGAGGATGGGAAGGTCGGTGTCAGTCATAGGATTGGCTATCCTTCTGAGGCTGGAGGGACAGCACCCCCCTCTGCCCTGCCGGGCATCTCCCCCGCAAGGGGGGAGATTGGCCGTCATCGCGGCTTTCGCCAATCTCCAGCGTTGCAGGAGTAAGCGAAGCGCTGAAGCTGCCGATCTCCCCCCTTGCGGGGGAGATGTCCGGCAGGACAGAGGGGGGTGCGAAGGATCGCTACGGATGAGATTATCTTGGCGACTGTTATCACCCAGGCACCCGGTCCGGCTACACCCTTCGCTCCACCATCATCTTCTTGATCTCGGCGATCGCCTTGGCCGGGTTGAGCCCCTTGGGGCAGGTCTGGGCGCAGTTCATGATGGTGTGGCAGCGATAGAGGCGGAACGGGTCTTCGAGATTGTCGAGCCGTTCGCCCTTGGCCTCGTCCCGGGAATCGATCAGCCAGCGATAGGCCTGCAGCAGCGTCGCCGGGCCGAGATAGCGGTCGCCGTTCCACCAATAGCTCGGGCAGGAGGTCGAGCAGCAGGCACATAGAATGCACTCGTAAAGCCCGTCGAGCTTTTCGCGGTCCTCATGGCTCTGCAGCCATTCCTTTGCCGGCTGCGGCGATACCGTCTTCAGCCATGGCTCGATCGACGCGTGCTGGGCATAGAAATTGGTGAGGTCGGGCACCAGGTCCTTGACCACTTGCATATGCGGCAGCGGATAGACCTTGACCGCGCCGGAAATGTCGTCGCAGCCCTTGGTGCAGGCCAGCGTGTTGGAACCGTCGATGTTCATGGCGCAGGAGCCGCAAATGCCTTCGCGGCAGGAGCGGCGCAAGGTCAGCGTCGGGTCGATCTTGTTCTTGATCCAGAGCAGCGCGTCGAGCACCATCGGCCCACAATCGTCCATGTCGACGAAATAGGTGTCGATGCGCGGATTCTCGTCGTCGTCCGGCGACCAGCGGTAGATGCGATATTCCCTGAGATTGGTGGCGCCCTCCGGCTTCGGCCAGGTCTTGCCCTGCTTGATCTGCGAATTCTTGGGGAGCGTCAGTTCGACCATTACCTCAAACCCTTTCGGATGACGAGCTTAGGCACCATCTCAATATACCCTGGCCTTGGGCGCGATCTTGGCCGGGTTGATGCCGCCGTCCGCTTCCTTGAGCAGCAGTTCGGTATGCACCGGCCGGTAGCTGAGCGTCACCTCGCCGTCTTCGCTGAGCCGCGCGAGCGTATGCTTGCGCCAGTTGGCGTCGTCGCGAGCCGAGAAATCTTCCCGCGCATGCGCCCCACGGCTCTCCTTGCGCGCCGCGGCACCTTGGACCGTGGTGATGGCATTGGCCATCAGGTTTTCCAGTTCCAGCGTCTCGACCAGATCGGAGTTCCAGACCATCGAGCGGTCGAACACCTTGATATCCCCAAGCTCGCCCCAGATCTGCGAAATGCGCTTGCAGCCGCTGTCCAGCGAGTCCTGCGTGCGGAACACCGCAGCGTCTTCCTGCATCGCCTTCTGCATCTTCTCGCGCAACACCGCCGTCGGCGTCGAGCCGTTGGCGTGGCGGAGCCTGTCGAAGCGATCCATGATCTTTTCGACCGAAGCTTCGTTGGGAGATGGGATCGCCGATGTGCGGTCGATCACCTGGCCGGCGCGGATCGCCGCCGCGCGGCCGAACACCACCAGATCGATCAGCGAGTTCGAGCCCAGCCGGTTGGCGCCGTGGACGGAGGCGCAGCCGGCTTCGCCGACCGCCATCAGCCCGGGCGACACCTGGTCCGGGTTCAAGGCAGTGGGGTTGAGCACCTCGCCCCAGTAATTGGTCGGCACGCCGCCCATATTGTAGTGCACCGTCGGCAGCACGGGGATCGGCTCCTTGGTCAGGTCGACGCCGGCAAAGATCTTTGCCGATTCCGAAATGCCGGGCAGCCTTTCATGCAGAACCGCCGGATCGAGATGGTCGAGATGGAGAAAAATATGGTCCTTCTTCGGCCCGACGCCGCGGCCTTCGCGGATCTCCAGCGTCATGCAGCGCGAGACCACGTCGCGTGACGCCAGGTCCTTGGCCGACGGCGCGTAGCGCTCCATGAAACGCTCGCCCTCGGAATTGACGAGATAGCCGCCCTCGCCGCGCGCGCCCTCGGTGATCAGGCAGCCGGCGCCGTAGATGCCGGTCGGGTGGAACTGAACGAACTCCATGTCCTGCAGCGCCAGCCCGGCGCGTGCCGCCATGCCGCCGCCGTCGCCGGTGCAGGTGTGCGCCGAGGTGGCGGAGAAATAGGCGCGGCCATAGCCGCCGGTCGCCAACACCACCATCTTGGCCGAAAAGCGGTGGATGGTGCCGTCGTCGAGATTCCAGGCGACGACGCCGGTGCAGGTGCCGTCCGGCTCCATGATCAGGTCGAGCGCGAAATACTCGATGAAGAACTGGGCGTTGTTCTTCAGCGACTGGCCGTAGAGCGTGTGCAGCATGGCGTGGCCGGTGCGGTCGGCCGCGGCGCAGGTGCGCTGTACCGGCGGCCCCTCGCCGAAATTCATCATCATGCCGCCGAACGGCCGCTGGTAGATCTTGCCCTCCTCGGTGCGCGAGAACGGCACGCCGTAATGCTCGAGCTCGTAGACGGCGGCGGGTGCCTGCTGGACCATGTATTCCTGCGCGTCGATGTCGCCTAGCCAGTCCGAGCCCTTGACCGTGTCGAAGAGATGCCACTGCCAGTTGTCGGGACCCATATTGGCGAGCGAGGCGGCGATGCCGCCCTGCGCGGCAACCGTGTGCGAGCGCGTCGGGAACACCTTGGTGATGCAGGCGGTGCGCAGGCCCTGCTCGGCCATGCCGAGCGTGGCGCGCAGGCCGGCGCCGCCGGCGCCGACGATCACCACGTCGAATTTGTGGTCGACATAGGTATAGCCTGCCGGGTTGGCTGATTTCGCGTCCTTGGCCAAATCAGCCTCCGAATGCCAGTTTGAGCAGGGCGAAGAGCGAGCCGACGCCGACCGCTATGGAAAAAAATGTGTTGAGCGCGATCAACGCCAGCTTCATGCCCTCGCCGTGAACATAGTCCTCGATGATGGCCTGCATGCCGAGCCGCATATGGTAGAGGCCGGAGATGAGCACCAGCGCCAGGACCAGCGCCACGAACGGATTGGCGAGCGCCGCGCGCACTTCGATATAGCCATGGCCGTTGAGCGCGATCAGGAAGCCGATGAAGAACAGGATCAGCGGGACGTTGGCGATCGCCGTCAGCCGCTGCCGCCAGAAATGCCCGGTGCCCTCGCGGGCGGAGCCGAGGCCGCGGACCTTGGCCAGCGGCGTGCGCATGTCGGTGTTGGTGCCGCTCATCTCAGGCTCCCCGCGCCATGTAGCCAGCGATCCAGATCAGCAGCGTCAGCAAGATCGAGCCGGCCAGCGTCGCCCAGGCGATCTTCGACGCGGTGTGCTTTTCCAGGCCCGCGCCGGTGTCCCAGATCAGATGGCGCACGCCGCCCAGCATGTGGTGCATCAGCGCCCAGGTGTAGCCGAACAGCACCAGCCGCCCCAGCCATGAGCCGAACGCCCAGTTGACCCAGTCGAAGGTGGCTTGCGAGCTCGCCGCCGCCATCAGCCAGACAGCAACCAGCAACGTGCCGAAATACAGCGCGCCGCCGGTGATGCGATGGATGATCGACATCGTCATGGTGACCGGCGGCCGGTAGACGCTCAGATGCGGCGAAAGCGGCCGTTCACGTCTGGCAGTTGCGCGGGTGGCTGGTGATTTGCTCATGGCTCCCCCAGTTCGGCGTCTCTGGAGCCCCAGGTGGAAATGCGGCATTACCGCTTCCGGTTGCGACTTCGGACAGCCGGTTTCTAATGCTCTTTTTGCACCGCGTCAAAGCCAGAAAACCGTTTCGAAAACGTAATTTAGTCTGACAAAAGCGGCGCTCTTTGCTTCAATCGATTAGGGCGCGACCGAGAGCCGACGCAATGTTCGCTGCAGTGCGGCAAACCGCCGTTATCTTGTGCAGGTCCGGGGTGTCGACCCGCTCTTCATCACCAGCGCTTCTCGTCCGTCGATCACAACTGCGTCATGTGTCACCGGTTCCTGGTAGCGGCTGTTCTGGTTGGCGGGCGAAGCAGCAAACTCTTCAGGGATGCCATCCGGCCCGACCACACGCAGCGACGAGCCGAGATTCTGGATGGTCATCCTGCCGCCATCGGCGCAATTGTAGGTCGCGGTACGCGGCTGCGGCCCCGTCACATCGGCTGCAGCGGCAGCCGAGGTTCCAGCCTTCGGCGCATTGGTCTGCGGGACGCAGGCCGCGGCGATCAGCAATGGGCACAGAAAAAGCGTCATCCGAACCGTCCGGTATAACGCCATACGCTGTCCTCCTCACGCAGCCATCAGCGGCCATGCCAGATCAAGGTCGCCCAGCGACATGCCTTCTGCGCCTCGACACCGGCGGCGATGGTGCGGGGAAGCATGGCCGAATGATGGCCGCAGCCATCCGGGCCGCCGGATATTAACCATGTTTGCCGAGACCTTGGGTCAAACGAGGTTAACCTCTTAACAAAGGTTAATAAAAGGTTAATTTCTGATTCGAGGAGGCTTTGCCCCTAACTAAGGAGGGATGCCATGCGTTTGAATTCAGGCAGATCGCGCCTTCCGGCGCTTGTCCTGGTGGCGTTGGCCACCGGCTTCGCCGTGCCGGCGCTCGCGGAAGGCCATCGCGACCGAGTCTATGCCGATTCCTTCGGAAATCTCGTCATTGAGAGCGCCGCCGGCTACAAGCGCATCCTCGTCGGTGAGGGCAAGCTGGCCAAGGAATTGTCGGACTACACCGGCGCCGGCCAGCCGAGCGTCGTCTATGAAAACGAGCCCGACGATGTCTCCGGCCGCGACTGCTACAGGCCGCCGGTTTTCGTGAAAGGCCGCAGCTATATGTATGGCCTTTCCGACGGCGAGATGCCCGAACTCAGCCCCTGCCGTTAACCTCTACGCCCCTACCCCGTATTGGCGACCGGCTGGACCGGGCCGAGCGAGATGCGTACGCGATCGCGCCCGCCGCGCTTGGCCTGATAGAGCGCTTCGTCGGCGCGCTGCGTCAGCCCGGCGAAATCTTCGCCTGGCTGAAGTTCGGCAACACCGAAGCTTGCCGTGCAGCGATGATTCCGCGGCAGCCCTTCGACTGGCAGCGTGCCGAACGTATTGCGCGTGCCTTCGGCGAAGAGCCGGGCGGCGGCGAGGTTGGTTCCCGGCAGGATAATGGCGAATTCCTCGCCGCCGAGGCGGCCGGCGACGTGATGGTCGGCTGCCGCCTCGCGCAGCAGACCGGCAAAGGCCTCGATGACCCGGTCGCCGGATGCATGGCCGAAATTGTCGTTGATATTCTTGAAATGATCGAGATCGGCGATGACCAGCGTGACCGGAATACCCTTGCGCGCGGCCTCACGCATGGCGCGCTCGGCATGGCGCTCGAACCCGCCGCGGTTGAGCAACCTTGACAGCGTGTCGATCTCCGATCGCGACCTGACCTCGGCCAGCACGTCACGCACCATGATGACCAGGATGAGAAGCGCGATCGCCAGGGCGAACATGGTGCCGAGCGACTGTGACACCAGGGCGTAATTGCTCCGCAGATAGGCCTGCGGATTGGCGCCCCAGCCGCCCAGCGCGGCGGCAATGAACGGCTTTGAGACGAATTGCAGGGCGCTGGCGCCCAGAACGGCCATCAGCACATGGTCGAGCCGGTCGCGTCTTTGCCTGGACGACCAGACGACGCCGAGGCCGACGAATTGCATGACGGCATAGGGAAGCTGGTAGGCCATCATGCGGACCAGCGACTGACGCGGCAGATCCTGCACGGCATAGACGGCGATGGAGGCCGCTACCAAAAAGACCAGCATCGGCGTCCACGGCGGCGCCACCTGGTATTTATGGGCAAGCCCGCCATTGAAGGCGATGGTGGCGCCCAGGAAAACCGAGAAGCCCGCGACGACCGCGAGCCGCGCATTGTCGAAGACCGGAATGGCGAATTCGATGGCATAGTAGGCCATCCCGAGCAGATATCCGAAGGCCAGCCAGCGCGCCGACGCCCGCCCCACATCGTAGAGCGTGATCGCCATGAAGGCCGCTGCCAGCATGCCTGCGACGAACAGGTTGATTGCAAGGATGAAGTTTGCGCCGCCCATATGGTTTTCCACGCCCCCAGGCGCGACAGCAAATCACCGATGGCCGAAAAAGACGTTAACGGCAGCTCTGGAGCATGACGCCGAAAAGTGTGAAGCGGCTTTCGGACGACATCATGCTCTATCTCTTTGATTTAGAGCCAGGTTCAGATTTCAGGGCGACTTGGCCTGAGATCATCCGGCTTTAGGCCGAGGATAAGCCGGCCTTGAGCGCCGCCGCCGGAACGACAACCATTTCTGGTCGCTCCTGGAACAGGCGCACGCTGTCGCGGCCACTTCTTTTGGCCTCGTAGAGCGCCTCGTCGGCGCGGTGCATCAACAACTCCAGCCCTTCGTGGCTGGTGCGGGCCGCGACGCCGAAGCTCGCGGTCACCCTGGTGCCTAGAGGCAGGCCGTCAACGCTGCCCGCCGAATGCAGCGTGCGCACGGCTTCGGCGAACAGTCTTGCCGCGGCAAGGTCGCTCAGCGGCAGCAACACCGCGAACTCCTCACCGCCGATACGGCCGGCAACGCCGCGCGCGCCGGCGGCCGTCCGAAACTTGGCGGCGAAATCGGCGATCACGCGATCGCCCGCCGCATGCCCATGCAGGTCGTTGAGCGCCTTGAAATGATCGAGATCGGCAAGCACCAGCGCAACCGGCAACCTGGCCGTGATGCAGTGCTGAAGGACCAGCGTCGCGCGCTCCTCGAAGCCGCGGCGGTTGAGCAGGCCCGACAGCGAATCGGTGTGGGTCTCGGTCTTCAGCGCCTTCACCACGTCGAGCCCGGCCGCGCAGATCAGGCAAAGCGCAATCAGCAGCGACAGCAGCGCATGCGACAGAAGCGCCGTCGTCCAGTAGGACGAGGTGTAGAGCTCGGCATAGTTGTCGAACCGTCCATGCGCGATGATGACGATCAAGGTGCGCACGAAGAAGTTGAGCCCGGAAAGCAGCGACAGCACGAACAGGATCATTTCCGTCGGACCCTCGTTGCGCACCACGCGCAGTTCGGCGGCAACGAGCAGGCTGAGGCCGCCGAACGCGAAATTGATCACCAGGATCCGCCAGGTGAGATCGGGCTGGGCGAACATGAACCAGCAGAGAGCGGCTAGCCCGCCGCCCGACAGGACGCCGATCCCCACATAGGGCACGCGCCGCCCATAGCGCGCCACCACCGCGCTGCACAAACAGCAGGCGGCAAGGCTGAAGCATGTAATGGAGAGCAACTTGGATGGCATCAGGCCGATGGGCAGTGTGAAGGCCTGAAACAGGAAGCCGGCCGCCGAGAGCGAGTAGGCCGCGGCAAGTGCGATCAGATAGGGGCGATGGCGTTGATACAGCCATAGAACGAGGAACGACGCGCCGAGCGCCAGCGCGATCGTCGGGTTGAGCAACGCTATCAGCAGACCGGTGTCCAAAGGACTATGACTTCCCCTCGCTTACGCGAAGACCTTAAGGCGGAAGACCAAACAAGCGGTTAAGCAAATTCGAATATGCGGCAAGCCGAGTTTGTATCGCGCGCGGAACTGGAGAACGGCGGTTGGCGTTTCCCGACAGCAATCATTTGTCCTCAAGGGAGAAGCTTCGATGGCCGACACGATCATGCTGACCGATCACGAGGCAATTCGTTCATGGACTGCCGCTCGCGCTGGATTTCCGGCAATTGTGGACGTGTCGCCCGAAACCGGAACCCAGGCGATGCTAAGACTGGTCTTCGGCCAGCATGCCTATCAGGACCAGGACGAGGCCGAACGACCGATCAATGCCGGCGGCTACGAACTGGTCGAATGGGACGAATGGTTCAGGCTGTTCGACGAACTTGAGCTGGCGCTGGTCGTCGCCAAGGATGAGCCCGGCCGGCGCGAGGAATTCCACGAATTCGTCAGACGCCCTGGCTGAGGCTAACGCCCGAACCGGTTTCGGCTCGGGTCTTTGCATGTTCATGCCTCACAGATGAAGTTCGGAGCTGTTTCCAGCCGCGCCAGATCTATTTCCAGTCACGCCAGATCTATTTCCAGTCACGAATGTCGACGAAGTGACCGGCGATCGCTGCTGCCGCCGCCATCGCCGGCGACACCAGATGGGTGCGGCCCTTGAAACCTTGCCGGCCCTCGAAATTGCGGTTCGAGGTCGAGGCGCAGCGCTCATGCGGCTTCAGCCGGTCGTCGTTCATGGCCAGGCACATCGAGCAGCCCGGCTCGCGCCAGTCGAAGCCGGCGGCGACAAAGATCTTGTCGAGACCCTCGGCCTCCGCCTGTTCCTTGACCAGTCCGGAGCCCGGCACGATCATGGCGGCGACATGCGGGCTGACCTTTTTGCCTTCGACCACCTTGGCGACGGCACGCAGATCCTCGATGCGGCCGTTGGTGCAGGAGCCGATGAAGACGCGGTCGAGCGAAATGTCGGTGATCTTGGTTCCCGGCGTCAGGCCCATATAGTCGAGCGCACGCTGCTTGGAGGTGCGCTTGTTCTCATCAGGGATGTCGTCCGGGTTCGGCACGATGCCTTGCACCGACACGACATCCTCGGGCGAGGAGCCCCAGGAGACGATCGGCGGCAGCTTGGCCGCGTCGAGCACGATCACCTTGTCGAAATGCGCGCCCTCGTCGGACTGCAGCGTCGTCCAGTAGGCAAGTGCTGCATCCCACGCCTCGCCCTTGGGCGCGCGCGGCTTGTCCTTGACATAGGCGAAGGTCGTTTCATCCGCTGCGATCAGGCCGGCGCGCGCGCCGCCCTCGATCGACATGTTACAGATCGTCATGCGGCCTTCCATCGACAGCGAGCGGATCGCCTCGCCTGCATATTCGATGACATAGCCGGTGCCGCCGGCGGTGCCGATCTCGCCGATGATCGCCAGGATGATGTCCTTGGCGGTGACGCCTTCCGGCAGTACGCCGTCGACGCGCACCAGCATGTTCTTGGCCTTGCGCTGGATCAGCGTCTGCGTGGCCAGCACATGCTCGACCTCCGACGTACCGATGCCATGCGCCAGCGCGCCGAACGCGCCATGCGTCGAGGTGTGGCTGTCGCCGCAGACGATGGTCATGCCCGGCAGCGTGAAGCCCTGCTCCGGCCCGATGATGTGGACGATGCCCTGGCGGATATCGTTCTCGGAATAATATTCGACACCGAAATCCTTGGCGTTCCTGGCCAGCGCCTCGACCTGGATGCGGCTTTCCTCGTTCTTGATGCCGAACTTGCGCTCCGGCGAGGTCGATACATTGTGGTCGACCACGGCCAGCGTCTTTTCCGGATGCCGGACTTTCCGGCCGCTCATGCGCAGGCCTTCGAAGGCCTGCGGGCTGGTCACTTCATGGACGAGATGGCGGTCGATATAGAGCAGGCAGGTGCCATCGTCCTGGCGGTCGACGACATGGTCGTCGAATATCTTGTCATAGAGGGTGCGCGGTGCGCTCATTTGCGTAAATCCGTCGATATGAAAATGGGAAGGGGCAGGCGCCGGGCCGGCCCGGCGAAAAACGGTTCAGCGAAGTCGACTGGTCAGCGCACCAGAAACGCGCGCGGAGAAACGCGACGGCAGGCGTTTTCTGTCCTGCAGCACGAAACCCTTGTAGGCCGGATCGCCAAAAAGCTCTTCCATGGCGTGGCTCATATCAATGTTTTGGGTTTTCGGCAATCGCGGCCGCCTTCGCAGAGCCTGGGTTCCTCGCCCCGCGGAGTGGGGAGAGGAACAACCGCCAGGCTTACTCAAACCACTTCAAACACGAACGTCTTGACCAACGCGTCCGGCTCGGCGATCGCATAGCAGCGGAACCACGGACTTTCCTCGACCGGCCGCCATTTCTTCGCCCGCTCCAGTTCGCCGAACACAGCCTGAAACCCGCCGCTCGCAAAAACCTGGTCGCGCACGGTGAAGATGGCGTGGCCACCTTTTTTTGTGATGCGCACCAGTTCATGCAGGCCGGAGGCCGGGGCGTGGCTGATGGTAAACACCCCGGTCGAGAAGAAGGCGCGGAAATGGCCGTCCGGCCAGGGCAGCGGTCCGCCGAGCATCGCGTTCTTCAGCTCGCTGTAGGCCTGCCGGCTGCCGGCTATCTTGAGCATGTCGTCGGAGAGATCGAGCCCGGCAATGTCGTCATAGCCGAGCGCCTTCAGAGATGGCCCCGACAGGCCCGTGCCGCAGCCGGCGTCGAGCAGCGGCCCTTCGCCCGCCGGCACATGGCGCGCCACCCAAGCGGCGATCAGGAACGGCAGGAGATAGCCGAGCGCGGCGGTCTCGCTGTCATAGGTCGCGGCCCATGCGGCATAGGCGCCAGCCAAGGCTTCCGGCGTCTCGGCGGTGTAGACCGAATCCAGCGCGGCATTGGCCTTGTCGATGATCATGGGATTCTCCCGCATTGGCTTCCCCCTGATGTCTTCTATTCCTCGTGCTGGCGGCGTAGCCGTTTCTCCAGCGCGCGCAAGGCCAGCGACAGGCCGACGGTCAGTATGAGGTAGATATAGGCGACGATGGAATAGGTCTCGAAGAAGCGGAACGAGCCGGCGGCGTAGATCTTGCCCATCTGGGTGATGTCGGCCACTCCCAGCACCGAGACCAGTGAGGAATCCTTGACCATGGCGACGAAGTCGTTGCCGAGCGGCGGCAGGATGGTGCGGATCGCCTGCGGAAACACGATCAGACGAAAGCGTTGCGCGCGTGTCAGCCCGAGCGCCTTCGCCGCTTCGATCTGGCCTTTCTCGACCGCCTGGATGCCAGCGCGGAACACTTCCGAAATGAAGGCGGAATAGCCGATGGTCAGCGCCATGATGGCGCGCCACAGCAGCGACACGTCGCGCACCATGAGTTCACCGAGCAGGCCGGCGCTTTGCAGCGGCGCGGTCACCGCGTTCCACGCCGCGACGAAGGCCGGCGCACCGGCAAAGGCGATCCAGAACAACAGCACCAGGATCGGCACGCCGCGAATGATCTCGACATAGAAGCGAGCGATCTGGCGCAGCCATCGCGAGTTGGACAACCCCATCAGCGCAATGCCGAGCCCGATCGCCGAGGCCAGCGCGAAGGCGACGACGGTGACGAAGACGGTGATGCCGATGCCCTTGGCGACGGTGGCGAAGACCTGGGCGTAAAGATCGCTGGCGGCGATGAAGACGGCTGCGGCCAGCGCGAGTGCGATCGCCGCAGCAAGCCACCAGGGGAAGTCGGTTTTGGCGGTGGAGAGGGGCGTTGGTGACATCAGGGCGTGCCGACGAAATTGCGTCGCGCCAGGCGGCCCCCCTCTGTCCTGCCGGACATTCTCCCCTCAAGGGGGGAGATTGGCAGCTTCGGCCTCGCCGCCCATTTTTCGGTGCTGAAAATCGGCGAAAGCCAAGGCGACATCCGATCTCCCCCCTTGAGGGGGAGATGTCCGGCAGGACAGAGGGGGGTGTTCAAGCGCAGAGTCAGCGCGAGTTTCTGTACATCACCCCACACCTGCACCAAGACGAACTACTGCCCCATCTTGTAATCAAGGAACCATTTCTTGTTGAGCGCCTCGAGCGTGCCATCGGCCTTGAGTGCCGCGATCGCGGCGTTGACCGGCTTCACCAGATCTGAGCCCTTGGGGAAGATGAAGCCGAAATCCTCGGTGCCGAGCGGCCCGCCGATCAGCTTCAGCCCGCCATTGGAGGCGTCGACATAGCCTTTGCCAGCGGTGCCGTCGGTGAGCACCACATCGACGTCGCCCGACTTCAGCGCCTGCACCGTCGCGCCGAACGTCTCGAACAGTTTGATGCGCGGGTTCTGCTCGTTGCCGTCGAGCACGCTGTAGACGGCGGTGTAGAATGGCGTGGTGCCGGCCTGCGCGCCGATCAGCCCCTCCTTGAAGGCGCCGAACGTCTTGGCGTCGGTGAAGCGCTTCTCGTCGCCGCGCACCAGCATGAACTGTTCCGAGCGCATATAGGGGTCGGAGAAGTCGACCTTCTGCTTGCGGTCGTCCTTGATGGTGATGCCGGTCATGCCGATGTTGTACTGGTTGTCGGAAACCGCCTGGATCATCGCGTCCCAGGAGGTATTCTGGTACTCGACCTTGAAATTCAGCCGCTTGGCGATCTCGTTCATCGCGTCATATTCCCAGCCGATCTGCTTGCCGGTCTTGGCGTCGATGAACTGCAGCGGCGGATAGGCGTTTTCCGTCACCACCACCACTTGTCTGCCGCCGAGGTCCGGCAGTGTCTGCGCGAAGGCGGCGACAGGCGCCAGAATGAAGGCCAGCAGGCCGGCCAGCAGCAGTTTCGATTTGGTCATGACACACCCCCAGGAGATGAAACGCCCCGGCATAGCCGGGGCTTGCAGGAAGCGCCGACTTTAGCTTTCCGCAAGCGCCTTGCAAGCTGGCCCGTTGCGCTGCGTGTCGGGAAAGCGGATTCCCATGCCCTCTCGACCAGAAGATCCCGCAGCGATCCGGGATAGGTGTTGCGGCCAATCTCCAAGGTGTGCGACCTGCCAACGTGAGCAGTATCCGGCTGGCAAGGATCTGAGCGATTCTTGGCTGGAAGCGTTGGCTGTTCCGCCCGAAACGAAAAAGGCGGCCGAAGCCGCCTTTCCAAAACCATGCGTGGCGAAAAATTATTCGGCCGGGGTCGCTTCCGCGGCCTTGGCGGCCTCGTCGGCTGCCTTGGCAGCTTCTTCGGCGGCCTTCTTCTCGGCGGCGTCCTGCGCTGCCTTCTCGGCGGCCAGCGCCTGCGCGGCGGCCACCTTCTCGGCCTCGATGCGCGCCTTCTCGGCGTTCAGCGCATCGCGCTCCTCGTCGTTCAGCTTGCGGGCGCGCACGCCGGTGTTTTCCGAAATGCGGGCCGACTTGCCGCGGCGATCACGCAGATAATAGAGCTTGGCGCGGCGCACCTTGCCGCGGCGCACGATCTCGACGCCCTCGAGCATCGGCGAGTAGACCGGGAACACGCGTTCCACGCCTTCGCCGTAGGAGATCTTGCGGACGGTGAAATTTTCCTGGAAGCCGGCGCCGGAGCGGGCGATGACAACGCCTTCATAGGCCTGCACACGGGTGCGGGTGCCTTCGGTCACGCGGACCTGGACGCGCACGGTGTCGCCGGGCTGGAATTCGGGAAGCTTGCGCTTGGCTTCGATCTTGGCGGCCTGTTCGGCCTCGAGCTGACGGAGGATATCCATCTCAAATAGTCCACTTCTTGTTCTTCCGACAGTCAGAGCGTCCGACACTCGCCTTGCAGTTCCATTGACCGCTCGGCTATGCCCTTTGTCCCAAGACATTGTATCGGGAGACATCGGGCAGGGGCGACTACACCGTCATTGTTGACGGGTCCGGCAGATTGTTCTTGCCGGTACGGGCGGGCACATACAGCTATTTCGACGCTTTGTCACGTCTTGGCCGTGTCTTTTTTGGTCACATGGCATCATCGCAATCGTCCATTGCGGGTTGCGCCCGCCCTTCAACCTTCCTAAGCCGGGCAAAGCCAAATGCATGTCGCGCAAAAGTGTGAAGCGGTTTTGCGATAACGACATGCATAAAACCAACAACCTTAAGCGCGACGCGCTTTAGTTTTTTCCGGCGGCATCCCAATGTCTGTTTTCGACGCGGTCCTGCTTTTTCTCGCGGGTTTTACTTCAGGCGCCGTCAATGCGGTCGCCGGCGGCGGCACGTTCATCACCTTTGGCGCCATGACGCTGGTCGGCTTGCCGCCGATCGTCGCCAACGCCACCTCGTCGGTGACACAGTTTCCCGGCTATATCACCTCGACGCTCGCATACTGGGCCGACATCAAGCATTTCTGGCGCGGCGCGTTGCTGCTCAGTGTGATCTCGGCTTTCGGCGCACTGGCCGGCGCGCTCATCCTTCTGGCGCTCGACAATCCGTCGTTTCGCGCCCTGGTGCCCTGGCTGCTGCTGGCGGCGACCGCGCTTTTCGGCGCCGGGCCATGGTTGAAGCCGGCGCCGAAGCCCGGGCATGAAGCGTCGGTGGGTTCGCTCGTCGGCTCGCTCGCTCAATTTGCGACCGCCATCTATGGCGGCTTCTTCGGCGCCGGCATGGGCGTCATGATGCTGGCGACGCTCGGCCTCACCCAGCCCGGCGACTATCACCGGCTGAACGCGCTGAAGAACATGCTGGCCGTGGTCATCGCGGCGATAGCCATCCTGGTCTTCGTCTCGGGTGGCGTGGTCGCCTGGCCGCAGGCGATCGTCATGATCCCGGGCGGAGCGCTGGGTGGCTATGCCGGCGTCTGGATCGCCAAGCGCGTGCCGCAAATTGCCGTGCGCGGCTTCGTCGTTGGGGTCGGCCTCTTTCTCGCCTTCTATTACTTCACCAAGGGCTGAGGCAAAGCGCCCGACAGGTCCGGGCGCCGCTCCTGCGTCAGCTTCTCCGCCTCGGCACGCCGCCACGCCGCGATCTTCTTGTGATTGCCGGAGGTGAGAACCTCGGGGATTTGCCGGCCCTCGAACTCTTGCGGTCTTGTGTAATGCGGATGTTCGAGCAGGCCGTTCTCAAAGCTTTCTTCCTCGCCCGATACCGCGTTGCCCATGACGCCGGGCAACAGCCGCACCACGGCGTCAAGCAGCACAAGCGCTGCCGGCTCACCCCCGGAGAGGATGAAGTCGCCGACGGAAACCTCTTCCAGCCCACGCGCCTCGATCACCCGCTGGTCTACGCCTTCGAAGCGGCCGCAGACGATGACGGCGCCCGGCCCGGCAGCCAGTTGGCGCACGCGGGCCTGCGTCAGCGGCTTTCCACGCGGGCTCATCAGCAGCCGCGGCCGCGGATCGCCTGGCGGCGAGGCGTGGTCGATCGCCTTGGCCAGAACGTCGGCGCGCATCACCATGCCGGCGCCACCGCCGGCTGGCGTATCGTCCACGGTGCGGTGGCGGTCGCTGGCGAAATCGCGGATCTGAACTGTCTCAAGCGACCAGGTGCCGGTCTCCAGGGCTCTGCCAGCCAGCGACACGCCGAGCCCACCTGGAAACATCTCGGGATAAAGCGTCAGCACCGAGGCGACAAAGCTCACCGGTTGCCCCCGGCGTCGCGTGGTCCGCGCGGCCTGCCCTTCGGGTCGAAGCCCTCGCCGCCGGGAGTCTCGCCATCCTCATCGTCCAGGAGGCCGGCGGCTGCCGGATCGACTTGGATAAAACCCTCGGCGATCGACACATCGGGCACGGCGGCCTGCGTGAACGGGATCAGCACGCCTTTGCGTCCCGCCAGCGTCACGTCGAGAATGTCGCCACCGCCGAAATTGTGCACGGCCACGACCTTGCCGATGACACCGGTATCGTCCCTCACCTCGAGCCCGACAAGGTCGGCGTGGTAGAACTCATCTTCCTCGCCATCGTCGGGCAGCATCGAGCGGTCGACGAACAGTTCCGTGCCGGCGAGTGCCTCGGCGGCATTGCGGTCATTCACGCCCTTGAAGCGCACCACGACGACGGTGTTGGCGGGCCTGATGTCGATGATCTGGAAGGCGCGCCCGTCCCTGGCGTAGAGCGGCCCGTAATCGGCCAGCGCCAGCGGCTCGCCGGTGAAGGTCTTGACGCGCAATTCGCCCTTGATGCCGTGGGCGGCGCCGATCACGGCCATCTGGACGGGGTTTTGCGGCTTGCTCATGGCACCTTTACCTTCGTCATCCACGGGCGGAGCAGGCGCGAAGCGGCTGCGCAGACCCGAGGATCCATTCCGTTACGGCGACCAAAAAGCACGGCAGTTCAGAAAGGATCACGCGTCTCGTCCCTGCCAACTCTCTACTTTCGGACATTCCGCATGGTCTCCACTGCAAAGTTATCGGACTTGTAACGCAGCAGCGCTCGCAGGTCACGGCATGGATCCTCGGGTCTCCGCGACGGAGCTTCGCTCCTGCTCCGCCCGTGGATGACGAAGGGACCTTGCGTTTCAGCCAATCACCAAGGTTTGTAGCTTGCCACCAATCCGACGACTCTCCTAACCCCAGCCCGGCGTCATTTCAATGATCGCCCGCTGTCGTTTCAATGATGGCTCTTCACCGCTTCCTAACCCGGCTGCCGGAAAATGATCCGGAGTTGGAAGAAAATCATGCAGGAATTCCTCATCCCGGCGAAGCCGGACCTCCAGGCGGCCCGCGAAAGTTGGCTGAAGATGCTGGCGCGCGAGCGCCGGCTGTCGCCCGAAACGGTTGAAGCTTATGAGCGCGACACGCGCCAATTCCTGCACTTCCTGACCGGCCATTGCGGCGGTTCGCCGGGCATTTCCGACATCGCCAATCTGCGTCCGGCCGACCTGCGTGGCTTCCTCGCCGCTCGCCGCAACGCTGGAGCCGGCGCCCGCACGCTCGGACGCAGCCTGGCCGGCATCCGCTCGCTGCTGCGCTTTCTGGAACGGCGCGGCCTCGTCAATGCGGCGGGCGCGGCAGCATTGCGCGCGCCACGCCAGCCGAAATCGCTGCCCAAGCCGCTGACGGCAAGCGATGCCATCAATGTCGTTTCGGTGGAAGGCCAACTGGCCGACGAACCCTGGATTGCTGCCCGCAACGCCGCCGTGCTGACGCTGCTCTATGGTTCGGGCCTGCGCATTTCCGAGGCGCTCGGCCTGTCGGGCGCCGAACTGGCCCTGCCCAGCGACACGGTGCTGCGCATCACCGGCAAGGGCGGCAAGACGCGACTGGTGCCGGTACTGCCGGTGGCGTTGCGCGCCATCGCCGAATACCGCCGGCTCTGTCCCTTCAACATCGATCCCAAGGGTCTTTTGTTTCGCGGCGCCCGAGGCGGCCCGCTCAACCCGGCCATCGTCCAGCGCGACATGGCGAAACTGCGCTCGGCCCTCAACCTGCCCGATACAGCGACACCGCATGCCTTGCGCCATTCCTTCGCCACGCATCTGCTCGGGCGCGGCGGCGACCTGCGCACCATCCAGGAACTGCTTGGCCATGCCAGCCTGTCGACCACCCAGGTCTACACCGGCGTCGACACCGCAAGGCTGCTCGAAATCTACGAAGCATCCCATCCACGGGCGTAAGCGAGGCAGCAACATCGCGCGCTGTGGAAACGCATTCAATTTCGCCACGCCGGTTAACTGTTTCGCTGCATTTTTGCGCCTAAAACCATGATCCCGAAAAGTGGGATCCGGTTTTCGGAAAAAGATCATGGTCAAGGGATAGGTACCATGAAGTATGCCATCGCCATTGCTGATCGCGCGGCTCTCGGGTCGCTGAAACTGCTTGTCGCGCTCAACGTCCTGTTTTTCCTGTCTTTCCTCGTCATCGCACTGCTTGCCGCTGGCAGACTGCAGACCGAAATCCCGGTTCGGACCGGCACCAACACGCTGTCTGTCCCGCAGACGCATGCTCCGGCGGGCGCTGCCGTCATCATCGCCGGCTGATCTGCACGGCTGGGTTGCAGGCCGAATCACCGATGCCTTCCGCAAGGCTTGCGCGAATCGCCAGCGTACAGGGGTCGGCCCGTATCGCTCAAGGAAGGTCGAAGGGCTCGGGTTTGCGCGATCTCCGGGGGATTTGCCGGTTAAATGCTTGCAGATAAACGCTTTGAGGCGCAAATTGCCCTGCTTTCGGCGTTTTCGGGCGCTATGTGAAACCCGTTCAACGATTGCGCGTTGATGTGTGTTGATTGATATCTTTCATCCACGGAGGACACTTTTATGGCGAATCCCAACGACCCGTTCACCACCCCGAGCCCCACGCCCAAAGCGGGCGGCGGCGGCAGCGGCTGGCTGATTGCCCTTGTCGTTCTTATCCTGGCCATTGTCGCCTATTATGTTTTTGGAAGAAGTGGTGAGGCACCAGCGCCTGCCGAACCGCCGGCCGCCAGCACACCGGCGCCTGCCCCGGCACCGGCTGAGCCCATGAAGCCCGCCGAACCGGCCCCTGCACCGGCTCCCGCAGCGCCTGCCCCCGCCGAACCCGCGCCAGCCCCGGCCGAACCGGCCCCGGCGCCC
Source organism: Mesorhizobium sp. WSM4871 (assembly GCF_055811295.1). NCBI lineage: Bacteria > Pseudomonadati > Pseudomonadota > Alphaproteobacteria > Hyphomicrobiales > Phyllobacteriaceae > Mesorhizobium > Mesorhizobium sp. WSM4871. The sequence continues at coordinate 213,878 of NZ_JBVVPU010000008.1, read as the reverse complement.
GCACCGGCTCCTGCGCCAGCGCCTGCACCTGCGCCGGCTCAGTAATCAGGTTGCTGATCTCAACGACGAGCGGCCCGCCGAAAGGCGGGCCGTTTTGTTTTTCGGGCTGCGAAATCGAGAGAGGTCATCGTCAAGCGGCAACGCTGGCGATTGGCCGCAGACCTCCACACGTCGCGGGCGTCGGCCCTTACCGACTTTAGATATGAATAGCCTTGAAGAAGGTGGCCAGCGCCGCTTCCTTCACCGCTTCCGACATCGTCGGGTGCGCATGGCAGGTGCGGGCAAGGTCTTCCGATGAGCCGCCGAACTCCATCAGCACCGCCGCCTCGTGGATCATCTCGCCGGCGCCGAAGCCGACGATATGGACGCCGAGCACGCGGTCGCTGGCCTTGTCGGCCAGGATCTTGACGAAACCGTCGGTGTGCAGCATGGCGCGCGCCCGGCCATTGGCAGTGAATGGGAACTTGCCGATCTTATAGTCGACGCCGGCCTTCTTCAGCTCTTCCTCGGTCTTGCCGACGGAAGCGATTTCCGGGCTGGTGTAGACGACGCTCGGGATGACGTCATAGTTCACATGGCCGGCCTGGCCGGCAATGGTCTCGGCCACCGCCACGCCTTCGTCCTCGGCCTTGTGGGCAAGCATCGGCCCGGCGATGACGTCGCCGATGGCGTAGACGCCGGGGACGTTGGTCCTGAGATGGCCGTCAGTCTTGACCCGGCCACGCTCGTCGACCTCGACGCCAGCGTCCCTCAGCCCGAGGCTGTCGGCATAGGCCCGGCGTCCCGTCGCGATCAGCACCGCATCCGTCTCGATCGTCTCGGCGGCGCCGCCCTTGACCGGCTCGAAAGTGACGGTCGCGCCCTTCTTGGCCTTGGCGACACCGGTGACCTTGGCGCCCAGCTTGAACTCGAAGCCTTGCTTGGCCAGCATGCGCTGGAACTGCTTGGAGACCTCGCCGTCCATGCCGCCCAAAATGGTGTCGAGGAATTCGACGACGGTGACCTTGGCGCCGAGCCGCGCCCACACCGAGCCGAGCTCGAGCCCGATGACGCCGCCGCCGACCACCACCATATGGCCAGGCACCTTGTCCAGCGCCAAGGCGCCGGTCGAGGACATGATCACCTTCTCGTCTATGTCGACCTTGACGCCCGGAATGCCGGCGACGTCGGAGCCGGTGGCGATGACGATGTTCCTGGTCTCGATCTCCTCGACCCTGCCGTCCTCGCCGGTCACCGACACCTTGCCGGCGGCAACGACCTTGCCGGTGCCGCGGAAGCTGTCGATCTTGTTCTTCTTGAACAGGAAGGCGACGCCGTTGACGTTGGCCGCCACGGTCGCGTCCTTGTGCGCCATCATCTTCTTCAGGTTTAGCTTCGGCGCCGATATCTCGACGCCCAGCGTATCGAAGGAATGGCCGGCCTCGGCGAACATCTCCGAGGCGTAAAGTAATGCCTTGGACGGAATGCAGCCGATGTTGAGGCAGGTGCCGCCGAAGGTCGCGTCCTTCTCGACCACCGCCGTCTTCAGGCCGAGTTGCGCCGCTTTGATGGCGCAGACATAGCCGCCGGGTCCGGAGCCGATGATAACGACGTCATAAGCCATGATGGTGTCCTTCTCGCCTTTCGGATTCGCGCTAGCGCTCTAGCGGCCGCCGCTCACATTCAGGATCGCGCCCGTCGTATAGGACGCTTCGTCCGACAATAGATAGAGAACCGCATGCGCCACTTCATCCGCCGTGCCCGCCCTTTTCATCGGCAGCATGTCCTTCATCCGCGCGATCCGGTCCGGCTGGCCGCCCGACGCATGGATTTCGGTGTCGATGATGCCCGGTCGCACCGCATTGACGCGCACGCCCTCGGTCGCCACCTCGCGGGCCAGCCCGACGGTGAACGTGTCGATCGCGCCCTTCGACGCGGCATAGTCGACATATTCGCCCGCCGAGCCGTGTACCGATGCGGCCGACGAGATGTTGACGATCGCGCCACCCTTGCCGCCATGGCGGGTCGACATGCGCCTGACCGCTTCGCGCGCACAGAGAAACGGCCCGACGACATTGATGCGCATCATGCGCTCCAGCCGCGCCGCACTCATCTCGTCGACACGCGCCTTGACGTCGACGATGCCGGCATTGTTGACGAGGGCGTCGAGCCGGCCCCAGACGTGGTCTACCGTCTCGAACATGGCAATGACATCGGCTTCAACGCCGACATCGCCCTTGACCGCGATCGCCTCGCCGCCAGCAGCCTTGATCTCCGCGACCAGCGCCTTGGCGGCTGCTTCGTTCGACGCGTAATTGACCGCCACACGGTAGCCGGTCGCAGCCGCCAGCCGGGAGATGGCGGCGCCAATGCCGCGGCTGCCGCCGGTGATCAGCAGCACCTTTTGCGCAGCGCTCATTCCTGGCAACCCTTCAGCTCAAAGACATCCCACGGGACTTTCGAAAACCCGTTCTCACCATAGGCGGCCGACATTTGCAGCGACGGCCCGAGGTCGGGAAAGATCAGCGTCTTCGGCGCGTCGACGCCTTCAGCCGGCAGCAAGGCGATCTTGCCCTGCTCATTAGAACTGTAGATGACGCCCTCCCACACCGTGCAGGCGGCGAGCTCGTCGCCGGTGACGTCGCCGGTCGGGCATTTGTACATCAGCGAGCCATGCGGCCGCGCCACACCTTCCGTCCACATGACGATGCCGTCGAGCACGACGCTGTTGTCGAGCACCATCTTGAACGTGTTGGTGACGACGGCCGATTCTCCCGTCGGCCTGAAATCGATGCCGGCTTCGCTTTCGGCATCGCCATAGACGGCGAGTTCGAGCGGGCAGGCGGCTAACGCCTCGCAACCCGCTGCGAAAAAAGTCAACGAACCGGCCATAAATCCGATCAACGGCGAGGCGACGTTTGTCATTTGTTTGCCCCGTCGCCCACTCGGCCATCGGCGTTTTCGAGTACCTCGAAATCGGTCATCAAGACTAGCGGCTCGCCGGACGCGCCCAATCCCCAGAAGGACTGATAAGCCCCATCGCCCCACCCAGTGTCGAACATGGCCACATTAAGTGGGTTCCCATCAATCGGATTATCCATGCCAAACCGGTCGAGAGAGTACACAACGTTCGCAAGATAGTTGTCGAGTTCCTCCGGGTCAGACATTAGGGTCAGGACCGACTTGTCCATGAATGACGCAACCGCATCATCGACAATAAATTTAAATTCGAAAGCCGATGGGCGGTCGCGATCGAAGGTGGCCAACTCCCAGTGCACCGGCAAGCCGGGACTGAATCGCAGGACCGCCGCGGCAATGCGGCCCTGAGCCTGAAGCAGCATGAGCGGATAGCGTCCCGGCTTAACCTTGCGGCTGAACGCAGGCCGTCCCAGCCCGGTAATCAGCGGATCGCAGGCGACTATTTCGCCAGTCGGCAACTCAAGCTCACCGATCGTGGTGACGGTGATCTTCCGTTCCGCCATCTCGGCATCGCTGAGAGCGAAGATGCCGAGATTGCTGCTAAGGTCGGAGACATCCCAATCGGCGGTCGAAGCGACCGGAGGTAAATCGGAGAAAAGCCAGACGCGTCCACGTCGAAACAATCGGCGTAAGGTATCCGGCCAACCGCTCATTGCGGATCAGCTCCGCTCACAAATCGAGCACCAGGCGCTCTGGATCCTCCAAGCTTTCCTTGACGCGGACCAGGAAGGTCACCGCTTCCTTGCCGTCGACGATGCGGTGATCGTAGGAGAGCGCCAGATACATCATCGGCCGGATCACGATCTGGCCGCCGACCACCACCGGCCGCTCCTGGATCTTGTGCATGCCCAGAATGCCCGACTGCGGCGCATTGAGGATCGGCGTCGACATCAGCGAGCCGTAAACGCCACCGTTGGAAATCGTAAACGTGCCGCCTTGCATGTCCGCAACCGAGAGCTTGCCGTCGCGCGCGGCGAGGCCCAGCCGGCCGATGTCCTTCTCGATCTCGGCGATCGACATCAGGTCGGCGTCGCGCACGACCGGCACGACGAGGCCTTTGTCGGTGCCGACGGCAACGCCGATATGGGCATAGTTCTTGAAGATGATGTCGGTGCCGTCGATCTCGGCGTTGACGGAGGGGATTTCCTTCAGCGCATGGGTGACGGCCTTGGTGAAGAAGCCCATGAAGCCGAGCTTCACCCCGTGCTTCTTTTCGAACACGTCCTTGTACTTGGTCCGCAGCGCCATCACCGCTGACATGTCGACCTCGTTGAAGGTGGTCAGCATGGCGGCGGTCGACTGCGCTTCCTTGAGCCGCCGCGCGATGGTCTGGCGCAGCTTGGTCATGCGCACGCGCTCCTCGCGGGCAGCATCGTCACCCGAGGTCGGCGCGCGCGCAGCGACAGGGGCCGCCTTTGGCATCTCGGCCGGTTGCGACGGCGCGCCCCTGGCGATCGCGTCGAGCACATCGCCTTTCAGCACCTGGCCGCGCTTGCCGGAACCCGGGACCTGATCGACCGCGAGATTGTTCTCGGCCAACAGCTTGGCGGCCGACGGCGCCGGCGGCATGGTGCGCGCCTCGATCGGGCCGGCGTCACCGGCGATCCTGGCGGTCTCGGCCGCTGCCTGCTTGACAGTGGACGCGGCATTCGGCGACGAGGCCTGCGACACAGCCTGCTGCTTCTCTGGAGCGGCCTTGGCTTCGGGTGCCGCCGCCTTGGCGCCGTCGCCCGCCGAAATCATGCCGAGCAGCGCACCGACCTCGACCGTTTCGCCTTCCTTGGCGGCGATCTCGCTCAGCGTTCCCGCGCCGGACGCCGGCACTTCCACCGTCACCTTGTCGGTTTCGAGTTCGACCAGCGGCTCGTCGGCGGCGATCGCGTCGCCCACCTTCTTGAACCATTTGCCGATGGTCGCCTCGGTGACGGATTCGCCGAGAGTGGGAACGCGGATTTCGGTAGCCATTGTGCCTGTCCGTTCTGTCTCGTTTGAGGTTCTATTCGCCCAATTCTGTTCTATTCACCGAGCGCGTCTTCGAGCAAGGCGGCAAGCTGGGCAAGATGCTTCGACATCAATCCGGTCGCCGGCGACGCCGCGGCCGGCCGGCCGGTATAGCGCACCCGCTGATGCTTGGCGTCGATATGCGCCAGCACCCATTCCAGATACGGATCGATGAACGACCAGGCGCCCATGTTCTTGGGCTCCTCCTGGCACCACACCATCTCCGCATTGCGGAAGCGCGACAGCTCGGTGATCAGCGCCTTGGCCGGGAACGGATAGAGCTGTTCGACGCGCAACAGGTAGATGTCGTTAATGCCGCGCTTCTCGCGCTCCTCGTAGAGGTCGTAATAGACCTTGCCCGAGCACAGCACGACACGGCGGATCTTCGAATCCTTGACGAGCTTGATCGCCTGGCCGGACAGCAGCTGGGCATCGTCCCACAACAGCCGGTGAAACGCGCTTTCGCCCGATATCTCCGGCAGCGTCGACACCGCCCGCTTGTGGCGCAGCAGCGACTTCGGCGTCATCAGGATCAGCGGCTTGCGGAAATCCCGCTTCAATTGCCGGCGCAGGATATGGAAATAATTAGCCGGCGTCGTGCAATTGGCCACCTGCATATTGTCTTCGGCGCAAAGCTGCAGGAAGCGCTCGAGGCGGGCCGAGGAATGTTCGGGACCCTGGCCTTCATAGCCATGCGGCAGCAGGCAGACGAGGCCCGACATTCTCAGCCACTTGCGCTCGCCCGACGAGATGAACTGGTCGAACACCACCTGGGCGCCATTGGCGAAATCGCCGAACTGCGCTTCCCACAGCGTCAGCGCCTTCGGCTCGGCCAGGCTGTAGCCATATTCGAAGCCGAGCACGGCCTCTTCCGACAGCATCGAGTTGATGACTTCGAAGCCGGCCTGCGCGGCCGACAGATTGTTGAGCGGGATGTAGCGGGTCTCGTCGCGCTGGTCGTAGAGCACGGAATGGCGTTGCGAGAAAGTGCCGCGCTCCGAATCCTGCCCGGACAGCCGGATCGGGTTGCCGTCGAGCAGGATGGCGCCGAAGGCCAGCGCCTCGGCCGTCGACCAGTCGATGCCTTCGCCCGACTCGATCGCCTGGCGGCGGTTCTCGAGGAAGCGCAGGATCGTCTTGTGCGCCTCGAAATCCTTCGGCACCTCGGTCAGCTTCTTGCCGATCTCCTTCAAGGTCTTGACCGGCACGGCGGTCTTGCCGCGCCGCTGCTCGTCCTGGTTATCGGCCGAGCGCAGGCCCGACCATGCGCCGTCAAGCCAATCGGCCTTGTTCGGCTTGTAGTGCTGGCCGACCTCCCATTCGGACTCGAGATGCGCCCGCCAGTCGGCCTTCATCTTGTCGAATTCGGCCTGGGTGATGTGACCTTCGGCGATCAGCCGGTCGGCATAGATTTGCACCGTCGTCTTATGCTTGCGGATGTTGGCGTACATGATCGGCTGGGTGAAGGCCGGCTCGTCGCCCTCATTATGGCCGAAGCGGCGATAGCAGAACATGTCCACCACGACAGGCTTGTGGAACTTCATGCGGAACTCGATCGCCACCTTGGCGGCGTGGACCGTGGCTTCCGGGTCGTCGCCATTGACGTGGAAGATCGGCGCCTCGATCATCTTGGCCACATCCGATGGATAGGGCGAGGAGCGCGAGAAGCGCGGATTGGTGGTGAAGCCGATCTGGTTGTTGATGATGAAATGCAGCGTACCGGCGACCCGGTGACCGCGCAGGCCCGACAGGCCGAGGATTTCCGCGATCACGCCCTGGCCGGCAAAGGCGGCGTCGCCATGCAGCAGCAGCGGCAGCACCTTGGCGCGCTCTTCCAGCGGCACGATCTCCTCGCGGCTGCGGCCGAACAGATAGTCCTGCTTGGCCCGCGCCTTGCCCATCACCACCGGATCGACGATTTCCAGATGCGAGGGATTGGCGGTCAGCGACAAATGCACCTTGTTGCCGTCGAACTCGCGGTCCGACGAAGCGCCGAGATGGTACTTCACGTCGCCCGAGCCCTCGACCTCGTCGGGGGCGGCCGAGCCGCCCTTGAATTCGTGGAAGATGGCGCGGTGAGGCTTGGCCATCACCTGGGAGAGCACGTTCAGCCGGCCGCGATGCGCCATGCCGAGCACGATCTCCTTCATGCCGAGCTGGCCGCCGCGCTTGATGATCTGTTCCAGCGCCGGGATCAGCCCTTCGCTGCCATCAAGGCCGAAGCGCTTGGTGCCCTTGAACTTGACGTCGGCGAACTGCTCGAACCCTTCGGCCTCGACCAGCTTCTGCAGGATCGCCTTCTTGCCGGTGGCGGTGAAGGTGATCTCCTTGTCGGCGCCCTCGATGCGCGCCTGGATCCAGGCCTTTTCCTCGGGATCGGAAATATGCATGAACTCGACGCCGAGCGTCGAGCAATAGGTGCGGGTCAGGATGTCCAGCATCTGCCGGATGGTGCCGAATTCGAGCCCGAGCACATTGTCGAGGAAGATAGGCCGGTCGTAGTCGGCTGATGTGAAGCCGTAATTCTCCGGCGACAGCTCGTTATAGTCCTCGAGCGGCTTGGCGATGCCGAGCGGGTCGAGATTGGCGTGCAGATGGCCGCGCATGCGATAGGCGCGGATCATCATGATGGCGCGCACCGAATCGCGCGTCGCCTGGTGCACGTCGGCATCGGAAAGCACGGCGCCGTTGACGACCGCCTTCTCCTTGACCTTCTTCTCCAGGTGCTTTTCGACCAGGCCCCAATTGCCGTCGAGCGCCGACACCAGCTCGCCATTGGCCTGCATCGGCCAGGACGGCCTGGCCCAGGAGGCACCCTCGGCGTTCTTGCGGACATCGCCGGCATCGTCCTTCAGCGCCGCGAAGAAATCCTGCCATTCGGGGTTTACCGATTCGGGATCGTCCTCATAGGCCGCATGCAGCGCCTCGATATAGTCGGCATTGCCGCCATACAGGAAAGAGGTAAGCGAAAACTGGTCGTTGGCCTGATCTTGTCTTGCCATTTTGTCTGCGGAGCCTGGCTCCGTCTCCTTTTCAGGGTGAATAGTGAATAGTGAATGGTGAATAGTCAGCCGAAATTTGGGAACTCCCTTCGCTTCGCATCGCTACTCACCCGTTCTTGCCATTCACTATTCACCATTCACTATTCACTAACCCTTGATCGCCTCGACCAGGGTTGTGCCGAGCCTTGCCGGCGACGGCGAAACCTTGATCCCGGCCGATTCCATTGCCGCGATCTTGTCCTCGGCGCCGCCCTTGCCGCCGGAGATGACCGCGCCCGCATGGCCCATGGTGCGGCCGGCCGGCGCCGTGCGGCCGGCAATGAAGCCGGCCATCGGCTTGCTGCGGCCGCGTTTGGCCTCGTCCTTGAGGAATTGCGCGGCGTCTTCTTCTGCCGAGCCGCCGATCTCGCCGATCATGATGATCGACTTGGTCTCGTCGTCGGCGAGGAACATCTCCAGCACGTCGATGAACTCCGTGCCTTTGACCGGATCGCCGCCAATGCCGACGGCGGTGGTCTGGCCGAGCCCGACATTGGTGGTCTGGAACACAGCTTCATAGGTAAGCGTTCCCGAGCGCGAAACAACGCCCACCGAGCCCTTGCGGAAGATGTTGCCCGGCATGATGCCGATCTTGCATTCGTCGGGCGTCAGCACGCCCGGGCAGTTGGGGCCGATCAGCCGCGATTTGGAGCGGTCGAGCCTTGCCTTGACCTTGACCATGTCCATCACCGGAATGCCTTCGGTGATGCAGACGATCAGCGGGATCTCGGCCTCGATCGCCTCCAGGATCGCTTCGGCCGCACCCGCCGGCGGCACATAGACGACCGAAGCGTTGGCGCCCGTCTTGGCCTTGCCTTCGGCCACGGTGGCGAAGATCGGCAGGTTCTCGCCCTTGGCACCGGTCCAGGTCTCGCCACCCTTCTTGGGATGGATGCCGCCGACCATTTTCGTGCCGTGATAGGCCAGCGCCTGTTCCGTGTGGAATGTGCCGGTCTTGCCGGTCAGGCCCTGCACCAGCACCTTGGTGTTCTTGTTGACGAGAATGGACATGGTGGTCCTTTTTACAAACCGTTGATCGAAGAAGGCTGCGCGGTCATGGTCAGAGCCGCTTCAGTTCGGCGACGGTGAGGTCGCTCTTGGCATTGCCGGTGTTCAGCGTCGTCGCCGGCTCGAACATCAGCACGACCGGCTGTTCGGTGAGCGAGCGCGGCCGGTGCTCGACGCCGCGCGGAACGACGATGAAATCGCCCTCGCCCAGCTCGACCGGACCGTCGCGGAAATCGATGGCGATGCGCCCCCGCAGCACGAGGAAGGCCTCGTCCTCATTGTCATGCGCGTGCCAGTCGAAGATCTCGCCGAACTTGGCGACCTTCGCCTGGCTGTCATTCACGTCGCCGGCGATATGCGGATCGAAGACCTTCTTGATCTTCGCGTCCGCCGCCTCGACGAGGTTTATCTTGCGCGGAGGCATCTTCTATCGACCTTTAGCCACTTGCGGATTCAGGCTGGGCATTGCGTTTCTCCCGTGAACGACAGCGCCGACCGATCGGCCCTTAGCCTCATGCGTCGGGATTGATGGCCCGAGACGAGCGATAGCGCTGCGACGATCATTGCGGACCAGCCAGATGGTTGGGAGCAGTGACATAGAGCCGAAATTCTCCGCTGAATTCCTCATTCACCCGTGGCTTACCGATGACCATGACAAGACGGCAATTCGCAAGCTTGTAGTCGGAAGCCAGGCATTCCTCACTAGTAGCGAAGCCATGCAGATAGAACTTACTCGCCGCGCCGACCTCCTTCTCCACTTCGACAAGACTTTGCGATTGAACGAAGCTGTCGAATTCCGACATGTGAGCCGTTTCGCCAGAAACTACGCAAAGATTCATAGGCTTATTTCGGTCTGGATCGGCAGGACTCAAGACAACAAATGGGGCCGTGAAAGGTGTGGGCGAGGCGCGATCAAACGTTTTCCTGTTATGACCATGGGAGCGCATCGAAAGCCCGTTCTCAAGAGCCAATAATTCGCTTTTTGCCAAATCTCCATCGGACGCAACGCATACTTTCTTATAAAGGACAAAAGCATCTGAAATCACTTCGGCATGCGATGGAACGGCCAGACAGCCAAATCCGATTGCACACAGAAGCCGGAGCGAGATCATCGACCGCCTCAGCCCTTCACCGCCGCCACGATCTTCTTGGCCGCGTCATCAAGATCGTCGGCCGAAACGACGTTCAGCCCGCTGTCGTTGATGATCTTCTTGCCGAGCTCGGCATTGGTGCCTTCAAGCCGCACCACCAGCGGCACTTTCAGGCCGACTTCCTTGACCGCGGCGATCACGCCTTCGGCGATGACGTCGCACTTCATGATGCCGCCGAAGATGTTGATCAATATGCCCTCGACCGCCGGATCCCGGGTGATGATCTTGAACGCCGCCGTCACCTTCTCCTTCGACGCGCCGCCGCCGACATCGAGGAAATTGGCGGGTTCGGCGCCATAGAGCTTGATGATGTCCATCGTCGCCATGGCGAGGCCGGCGCCGTTGACCATGCAGCCGATATTGCCGTCGAGCGCGACATAGGCGAGGTCGTATTTCGACGCCTCGATCTCCTTCTCGTCCTCTTCGGTGGTGTCGCGCAGTTCCAGCACGTCGGGGTGGCGGAAGAGTGCATTGTTGTCGAATGACACTTTGGCGTCGAGCACGCGCAAATGCCCGTTCTTCATGACGATCAGCGGGTTGACCTCGAGCAGACTCATGTCTTTCTCGACGAAGGCCTTGTAGAGCAGCGGAAACAGCGTCTCGCCGTCCTTGGCCGCGTCGCCGTCCAGGTGATAGGCTGCGTTGATCTTTTTCACGTCGCCGGCGGTGACGCCTTTTTCGGGATCTATTGCCAGCGTGATGATCTTTTCCGGCGTGTCATGAGCGACGCCCTCGATGTCCATGCCGCCTTCGGTCGAGACGACGAACGCGATACGGCCGACCGAACGGTCGACCAGCAGCGACAGATAAAGCTCGCGCTCGATATCGGCGCCGTCCTCGATATAGAGGCGGTTGACCTGCTTGCCGGCCGGGCCGGTCTGCTTGGTGACCAGCGTATGCCCAAGCATCTCCTTGGCGTTGGCAACGACCTCGGCCACCGACTTCGCCAGCCGCACCCCGCCCTTGGCATCGGCGGGCAGTTCCTTGAACTTGCCCTTGCCGCGGCCGCCGGCATGGATCTGGCTCTTCACCACATAGAGCGGGCCGGGCAGCGCCTTGGCGGCGGCTTCTGCCTCGCTCGCCTCGAACACCGGCACGCCGTCGGCCACCGGTGCGCCAAAACCCTTCAGCAGCGCCTTGCCCTGATACTCATGGATGTTCATGGCTTACTATCTCCGGGTTACTTCGAGGCGAGATCTCACTTTGTGGAAAGATGTGGGGCGATGTTGACGCAGGCCTCGGTCAGGCCCTGCACCGCCGCTACCGAACTGTCGAACATCTTCTGCTCGCTCTTCGAAAGCTCGATCTCGATGATGCGCTCGACACCGCCGGCGCCGATCACCACGGGAACGCCGACATAGGTGTTTTTCACGCCGTACTGGCCGGAGAGATGCGCCGCGCACGGCAGCACACGCTTCTTGTCCTTGAGATAGGCTTCGGCCATCGAGATCGCCGAGGCGGCCGGCGCGTAATAGGCCGAGCCGGTCTTGAGCAGGCCGACGATCTCGGCGCCGCCGTCGCGGGTGCGCTGCACGATCTGGTCGAGCTTTTCCTTCGAGGTCCAGCCCATCTTGACGAGGTCGGGCAGCGGAATGCCGGCAACCGTCGAATAGCGGATCATCGGCACCATGGAATCGCCATGGCCGCCGAGCACGAAGGCGGTGACGTCCTCGACCGAGACCTTGAATTCCTCGGCCAGGAAATAGCGGAAGCGCGAACTGTCGAGCACGCCGGCCATGCCGACCACATGCGTCTTCGGCAGACCGGAGAATTTCTGCAGCGCCCACACCATGGCGTCGAGCGGATTGGTGATGCAGATGACAAAAGCTTTTGGCGCGTATTTCTTGAGACCGGCGCCGACCTGTTCCATGACCTTCAGGTTGATGCCCAGGAGGTCGTCGCGGCTCATGCCGGGCTTGCGCGGCACGCCGGCGGTGACGATGCACACGTCTGCGCCCTCGATGCCGGCATAGTCGTTGACGCCGGTCAGCCTAGAGTCGAACCCATCGACCGGCGACGACTGCGCGATATCGAGCCCCTTGCCCTGCGGAATGCCCTCGGCGATATCGAACAGCACCACGTCGCCGAGATCCTTGAGGCCGATCATGTGAGCGAGCGTGCCACCGATCATGCCCGAGCCGATGAGGGCTATCTTGTTGCGTGCCATGTCAGGATGTTTTCCCTTTGTCTGTGACTGCGCCCAAATCTTAACGACTTGATGACGGCGTGAGGAAGAGGCCGGTATGCAGCGGAGAACCCGCGAGAATTAGCCGCACCCAATAGCTCCGGCTCGGAAAATATTCAATCGATTATTTTCGAGTGAATAATTTCAATCGGTTAGAAACAATGGGAATTACGTAAACGTCAAAATTCGTAAGCCGACTTGAGAAGTTTTACACAATGATCATGAAAATCAGAAGGCGGTTTCCGGGTGATGACGCCCTTGTGATGCGGGAAGCGGGCGGAACCGCATAGGGAGGCTCAAGCCTGTGCCTGCCGCGTTTCCGCCGGCGGCGTCCGCGCCTTCTGCCGCTCCGCCCAGTCCTCCAGCCAATCGCGGCTCTGCATCTCGATCAGCCGCGACGCCGTACGCTCGAACTCGAACACTTCATTGCCGCGCTTGGCGGTATAGAGCTCAGGCGGCGCAGCTTCGGCACTCACCACCAGCCGCGCATGATGATCGTAGAGCGTGTCGATCAACAGGATGAAACGTTTCGCTTCGTTGCGTCGGCCTTCGCCAAGCACCGGCACATGATCGATGAAGATGGTCGAGAAGCGAGCTGCGAAGGCGAGATAATCGCGGGCGCCGAGCGGCTTTTCGCAGAGATCGGCGAAGGAGAAGCGCGCTGCCTCGCCGGCGGCGGCGGGCACCACCACCTGCCGGCCCTTCACCGTCAGCGTCGTCCCGGCCGTCGGCCTGCCACGCGTCATCGCCTCCCAGGCCGCGTCGAGCGCGGCATCGGCGGTGGCATCCGCGGGAGTGATGTAGACCGGCATGCGGCTGAGCTTGTCCAGCCGGTAGTCCTTGTCGGCGTCCAGCGCCAGCACATGCGCGTGCCGTTCCAGCATGCCGATGAACGGCAGGAAAAGCTGGCGGTTCAGCCCATCGCGATAGAGATCGTGGGGCGCGACATTGGAGGTGGCGACCAGCACCACGCCATTGGCAAACAGCGCCGAGAACAGCCTGGACAGGATCATCGCGTCGGCGATGTCGGTGACGGAGAATTCGTCGAAGCACAGCACCCAGGCTTCCTCGGCCAACTTGCGGGCCACCGGCGGGATCGGGTCGTCCTCCTTGACGTCGCCATTCTTGCGCGCCTGCCGGTGCTTCTGGATGCGATCCTGCACATCGGCCATGAAGTCGTTGAAATGCACGCGGCGCTTGCGTCGGACCGGCACCAGTTCGAAAAACATGTCCATCAGCATGGTCTTGCCGCGGCCGACGCCGCCATGGATGTAGAGGCCCTTGACCGCCTCATGCGTCTCGCGCTTGCGGGCGAACAGCCAGCCCAGCGCGCTCGACTTGTGCGCCAGCCGCTTGGCCGAGATCTCGTCGATCAGCCGGTCGAGCGCGGCTGTGATCCGCTCCTGCGCCGGATCGCGCTCGATCGCGCCTGATACGACCAGATGGTCGTAGCGCTGCCGGACGGTCGCATGGGTCTGGAGGCCGTCACGCAGATGCATCGGTCACGTCGTTCTGGAAGAATTCCAGGAAAAGGAGCGGGTCTGCTTTACCTTGTAAGCGAGATCGGCAAACCGTTGGAAGTCTGGCCGTCGAATTTCTCTCCACCCGAGGAATAGAGTCGTGCCAGCGTGCCGCCGCTTTCATCGTAAAGCGTCAGCTGCTTGCCGGCGACGCTCCAGGATTTGATGCCGTCGATCGGCGCCGGGCAATGCAAGGGTCCGGCGCGATAGCCGGAACCGAATTTGGTCTGTGGCGTCGCCACCTTGCAGCTCTGGCCGGACACGCTGGCGTTCCAGACGCCGGCGACGCTGGCCGCGGTCAGATCCGGAGCTCCGGCCGGCGCCGTTCCATCCGCCGGCAGCGAGGCGACCTGGGTGTTTGGCGCCGTCGGCGCGGTCGGAAATTTCGACGGATCGGCGGTGCCGGGCGATGCCGGCGGCGGCAACTGGTTCGCGGTCACCTTGCCGGCGGGCGCGGCTTCCAGCGGCGCCGGCTGCTGCTCGTCCATCGATGAGAAACGCGAGGTCGTGCAGCCGCTCGCAACGAGAGCGGCAAGCGATACGGCCAGGAGGCCTGCCTTCGAAAAATTCATTCCAACCTCCGTCGGGTCCGGCCGGGCTGCCGTCCGCACAAATTCCACCCCGCAACAAGACGGAGAAGGTGGCGAAATTTCAACCCGATATGGTTAAAATACAGTTTGCAGCAAGATTTGTTGCTAAATTATCACGATTGAGACGCTCGGCACTGGCAAAGAGCCAATCCGTTCGTCGCGAGCGTCGAGTTTCGGCTCTCGCGGCAAATGCTTGCGCCAAGCGGCTTCGGCACTATCTCTGCTAAAATCGAACCTGCCGGAGCCGAACCCTTGGCCGCGAGAAAGAGAGCCGCCAATCGCTACTACAGCGGCCCGCCCAGCGATCATTTCGACGGCACCTTGTTCTTCAATCCCAACGGCAAGCCGCCCGCCCGTTTTTCCGACCTGCTGAAATGGCAGCTGGGCGGCGACCGCTCGAAATGGCCGGCAGCGCAGCCAAGCCCGTTTCATCAGGCGAGGCCGGCCGAGCGCGTCGATGGCGCCGGGCTGCGGCTGACCATGGTCGGCCACTCCTCGCTGCTCATCCAGACCGCCGGGCTGAACATTCTCACCGACCCGGTCTGGTCGCCGCGTGTCTCACCGCTCTCCTTTGCCGGGCCGAAACGGGTCAATCCGCCAGGCATTGCCTTTTCCCATTTGCCGCCGATCGACCTCGTGCTGGTCAGCCACAATCATTACGACCATCTCGACCTCGCCACGCTCAGGCGCCTGAAGGCCAGGCACGACCCACTGGTGCTGACGCCGCTCGGCAACGACGCCGTCATCGATCAGGCCGTGCCTGGCATGCGGCTGTCGGTGCATGACTGGGGCGACCGGGCCGATATCGCAAACGATGTCGCCATCCATGTCGAGCCGGTGCATCACTGGTCGGCGCGCGGCGCGCGCGACCGGCGCATGGCGCTGTGGGCCGGCTTCGTCGTCGAGGCTCCGGCCGGAAAGATCTATTTCGCCGGCGACACCGGCTTTCATGACGGCGCAAATTACCGGCTGATGGCCGAGAAACATGGCGGCTTGCGCCTCGCCATCCTGCCGATCGGCGCCTACGAGCCGCGCTGGTTCATGGCGCCGCAGCACCAGAACCCGGAGGAGGCGGTGCAAGGCATGAAGCTTTGCAACGCTACCCATGCCGCCGGCTGCCACTGGGGCACGTTCCAGCTCACCAACGAGCCGATCGACGAGCCGGCCCGGAAACTGGCCGAGGCGCTGGACGCCGAAGGCCTGCCGCAGGACTGCTTTCGCGCCTTGCGGCCCGGCGAAGTCTGGGACGTGCCGGCGGTCTAGGAAGGAACCCAAATCGCCGAAACGCGTTGTTTCGCCGACACAATTTTGGAGCCTTTCCATGATCAAATGGATCATCATTCTTCTGATCGTCGCTGCCGCGGCAAGCCTGCTCGGCATGCCGGCACTGGCAGGGGCTGCCGCGACCGGCGCCCGAATTCTCATCGGCATCGTTCTCCTCATCTTCCTGCTGATCGTGCTTGGCGTTTTTGCGGTGACGTGAGAACGTCCGCCGATAACGCGCCGCACTGGTAATTCCGGCCCGTTTCCGCCATATAGCGCCAAACGGACACGGCTAACCGACGCGGAACCACCGGAGCAATGGCAGGCACGGCCCCCTTCGCCAGGATGAACGGCATCGGCAACGAGATCATCGTTGCCGATATGCGCGGTCGTGCCGATCGGGTAACCGCGGCTGCCGCCATTGCGCTGAACGCCGATGCCGCGACCAAGTTCGATCAGATCATGGCGATCCACGACGCCAGGACCCCGGACACCGCCTTCTTCATCGACATATTGAATTCCGATGGAACCGGCGCTCAGGCCTGCGGCAACGGCATGCGCTGCGTTGTCCAGGCGCTCGCCGCCGAGACCGGCCAGAAGACGTTCACCTTCGAGACCGTTGCCGGCATCCTCAACGCCAGGGAACATGCCGACGGATCGATCTCGGTCGACATGGGCACGCCGCGTTTTGGTTGGCAGGACATCCCGCTGGCCGAGGAGTTCCGCGACACCCGGATGATCGAGTTGCAGATCGGCCCAATAGATGCGCCGGTGCTGCATTCGCCCTCGGTCGTTTCGATGGGCAACCCGCACGCCATCTTCTGGGTCGACAACGATGTCTGGTCTTACGAGCTCGACCGCTTCGGCCCACTGCTGGAAAACCATCCGATCTTCCCCGAGCGCGCCAACATCACGATTGCGCAGGTCACTTCGCCCGAGACCATGGTCATCCGCACCTGGGAGCGCGGCGCCGGCCTGACCAAGGCCTGCGGCTCAGCCGCCTGTGCCGCCGTCGTCGCTGCCGCCCGCACCAAGCGCACTGGACGCAGTGTCACGCTGGTGACGCCCGGCGGCGGCGAACTACATGTCGAATGGCGCGACGACGACCACGTCATACTGACCGGTGCCGCCGAATGGGAATTTTCCGGCAGCTTCGACCCGTCGACCGGCGTATGGGCCCGCGACACCGAAAGCGCCGCCTGATGGGCGCTGTCTCCAACAAGGGTATCGAGGTCGTCACTTTTGGCTGCCGGCTGAACACCTATGAATCCGAAGTGATGCGCAGCCAGGCCGAAAGCGCCGGCCTCGGCGCGCTGGAAGGCGGCGCCATCATCTTCAACACCTGCGCCGTCACCAGCGAAGCGGTGCGCCAGGCCAGGCAGTCGATCAGAAAAGCCCGCCGCGAGAATCCGGCCGCCCGCATCATCGTCACCGGCTGCGCCGCGCAGACCGAGCCGCGGAATTTCACCGCAATGGACGAGGTCGATCTCGTCCTCGGCAATGAGGAGAAGCTCAAGGCGCATTCCTATCGCGCGCTGCCCGATTTCGGCGTCAACGACACCGAGAAGGCGCGCGTCAACGACATCTTTTCGGTGCGCGAGACGGCCGGCCATATGGTCGACGCCATCGAGGGCCGGGCGCGCGCCTTCGTGCAGGTGCAGAACGGTTGCGACCACCGCTGCACCTTCTGCATCATCCCCTACGGCCGCGGCAATTCGCGCTCGGTGCCGATGGGCGCCGTGGTCGAGCAGGTCAAGCGGCTCAGCGACAATGGCTATGCCGAGATCGTTCTGACCGGGGTCGACATGACAAGCTTCGGCGCCGACCTGCCCGGCGCACCGAAGCTTGGCAAACTGGTCAAGACTATCCTGAAGCAGGTGCAAGGCGTAAAGCGCCTGCGGCTTTCCTCCATCGATTCGATCGAGGCCGACGAGGATCTGCTCGACGCGATCGCCACCGAGCCACGGCTGATGCCGCATCTGCATCTGTCGCTGCAATCCGGCGACGACATGATCCTGAAGCGGATGAAGCGCCGGCACAGCCGAGACCAGTCGATCCGCTTCTGCGAGGATGTCAGGAAACTGCGCCCCGGCATCGTCTTCGGCGCCGACATCATCGCCGGTTTCCCGACCGAGACCGAGGCGATGTTCGAGAATTCCGAAAAGATTGTCGAGGAATGCGGCCTGACGCATCTGCACGTCTTCCCATTCAGCCCGCGCGAAGGCACGCCGGCCGCGCGCATGCCGCAGGTCCGTCGCGAAGTGGTCAAGCAGCGCGCCGCCCGGCTGCGCCAGGCCGGTGAAGCTGCCTACAGCAGCCATTTGTCGTCGCTCGCCGGCAGCCGCCAGTCGATCCTGGTCGAGCGCGACGGCCTCGGCCGCACCGAAGGGTTTACGCTAGCCGCGATCGCGGCTGGCGCGCCGGGCGAGATCGTCGAGGCCGATATCGCCGGCCATGACGGCGCTCGCCTCATCGCGGCGCCGCTCGCTGCCCGCGCCGCCTGAGACGATTGAAGCATGGCCGGTTTTTTCAAGAAGATATTTTCGTTCGGCAAGAAGGAAGTCGTCGAGGAGCGCATCGACGAGACCGCCCCCCTGCCGCCGATCAAATGGGACGCGCTGGAGGCGCTCAAGCCGGCGGCCGAGCAGACCGTTCCGGAGTTTTTGAAGCGCGAGGAGCCTGAGCCGGCGCCGGAGGCCCAGTCTCCGGTTGAGCCAATCTCGCCTCCTGTCGTCGAAGCCGCGCCGGCACCCCAACCGGTACCCGAGGAGCCAAAGCCCGAACCGACCCCGACCATTCCGCCAGCACCAGAGCCGGTCGTTCCGTCCGAACCGGAACCTCTGCCGGAGCCCGAGCCGATAGAGGAGCCCGAACCCGCTCCCGAGACGCCAGCGCCCGAGGAAATTCCAACACCGCCCGCGGTTCCCGAGCCTGCCCCCGAACCGCAGCCGCAGGAAGTACCTCCCGCGCCGGCCGAGCCGGAGATCGCACCGCCACGCCCTGAGACGCAGCCCGAACCTGCACCCGTCGAAGTGCCGACGCCGCCTGCTGAGGTTCCGGCGGAGACGCCGGCGCCGATCGAGGTGCCACCACCGACCTCGTCGCCTGCGCAGCTAGCTTCAGACGTCGCTGCTGCCCCTCATCCGCCTGCCGGCACCTTCTCCCCGTATAGCGACGGGGAGAAGGAGGCTGGCCGCAACGTTAGCGATCCCCCTCTCCCCGTCTCCATACGGGGAGAGGGTAAGGGTGAGGGGCGGCGCGAACCTGCGCAGGATTCGGCGCCGCGTGCCGAGGTTCGGTCCACATCGCCACTGCCTGAGATCCAGACCGCTGAAATCCTGCCCCCCATTCGCCAGCCTGCCCCGATCGAACCGGAGCCGATCCTCGCCGAAATCGCGCCCGAGCCGGAGGCCATTCCGCAACCAAAACCTGCTCCCGTCCCTGGCAAGGTGACCGTCACCAGGAAAGTCGAGCAGAAGGCGGAACCGCAAAAGGCGCCGGAACCGGCGCCTCGGCGCTCGTGGTTCCAGCGCATGAAGGACGGGCTTGCCCGTTCGTCCCGCGAGCTCACCGGCAACATCGCCGGCGTCTTCACCAAGAGGAAGCTCGACGAGGACACGTTGCAGGATCTGGAGGACGTGCTGATCCGCGCCGACCTCGGCATGGAAACCGCCCTGCGCGTCACCGATGCGCTGGCCGCCAGCCGCTACGGCAAGGATGTCTCCGACACCGAAGTGCGCGCCATCATGGCGGCCGAGGTGGAGAAGGTGCTGACCCATGTCGCCATGCCGCTGGAGCTCGACCTCTCGCACAAGCCGCATGTCATCCTGGTCGTCGGCGTCAACGGCACCGGCAAGACCACGACCATCGGCAAGCTGGCGGCCAAGCTCACCGATGGCGGCCTGTCGGTGATGCTCGCCGCCGGCGACACGTTCCGCGCCGCGGCGATCGAGCAGCTGAAGATCTGGGGCGAGCGCACGAAATCGCCGGTCATTGCCTCGAAACTCGGGGCCGACGCCGCGGGCCTTGCCTACGACGCCTTCGAGCGGGCCAGGGAGGCCGGCTCCGACGTGCTGATCATCGACACCGCCGGCCGCCTGCAGAACAAGACCGAGCTGATGGCCGAGCTGGAGAAGATCGTGCGCGTGCTGGGCAAGCTTGACCCGGAAGCGCCGCACACCGTGCTGCAGACGGTCGACGCCACCACCGGCCAGAACGCGCTCAACCAGGTCGAGATCTTCCGCAATGTCGCCGGCGTCAATGGCCTGGTGATGACCAAGCTGGACGGCACGGCGCGCGGCGGTATTCTGGTGGCGATCGCGGCAAAGCACAAATTGCCGGTCTACTTCATCGGCGTCGGCGAACAGGTCGACGACCTCGAACCGTTCTCGGCAAGCGAATTCGCCAGGGCGATCGCTGGAGTGGCCTAAAAAAGCATGACCCTCAAAAAGTTGCAGGCTTTTTGGACAAGATCATGCGTAAGAAGGAAACCATGAACCCGCCCATTCTCGAACGCGACCCGTCAGACCCGCAAAAGCAGAAGAAGGAAGCCGTCAATCCGCTGCTCAAGCTGGTGCTGGAGCTCGGCCCGTTGATGGTGTTCTTCTTCGCCAATGCGCGCGGCGAGTGGCTGACGCAGAGATTTCCCGCTCTTGCCGAATTCGGCGGGCCGATCTTCGTTGCCACCGGCCTGTTCATGGCCGCGACCGCGATCGCGCTGATCGCGTCCTGGCTGCTCACCC
Source organism: Mesorhizobium sp. WSM4871 (assembly GCF_055811295.1). Lineage (NCBI taxonomy): Bacteria > Pseudomonadati > Pseudomonadota > Alphaproteobacteria > Hyphomicrobiales > Phyllobacteriaceae > Mesorhizobium > Mesorhizobium sp. WSM4871. Next base: position 193,419 of record NZ_JBVVPU010000008.1, on the reverse strand, counting down.
GCACGCTGCCGATCATGCCGATGGTGTCGGGCGTCGTCGTTTTCGTCTTCGGCGCGCTGACGCTCTACCTGCAGGACGACATCTTCATCAAGATGAAGCCGACCATCGTCAACACGCTGTTCGGCGGCGTGCTGCTTGGCGGCCTGTTCTTCGGCAAATCGCTGCTCGGCTACGTCTTCAATTCGGCCTTCAATCTCGATGCCGAAGGGTGGAGGAAGCTCACCTTCCGCTGGGGCCTGTTCTTCCTGTTCCTGGCCCTTGTCAACGAAGTGGTTTGGCGGAATTTTTCCACCGATGCATGGGTTACCTTCAAGGTCTGGGGCATCATGCCGATCACGCTTCTGTTCACCTTCAGCCAGATGCCGCTGATCCTGCGCCATTCGCTTGAGGACAAGACCGAGAAGGCGGAAAGGGCCGGCAAATAGAGCAATTCCCAGGAAAAGCGCGGAGCGCTTTCCCTGGGTCGATAGGTTGTCCATTCGGACCGAACGGAGGAGACGGGAATGGAGTTCATCACCACGCGCGACGAGCTGAGGACGGTCTACAAGACGCCGCGACCGACCGACGGTTCGATCCGCAAGGAGTTGCGGGCGCTGGACGGCCATTGCCGCTCCTTCATCGGCAAGAGCCCCTTCGTGCTGATCGGCTCATCCGACGGCGCCGGCAATGCCGACGTGACGCCGAAAGGCGACAGGCCGGGCTTTGCCGCCGTGCTCGACGAGAGGACCATCGCCATCCCCGATCGCCCCGGCAACAACCGGCTGGACACGCTGGAGAACATCCTTCTCAACCCGTCGATCGGACTGCTATTCCTCATTCCGGGCATGAACGAAACGCTGCGCGTCAATGGCGATGCCCGCATCACCGTCGATGCCGGCTTGCGCGAGCGCCTCGCCGTCGACGGCAAGCAGCCGCAGAGCATCGTCGTGGTGACGGTCAAGGCCGCCTACATGCATTGCGCCAAGGCCTTCATGCGCTCCGACCTGTGGAAGCCGGAGACCTGGTACGACCGCGCGACGCTGCCGACGCTCGGCCAGATACTGCGCGACCAGCTCGCGGTCGCCGATTCCGCGGAGGCAACCGATCGCTGGCTGGACGAGGAATACAAACACACGATGTGGTAGTCCGCGCAGGCCACGATACGTCAGAGCGCACCCTTGCTGAACATCCTCGCCATCTCCGGCAGCCTGCGGACCGCCTCCACCAATTCGGCCTTGATCGCGGCTCTGGCGCAAAACGCACCGCCCGGCTGCCGTGTCACCGTCTATGACGGACTCGGCCGATTGCCGATCTTCAATCCGGACGACGAGGGCGAACGGACGCCGGCCAAGGCCACGATGCTGATCGATGCGGTCAACAAAGCCGACGGCGTCATCGTCTCCGGCCCGGAATATGCCCATGGCGTGCCGGGCGGGTTGAAGAACGCACTCGACTGGCTGGTCTCGCGCGATGCAGCCGTCGGCAAGCCGGCCACGCTGGTGCACGCCTCGCCGCGCTCGCTGTTCGCCCGCGCCGCCCTGACCGAGATCATGCGCACGATGTCTTTCGCACTTTATGACGGCACGCCGCTGGAAATCGCATTGCTCGGCAAGAAACCGCCGGAGGTGGAGAAGACCCTGGCAGAACCGACGAATGTGCTTGCGATGCGCAATGCGCTCTTGGCCTTCGCCGACTTCATCCGCAGGCAAACATAGTCTCGTCATCCTAGGGCGGAGCAAGGAGCGAAGCGACGCGGCGCAGACCCTAGGATCCATGCCGTTACATCAAGGCGCTGCGGCGCTTACAGAATTCTGCACTGCAGCACTCTATGTCAAAGGTCACGGCATGGATCCTCGGGTCAAGCCCGAGGATGACGAATGAAAGGGCGCGCCCGTACCCTACGTTGCAGGCGCGCTACCCCTTCCTCAGCGTCTCGACATCGGTCTTGCCGACGTACCAGTCGCGCGCATTGACTTCCTCGAAGACCACCCAGACGTCTTCATTGTTCAACCCGGTGGCGTCCATGATGGCCGCCGTGACCTTTTTGGCGATATCAGCCTTCTTGCCGGCGGGATCGGCGGCGATGACTTCCTTGACGATGCGGATGTTGACGAATGGCATGATTTTCTCCCTTTGAACTTTGTTGGCTGCCGTCAGCAAGCGGACTCGAAATTCGCTCTGGCGAACCGGGTGGTGGCACCGGAAACCGCAGTGCAGCGGGCACTGCGGGTAAGCGCAGAAACGCCGTCAAAGGCCGCCAGAAAAGAGTTTCGAGCAGCCTCAATAAGTCTTGGCCCCGTTGACCATCAGCCGGACCATGTAAAGCGAGGTCGTGCCGGCGATGTAGAGGCAGTTCAGCTTGTTGCCGCCGAAGACGCAGTTGGCGGTCACCTCCGGCACCTTGACCTTGCCGATCAGCGTGCCGTCCGGATCGTAGCAGTGGATGCCGTCGGCCGCACTGGTCCAGATGCGCCCGTCCGCGTCGAGCCGGAAACCGTCGAACAGGCCGGCCGTGCAGTCGGCGAAGATCTTTTCGCCCGAAACCTTCTTGCCGCCCTTGCCGACATTGAACACCCGTATATGCGCCGGGTTTTGAGCACCGTGCGTGCGGCCGGTGTCGGCGACATAGAGCTTGCTTTCGTCGAGCGAGAAAGCGAGCCCGTTGGGCCTGACCATGTCGGTGATGACCGCCTCGACGTCGCCGGTGCCCGGATCGACCCGGTAGACATGGCAGGCGCCGATCTCGCTCTCGGCCTTGTCGCCCTCATAATCCGTATCGATGCCGTAGGTCGGGTCGGTGAACCAGATCGAGCCGTCGGATTTCACCACCGCGTCGTTTGGCGAGTTGAGCCGCTTGCCGCGCCATTTGGCGGCGATGGTGGTGATCGACCCGTCATACTCGGTGCGGCTGACGCGCCGTCCTGAATGCTCGCAGGTGACCAGCCGGCCCTGCCGGTCGACGGTGTTGCCGTTGGAATTGCCGGACGGCTGGCGGAACACGCCGACGCTGCCGTCGGTCTCGTCGTAGCGCAGCATGCGGTTGTTGGGGATGTCGGACCAGACCACATAGCGGCCGGCCGCGAACCATGCCGGCCCTTCGGCCCATCGGCACCCGGTGTACAGTCTGTCGACATTCGCATTGCCGTTGAACAGCCGCGCGAAACGCGGATCGAGAATTTCATAGTCTTCGGCGGGCATGTTTCCTCCAGTCATCCAATCCAAAATGCCGCGCGATCAAGCCAGCCGGCGATCGATATGGCAAGATTCGATCGCGTCGCAGCTTCGCATTTGTAGGACAAAAAAGCTTGATACGCGGCGGCGGTGGGCATGAGGCTTCGTTGAAACCGCGGCCCGCGATGTTAACCCGCTATGCGTGCAGCGCAATGGTGCATTGCAACATCTTCTTTTTGCAACGCACCATTACTATGTCATGCTCCGTATCGATCAAGGGAGGAACAACCGGCCGCGAGAATGCGGCACAGAAGGAACCTTGCTATGATCCTCGACAGCCTCATGAGCCGCGCTCGCGCAAGCATCGCCAAGCGCCGCCACTACAACCGCCTCGTCGCCGAAATCGACAGCTTTTCCAGCCGCGATCTGGCCGACATGCGCGCCGATCGCTCGGAAATGCTCTACCAGGTCCACAAGCAGATCTACGGCTGAGTTCGGTCGACCGAAGGCAACGCCGCATCACCCTGATGCGGCCAGCGCCTTCTCGATCTGCGGCAGCAAAAGATCTCTCGCCGTCTCTGGCGTCAGCGGGCCGACATGTTTGTAGGCGATCTTGCCGTCCTTGCCGATGACGAAGGTTTCCGGCACGCCGTAGACGCCCCAGTCGATCGCCGCGCGCCCCGCTTCGTCGACACCGATCGCCTGGAACGGATTGCCGAGATCGCCAAGGAAGCGGCGGGCATTTTCCGGCTGGTCCTTGTAGTTCAGCGCCGCCATGCTGAAGCGCTTGTCCTGCGACAGCGCCAGCAGCACCGGATGTTCTTCCCGGCACGGCGCGCACCATGACGCAAAGACATTGACCAGCGTGACCTTGCCGATAAAGGCTTTCGAATCGAGACCGGGCAGGTTCACACCCTCCAGCGCCGGCAGATTTGTCGGCGGCGCCGGCAGCCCGATCAGCGCCGACGGCACTTCCGAAACGTCGCGTCCGGACAAAAGCTGCAACAGGAACAGCCCCGCCAGCGCCATGAAGACCAGTAGCGGCAACAGCACGATCAGGCGCCGGCGCGCCGGCGCTTCTGTTTGCGTATTCATGATTTCCCGGCCTTGTCGGAGCGGCGTCGCACGCCGGATGCTTCCAGTTCGGCGAGATCGCGTTTGCGCGCCCGCTGGTCGATGAGGATCCAGCCGATCAGCCCGGCCAGCACCACGGCCGTGATGGCATAGGCGGCCGCCACATAGAGCGCATGCACGCTCATGCCTGCCGCTCCGCGAGCGTACCACTTTCCAGCCCGAGCATTTCGCCGCGTTCGAACATGCTTATCCCTTAACCTTGCGCCATCGGCTTCGCAATCGACCGCAGCGACGCAGCCATTGCCCTAATCCGTCCCATGCCGCAGTGCCAGCGCCGCCGCCACCGGCCCCAGTACGGCAAGAAACAGGGTCAGCGCGGCAAGAATGAGGAAGGGCTGCAGGAACGGGTCGGGATCCGCGACCGCGCCATAGCTTGCCGAGACGCCGAAGATCAGCACCGGGATGATCAGCGGCAGCACCAGCACCGAGATCAAGAGCCCGCCGCGTGGCAACGCCACCGCCACCGCCGCGCCGGCCGCGCCGATGAAGGTGATCGCCGGCGTGCCGACCAGGAGCGTCAGCGCCGTGGCGCCGATGCCGACCGGCGCCATGTTCATGAACAGGCCGAGCAAGGGCGCCGCTATCACCAGCGGCAGCACGCTGCCTGCCCAATGCGCCAGGCATTTCACCAGCACTGTCAGCGCCAGCATGTGCCGGTCGTTGCCGAGCACCAGGAGATCGAGCGAGCCGTCCTCGCGGTCGGCCTGAAACAGCCGGTCGAGGCCGAGAAGGCAGGCGAGCAGGGCGGAAATCCAGAGAATTGCCGGACCGATGCGGGCCAGCAGGTTGAGATCCGGCCCGACGCCGAAGGGGATGGTGACAATCACCGCCAGGAAGAAAATGACGCCGGTCAATGCGCCGCCGCCGGCGCGGATGGAGAGGCGGATGTCGCGCAGGAAGAGGGCTAGCATGTTTTGAGATGCTCGCGCTTGAACACCCCCCTCTGTCCTGCCGGACATCTCCCCCTCAAGGGGGGAGATTGGCAGCTTCGTTGCTGCGCCCAACTTTCAACGAACGAAATTGGCGAAAGCAGTTGTGACAGCCAATCTCCCCCCTTGAGGGGGAGATGTCCGGCAGGACAGAGGGGGGCGCGAAGGATCGCCGACATTACCCGGTCATCCTCAATTCCCTCGCCCCTTCAATCCCCAGCGGCAGATGCGTCGCTGCGACAATCATCCCTCCGTCCCGACAGTGCTTCGTCATCACCCCGCCGAACCGTCCTTCCGAAGCCTTGTCCAGCCCCCCCGTCGGCTCGTCGAGAAGCCACAGCGGCCGCCGGCTGACCAGCAGTTTCGCGATGGCGGTGCGGCGGCGCTGCCCCGTCGACAGATACCCGAACGGCAGATGGCCGATGCCATCAAGCCCGACCGTGTCCAGCGCCTCTTCGACGCTCAGCGCCGGCTCGCCCGAAAAATCGCGCCAGAAGCGCAGGTTTTCCGCTACGCTGAGCGCTGGCTTCATCGCGTTCTGATGGCCGAGATAGTGGCAGGCCGAGGCGACCGACGGAAAGTCCGCCGCTCCGCCCTCGATCCGCACCCGACCTTCCGCCGCCGGCAGCAGTCCGGCGATGACCCTGAGCAGCGTCGATTTGCCCACGCCGTTCGGCCCGGTGACGACAAGCGCCTGGCCTTTCTCGAGAGCAAACCCGATGCCGGAAAACACCGTTTCGCCACCCCGTTCGCCGCCCAGATTTTCGGCGATCAGCCGCATTCCTTGCCCGTCCCGAAAACACGGCGCCGCGGCAGGTACCGCATCGCACAAAATAGCCTTTCGACTGTCTAGAACTATTCCAGGAAATTCTCTATATGCGTGGCATCCGTGCCAGCGGTCGGCACGGGAACAGAATTTGCGCCGAACCAGCGCACGCGCCGCCTTGAACGGCTCGGGTTGCTTGGGAACGGACAGCGGAAATGGCCGTACCCGCACCTTTGCGCGTGATTGCATGCCATCGGCGTCCGTTCCCTTTCAGGCTGAACAGACAAGGACGGATCGCACGTGTCAAAATCCCTCGACAGTTTCAATTGCCGCCGCACCCTGACCGCGGGTGGTGCCGACTATGCCTATTTCGACCTCATCGAGGCCGAGAAGAACGGCCTGACCGGCATCGCCCAGCTGCCCTATTCGATGAAGGTGCTGCTGGAGAACCTCTTGCGCAACGAGGACGGCCGTTCCGTCACCAAGGAAAGCATCCAGGCGGTCGCCGGCTGGCTGACAGACAAGGGCACCGCCGGCGTCGAGATCGCCTATCGCCCGGCCCGCGTGCTGATGCAGGATTTCACCGGCGTTCCCGCCGTTGTCGATCTCGCCGCCATGCGTGACGCCATGGCCTCGCTCGGCGGCGACCCGCAGAAGATCAATCCGCTGGTGCCCGTCGACCTGGTCATCGACCACTCCGTCATTGTCGACGAATTCGGCACGCCGATGGCTTTCGCCCGCAATGTCGAGCTTGAATATGAGCGCAACGAGGAGCGCTACAAATTCCTGAAATGGGGCCAGCAGGCCTTCCGCAACTTCCGCGTCGTGCCGCCCGGCACCGGCATCTGCCATCAGGTCAATCTCGAATATCTCGGCCAGGTCGTGTGGACCAATAGCGAGGACGGCGAAACCACCGCCTATCCCGACACCTGCGTCGGCACCGATTCGCACACCACCATGATCAACGGCCTCGGCGTGCTCGGCTGGGGCGTCGGCGGCATCGAGGCCGAGGCCGCCATGCTCGGCCAGCCCGTCTCCATGCTGTTGCCCGAAGTCATCGGCTTCCGCCTCACCGGCAGGCTGAAGGAGGGCGTCACCGCCACCGACCTCGTGCTGACCGTCACCCAGATGCTGCGCAAGAAGGGCGTCGTCGGCAAGTTCGTCGAATTCTTCGGTCCGGGTCTGTCCAACATGACGTTGGCCGACCGCGCCACCATCGGCAACATGGCGCCCGAATATGGCGCCACCTGCGGCTTCTTCCCGGTCGACTCAGAAACCATCCGCTATCTCACCATGTCCGGCCGCGACGAAAACCGCATCGCCCTGGTCGAGGCCTATGCGAAGGCGCAAGGCATGTGGCGCGACACCGGCTCGGCCGACCCGGTCTTCACCGACCTGCTCGAGCTCGAGCTCGGCGATGTCGTGCCTTCGATGGCCGGCCCCAAGCGACCGGAAGGCCGCGTTGCGCTGGAAGGCATCCCGGCCGGCTTCGCCAAGGCGATGGAGACCGAATACAGGAAGGCCGCCGAAATCGACAAGCGCTACGCCGTCGAAGGCACCTCGCACGATCTCGGCCATGGCGATGTCGTCATCGCCGCCATCACCTCCTGCACCAACACCTCGAACCCGAGCGTGCTGATCGGCGCCGGCCTCTTGGCGCGCAACGCCAACCGCCTCGGCCTCAAGCAGAAGCCGTGGGTCAAGACCTCGCTGGCGCCGGGCAGCCAGGTGGTGGCCGAATATCTGGAGAAATCCGGCCTGCAGAAGGAGCTCGACCAGATCGGCTTCAACCTGGTCGGCTTCGGCTGCACCACCTGCATCGGCAATTCCGGCCCGCTGCCGGCGCCGATCTCCAAGACCATCAACGACAAGGGTTTGATCGCTGCCGCTGTGCTGTCCGGCAACCGCAATTTCGAAGGCCGCGTCTCGCCCGACGTGCAGGCCAACTACCTGGCCTCGCCGCCGCTGGTCGTCGCTCACGCGCTGGCCGGAACCGTGACCAGGGACCTGACCACCGAGCCGCTCGGCGAGGACAAGAACGGCAATCCGGTCTACCTTAGGGATATCTGGCCTAGCTCGGCCGAGATCCAGGAATTCATCGAGAAGAACGTCACCCGCGAACTGTTCGCCCGCAAATATGCCGACGTCTTCAAGGGTGACGAGCACTGGCAGAAGGTCAAGGCGCCGGAAGGCCAGACCTATGCCTGGGACGACAATTCGACCTATGTGCAGAACCCGCCCTATTTCGCCGGCATGACCTCGGGCTTCGGCAAGATCGGCGACATCAAGGGCGCCCGCGTTCTCGGTCTCTTCGGCGACAAGATAACCACCGACCACATCTCGCCGGCGGGCTCCATCAAGGCGGCGTCGCCGGCCGGCAAATACCTCACCGACCATGGCGTCGGCGTAGCCGACTTCAACCAGTACGGCACGCGCCGCGGCAATCATGAGGTGATGATGCGCGGCACCTTCGCCAACATCCGCATCCGCAACCACATGCTGGGCGAGAACGGCCGCGAAGGCGGCTACACCATCCACTATCCGTCGAAGGAAGAGACGTCGATCTACGACGCCGCCATGGAATACAAGAAGGAAGGCGTTCCGCTGGTCATCTTCGCCGGCGTCGAATATGGCAACGGCTCGTCGCGTGACTGGGCCGCCAAGGGCACCAATCTTCTGGGTGTCCGCGCCGTCATCGCCCAGTCCTTCGAGCGCATCCACCGCTCGAACCTGGTCGGCATGGGCGTCATCCCCTTCGTCTTCGAGGAAGGCACTTCCTGGGCCTCGCTCAATCTCAAGGGTGACGAGCTGGTCGAGATCGACGGGCTGGACGCCATCAAGCCACGCCAGAAAATGGTCGCCAGGATCACCTATGGCGACGGCACGGTGAAGAATGTGCCGATCATCTGCCGCATCGATACGCTGGACGAGCTCGACTACTTCAAGAACGGCGGCATTCTGCAGTACGTGCTGCGCGATCTGGCGGCTTAAAGCAGCAAGGGAATAGGGGAGTAAGGGAGTAGGGAAAAGGATGCCCTACTGCCCTACTGCCCTACTGCCCTACTGCCCTACTGCCCTACTGCCCTACTGCCCTACTGCCCTACTGCTTCCCAAACCGCGCCGTCGCCGCCAAAAGCACGCCAAGCATCACGGCATTGAAAATGTGCCACAGGAAATGCGTGCCGAGCGGAAAGCTGCCGCAGACCAGCGGATCGACCATCCTGCAGATCACCGACACGACGAAGATCGCCGAGCCCGCCAGATTGTACCAGCCGGCGCGATTGCCGCTGGCCGCCACCCAGGCGCCGAAGAAGGCAAGCGCCAGGAACGGCGGCAGATAGCCGGTCGTGCCGTTCGAGGCCTGGCGCAGCCAATCCGGCACGGCGAAGGTGATGAGCCCGGCGACGGCATAGAAGGCGACGAAGACGACAATCGCCTTGCCCCATTTCATGCCGAGGAAGCGGCGCAGGTTGAACAGCGTGTAGGCCAGCGTGAAGCCGGCGATCGGCAGCACGTCGGCCCAGATCGTACCGTGATTGGCAAAGGTGTGGAACAGCGCCGAGCCGATGCCGATCGCCACCACCCACCAGGCCAGCACCTCGGCGAAGGTGCCGGTGCCGCGCCGCCGCACTTCCCGAACACCCCACAGTCCGGCCGCGATGAAGGCAAGGTTGGTCAAGGCATTGACCGGTTCGGCCCAGAATTCCGGCCCGGTCCGCTCGCAATAGAGGTCGATCGGCGTCAGGAAAGTTTGCCACATGCTGATATTGCCGCCCGAATCTGTCACTACCTTACAGTGCAGGCCTTTCCTATGGCTGCTTTGCCGGTGGTTGCAACGGCAAAATTTCACCGCAACGTGACTTCACGTTGACTGTCGCTTCTGCCACATATTTCAGCAATCAGAACAAGGCCGGCATCACCGGCGGGAATTGGAACGGCCATGACATCTCGAAGACCATTGCGGCTTGCGGCCTTTGCGCTGGCCTTCTCGGTGCTTGCCGGCAATGGTCTTGCCGGCGAGGCCGACAAGCTCCAGTCTGACCGGCCCTTGGGCGTGGTCGAGCTTTTCACCAGCCAGGGCTGCAATTCCTGCCCGCCGGCCGACGAGTTCTTTACCGAGCTTGCCGCCAAGGGGGACATCGTCGCGCTCGCCTATCATGTCGACTACTGGGACTATCTCGGCTGGCAGGACACGCTGAGCCGCAAGGAGAACACCGAGCGGCAGTATGACTATATGCGCGCTTTCGGCAGCCGGTCCGTCTATACGCCGCAGGCCGTCATCAATGGCCGCAGCCATGTCAACGGCGCCAGCCGCAGGGACGTCGATGGCGCGCTCGCTCGCATGGAGAAATCAGGCGAAGGCATGCGGGTCGGCATCAAGGTCAGCCGCACCAGCGACCGCGTCATGATCGATACCGGCGATGCCGGAACCGGCCCCAGCGACGCCCACGTCGTCATCGTCTATTTCGACCCGCCGCAGACGGTCACGATCGCCAAGGGCGAGAATACCGGCCGCAGCATGACCTACTGGAACGCCGTCTCCGGCATCCAGACCGCCGGCATGTGGCACGGCAAGGCGCAGCGCTACGAATTGCCGCTGAGCGAGATTTCCAAGAAGAAGGGCGGCTGTGCCGTGCTGCTGCAGTCGGTCGGCAAGGACGGCCTGCCCGGTCCCATCCTCGGCGCCGCCTTCATCCGCAAGCCTTAACCACAGCCTCTTCCTTCTCCACTTGTGGGAGAAGGAAAGCGCTCCACCCGGCCCAATAAAAAACCGGCGCCAGCTTGCTTCTGACGCCGGTCATTTAGGTTTTGGGATCGTCGCACCTGATTTTCCCCAAGGGAAAACCGAGGTTGGTTCGATCCGACGCAGACCCGTGGGCGGGGGGCTTGGGGTTTACGAGCCGGTGCCGGACCGAACCGTCTCAGGCAACGCCGGTAAATTCGTCGGACATTGGGGCATGAGCGCGGATAAAAAAAGGCAGAATTGTGGCGGACCATCACCAATTCCAACGATCGTTTCAAAACGTGACTGGACACATTGGAAACGGCCCCGACGCTGCCATGGCCCGACCGGGCCTTGCAATTCCATGCTGAAAGCGTCAACTTTGGCCGGCGAAAGATTCATTCGAAGGATCGAGGCATGACTGATCGCGGCAGCGGGACGGAGGATGGGGACGCATCCGCAATATTGATCCCGTTGCATGAGGCGAGACGCGAACGCCTCGACCAGCCGGTGCGCTTCGAACGGCGCGAGCTGGACCAGATTCTCAGGCTTTACGGACGCATGGTCGCCGCCAATGAATGGCGCGACTATGCCATCGATCATCTTGCCGACCGTGCTGTGTTTTCCGTGTTCCGCCGCGCCAGCGAGGTGCCTTTGTTCCAGATCGTCAAGGATCCGAAGCTGGCCCGCAAGCAAGGCGCTTTCGCCGTCATTGCCGCTGGCGGCCGCATCCTCAAGCGCGGCCAGGAGCTCGGCCGCGTGCTTGGCGTCTTCGACGGCAAGCTGAAGCTGGTCAAGGCTTAAATCACTGTTTCTGTTTTAGAAATCTCTGCTCGGGCAGCGAGTTTGGATCGGGCGGAGCCAGCGCCCCGTCATTGATCGGCAGTTGCATGAACACCGTGTCCAGCCAACGCCCGTGCTTGTAGCCGGAGCCCTCCAGGCGACCCGAATGGCGAAAGCCGAGCTTTTCATGCAGCCGCACCGAGGCGCTGTCCGGACGGCCGTCGCCGATCACCGCGATGACCTGGCGGAAGCCCGCCGCCTTGGCCGCTTCGATCAGCCCCTGCATCAGCTTGAGCCCGACACCCTTACCCTTGGCTTCGGGCGCGACATAAACGGAATCCTCGACGACAAAGCGGTATGCCGGGCGTGGCCGGAAGGCGCCTGCATAGGCATAGCCGAGCACGGCGCCGTCCTTTTCCGCCACCAGATAGGGAAAGCCGCCCGCCTTCAGGCTGTCGAATCGGCTCCCCATCTCGGCGCGGCTCGGCGGCTCGAGCTCGTAGCTCGCCGTGCCATGAGCCACCGCGTCGGCATAGATTTCCGTGATCCGGTCGAGGTCCGCTGATCTGGCGGGCCGTATCGTGATTCTGCTCATAATTTATGCAAGCCGTTCATCTGCCTTTCATAACAGCAAAGGCAGCCACAAAAGGAAAGGGCGGCCGTTGGGCCGCCCCTTCCAAACTCACTGGTCCAGTGGACCGACCTGCGCTTTTAACGACGGTCGCCCATGAACTGCAGCAGGAACATGAACAGGTTGATGAAGTCGAGATAGAGCGTCAGCGCGCCCATGATCGCCTTGCGGCCGGCGACATCGGTGGCGTCGCCCTCGAAATACATCTCCTTGATCTTCTGCGTGTCATAGGCGGTCAGGCCCGAAAAGATCAGCACGCCCAGCGCCGAAACGGCGAAGGACAAAGCCGACGACTGCAGGAAGATGTTGATCACCATCGCGATGATCAGGCCGAATACGCCCATCACCAGGAACGAGCCGAACGCCGTCAGGTCGCGCTTGGTCGTATAACCGTAGAGCGACAGCGCGCCGAAGGCCGCGGCGGTGGCGAAGAAGGTCTGCGAAATGCTGGCCGTTGTATAGACCAGGAAGATCGACGACAGCGACAGGCCGACCAGGCCGGCGTAGACCCAGAACGTGGTCTGCGCGGCCGAGACGCTCATCGACTGGACGCGGAACGACAGGAACAGCACGGCGGCCAGCGGGGCCAGCATCACCACCCAGCGCAGCGGCGAGCCGAAGATCGCGTAGCCGAACGAGGTAAGCATTTCGCCGCTCGGCAGCGTCGCAACAGCCGAAGCCGGATCGCTGGTGGTGGCCAGCATGATCGTGCCGACGGCAGCCAGGCCTGTGATGAGCAGGCCAAGCCCCATCAGATTGTAGACCTTGACCATATAGGCGCGCAGACCCTGGTCGATGGAGACGTCGACGCCGGCGCCGGGCACGGCGCGCGTCTGATAATTACGAATGGGTTCAGCCATGGTAGTCCTCTATTGCTTCTGCCCCGTCGGGTGTCAGGTCAATTCGGACCAAGGCGCCGCTGGCGGGGCTCCAGCATGCCTGCCGCGAAATATGATGGTTCTTGACGACAAGAACAAGACCGTAACCGGGTGTAATGCTTCGTGAGGCGTCGAAAATCCGGATTTATTCGCTTTCATGGCGCTACATGAACGAGATTTAATCAAATACCGCTCAGTCGGCCCTTGCGAATCACAGATTGCGCAGCACCGGCGCCGCCTTGTGGCCGAGCACCCGCCACGTGCCGGCAAGGCCGATACCGACCGTGACCGCCAGCGCAAAAACGATCGTGGCCACCGCCACTTCAGGCATGAAATGCGACGGCAGCGTCATGATGCGTGCGACAACGAACCACGCTGCGATCCCGCCCGCCGCCAGCGCGAAGATCGCCGTGGCAAGCCCGATCAGCATGTATTCCAGCGAAAAGGCCGCGATCAGCGTCTTCCTGGTGGCGCCCAGCGTCTTCAGCACCACCGCGTCATGGATGCGGGCCCGGTTGCCGGCGGCGAGCGCGCCGGCCAGCACCAGCACCGAGGCGATCAGCGCCACGCCGGCCGCGGCGCGGATGGCCGTGCCAAGCTGCGCTACCAGGCGGTTGACGATGTCGAGCGCGTCCTTGACCCTGACCGTCGTCACCGCCGGAAAGGCCCGGGTCACCGCGTTGAGCAGGCGGGCATCGTCGGCCGCCGAGGCGTTCTTCTCGGTCAGCGTCGCCAGCCAGCCGTGCGGCGCGCCGGCAAATGTGTTGGGCGAGAACACCATGACGAAATTGATGCCCATCGTTTCCCACTCGACCTGGCGGAAATTGGCGATCCTGGCCGTCACATTGCGGCCGAGCACATTGACGGTGACGGTGTCGCCGAGCTTCAGCCCGATCTCCTTGCCTTCCTCGGCGGAGAACGAAACCAGCGGCTCGCCGGTATAATTGTCCGGCCACCATGTCCCATCGGTCAGCGTCGCATTGGCGGGCAACCTGGCGTCGTAGGTCAGCCCGCGATCGCCGCGCAGCACCCAGGCGCCTTCCGCCGGCACCTTGACCTTGCCGACATCGACCCCGTTCAGCGCCATCACCCGGCCGCGCAGCATCGGCACCTTGACCAGCGTTCCCGCCGGAGCCTCCTTGCCGACCAGCGTGGAAAACGCATCGACGTCGCTGTTCTGGATGTCGACGAAGAAGAAGTTCGGCGCCCGCTCCGGCAGGCTGCCGGAGATCTGCCGCCGCAGATTGCCGTCGATCAGCGCCAGCGTCACCAGCAGCGTCAGCCCGAGCCCGAGCGACAGCACCACCGACGGCGTCAGTGCGCCCGGCCGATGGATGTTGCCGATGGCGAGCCTGAGCGCCGTCGAGCGGACGCGCGGGCTCTTCCTGGCGGCCGACTGCACCAGCACGCCGACGACGCGCAGCACCAGGAAGGCAAAGACGGTGGCGCCGACGAAGATCGAGGCGATGCGGCGGTCGCCGGAAAACAGAATGGCCAGCGCCGCCAGAGCGAGCGCGATGCCGAGCGCGGCGGCGACATAGATCAGGCGCGGAAAACCGCGGCCTTCGAAGCCCATTTCGCGAAACAGCGCCGTCGCCGGCACGTCACGCGCGCGGCCGAGTGGAAGCAGCGCGAAGGCCAGCGTCACCAGCAACCCGAACAGCGCCGCCATGCCGAGCGCGCCGGGATAGAAGCCGCCTTCCGCCGGCACCGGAATGACGGATTGCAGCGCAGCGCTCGCCGCGAACGGCATCAGCGCCCCGAGCACCAGGCCAAGCGCGATGCCGAGGCCGGCGATCATCAGGATCTGCACGAGATAGACGGCAAAGACGAAACCGCCCGAAGCCCCCAGGCTCTTGAAGGTGGCGATGACGCCACGCTTGCCGTCGAGATAGGCGCGCACCGCATTGGCGACGCCAACGCCGCCGACCACCAGCGCCGTCAGCCCGACCAGGGTCAGGAACTGCGAGAAGCGCTCGATATTGGAGGACAGCGCCGGCGCGGCATTGCTGCGCGTGCGAATCGACCAGCCAGCCTCGGGAAATTCCTTGGCGGCCTGGTCCTGTATGGCCTTGATATCAGCTTCGCTGGCGCCACTGGGCAGCCGGATCTTGTAGGCATTTTCGACGAGGCTGCCCGGCTGGATCAGGCCGGACGCGGCAAGCCCGTCGGTCGAGACCATCAGCCGCGGCGCAAAGCCGAAGCCGTCGGACACGGCGTCCGGCTCGCTGACCAGCCTGGCGCGCAGTTCGAAGGTGGCGCTGCCGAGTTTCAGCCGGTCGCCGATCGCAAGATGCAGTCGCTCGAACAGCAGATCGGGTGCTGCGGCGCCGAAAACGCCGGACCGTTCGCCGAACAGATCTTGCCTGGACACTGCCGGCTCGGTTTCCAGCGCGCCATACAGCGGATAGGCCTGGTCGACCGCCTTGGCCTCGACCAGCGCCTGGTCGGATCCGTCCTCGAGCCGCGCCATCGAGCGCATATTGGCGCTGTGCGAGACCGTGCCCAGCCCATCGAGAAAAGCCTGCTCGATTTGCGTCGCGGCGCGCTGGTTGATCTGGAAACGCAGGTCGCCGCCAAGCAGCGTCTGGCCCTGGTTGGCGACGCCGGCGGTAATGGCGCGCGCCACCGAATTGACGCCGCCGATCGCCGCCACGCCAAGCGCGATACAGGCGAGGAAGATCAGAAAGCCGGACAGACCACCACGCATCTCTCGCAGCGAAAACCGGAAAGCGAGTTTCAGCGTGCGCGATAGCGACATCAGGCCGGCACCTTGCCGGCGGTTGGCGACGGCACGGCTGCGTCCTCGATCCGGCCCGAGCGCATCGAAACCTGGCGCGAGCAGCGCGCGGCCAACGCCGGGTCATGCGTGACCAGCACCAGCGTCATGCCGCGCTCGGCTGCCTTGGCGAACAGCAGATCGGCGACCTGCCGCCCCGTCGACTGGTCGAGATTGCCGGTCGGCTCGTCGGCGATCAGGATACGCGGCGACGGCGCCAGCGCACGGGCGATCGCCACGCGCTGCTGCTCGCCGCCCGACAATTCGCCGGGGTAATGGGTGACGCGGTCGCTCAGGCCGACGGCCGCCAGCTCTCGCGCCGCCACGCCAAATGGATCGGCATGGCCGGCCAACTCAAGCGGCACCGCGACATTTTCGAGCGCCGTCATGTTGGGGATGAGGTGGAAAGACTGGAACACGATACCGATGTTTCGCCCCCGAAACGATGCGATCTGGTCCTCGCTCTTGCCGTTCAGCAGCTCACCGGCGATTCGTACCGTACCCGAATCGACCCTCTCCAGGCCTGCAAGCACCATCAGCAGCGTCGACTTTCCCGAACCCGATGGGCCGACGATGCCGGTTGCCTCGCCGCTTGCCACATCGAGGCTGACGCCTTTCAGCACATGGACGGAGGACGCGCCTTCACCGAGCGTCAGCGATACGTCTTTCAGCGCGATGACGGCTTCTGTCACAATTAAATCGTCCTATATGGGAGAATGGAGGCTGGAGCATCGCCTTCGTCGAAAGACCGTTCCTCGTCATATGGGGCCTGCCGCATGGCTTTCAAACACTCCCTTGCCGCAGCCTTCATGGTTTTCCTCGCGTTTTGCGGTGTCATTTCGTCGGCGCGCGCCGAGCCTTTGCAGATCGTCGGCTTCGGCGACAGCCTGATGGCGGGTTTCAGCCTCGGCCCGGGCGAGGGCTTTACCGACAAATTGCAGGCGGCACTTCGCGCCAAAGGCCATGATGTGACTGTCGCCAATGCGGGGGTTTCCGGTGATACGTCGAGCGGCGGCCTGTCGCGGCTCGACTGGTCGGTGCCGGACGGGACCAAGCTCGTCATCCTCGAACTCGGCGCCAACGACATGCTGCGGGGCATCTCTACCGCCATCACGCAAAAGAACCTGGACGACATGCTGGCCAAGCTCAAGCAGCGCAAGATTGCCGTGCTTTTGGCCGGCATGCGCGCCGCGCCCAATCTCGGCGCCGATTACCAGAACAGCTTCGATGCGATCTTCCCGAAACTGGCCGAAAAATATGGCGTTCCGCTTTATCCGTTCTTTCTCGACGGCGTCGCCGGCGAACCCGCATTCCAGCTCGACGATGGTCTGCACCCGAACGCCAGGGGTGTCGACCGCATGGTCGAGCGCATCCTGCCGACGGTGGAAAAGGCCATCGCCACGGCTCAGGGCGCTTCTTGAAGGGCAATTCCGATGACGCCACCGCATTCCGTTAGGGAAACTTTCAGGCGGGCCTGCGACCAACAAACCGCTTGCTCCGTTTGAATATCGGTGATTCGCTAGGGACCAGAGTTCGATTCGAGGACAGGAGGCTCATCATGCCACGTCTTTTTACCGCCCTCGAAATTCCGCGTGATGCCGCCCTTTCGCTGTCCCTGCTCAGGGGCGGCCTGCCCGGGGCCCGCTGGATCGACGTTGAAAATTACCATCTGACGCTGCGCTTCATCGGCGATGTCGAAGGCCATGTCGCCGACGAGATCGCCAACGCGCTCGACCGTGTCCACCGCCCCTCTTTCGCCCTGACGCTGTCCGGCGTCGGCGCCTTCGGCCAGAAGAAGCCGCATGCGGTGTGGGCCGGCGTTTCCGCCTCGCCCGACCTCTCCGCCCTCCAGGGCGAGATCGATCGCATCTGCCAGCGCCTCGGCATCCCCGCCGATCCGCGCAAATTCATGCCGCATGTGACGCTGGCGCGCCTGCGCAATTCGAGCCCGCTCGACGTCGCCCAATATCTGTCGGCGCGCGGCAATTTTTCGACGCTGCCCTTCCGCGTCGGCCGCTTCGTGCTGATGTCGTCGCGCGATTCGGTCGGCGGCGGACCCTACATCGTCGAGGAGGCCTGGCCGCTGTCGAGCGCCGATGCGCGCGCCGCGAGCCGGCTGGCCAGCGTCTCCGACGCCTCGCGGATCATGCGATGACGGCCAGGGAAAAACTGGGCAAGGAAGCCATCGCCGAGGCGCTTGCCAGCCTCGACGGCTGGGCACTGGCTGGGAATGGCGGCTCGATCAGGCGCAGCTTCGTCTTCAAGAACTTTTCCGAGGCATTCGCCTTCATGACTCGCGTCGCGCTCGCGGCGGAGAAGATGGACCATCATCCCGACTGGTCGAATGTCTACAAGACCGTCGATGTCACGCTGAACACGCATGACGCCGGAGGGGTCACCGCGCTCGATATCGAGCTGGCCAGGAAGATGAACCGCTATTTCGGTGGCTGAACCCGCGTGTTGCGATGTCCGCAATACGGCTGAGTATCCCAAATCGGCAGCGGCATCTTGCAGCGGGGTTCGGGTTTCACCACATTTTCCCTCGCGGTCGCCCGTTATGTCCACGTGGCGTTCGGCAAGGAGAGGTTGATGGTGCAAAAATCCGGATTTGATTTCTTCGGCTTTGGCGGCAAGCTGGGCGACGAGGGCGAAGTGCGCGCCAAATTCTGGCGCACCGCCAAGAAGGCCGCCCGCCATATCCCGTTCATGGAAGAAGTGGTCGCCGCCTACTACTGCGCCATGGACAGAAAGACGCCGCTGCGTGCCAAGGGCATATTGCTGGCCGCGCTCGGCTACTTCGTGCTGCCGGTGGATGCGATCCCCGATTTCGTCTTCGGGCTCGGCTTTACCGACGACATCGCCGTGCTGACCGCCGCGATCACCGCCGTCAGCGCCCATATCACGCCGGCGCACCGGCTGGCCGCCAGGGAGGCGATGGCCGACAAGAGCTGAGCCGGCACAACGCCGGCGGGCCGTGTGAAAAGTCAAACTCTTGCCGCTTTCGTGGCCTCCAAGTCGGCCCAGGGACACCATGTCCACCGCTTTTCCAGCGGTGGCGCGGGAATGGCGGCGGTTTCCTGGGGTGAGGGTCCTTTTCCCAAAGGAAGTTCACCGTTTGGTAACCCAGATTAAATCAAAATGAAGCGACGGCAGGACGCTATGCGGATCTGCCTCCGCACCATTTGGAATACAGGAAAAACGATGCGCGGATTGATTGCTACAGTTTCAAGCCTGGTCCTGGTGGCTTTGACAGCGCCGGCCCTGGCGCAATCGGCGACCAAGATCGGCCAGCACAATGCCTGGGGCACCTACAGCTACAAGGCTTCGGGCGGCAAGGTCTGCTATGTCTTGACGGTGCCAACCGACAAGCAGCCGCCGACGCTCGACCATGGCGACATGTTCTTCTTCGTCAGCCAGCGGCCGGGACAGCAGATCTCCTACGAGCCGCAATTCATCGCCGGCTACAATTTCCAGGAAGGCTCAAAGGCAACCGTCACCATCGACAAGAAGAGCTTCTCGATGTTCACCCGCGGCAAGTCGGCCTGGGTGGAGAACGCCGCCGAGGAACCGGTGCTCATCGCGGCGATGAAGACCGGCACTGACATGAAAGTGTCGGCGAAATCCGGCCGCGGCAACACCACCACCTACGTCTTTTCGCTGAAGGGCATTTCCGCGGCGTTGGCGTCGATCGCCAAGTGTAAGTAGGCAAGCCGGTTTGATGAAGGGCCGGGCCGCGGCCCGGCTTTTTTGCGCGCCTTTCCGCGCATTTCTGCGGATACCTACGCCGCTTCCGCCCGGCGCCGCCGGATCGCCTCGGCGATGAAGACCCGCGACAGCGCGTGATAGAGCGGTTCGTGCGAGATCAGGCGCGCCGTGCCGTAGCCCAGCATCGAGGCGCACATCAGCGCAATGACATTGTCGTGATTGCCGGTCATTTCGAGGATGATGACGAAGGCGGTCATCGGCGCCTGCACCACGCCGGCAAAATAACCGGCCATGCCGAGCAGGGCGGCGGCACCCGCGCTGGCTCCGAAGACCATGCCGAGCGAACTGCCGAGGCCGGCGCCAACCGCCAGCGACGGCGCGAAGATACCGCCGGGAATGCCCGAAATCATCGACAGCAGCCCTGCCGCGAATTTTTCGGCAAAGAAGAACCATGGCAGCGGCGCGCCTTCCACCGCGCTGCGCGCCTGCGCGTAACCGGTGCCGAAGGTCAGTCCGCCCGAGGCGACGCCGATCGCCGCCACCCCCAGCCCGCAGACGGCGGCCACGGCCAGCGCGCGCCACAAGGGCTGCAAGCTGTTCCAGCGCCGTATCCGCCGTGTCGCCTTCAGCGCCAGCAGCGAAAACAGCGCGCCAACACCGCCACCGATGACGCCGCAGGCAATGACCAGCGGCCAGCCGGCGGCAAATGAGATCGTTTCCCTGGCGACACCGAAATAGGTGTAGTTGCCGAGCAGCCCAAGCGAGGCCAGACCCGCCAGGATCACCGCCGTCAGCACCATCCCGTTGGTGCGCGCCTCGTAGGTGCGGCCCATCTCCTCAATGGCGAAGACGATGCCGGCGAGCGGCGTGTTGAAGGCGGCCGCGATACCGGCGGCCGAGCCGGCCAGGATCAGGCCGCGCGCCCGCGCCATGCCGCCCCAGCGCGCCACTTGCAGCATCAGCGACGCACCGACCTGCACCGTCGGGCCTTCGCGGCCGATGGAGGCGCCGCAGAACAGGCCGACAATGGTCAGCGCGATCTTGCCCACCACCAGCCGCAGTGAAAGAATGTGGCTGCGATCCTCGTCGTCGCGCAGATGCCGGGCGGCGATCGCCTGCGGAATGCCGCTGCCTTGCGAACCCGGAAAAAAGGCGTGCGCCAGCCAGGCGCAAACGACGAAGCCAAGCGGCGTGATGACGAGCGGCAGATAGCTGCGCCAGCCGCCGTCATGGTCCGTCATCATGTGGAACAGCTCCTGCGCGCGGTCGGCCAGCATCGCGAACAGCACGCTGATCAATCCGATGGTGATGGCGCCGGCCCAGAACACCAGCCGCGGCTGCCAGACGCGTCGGGAGCCCCACATCGCCCGCGAGCGCCGCAACAGGGGATATTTTCGCAATATGCCGGCCATGACAGTCCTTCCAGGGAGTGGTTCGACCTAACACAGCCACGACATGAGGGGCCAGTTTTGTGTATAGGCGCTCCCGCTATCTCCCCTCATGGCAGCGTTTCGCCGTCGAGAATCCGCTGATAGAGATCGAGATAACCCTTAGCGCTGCGGGCGATCGGGAACCGCTCGGCGGCAGAGTCCCGGCGACGCTGCGGCGAAAGGCCGCCAACCGCGGCAAACGCTGCGGCGAACTCCCCGTCGAGCCGGGATCCGCGATCGGCACGACGCGGTGGCCAAGGCGGGCCAATTCCGATGCCCAGCCAGCTGACCTGGCGCTGGGTGCCGCCATAGCCCCTGGAAGGGATGGTTCCGATCACCGCCAGTGTGATGCGCATCAGCCGCCCCTGCCGGTTTTTTGCTGACCATGATCTCATCCAGACAAACCCGTTTCCACTTCTTCGGATCACGGTCCATCCGGCTCGATCTTCAGCGGTGAGCGCGGATGCAGGAGCAGCAGGATCGTCAGCAGGCTGCAGGCGATGCCGATCACGGCGATGAGGACCGCGTCAAGCGTCGTCCAGCCGGGGCCTTCGAGCGGCTTTGCGTTGAACAGGGCGAAGGAATTGTAGGTCTGCTGATGCGAAATCAGCAGGAACCCGGTCAAGTTGTTGCCGAGATGGGCGCCGAAGGCGGCGCCGAGATTGCCGGTGGCATGGACCACCAGCGTCAGCAGCAGTGCGAAGGCGGCGATCGAGGCGAGCACGCAGGCGTTGATGGCGGCGCTCGAGCCTGGGCTCCAATGCATCGAGGTGAACAGCAGCCCCGGCAGCAGCGCCCAGATGAAGGGGTTTTGAAACCGGTTGGCCAGCCCCCTCAAGAGATAGCCGCGAAACAGCACCTCCTCGGACGAGGTCTGCAGCAGGGTCAGCACGATGATCGGGACCAGGAAGACAAGCCAGGTCGAAAAGTCGATCGCACCGCGCGCAATATCGGGCTGCAGGACATAGAGCAGGATTTCGGACAGCGCCGAGGTGATCAGCACCGCGGCCAACCCTTTGAGGAAGCCATCGCGCGAGACATGGCGGCTCACGCCGAGCAGCGCCGTCAGCGGCTCGCGATGGACCCAGCGCATGGCAACCCACAGGCCGATCCAGATGCCGGCGAAGGAGGCGAGCGCGGCAAGAATCCCGGCGGGCGACGCCATGAAGTCCTGCAGCGTACCCGCCGATGCCTGCCACAGCGCGAAAAGATAGGCGCCGCCGAGCAGCACGACCATGGTCGTTGCGACCCAGAACAGGATGACGATCGCCGACCCGAGCAGCAGGCGCGGCAGGGTCGTCTTGTCGTTGGGGGTAAGCCGATAGCGCTCGAAGGCGGCAGGGTCTGATATCACGCGGGTTCCTTTGCCGAACGCATCGGGTCGCATGATCTAGCGCATGACCCCGAAAATCAAAATCGATTTTCGGGGTCATGCGCAAATTGAAGCTGCGGAAACCGCCGACTTGGCGGTGGCTCCTGCTGGTTATTGACGCACGACGTACATGATGCGCCGCGTGGCAGGATCGACTAGCGCCGGCTGGCCGTTCACATAGACATAGCGATAGTCGTAGTCCGGAATCTCGCGCAATTCGACGCTCTCGGGCAAGGTTGCGCCGGTAACCACCTCACCATCGAGATAGACCGGATCGAGCCTGTTGGTGTCGACATAGGTGCGCACCTCGGCCGGCGGTCGTCTGATGGGCTCGATCGGCTCGCCGGCAACGATCGCACCGGTATAGGTGTCGGAATACTCGTTGCTGTCGGCGGGCGGCGTCACGATGGTGATGTCGGCATCGGCCGGACGCCGCGTCAGCACGACCCGGTCGCCACCGAAATCAGCGGTCACATAGTCGGAATAGATCCAACCCTGGCCGCCTGCCTCGGCGATGGTGCACCATTTGCTGTTTTCGATACAGCCGTCGAGCGTCGCCGACTGGCCTGCGGTAAGCACGCCGATGACCGGATATTGCGGGCCCGGCCCGGCGCGCACATTGAGATCGGCAATGGCCGAAACGGCGGTGTCGGCCAAGGCCGTCCCCGACATGGCGGCAAGCGCGCCGGCTATGGCAGGAAACAGTAAGCGTTTCATGGTTTCGCTCCGTTTTCACAATCCCTCGGCAACGGAAACGAGGCAAAAGCTCATGCGTTCCGGCTAAAATGCCCCGGCGGGCTCACGATTTATTCCGGTTTCTTTCGTTACCCCGGTCAGAAGGTCGTGGATAAAGCCCAGTTTTTGTGCCGTTCGATCCGAGATGACGAAGGGATAGAGGTCAGGCAGGCCCATGCAGCGGTTGATAGAGTTGGACGCCTCAGACAACACCAGCCAGCGGGTCAGGATCTTTTCAAAGGGTTCCGGCGTGGCGGCGGGTTCAGCCGGTGCCGCCTGCAGCTTGCCGCCGGTATCGCCTTGCGGCAGGGCGTTGGTTTCCACGGTTTCCAGCCGGCCGAGCGGAAAATTCAGCGCATGCACCATTTCCAGCGTATCGGTGATGTGCAGATGGTGCGCCCATGTCTCGGCCCAGTCCTCCCAGGGATGGGACGTGGCATAGGCCGAGATATGGCTCTGCTGCCAATCGGGCGCCGCGCCATTGGCATAGTAGGCCTTCAGCGCCTGCTCGTAGTCGGCGCGCTCGTCGCCGAACAAGGCGCGGAAGGCGGCAAGCCTCTGCGGATCGTCGCGGATCAGGCGGTCCCAGTAGTAGTGACCAAGCTCATGGCGGAAATGACCGAGCAGTGTGCGGTAGTTCTCGCCCATCTGGATGCGCCGCCTCTCGCGCTCGGCTGAATCCGCCTCGGCGACGTTGAGCGTGATCAGTCCGTTGTCGTGGCCGGTCAGGATGCGTTCGCCGCCCGGTCCGCCGCCCATCGGATCGGCGAGGAAATCGAAAGCCAGACCGGCCTCGTCGTGGGGGCCGGTCTTGGGCGCGACGGGCAGGCCGAAGGCGAGCAGGGAATAGATGGCGCGTTTCTTCGCCGCCTCGACGCGGATCCAGTGCTGGCGGTTGCCAGCGACCGAAAGGTCGGGGATCAGCTGGTTCAGCATACAGGCGCGGCAGAAGGCATGGCCCGGCTCCGCCCGCCAGTTGCAGGCGCACTCGTCGGCATTGGTGCACTGGAAAACGCCATCGGCGCCTGACAGCGCGAAGCGCGCCTGCCCCGGATCGTAAAGCACAAGGCTGGCGCAGTTGAGGCACTGGGCATTCTCGAAATAGAGGCGGTGGCCGCAATGCGGGCAGTCGAAAAGCTTCATGTCGGTCTCAAATCATCAGGGGGGTCCGCACCCCGGACAAGATGACGGATATAGTGCGGGGCGATCCGTTGCCCAAACGCCCGCCATCGGCGTGTGTTCCTGGCGATGCTATTTTGCCGCAAGCTGGGCGACGACCTGCCGCGCCACCGCCTCGCCGGACAGCCGCGCGCCGCCGCAGGTCTGCATCAGCGGACCGGCCAGGTGCTCGCCGGCGAAGAAGATCTTCTCCGCCACCGGCTGCATCAGCGTGGCGCGCGCCTCCGAACGGCCGGGGCGGGCCGCCGCATAAGCGCCGCGCACGAAGCGCTCGCCGCCCCAATTGGTCATCATGGCGCGTCCGACATGTTTTCGCACATCCGTGCCGAAGATGCCGCATAGCCGGTCGACGACGAAATCGACGCCAGCCGCCTCGCCCGCCGCCGACATCTCCCAGGCGAAATCGCCGCCGACGAAACCGACCATCAGGTCGAGGTCGAAGGGAAAGCAGAGGAAATAGATATCGTGCCTGGCCATCCGCTCGATCAGCAGGTCGTCGAACGGCGCCAGCCCGAGCCTTGTGCCCCGGATTTCCACCGGCAGCTTGGTCAGCATGCCCATCGGCAGGTCGAAGAATGCGCCGAAATGCGTGTCGGGCAGCGCCGGCGAGAATTCGATCTCCTCGAAGGCGAGCACCGCCGGTGAAGCCGTGACGATGGCTGCCTTGGCGCGGATGGTGCCGCGATCGGTGACGCAGGCAACGCCAGGCACCTCCCAGAGGATCTTGCGCACCGGCGTCGACAGTTCGACCGGCACCTCGGCCCCGAAACGGGCGACCAGTGCGCCGAATCCTTCCTTGGAGAAGTAGTTCGGATCGAGATCGGCGGCGGCCTGGAAGTCGCGGATTGAGATCTCGTCCTCGTCGGCGCCGAAATCCATCGGCCCGGCAAAGGTGGCGGCCGCACGCGGCGCCTGTCCCCTGGCGAGCAGCGCCGAAAGCCGGTCGTCGTCGCCATCGCCGACCTCATGCGCCGCCAAAAGCTCGAACAGCTTGGCGTCGGCGGCCTTCATCGCCGCCTCCTCGGCCTCGCTCGCCTTGCGCTGGAGATAGTAGAGATGATCGACGTTCATGTCGTGATGGTGAAGCGTCCAGCCGGCGGCCTGGGCCTCGGGAAAATAGGGATTGCGGTCGGCCGCGTGCAGCCAGGCGCAGCCAATGTCGAATGGCACGCCGAAATGCTGGTCGCTGGTCCAGGCGCGGCCGCCGATGCGGTTCATCGCCTCGAACAGCTTGAAGGAAAGGCCGGCTGCGCCAAGGGTCCTGGCGGCGGCAAGCCCCGCCGAACCGGCGCCAACGATCACGACGTCAACGTCTTCCATGAATATTCTGCCCCGCCACAATAATTGCTTGATCGTAGGCAAGTTCTGCGGCATTCGCCAGCGCGGTACCGGGAAACGCGTAAACGACTTCTTACCGTATCTGCCCGAAAACCGGAGTCGACTTTCGGAAAGCATGATAAGCGGGTTCAAAAGTGTTGGAGCGTACTTCGTGCGTACGAATGTACCAGCAGTGACAAACGCACGTTTCGCTGGCAAATTCGCAACCGGGACGTGATCCAGGCAATCAGGAGAAAAGCATGGCATTTCTTGCCAAGGGAAAGATTTACGCGGCGGCGGCATTGATGGTGGTCGCCGCGGCTACAGGCGCGCAGGCAGCCAGCTGTGGCAAGAGCGGTGCCGGCTTCGATGCATGGAAGCCGGAGTTTGCGGCGGAGGCCAGGGCCAATGGTGTAGGCGCGAAGGGTCTGGCCGCTCTGGCCAATGCGAATTACGCAACAAGGACGATCGCCGCCGACCGCGCCATCCACAAGGCTTTCAGCGGCTCGGTGGAAGCCTTCATGAAGCGCCGTGGCGGAGCCGCGATCATTGCCAAGGGCCGGGCGTTGAAGAAGTCGAACGCAGCGCTGTTCGACAAGATCGAACGGACCTACGGCGTGTCGCCGGGTGTGTTGCTCGCCATCTGGGGCATGGAGACCGGCTTCGGGTCCTCCATGGGCAACCAGAACACGGTGTCCGCCATTGTGACGCTTGCCTATGATTGCCGCCGCCCGGCATTCTTCTATCCGCACGCCATTGCGGCATTGAAGCTGGTCGATCGCGGAGCGTTGAGCGCCTCGTCGGTCGGCGCCATGCATGGCGAGATCGGCCACACGCAGTTCCTGCCCGGCAATGTCATGAAGTATGGCGTCGGCAGCAGAAACCTGCGCGACAAGAGCACTGCGTTGGCGTCCACCGCCAACTTTCTCAAGGGTCATGGCTGGCGGGCGGGCGCGAGCGCGCAGGAGAACATGGGCGCAATCGCTGGCTGGAATTCGGCGAGCGTCTATCAACAGGCCATCGCCCGCATCGCCACGGCGATCGATGCCGACTGATGAAGTTATCCAGATTAATTAATGGAGGGCCCGGCCATGTGTCGGGCTTTCTTGTTGATGGAGCAAGGTCAAACCCAATCACTCGGTAAGATCAAGTTCGATCTCATCGCCACTCCTTAATAATGCGCGTAGCCGCTCAACGGGCATTTCCGGGAACTGGGGATCTGGAAGGTGCCGTCAATACCGTTGCAGGTACGGAACTTGGAGTTCCGAGGCGCCGGGGTTTGCGTAGCCGCCTTTGACTTGCCTTTAATGACCATCCAGATTTCGGTCGGCTGGTCTAGCTGCAGGCTGTTTATGTCGGAGTAGCTGATGCGTCCGGTGCGCACCCCTTCGGCAAGACGCTGGCAGAACAGGGCCGGCATGCGCTTCTGCGAGACGCCCATGAAAGAAGCGATATCGTGCTTGAGCGTGATGCTCCATGCGTTGACGGAGGCGATACATCCGCTCAAGTCCGCGTTCGGGTTGCGTTTCGCGCTTGCCTCTGACGACTGGCACATCGTCAAGGCGGCGGCCGCTGCAAGCAAAATAAAAAGTCCATTTTTCATTGTAGAAAGTCCCCCGTTCCGCAGAGGGAACTTAGATGAAATCGTCTAAAGGTCAACAAAACTCCATTGAGGTGATTAACTTCCGTTATATTAGAAACACCAAATAAAACCCGGCGTCTTCGCCGGGTTTCTCGAACCGTTTAGCTTTACGGGATCCGGTAACGCGGCCATGCGCCGTTCCGATTTCAGCCCTTGCGATTGCGCGCCGCCAGCGTCCTCAGCCGGAGCGCATTGAGGCGGATGAAGCCTTCGGCGTCCTTCTGGTCGTAGGCGCCGCGATCGTCCTCGAAGGTGACCAGCGCGTCGGAATAGAGCGTCTTTTTCGACTTGCGCCCGGTGACGATGACATTGCCCTTGTAGAGCTTCAGCCGCACCGTGCCTTCGACGTCTTCCTGGCTCCTGTCGATCATCGCCTGCAGCATCAGCCGCTCGGGCGCGAACCAGAAGCCGTTGTAGATCAGCTCGGCATAGCGCGGCATGAACTCGTCCTTGAGGTGGGCAGCACCCCTGTCGAGCGTGATCGATTCGATCGCCCGGTGGGCGGCGATCAGGATCGTGCCGCCGGGCGTTTCATAGACGCCGCGCGATTTCATGCCGACGAAACGGTTCTCGACCAGGTCGAGCCGGCCGATGCCGTTGTCGCGGCCGAGATCGTTGAGCGCGGCCAGCATCGTCGCCGGCGACAGTTTCTTGCCGTTGAGCGCGATCGGATCGCCCTTCAGGAATTCGATCTCGATCTCGGTGACCTTGTCCGGCGCGTCCATCGGCGAGATGGTGCGCTGGTGGACGAATTCCGGCGGCTCGCTCCACGGGTCCTCCAGCACCTTGCCCTCGGAGGAGGAGTGCAGAAGGTTGGCGTCGACGGAAAACGGCGCGTCGCCCTTCTTGTCCTTCGGCACCGGAATCTGGTGCTGCTCGGCGAAGTTGATCAAGTCGGTGCGCGATTTGAACGACCAGTCGCGCCAGGGTGCGATGACCTTGATGTCGGGGTTCAGCGCATAGGCCGAGAGTTCGTAGCGAACCTGGTCGTTGCCCTTGCCGGTCGACCCATGTGCCACGGCGTCCGCACCCACTTCGGCGGCGATATCGACAAGATGCTTCGCAATCAGCGGCCGCGCGATCGAGGTGCCGAGCAGATAGGTGCCTTCATAGACGGCGTTGGCGCGGAACATCGGGAAGACGAAGTCGGCGACGAACTCCTCGCGGACGTCGACGATGCGGATGTCCTTGATGCCCATCATCTCGGCCTTGCGGCGCGCCGGCTCCAGCTCATCACCCTGGCCGAGGTCGGCGGTGAAAGTGACGACTTCGGCGCCGAGTTCGGTCTGCAGCCATTTCAGGATGATGGAGGTGTCGAGGCCGCCGGAATAGGCGAGCACGACCTTCTTGACGTCTTTTATCTTGCTGGGGGACATTTTAGCGGTTCCGCGCGAAAGGTTTCGCGGGCGAGGTATCACGGCGTTTCCGGCCAGCGCAAGAGACGAACGGTGCCTGGACCAGATGCTGCATCGGCCAGAAGCTGGCAAGGGCGCGGCTCTTGGGGTATGGCTGCGCCGTCTTTTGCTGCCACGAGCCATATTTGCTGCCACGAGATTGGCCATGTCCTTCATTCCCGACACAACGACGCTGATCCAGTTCGCCATCGCCACCGTGATCCTGGCGATCACGCCGGGGCCCGACATGACGCTGTTCGTGTCGCGCACGCTGAGCCAGGGGCGCGCCACCGGCTTTGCCTCGATGGCCGGGGCGCTGTGCGGCACGCTGATCCACACGACGCTGGTGGTGGTCGGCGTCTCGGCGCTGATCGTCGCCTCGCCGATGGCCTTCTTCGTGCTCAAGCTGTTCGGCGCCGGCTATCTCGTCTTCCTGGCGTGGCAGGCCATCGCAAAGGGGTCGGCCTTCTCGCCGGAGAAGAAGAGCGGCCCGCAGATTTCGCTGTTCCGCAGCTGGGCGGCCGGGCTCGGCGTCAATTTACTCAACCCGAAGATCATTCTGTTCTTCATGACCTTCCTGCCGCAGTTCGTCTCGGCGCACGATCCGAACGCACCGGGAAAACTGTTCTTCCTCGGCGCGATGTTCGTCGTGCTGTCGATCCCGGTGACGGCGCCGATGGTCTTTGCAGCGGAAAGATTCTCGACGGCGATGAAGGCCAGCCCGCGGGTGACACGCGTCGTCGACTACCTGTTTGCCGGGGTGTTTTCGGCCTTCGCGCTCAAGATCCTGACGGCCCAGGCGAAATAGCGCTTCCGATCTGACGCCAGCTTCCGGCCCAGCGCCCGGCGCTCAACCAGTAGAAGATGCCGCCGACCATGCCGCAGCCGATCACCGCCAGCATGACGCTGGTGTTGGTGACCTCGAAATTGGCATCGGCCGTCTGGTGGACGAAGCCGAGGAAAACCGCGGCGACCGCAGCACCCGCCAGCGCATAGAACAGCCAGTCGCGCCTGCCGAGGATCTCGGAAACGATGATGGCGATGGCCGCCGGCATGAAGGCGAAATAGGCGACGAACAGCGCGACGAAGGGGATGGAAAACCACAGCGACGCCTGCGCCGCCGGTTGCGTCTCGTCCGTCATCAGCCCAAGCGACGCCAGGAACATGATGTTGAGGAAGGCGCTGGCCGCCAGCGAAGCGACGCCATAGCCGATCAGGATGACAGCGAAGCGGATGAGATAGACGACGAGACGGTTCACGCCTCGCCATGCCCCGCGATCATCATCGCTTCCAGCGCCAGCCGGTCGACCTTGCGCATGCGCTCCGATTCCGACTTCAACTGGCCGCAGGCGGCCAGGATGTCGCGGCCGCGTGGCGTGCGGATCGGCGAGGCGTAGCCGGCGTTGTTGATGTAGTCGGCGAATTTTTCGATCGTCTCCCAGTCCGAGCACTGGTAATTGGTGCCCGGCCACGGGTTGAACGGGATCAGATTGATCTTGGCCGGGACGCCCTTGAGCAGTTTGATCAGCGCCTTGGCGTCCTCGATGGAATCGTTGACGTCCTTCAGCATCACATATTCGAAGGTGATGCGCTTGGCGTTCGACAGGCTGGGATAGGCGCGGCAGGCGGCGATCAGTTCTTTCAGCGGATACTTCTTGTTGATCGGCACCAGCAGGTCGCGCAGATCGTCATTGGTGGCGTGCAGCGAGATCGCCAGCATGACGCCGATCTCCTCGCCGGTGCGGAAGATTTCGGGTACGACACCGGAGGTCGACAGCGTGATGCGGCGCTTGGACAGGGAAAGCCCGTCGCCATCGGAGGCGATCAGCAGCGCCTTCTTCACCGCCTCGAAATTGTAGAGCGGCTCGCCCATGCCCATCATGACGATGTTGGACACTTTCCTGCCCTCGGCCGGCACGATGGCGCCGTCCGGCGTGTCGCGGTCGGGGAAATCGCCAAGTCGGTCGCGGGCGGTGAGCAACTGCGCCAGGATTTCCTCGGCGGTGAGATTGCGCACCAGCTTCTGCGTGCCGGTATGGCAGAAGGAACAGGTCAGCGTGCAGCCAACCTGCGAGGAGATGCACAGCGTGCCGCGGCCTTCCTCGGGAATGTAGACGGTCTCGATCTCGACCGGCCGGCCGGCGCCACGCGGCGGAAAGCGAAACAGCCATTTGCGCGTGCCGTCGGCGGAGATCTGCTCCTCGACGATTTCGGGTCTGGCAACAGTGAAATGCTTGTCCAGTTCGGCGCGCAAATCCTTGGATATGTTGAACATGCCGGCGAAGTCGGAGACGCCGCGCACATACATCCAGTGCCAGAGCTGCTGGGCGCGCATCTTGGCCTGGCGCTCCGGCACGATGCCCGATGCGACGAGGGCTTCACCAAGCTCGGCCCGTGTCAGGCCGACCAGCGACGGCTTTTCGGCCGGCGTGGCGCGGGCGCGCAACGCCTCGCGGGCGCCTTCGGTGGTGAGATCGAGCGAAAGGGTCATGGTTGCACTGATATAAGCTATTTGCGGCCGATTGCAGCATCACGCTGGACATGAAGCGCGGCGCATAGCACAGCCTGACATCGGAGTCATGCGCGCCGATCCACCCCTGAACTGGCCATTATCCGGCTCGCAGCTTGACTCCGCGGCCGATTTCCTGTCTACAGCCCGCGAATTCCGCGACGAGTATCCCTCCGAGCAAGCCGACCAGGACGCCGAAGCCTCTTTGAGGCGAGTGCTGTAAATCGATCCTGGAGGCCAACACCCGGCAGCGCAGAGCGCCCCCGGGTGCTTTTTGGCTTTGCGCTTGCACGGGCTTTTGTTTGGACACTCGGCGCGAACGCATTATTTCTCGGGTCGGACCTGAACCGAGATCGAAGGACAACAGATGTTTGAATCGCTTCAGGAGCGCCTTGGCTCCATCCTGAACGGCCTGACCGGCCGCGGCGCGCTGTCCGAAGCGGATGTCTCGGCGGCACTGCGCGAGGTGCGTCGCGCGCTGCTCGAGGCGGACGTGGCGCTGGAAGTGGTGCGTTCCTTCACCGACAAGGTGCGCGAGCAGGCCGTCGGCGCCGCCGTCGTCAAGTCGATCAAGCCCGGCCAGATGGTCGTCAAGATCGTCCATGACGAGCTGGTCGAGATGCTTGGCGCCGAAGGCGTCGCCATCGACCTCAATGCGCCGGCCCCCGTCGTCATCATGATGGTCGGCCTGCAGGGTTCCGGCAAGACGACGACCTCGGCAAAGATCGCCAAGCGGCTTTCCGAGCGCCAGAACAAGAAAGTCCTGATGGCTTCGCTCGACACGCGGCGTCCCGCCGCGCAGGAGCAGCTCCGCCAGCTCGGCGAGCAGGTCAAGGTGGCGACCCTGCCTGTTGTCGCCGGCCAGAACCCGGTCGACATCGCGCGCCGCGCTGTGCAGGCGGCCAAGCTCGGCGGCCATGACGTCGTCATCCTCGACACTGCCGGCCGCACCCATATCGACGAGCCGCTGATGGTCGAGATGGCCGACATCAAGAAGGTGTCGTCGCCGCACGAAATCCTGCTGGTCGCCGATTCGCTGACCGGCCAGGACGCCGTCAATCTGGCCAAGAGCTTCGACGAGCGCGTCGGCATCACCGGCCTCGTCTTGACCCGCATGGATGGCGACGGCCGCGGCGGCGCCGCCCTTTCCATGCGCGCCGTCACCGGCAAGCCGATCAAGCTGATCGGCACCGGCGAAAAGATGGACGGGCTGGAAGAGTTCCATCCCAAGCGCATCGCCGACCGCATCCTCGGCATGGGCGACATCGTCAGCCTCGTCGAAAAGGCCGCCGAGAACATCGACGCCGAACAGGCTGCGGCGATGGCCAGGAAGATGCAGTCGGGCAAGTTCGACCTGAACGACCTCGCCGGCCAGCTTCAGCAAATGTCGAAGATGGGTGGCATGGGCGGCATCATGGGCATGATGCCGGGCATGGGCAAGATGAAGGACCAGATGGCTGCCGCTGGCCTCGACGACAAGATGTTCGGCCGCCAGCTCGCCATCATTTCGTCGATGACCAAGGCCGAGCGCGCCAACCCCGATATTCTCAAGCACTCGCGCAAGAAGCGCATCGCCGCCGGCTCCGGCACCGATGCGGCCGAGATCAACAAGCTGCTCAAGATGCATCGCGGCATGGCCGACATGATGAAGGCGATGGGCGGCAAGGGCAAAGGCGGCGGCCTGATGCGCGGCATGATGGGCGGCCTTGCCCAGAAGATGGGCCTCGGCGGCATGATGCCCGGCATGGGCGGCCCGGGCATGGGTGGCGGCATGCCGGACCTGTCGAAGATGGACCCCAAGCAGCTCGAAGCCTTGCAGAAGCAGGCACAGGCCGCCGGTCTCGGCGGCATGAAGGGCCTGCCCGGTCTTCCCGGTGGTGGCGGCCTTCCCGGCCTGCCCGGCGGCATGAAGCTTCCCGGCTTGCCAGGTGGCGGTGGGCTTCCCGGCCTCGGCAAGAAGAAGTGAGGACGCGATGAACGAAGAGAAGGACATGGCCGACGCACGCACGATGCTGGCCGGCTACCGCGCCTCGATCGACAATATTGATGCGGCGCTCATCCATATGCTGGCCGAGCGCTTTCGCTGCACCAAGGCGGTCGGCGTGCTGAAGGCGGAGCATGGCCTGCCACCGGCCGATCCGGCGCGCGAGCAGCAGCAGATCGCCCGTCTTCGCCAGCTGGCCAACGACGCTCATCTCGACCCGGATTTCGCGGAAAAATTCCTCAACTTCGTCGTCCGCGAAGTGATCCGGCACCACGAACAGATCGCCGCTTCCAACGGCGTGACGAAAACCGGCTGAGACAAGTGCATATCGCCCAAAACTGCGCAGCGGTTTTGGGATAACGATTTGCACAAAGACAGAAGCCGTAAACCGACTAACGAATCAGAGCTTTATAGGAGAAAAGAAATGCCATTGAAGATCAGACTGGCCCGTGCGGGCTCGAAGAAGCGTCCTTACTACCACGTCGTCGTCGCCGATGCCCGTTCGCCGCGCGACGGTCGGTTCATCGAGTCGCTCGGCTCGTGGAACCCGCTGCTGCCGAAGGACGGCGAACGCGTCAAGGTCGACGCCGACCGCGTCAAGCACTGGCTGTCGCACGGCGCCCAGCCGACCGACCGCGTGCTGCGCTTCCTTGACGAGGCCGGCCTCGCCAAGCGCGAAGCCCGCGCCAACCCGAAGAAGGCCGAGCCCGGCAAAAAGGCGCAGGAACGCGCCGCCCTTTTGAAGAAGGCACAGGAAGATGCCGCCGCCGCTGTTGCAGCCGCTGCAGCTGCGCCGGCCGAGGCGGAAGCCGCCACCGCGGAATAAGTCACGTTCCATCTCACACAAAGCGGCGGGCCTTGCCCGCCGTTTTGCTATTTTTGTCGGAATTCCGGGATCGACGGGTCAATAGCCCTGCGGGCAACGGGCAACGTAGACGCGCCCGTAGCGGTCGCGATAGCGACACTGGCCGCTTTCACTGGCGCGGCCGATCAGCGCGCCGGCGACGGCACCGACAGCACCACCGACAACAGCTCCTTCCACCGGATCCCCTGCCACCGCAGCACCTATCGCCGCGCCGCCCAGTCCACCGACCGCCGCACCCTTCTCTGTCTGCGAGCAGGCGCCGAGCGGCATTGCCAGGGCCAGCAAAAGCATCATCTTTTTCATTGTCGTTCCTCCGGAAGGCCAAATATCTCCACCCGCCTTGTGCAGATAACGCAGGGCTGTGGGATTTGATCCCGCGCTTAAGCCAAACCCTATTTCTCGGCAGCGCTCTTCAGATTGGCGAGGCCAACCTCGAAGTCCTCGCCGACCATCCTGTCCATGTTGATGAATATGCCCATCAGCCTGGCGATGAAGGGATAGCGGCCGTGCATAGCCCAGGTGACGGCGGTGCTGTTGCCTGCCGGCACCGAGGTGAAGTCGACGGTTTTGTTCGCCCTGAACGGCTTCTCGAAGTCGAGCTTCAGCACAACCAGGGACGACGGCACCGCAAGCTCAGCCGCCAGCGACATGTCGCCTGTGTACCGGGGACTATCGGCATAACCTCGCCACGGGTAATTAGGCACGTCCCAAGGGCGTCAGTCGGAGGACGGCAATGAGCGGCGAAATCGACCTGAAGAAACTTCTGGCGACGATGACACCGCAATTGCTTCCCGGCATCCATGTCTTCGTCACCTTGCCGCCCAGTGGGCCGGTTCCCGGCAACCTCGACCCGGTGATGCAGTTTCGCGAACGTGAGGGCACGACGCTGATCGTGCTGGAAAATCAGGCAAGGGCGGCCGGCCTGGCCGGCGTATTCCCGAGCCGCATGATCACCCTGAACGTCCATTCGTCACTGGAAGCCATCGGCTTCCTCGCCGCCATCACCACACGGCTGGCCAGCGCCGGCATGGGCGTCAACCCGGTCTCGGCCTTCTACCACGATCATCTGTTCGTCCCCGCCGACCGGGCGGAGGAAGCGATGGCGATGTTGGAAAAGCTGGCGGAGGAAAGCCGGCTTTGACGCCAGCGCCTGCTGCTTACTTGAGACGCCGACGCCGCCCCTCATCCCCCTGCCGGAACCTTCTCCCCGTGAACGGGGAGAAGGAGCTAACGGCCGAAGGCCGAGCCCGCGACTGCGGGCCGCCGGTCGTCCGGCGCATCCGCGCAGAGCCCGCCGCGGCAGCGGCGATACGGCCCGTGAGCGAAAACTATGCCGCCTTCTTCTTCGGCTGGATCAGTCCCCGCTCGACCAGCAGCTCGGCGATCTGCACCGCATTGAGCGCTGCGCCCTTGCGCAGATTGTCGGAGACGATCCACATCGACAGGCCGTTGTCGATGGTCGAATCCTCGCGGATGCGCGAGATGAAGGTGGCGTCCTCGCCGGCCGATTCCAGCGGCGTGATGTAGCCGCCGTCCTCGCGCTTGTCCAGGACCTGGCAGCCCGGCGCGTCGCGCAGGATATCGCGCGCCTCGTCGGCGGTGATCGGCTTTTCGAACTCGATGTTGACCGCTTCCGAATGGCCGATGAACACCGGCACCCGCACGCAGGTCGCCGTCAGCTTGATCTTGGGATCGAGCATCTTCTTGGTCTCGGCGACCATCTTCCACTCTTCCTTGGTGAAGCCGTCGTCGAGGAAGACGTCGATATGCGGAATGACGTTGAAGGCGATGCGCTTGGTGAACTTCTTGACGTCGACGGTATCGGCGACGAACACGGCCCGCGTCTGCGTGAACAATTCGTCCATGCCTTCCTTGCCGGCGCCCGACACCGACTGGTAGGTGGCGACGACGACGCGCTTGATGGTGGCGAAATCATGCAGCGGCTTCAGCGCCACGACGAGCTGCGCCGTCGAGCAGTTCGGGTTGGCGATGATGTTCTTGCGGGTAAACAGCGAGATCGCGTCCGGGTTCACTTCCGGCACGATCAGCGGCACGTCCTGGTCGTAGCGGAAGGCCGACGAATTATCGATGACGACGCAGCCCTGCTTGCCGATCTTCGGCGACCATTCCTTGGAGACGTTGCCGCCGGCCGACATGATGCAGATGTCGGTGTCGGAAAAGTCATATTGGTCGAGCGCCCTGACCTTCAGCGTGCGGTCGCCGAACGATACTTCCGTGCCCTGGCTGCGCCGCGAAGCCAGCGCCACAACTTCGCTCACCGGAAAGCCGCGCTCTTCCAGTATGTTGAGCATTTCCCGGCCCACATTGCCCGTGGCGCCGACGATCGCTACCTTGAAACTCATAAAGTTCTCCTGTCCCTCTCCACTCGGTTTTTGGAGAAAACCCGCCGGCTGATGCGGGCCTCAACCCCCGGGCCGGACCCGGGAGAGGGTGGTTAGGCCAAGGGAATCACACCGTTTTGGTGGTGGTTTTGGCCATAGTTTTGCTGGAACGAGGAGACGCGGCAACGCACCCGGCCCAATGATTTGCATTGTGGCCGGGGAAGTCGACTGCAAGGAACGCCATCAAAAGGCCGCGCATCGAAAACTTTCCCGTTCGGTGCCGGCTTTTACGCGCTTTGCGTAAAGAGTCAATTGCGACGAGGCACTGCGCTTGCCCTGTACAATGATGGCGGCACGAAGTACGAACGGCGGGACCGTCCGGCTCATTGAGCGTCTCAGCGCCCGCCGACGAAAGGCCCAATCGCCGGGCACAGAAGTATCCGAATTCCGAAAGAGCAAGATGTCCAATTTCGATAGTATTGTTCCTGCGCTGGCAACCGCGCTGGAAAAACGCGGCTATGTCGCGCTGACGCCGGTGCAGAAGGCGGTTCTGGCGCCGGAGCTCGGCGAGGCCGATGCACTGGTTTCGGCCCAGACCGGCTCCGGCAAGACCGTCGCTTTCGGTCTCGCTTTGGCGCCGACGCTTCTCGGCGGCGCCGAGCGCTTCGCACAGGCCGCTGCACCCTTGGCTCTGGCGGTGGCGCCGACACGGGAGCTCGCCCTGCAGGTGACGCGCGAACTGGAATGGCTTTACGAGCTGACCGGCGCCACGGTGGCGTCCTGCGTCGGCGGCATGGACATGCGCACCGAGCGGCGCGCACTCGAGCGCGGCGCTCATATTGTCGTCGGCACGCCCGGACGCTTGCGCGACCACATCACCCGGCACTCGCTCGACATGTCGGCGCTGAAGGCGGTTGTGCTCGACGAGGCCGACGAGATGCTCGACCTCGGCTTTCGCGAGGATCTCGAATTCATCCTCGACGCCGCCCCGGCCGAGCGCCGCACCTTGATGTTTTCGGCTACCGTGCCGCGCTCGATCGCCACGCTGGCCCAGGGCTATCAGCGCAATGCGGTGCGCATCTCGGCCGCCGGCGAGGAAAAGCAGCATCTCGATATCGAATACCGGGCACTGGGCGTCGCCCCGGCCGATCGGGAGAACGCCATCATCAATGTGCTGCGCTATTACGAGGCGAAGAACGCGCTGGTGTTCTGCAACACCCGCGCCGCCGTCAATCATCTGACCGCGCGCTTCAACAACCGCAATTTCTCCGTCGTGGCCCTGTCCGGCGAGCTCAGCCAGAACGAGCGCAGCCACGCGCTGCAGGCGATGCGCGACGGCCGCGCCAAAGTCTGCATCGCCACCGATGTGGCGGCGCGCGGCATCGACCTGCCGAACCTCGAACTGGTTGTCCATGCCGACCTGCCGACCAACCCGGAGACGCTGCTGCACCGCAGCGGGCGCACCGGCCGGGCGGGGCGAAAAGGCGTCAGCGCGCTGATCGTGCCCAACAGCGCCCGCCGGCGCACCGAACGCCTGCTGCAAAGTGCCGGCCTGACCGCCGCATGGGCGAGCCCGCCCTCGGCCGACGACGTGCTCAGGCGCGACGACGAGCGCATCCTGGCCGATCCGTCCTTCGAGCAGCCGGTGGGCGATGACGAACGCGGCTTCGTCGACACGCTTCTGGAAAGACATGGCGCCGAACTGGTGGCGGCCGCTTTCGTGCGCATGTGCCGCTCCAGCCGCTCGGCGCCCGAGGATCTCCTCGATGTCGCGCCATTCACCCCGTCCGGCGAGAAGTTTGCGCGCCGCGAGGAAACGCCCAGCCGCCGCGACGATTTCGGCGCCAGCGTCTGGTTCTCGCTATCGGTCGGACGCCGGCAGAATGCCGAACCGCGCTGGCTGATCCCGATGCTGTGCCGCACCGGCAGCATCACCAAGCGCGAGATCGGCGCCATCAAGATGCAGCCGGAAGAGACCTTTGTGCAGATATCGGCCGACTGGGCCGACCGCTTCCTCGCCGCGATCGGGCCGGATCGCAAGCTGCAGAACAACATCGTGGTGAAGCGGCTGGACGGCACGCCCGACCTGTCGCGCGCCGGCTATCAGCCGCCAAGGCCCGACAAAAAGCCGCACCGCGGCAAGGGAGCGTTCGATCCGAACGCGCCCCAAGCTGCTCACAAGCCGAAATTCGAAAAGCGTGCGCCGGCCGGACAGCGCGACCCCGGTTCGTTCGAGGCAAAACCCTGGGCGAAGAAGCCGGGCAAGCCGAAGTTCGAGACCAGCGGTGCGCCGAAACACAAGAAATCCAAGAAGCGGCCGGGTTAGACGTGCCGGTGACCTGGCAAAGCTGATGCCCGTTTTCGCGCTCACCTCTTGCGATCCGCCGCAACTCTGGACAGTCTGGGCGAGACGCGAATGGGGGTGGGCAAAGCATGCGCGGCGAGGTTCTTCACTATGACGAGACCCAGGGCTTCGGTTTCATCACCGGAGCCGATGGCAATCGCTACGGTTTCGCGCGCGAGAACCTGCGCCGCGAGACGTCGATATCCAAGGGCGCGCTGGTCGAGTTCCAGCCAGGTGGCGGAAAAGCGCGCGACGTCTTTTCGATTCCCGCCCAGACGGCTGCGGCCGGTGCTCCTGCTGCGCCCGCACCGTCTCAGCCCGGCCATGCGCCCGAAACACCCAAGTCGCAACATTTCGGCCGGTCCGCCGAGAACGAGCCGGCTGCGGCCACCGGATTATGGGATTACTTCTGGCGGGGTCTGACCGAGAATTACTTCAACTTCGCCGGTCGCGCCCGCCGCCAGGAATATTGGGGCTATTGCCTGTTCTGGACGATCGCTCTGCTGGTGATTGGCGGCATCGGCGTCTTCATCGACGACGCCATGGCCAATCTCGACGAATTGCCGGCGGTGACGGTCGGCCTTTGCGGCCTCTTCCTGCTGGCGACATTCCTGCCATGGCTCGGACTCAACGTGCGTCGCCTGCACGATATCGGCCTGACCGGCTGGCTCGTCCTGCTTGTTCTGGTCCCGACCTTCGGCAGCCTGATCATTCTGGTCTTCGCGCTGATCCCAACCCAAGCACGCGAAAACCAGTGGGGGCCAGTGCCGGCCAGCGTAAGGGCGCAGTAGTGCACCGCCATCTCGCACAGCATGACGGCAGTGCCGCCGCATCGCCGGTCGTCGCCCAGCGGACGTCGACCGTCATGGGATCAGCCCAGGAACTTGGCGATAATCGCGTCGCCCATCTCGACGGTCCCGACCTCGGTCATGCCTTCGGACATGATGTCCTTGGTCCGCAGCCCATCGTCGAGCACGGCGGCAATCGCGCCTTCGAGCTTGTCGGCTTCCGCCACCATGCCGAAGGAATAGCGCAGGCACATGGCGAAGGAAGCGATCATGGCGATCGGGTTGGCGATGCCCTTGCCGGCGATATCTGGCGCCGAGCCATGCACCGGCTCGTAGAGCGCCTTGCGCTTCTTGGTCTTCGCGTCAGGCGCGCCGAGCGAGGCCGAAGGCAGCATGCCGATCGAACCGGTCAGCATGGCGGCGATGTCGGAGAGCATGTCGCCGAACAGATTGTCGGTGACGATGACGTCGAACTGCTTCGGCCAGCGCACCAGCTGCATGCCGCCGGCATCGGCCAGCATGTGGTCGAGCTTGACGTCGGCATAGCGCGCCTGGTGGGTCTGGCTGACGACCTCGTTCCACAGCACGCCCGACTTCATCACGTTGCGCTTTTCCATCGAGGTGACGTGGTTCTTGCGGGTCCGCGCCAGCTCGAAGGCGACGCCGGAAATGCGCTCGATCTCGAACGTGTCGTAGACCTGGGTGTCGATGCCGCGCTTCTGGCCGTTGCCGAGATCGATGATCTGCTTCGGCTCGCCGAAATAGACGCCGCCGGTGAGCTCGCGCACGATCAGTATATCGAGCCCCTCGACCACTTCCTGCTTGAGCGAGGAGGATGCCGCCAGCGCCGGATAGCAGATCGCCGGCCTGAGATTGGCGAACAGCTCCATGTCCTTGCGCAGCCGCAGCAGCCCGGCCTCCGGGCGCACCTCGTAAGGCACCGCGTCCCATTTCGGCCCGCCGACAGCGCCGAACAGCACGGCGTCGGCCGCCATCGCCTTTTCCATGTCGGCATCGGAGATCGCCGCGCCATGCGCGTCGTAGGCGCAGCCGCCGACCAGCCCCTCGTCGGTAACAAAACCGCTGCCGAGCTTGTCGTTCATGGCTGATATCAGCTTCTTCACTTCGGCCATCGCCTCGGGGCCGATGCCGTCGCCGGCAAGCAGGAGAAGATTTTTCGAAGCCATGGAGAACCGTCCCAATATTGTTTGGAGAAACCGCGGCCTTGCTAAACGCCAAGCGCCCGGGGCGCAAGCCTGCGCATGGGAAGCGTGGTCACCGATGCGAGAGAATGTTGACCAGCCTGTCGAACGGATCGCGCACAAAGAAGCGCCGCACGCCCCAGGGCTCGTCGGCCGGTCCGTATTCGATGGCAAAGCCGGCGGTCTTCATAGCGTCGAGCGCCGCATCGACATCGTCGACCTCGATCGACAGATCCGGCACCGGCGTGCCGGAGCCGCCCTCGGCCATGAAGCTGATCTGCACGGTCATCGTCTCCTGCGAGCCATAGGTGGCGATCCAGCCCAGATCCATCTTGAGATCGAGGCCGAGCACATCCTGGTAGAAACGCTTTGCCGCAGCGATATCCTGCGTGTCTATGTTTGCAACGATGCGCCGGACTTTCATCGGGCCGTCCGCCGCAGGGCCGTGACTTCAATCTCGATCTTCATCTCCGGTCTGTTGAGCTGGCAGACGATCATCGTCGCCGCCGGCCTGATCTCGCCAAAGGTCTCGCCGAGGATGGGGAAGACGATATCCACGAAGGCCTGGTCGGTGATGTAGTAATGCGCCCGCACCACATCGGCCATCTCGAAGCCGCCATCTCCGAGCGCCTTGGCGATCGTCGCCAGGCAATTGCGCGTCTGCGCCTCGACCGACTCCGGCATGGTCATGGTGGCATAGTCGTAACCGGTCGTTCCGGAGACGAAACACCAGTCGCCCTGCACCACCGCGCGCGAATAGCCGGCGGTCTTTTCGAACGGCGAACCGGTGGAGATGAGTGTGCGCATGGTGCCTCCCGGTGGTTGCGACTATTTTGCAGGGAAGACGCTGATCCCGCCATAGGCCAAAACAGATGGATAGGCGGTGCAATATCTCCGATGTCGGCGGAGCGGCTCCTCTGCCGGGCGTTCGTCGTTCGGAAAGCGGACCATTCCTTGGCCCCGCAAGGGGAGGGCGGCAATTTCGACGGCCGCTGCAATTTCTGCTTGCATTAAGGAACAAAAACAGAACTATATAAGTATCCGCGAGGGCAGTCGCAGTAACTCCGGGGGGAGGACCAGCACCATGTCATGCCACACCGACGCGCTGGCGCGCGCATTTGTTGCGGGGCTTTTGCGCGTGCCGATGTTGGCGCTGGTACTCGCGGGGATTGTCGTGCCTGGCGGAATGAGCAGTTCGGCACATGCCGCCGGCAAGGATTATGCTGCCTGTTTCAGCGACGGCAAGGTCGGCGCCGACGCGCAGATCGCCGCTTGCACCGCTATTGCCGAGGACAAAAACGAGATCCCCGATTTGCGCGTGAACGCCTATTTCGTGCGCGGCCTGACCTACACCCAGAAGAACGATGTCGATCATGTCATCGCCGATATGACCGAGGTGGTCACGCTCGATCCGACTTACACGCGCGCTTTTACCAATCGCGCCATTGCCTGGCAGAGCAAAGGCGACTTCGATCAAGCCGTTGCCGACTATACGCGCGCGATTGCGCTCACGCCGGACGATGGCAGCCTCTATGTCGATCGCGCCAGGGCGCTCGGCAGGAACGGCGAGCACGATAGCGCCATTGCCGATTGCGACAGGGCGATCGACATCGACCCCGCCAACGAAATGGCCTATGGCGTGCGCGGCATTGCCTGGGAAGGCATGGGCGACGCGGCGCGAGCCCAGGGCGATTACGACAAGGCACAGAGTGTGCGAACGGACCCTGTCACACCTTACCATGACCGCGCCCTGTCATGGATCGCCAAGGGCGAGCGCAAGCGCGCCGAAGCCGACTGCGAGTATATTGCCGGGGTCGACGTGGACAAGGGGCGCGATTGCGCGCGTCTGATTGTCGAGGCTTTGGGTAAACCGGAC
This sequence comes from Mesorhizobium sp. WSM4871, assembly GCF_055811295.1. Taxonomy (NCBI): domain Bacteria; kingdom Pseudomonadati; phylum Pseudomonadota; class Alphaproteobacteria; order Hyphomicrobiales; family Phyllobacteriaceae; genus Mesorhizobium; species Mesorhizobium sp. WSM4871. Next base: position 150,962 of record NZ_JBVVPU010000008.1, on the reverse strand, counting down.
GGCGATGGCGGTTCGGGCGCCGCTTCCGCCCAAAATGCGGCCGGAGTGGAATGGCAGGACAAGGGTGACCCTACCCGCGCCATTGCCGCGTTCGACGAGGCGATCCGGCTTGATCCGGCAAATTCCGCTTTCTACTTCAACCGCGCCAAGAGCTGGGGCTTGAAGAAAGACTATGCGCGCGCTCTTGCCGATCTGGATGAAGTCGTCCGCCGCGACCCGACCGACGCCCAGGCTTACCGGGTACGCGGCATGACGATGGCCCGGGTCGGCAATTCAAGGGAGGCGTTTGCCGATCTAGACAAAGCTATCTCTTTGAAGCCGACCGATCCAAAGTCGTACTTTATCCGGGCCCTCGTCTGGGAGGCGAGCGATCCGGACAAGGCAATCGCCGATCTGGACCGGGCCATCGCGCTCGATCCAACCAACGCAGATTACCGCAAGGAAAGGCTCAGCGTCCAACTCGACAAGCGCAGGGTAAGTCCTAAAGCCGGGGAAGCAACCGACCTTGCGGCCAGCCAGGCCTATGATGCAGGCGGAGCCGCCGACACGCCGGCCGCGCCGCAAGCGGCCAAGCCGGCCGCACCTCCCGCATACGAGCCGCTGCAACTCTACCCCAAGAAGGAGGATCATTCCGAACTCGTTGCCTGGAATCTGAAACGAGGGTTGGAGCAACAGGTCCAGGGCGATGTCGGCGGCGCAATCGATAGCTTCAGCTTTGCGATCCAGTTCGACCCCTACAACGCCGAAGCGTTTTACAACCGGGCGCTTGCCGAAGCGTCGCAAGGCAACGACGCCCTTGCCGCCGCCGACTGCAGGCGCGCCGTCGACCTCGACCCGAAGCGGGCGGGCTCCTGCAACGAACGCGCGCCGGACGAACCAGCCGAATCGGCCGTCGTGAAGGCAAGGAACCCGGCGGCTGCAAAAGTCCTGATCGAGCGCGCCGAGACGCGACTTGCAGAATATAGCGCCAGCGGCGCGCTTCTCGATCTAGCAAAGGCGATCAGCCTCGACCCGGACAATGCCGACGCCTATCTCGTCCGCAGCCGCGCAAGGGCGTTGAACGGCGACGAAGCCGGGGCCGCGGCGGATTGCCGGCGCGCCACCGAACTCGATCCGAAGCGGGCGGGAGCCTGCGGCGAACAGGTTGCCGGCGGTGAGCGCGGACTGCCCCCGCAGCCGGACAGGCAACCGGCGAAGCCGCAAGCGCCCACTCCGGATATCATGGCCCCGGACGACATGTTGGCGGCAAAGGCCCTGGAGGCGAAGGACCCGCGCGCGCTGGAAGCGGTGCTTGGCGGTGATGCCTTCCTGGGCATGGGAAAATACGACGAGGCGATCGGCGCCTATGATCAGGTGATCGCGCTCGATCCCAACAACCGCTTCGGCTATTTCGGCCGCGGCAGGGCCTGGACCGCCAAACGCGACTACGGCCGAGGGATCGCCGATTACGACAAGGCCATCCAGCTCGCTCCTAATTTCACCGAAGCCTATTTTTGCCGCGGTCTCGCCAAGGTGACTTCCGGCGACGCCGATGGCGCGCTCGCCGATTGCGACCGGGCCGCAACGCTCGAGCCGAAGGTGCGCGACGCTCACTATTGCCGGGGCATGGCGTGGCACGCCAAGGGCGACGCAGGGCGCGCAATCGCCGCCTATTCGGTGGCAATCGGGATCGATGCGAAGGATGACGCCAGCTATTACGCGCGCGGCATGGCGCGGGCCGACCAGAAGGACTATGACGGCGCCGGCGCCGACTTCGACCAGGCCATAAAGCTCAACCCTGGCAGTCCAGAGTATGCGGTCGCCCGCAAGGCGGCGGTGGCTGCGCTGGCAGAAGGTGGTGGCGCGCCGGACGCCGTCGAGTCGGAGTCGAAAAACCTCAAGGCTTTCATCGATCGTGGCGATGCCTTCTACGACAAAGGCAAATACGATCGCGCCATCGCCGAATACGGCAAGGCGATTGCGCTCGATCCGAGAAAAGCCGCGGCCTTTATCGGCCGCGGCACGTCGCTTATCCAGAAGGGTATGTACGACGCAGCCATCAGCGACTTCGGCAAGGTGATCGAATTCTATCCCGGCTATCTAGACGCTTATATCGGCCGCGCCGTCGCGTGGACCAACAAGAACGAACTGGAGCGCGCCATCGCCGACTACAGCCTCGTGATCGAACTCAAACCGCAATATGCGCCTGCTTATTTTGCGCGTGGCAGCGTCTGGTTCACCAAGGGCGACTACGACCCGGCGATTGCCGACTTCGACCAGGCGCTGAAGCTCGATCCAAAGATGGCCCCCGCCCGCAAGGGCCGCAAGTTGGCGATGGTGGCAAGAGACGGAGCGAACGCATCGAAGATGCCGGGCAAGGCCGCTGGCCGGGCGGGCGAGCAAGCGACCAGGCCGAGTTGGACTTCGCTGGCCGCGCAGACGTTCAACAAGGGTCGAGCGCTGCATGAGAGGGACGACTATGACGGCGCCATAGCCCTTTACGACAAGGCGATTGCGCACTTTCCGGCATTCCATGATGCCTATCTGGCCCGCGCCATGTCATGGGAGGCCAAGGGCGATTACGCTCATGCCGTGGCTGATTACAGCCAGGCGATCGCGCTCAACCCGAATCTTGCCGATACCTACTATGACCGCGGCCAGAACCGCGGTTTCCAGGGAGATTACGACGGGGCGCTTGCGGATTACGACAAGGCCATCACTCTCAATACCAAGGACGCAAGGATCTATGCCGATCGGGGTCTCATATGGATGGGCAGACATGAGGACGCCGCAGCACTGCGCGATTTCGAAACGGCGCTCAGCCTCGATCGCAAAAACCCCTTTGCCTATTTGGGCCGGGGCGTGATTCGGATCAGCAAGGCGGACTATGACGGGGCCATCGCCGATTTATCCCAGACGATAAAGCTCAAACCGGATTTTGCCGCGGCCTATAAGGTGCGAAGCAGAGCGTGGGACGCCAACGGCAATCACAAGCGTGCCGAGGCCGACCGCAAAAAGGCATTGAGCCTTGGAGCGAAGTAAGGCTTGGCTTTTCGAACGACGAACACCCGGAGCGGCAGCGAAGGGCTGAGGCCGGCAGCACAGAGCGATGGAGAGGATCACGACAAACTGCTTTTCCAGCAGCCGTGCCGCTGGCCGAACCCTTCGCGTCTTCGTCAATCCGATGGCGAAGCACGAAGGCGCAGGGTCACCGACCTAATTTGCCGACCCCAGCGCCTTGTCCAGCGCCTCCTTTATGTCGGCCGGCCAGGTCTTGACCGCAGGCCACGCATCCGGCTCGGGTTTGTCGCCTTGCCGGGCGAAATAGAGCGTGTGCCTGGCCGGGTCGACGGCCATGAAGCCGTTGCTGCCGCCGCAAGCATGCGGCACGCAGCCGGTGGCGTAGAACGCGCCGGACGCCGTCTTCTCGGTGCCGCCGCCGACCAGCAGGCTGGTCGCCATTTCGGGCATCGTATCGCCAAGCAGTTTTTCGGCCGCCTTGTAGACGGCCTCATTGTGGAAGGCATCGATGATGTTGTCGTATTTTGCCGGGTCGACGTCCTTCCAGTCGGTGCCGGGCTCCGGCATGTAGGCGAGATTTCCCGAGATCGTCAGCCCCTCGGTGGGTGACCATTGCAGCGCCGGCTTCGAATCGCCCGGCAGGAGATAGGGCACGAAGTAAATGGCGTTGTCGGATACGGCCGCCGGCGGCGCGCCGCATTCATCCTGCTCGACGGTGGTGGTCTGGATCGTGCCGCCTTCCGGTTTCCAGACGATCACCTTGGCCGGCCCACACTGGTTCCCGCCGTCGCCGACATCGACCAGAGCCACATCGACGCCGCCGACCTTGACGACCTTGTCGAAGAACACATCGTAGTTGCTCGCCAGCTGCTCGCCGTCATAGGCCAGCACCTTTTCGCCATACTCTTCCTGCTGGGTGATGGTCAGCCGCCCACCCTCGAACGGGATCGGTGCTTGGCTGTCACTCTCGGCCAGGGCCGCATTGGAGCTGCTCGACGCGTCCTGGTCGGCGGCGCCGCCGGACGAATCGTCAGCAGGCACGAGCACCGTGTCGGTCTGCGGATACGCGCCAGCCACCGGCATGAGAATCCATGCCAGCGCGCAGGCGCCGGCAACAAGCGAACGTGTCATGACTGTCCCTCCGTTCAGCCGCCACGAACCCGGCCTGCCGCGCCCGGGTTTCATCGCATCGCTCAGGCCCAGGGGCGCAGCTCGGCGTTCTTCTTTTCGAACGAGGCGATGGCGCCGGCCTTCTCCATGGTCAGGCCGATGTCGTCGAGGCCGTTCAACAGGCAGTGCCGCTTGAAATCGTCGAGGTCGAACTTGACCACGCCGCCGTCCGGCCCACGGATCTCCTTGGCTTCGAGATCGATCGACAGCGTCGCGTTGGAGCCGCGCGAGGCATCGTCCATCAGCTTTTCCAAATCCTCCGGGCTGACGGTGATCGGCAGGATGCCGTTCTTGAAGCAGTTGTTGTAGAAGATGTCGGCGAACGAGGTCGAGATGACGCAGCGAATGCCGAAATCGAGCAGCGCCCAGGGCGCGTGCTCACGGCTCGAGCCGCAGCCGAAATTGTCGCCGGCGACCAGGATCTGCGCCTTGCGGTAGGCCGGCTTGTTGAGCACGAAGTCTGGATTTTCCGAACGATCATCCTTGTAGCGCATCTCGGCGAACAGGCCGGTGCCGAGCCCGGTGCGCTTGATCGTCTTCAGATAATCCTTGGGGATGATCATGTCGGTGTCGACATTGACGATCGGCATGGGCGCCGCGACGCCGGTGAGCTTGGTGAATTTTTCCATGGTCTTTGCCCGAGTTTCGTTGCGGGGATTTGCTGGGGCCTGGTTTACACAAAGCCACGGGCAAATAAAAGCCAACTGTTTGTGCACAGCCGCGGAGCAAAGGGCGAGCAAAAAATGGCTTCGAAATCGCTGCTCCTTGCTGCAATCTGGCTGCCATGAGCGAACAGCACGTCCTCTATGCCAGCGAGCCGGCCCTCGACGCGGCCGAGTTCCGCCGCGTGCTGGTGGAATCCGGCCTCGGCGAGACGCGCCCGGTCGATGACGAACCTCGGCTGAAGGCGATGCTTGCCGGCGCCAACCTGGTGCTGACGGCGCGCCTCGACATCGAAGGCAAGCCCTTGATCGGCGTCGCCCGCGGCGTCACCGACTTCTCCTGGGTCTGCTATATTTCCGACCTTGCCGTTTCCCGGTCGGCGCAGGGGCTCGGCGTCGGCAAGGGCCTGATGGACGAGGCACGCCGGCAGCTCGGACCATCGGTCGCCATCAGCCTGATATCCATGCCCGACGCCGTCGGCTTCTACGAGCGCATCGGCATGAAGCGCATGGCGGACGCCTTCTGGTTCGGCCGCAAGGGCTGACGGAGCGGGCTGGGCTGCAGGCACATCTGGATGCGGGCCAGGCGGGTTGCGGCTTAACCCATCTTCGTCATCCTGGGGCGAAGCGAACGCGAAGCGGAGCGAAGACCCCAGGATCCATGCCGTGATGTCGAAGCGTCGCGGGGGTGCAGAACTTTATACGCGGGTCGGCGCAGCCTTCATTCTGCACCGCTAACGCCTCAGGGCAGTAGTAACGGCATGGATTCCAGGGTCTTCGCGACGTCGCTTCGCTCCTGCTCCGCCCTGGAATGACGAAGGAACAAGGCGCCGCGCCAGCCTCAAATCACATTCAACTCCCGAAACGCCCTTCCCTCCGCAACGCGCTCATACCCGAACGCCGAGCAATCCACCGTCCTGTAGCTGCCATGCACGATCAGCTCGGCCAGCCCCTTGCCGACCGCGGGCGCCTGCTGCAGGCCGTGGCCGGAAAACCCGTTGGCGAACAGGAAATTCGTCAGCTCAGGATGTGGCCCGATCACCGCGTTCTGGTCGAGCGTATTGTAGTCGTAATGTCCGGCCCAGGCGCGTGTCGGCTTGATCGCCTCGAAGGCCGGGATACGGGTCGCCAGCACCGGCCAGATCACCTCTTCGAACAGCGGCCAGTCCGGCTCGAAATCCTTGGGATCGGCCGGACCATCGCCCTCTTCCGGCTCGGCGCCGCCGGTGATGTAGACCGAGCCTTCCGGCCGGACATAGATACCGCTGGGATCGACCAGCAGCGGCATGTCGGCATATTTCTCGCGCGCCTCGAAGACGAAGACGTTGCGCTTGCGCGGCTCGACCGGCAGCGAAAGCCCGGCCATGCCGGCCACCTTGCCGGCATTCGGCCCGGCGGCGTTGATGACGATGCCGGCTTCGAGCTTCTCGCCATTGTCGAGGCTGACGCCGGTGACGCGATCGCCCTGCCGCGCGATGCCGGTGACATCGGCCGTGATGAAATCGATTTTTTTCTCGCGCAGCGCCTTGCGGAACAGCATCAGCATCGCATGCGCGTCGAACCAGCCCTCGCCGCTGCGGCCATAGGCGCCGGCGGTGATGCCCTCTGCCGACAGCCACGGAAACCTGCGCGTGAGCTGCTCGGCATCCTCGAGCACGATGTCGGCGCCCTCGGCCATCTGCGCCTCGTGATTGGACTTGAGGATCGGCAGGCCGTTCTCGCCGGCCAGGATGAGATAGCCGCCTTCGCGAAAGCCGATATCGGCATCGGCGCCAAAAACCTCCGTCAGCCGCCGGAACAGTTTCAGCGTGAACTGCGACAGACGGATGTTTTCCGGGATGGAAAACTGCTGGCGGATGGAGGCGCAGGACAGCGTCGTCGCCGCATGGGCGAATTGCGGGTCGCGCTCGACCAGCGCGATCGAGCCCGAAAACCCTTCCTCGCGCAGATAATAGGCGATCGACGAGCCGACGATGGCCCCACCGATGATGACGATGTCGTAGCGCACTTTTTTCTCCGATCCGCCGATCGCATCCTTCATGCGGCCGGCAAGGTGATCTCGAAGCGCGTGCCGCGCCCGGAGTCAACCAGCCGGATCGTGCCATCATGCGCTTTCAGGAGGGCCAGCACGATACCGAGCCCCATGCCGGTGCCGCCGGAATCGCGGCGCGTGGTGAAGAACGGCTCGAAGATGCGGTCCCGGTTGCTCGGCGAAATGCCGGCGCCGTCGTCGCTCACCAGAACCGTCGCCTTGCCGCCCGCGCTGCTTGCCGCGAGCGAAACCGCGCTCGCACCGTGGCGCGCCGAATTGTCGATCAGATTGGCAAGCACGATCGCCGCGTTCTCGCCCGAGATGCGCAGGCCGGTCTCACCACCCGCCTCGACATGGACCGCCAATCTTTTGTCCACGGGCAGCAGCGCCAGTGCTGCGCCGATCGATGTGGTCTCGCCGCTGGGGGCGAGGTTTTCGGCGCGCGCCAGGTCGAGCAGGCGGCGCACCAGAAGATTGAGCCGCCCGGCATCGGTGACGATGTTGTTTGAAAACCGTTTGCGCTCGACCTCGTCCATGGCGGCGCCCGAATCGCGCAGCAGCTCCGCCGCGCCCTGGATCGCCGTCAGCGGCGATTTGAGCTCGTGCGAGACATGGGTGGCGAAGGTCTGGATGCTGTCGGAGCGCGCATGCAGCTTTTCGGCCATGTCGAGGAAAGCCGCCGAAAGCTCGGCCATCTCGCGCGTGCCGTGATGGTCGAGCGGCCTGATCGCCGTGCGGTCGCCGGCGGCGATCCGCTCTGTCCGCTCCATCAGCGCGTAGATCGGCCGGCTGACGGTGCGCAGGAAGACGAAGGCGATGAGCAGTGTGCCGCCGAGAATGGCGATGGCCGCGAGCGTAACCTTGCCGCGCTCGCCATAGAGATGCTTGACGATGTTGTTCGGTGTCCGCGACAGATAGATGACGCCGGCGACCTTGCCGGCCACGGCAACCGGCATGGCGACGAAGACGCGGACTTTCGTCCCCCGGCTGACCGAATAGAGCGGTGGCGCCGGCTGGTCGGGGATCCGCAGCCTGAGCTCACTGGCGTAGCGGCCGGAAAGCGCCTCGCGCACCTCCGCGACCTCGGCGAGCGACTGGCCAACCTCCTCGCGCCCGGCAATGACGACGCCCCTGGGATCGAGCAGCCGGAAGCCGGCCAGCGTGGTTTTCTGTGTCTCGGCAAGGATGCCCGACAGACGCGAACCGATCGCCGCGAAGACTGGGTCGAGACTGGCGGCGACGGCCGCAGGTCGGGTCGGCAGGACAGTGTCGGAGGCGAGATCGAGGCTCGGCTCGATCGGCCGGTAGCGGGAGGCGAGCTCGCTGCTCCTGCCTGGATATTCACTCTCTTCCGCGGGTATCGGAGCGCCAAGCCGTTCGACCGGAATGCCGGCCTCGCGCACATCCTGCGCATAGATGGCGGCGAGCACCGCGCCCTGCGCGATCAGCTCGGCCTCGGTCTGGCGGATCAGCTGGTTCTCGTAGAGCCTGAAGAAGAACAGGCCGACCAGCGGCAGCGCCATCACCATGATCAGGATGGCGACGACGATCATGGCCAACCGTGGCCGCCATTTGGTGCCGATCCATTTTTGCGCGCTCACGCGCCGCATTTGCCGAGCCGGAAGCCGACGCCGTGCACGGTCTCGATCGCATCCTCGCAGCCGGCCGCCGCCAGCTTGGCGCGGATGTTGCGGATATGGCTGTCGACGGTGCGGCCGGCGACATGGATATTGCCGGCATAGGCGCTGGCCATCACCGTCTCGCGGTCGAGCACGTGCGCCGGGCGCGCCAGAAACCCTTTCAGGATCGAGAATTCGATCGCGGTCAGCGCCAGCGTCCTGCCGTCGAAACTGGCGGCGTGGCTGGCCGGCGCCAGAGTGAGCCTGCCATGCGAGAGATGCCGGTCGTCGATCTCGACAGGCGCCGGGCGGGCGCGCCGCAGGATGACGTTGACGCGGGCGACCAGTTCGCGCGGGCTGAACGGCTTGGTGACATAGTCGTCCCCGCCCATTTCCAGCCCGAGGATACGGTCGATCTCTTCATCACGCGCGGACAGGAACAGCACCGGCACATCGGATCGCTGCCTGAGCCGGCGGCACACTTCCAGCCCGTCCATCTCGGGCATGCCGATGTCGAGCACGACGAGATCGGGCGCGTGGCGCTCGATCGCCTGCAGGGCGGCGGCGCCGTCGGCGACGGGAAGCGTCTTCATCCCCGCTTTTTCCAGCGCAAAGCAGATGATCTCGCGGATATGCGGGTCGTCGTCGGCGACGAGAATGTGATGCGGCATCAATCAGGGACCCGACAGGGGACGTTCGAAGCGATCAGGAACCACGAACGGCCCGTGCGTGTCGAGATAGGCATCGAGCCGCCAGTTGCGAAAGCTCCATGCCCGCCAGTTTTTCTGCACCATGCGATAGGCGGCCTTGTTTGCTTCATGCCGCTCCACAAGGTTCAGCAAGGCGGTAACCGACGCGGTGTCGGTGGCGATCGACCTGCCCTGATGCTCGATGAAGCGATCGAGAGCCGGGAAGGCGCCCGGACCCAGCGCATGCAGATACCCGACATCGAGCGAAGTGCCCCTACCGGTCATTTCGAGACAATGGTCGACATTGTAGTTGGCGATCAGCGCGGCGAAGTTGATGTAAGAGCAGGCATAAAGCGTCGCCGAAAGCGTCAGAAGATTGGCCGAAGAGAGCCATTGATTGGGTTTTTCCAGCACGATGCGGGCGATGATCAGGGCAAGGCCCACCGCTACCAGCCCCATCCAGACGAAGGCGGCGACGCGCCAGTAGGTCAGCGCATAGATGCCGATATAGAGGTCGAGCCGCAGGATCGACGAAACGACCAGCGCGATGTTCTGCGCCACCCAGGCATAGACCAGGGTGCGGATCAGCCGATCGCCTGACGTCGCGCTGCCGGGCCTCAGCGCCGCCAGCACGAAGCCGGCGGCGAGCAGCGCCGTGACGATCAAAGGATAGGCGCCGCGATGCGCATAGGCGGCATAGGTCAGGCCATCGGGGAGTGCCGCGCCGCCCCAGAGATAGGCGGCGTCGAGCCCGGTCTGCACCGCAAACAGGATGTTGAAGACGATGAGCGCGCGCAAAATGGCGGCCTTGCCGAAGACGATGTCCTCGATCGTGGTGGCGGCTTTTGCCGACGGCGGCGCGTTGGCGGCCGGCGCCAGACGCGGAATGCGCCTGGCAAGGCGCGGAAGGCGCGGCCGCAGGAAGGCCCAGACGCCGGCAAGCACGATCAGCCAGAAGAACAGCCGCGGCAGCTGGATGAGCTTGAGCAGGGCGAAGAGGTCGATCAGCGAAAGCCAGTATTCGATGACCGGATTGGCGGCGCCGAACAGCGCCAGGAACACCGCGCCAAGCACCAGCGGCATGATCCAGACGGCGATTGCCGCGAAGCGGATGCGGCGCTGGCCAAGCTGCCGCGCCGCCCTGCGCCAGCGCAAGAAGTCATGGACGAACCGGAAGGGCGTGGCGAGCGCGAACGCCAGGAGCTGGCCGGCAATGCGGGCAAGGCTTCGCCGCAGCCGCCGGGTGAGCGAAAGCGCAAAGACGGCCAGAGCCGCAAGCCCGATCGAGACGGACAGGACGCTGACGTTCTCGATGAGCGGCAGCAACGCGACCAGCAGTGCGGCGGGCTTCCGCCAGACCCTGATGTCGCTGAGAGCCGAAGGATGCACGGCAACGATCGCACCGGCGATCAGCATGGCGAACAGGAAGAAATTGATGCCGGCGGGCTGGCCGTAGAAGAGGAAATCCGCCAGTGCGGCAAGCAGCACGGCGACGCCGAAGCGGCTGCAATAGCTCGGCGTGAGATACGATGTCATGGCAGGACTTTCGTGATCGCCCGGCCGGGATATCGCGGCACGGGCGTTGGGATGAAAGGGAGGAGGGCGGCGAGAGGGTGAGACCCGGGTGGGTCGGCAAGCCACCAGCCTTCGTTTCGGAGCCGATACGGCAGCCGCCAGCGGGGATTTTCTTGATCTTGCATGCCCGCCTCTTTCGCGTGCCGGCAAGGACGCGGCAGGGCGGACCGGAGGAGATTTTCTGCAAGGGCGTGCAGTTTTCGTGCAGGCAATCGCTTTAGGTGCAGGCGATGTCGGTGAAGCTGCCAATCTCCCCCCTTGCGGGGGAGATGCCCGGCAGGGCAGAGGGGGGGTGCTGTCCCGCCGACGTATCAACCAAATCGCAGCCATGCCTTCAGGTTGAATCTCGGTTGGGAATGCTCAAGCCGAAGTAGCGATCCTTCCCACCCCCCTCTGTCCTGCCGGACATCTCCCCCGCAAGGGGGGAGATCGGATGCGGCTTCGGCTTTCGCCAATCACCAACGCCGGCGGAGATTCGAACCCGAAGCAATTGCCTGCATGCTTGCCTCAGCCGGCCTCAGGCGGCATAGATCGGACATGACGCAAACCTATCGCCCGCGCCGCTCGGTGCTCTACATCCCGGCCTCGAACGACAAGGCGCTGGCCAAGCTGCCGTCGCTGGCCTGCGATGCCGTCATCATCGATCTCGAGGATGCCGTTGCTGCGGCCGACAAGATTTCCGCGCGGGAAAGACTGGCTGGCATTTTCGCCAACCGTCCCGGGCGTTGCGAGATGATCGTGCGCATCAACGCGCTGTCCAGCGAGTGGGGCGCCGATGATCTGCTGGCCGTGGCCAAGTGCGAGCCCGACGGCATCCTTCTGCCCAAGGTCGGCACGCCGCGCGACATCCTGGAAGCCGGCGATGTGCTCGACGACAATTTTGCCCCGGACGAGGTCAAGCTCTGGGCAATGATCGAGACGCCCAAGGCGCTGCTCAACATCGGCGCCATCGCTGAACTCGGCCGCGATCCGGCCTCGCGACTTGTTTGTTTCGTTGCCGGAACGAATGATCTGGTCAAGGACACCGGCATTCTCGCCACGCCGGACCGGCGCTATCTCGTGCCGTGGCTGATGCAGATGGTGCTGGCCGCGCGCGCCGGCGGCCTCGATATGCTCGACGGCGTGTCCAACGATTTTCGCGACCTCGATGCCTTTGCGCGCGAATGCACGGAAGCGGCCGCAATGGGCTTCGACGGCAAGTCGCTGATCCATCCGGCCCAGATCGAGGCGGCGAACCGCGCCTTTGCGCCGTCCGCCGAGGAAGTGGCCGAAGCGCGCGCGGTGAAGGATGCCTTTGCGCTGGCGGAGAATGCCGGCAAGGGCGTGATTGCGCTGAACGGCAAGATGGTCGAGCGGCTGCACCTGGCGCAGGCCGAAAAACTGCTGGCAAAGGCCGCCGCCATCGGGGCATGATCGAGCATGATCCCGAACCAAACGACAGGATCGAAGAATGAAACTCTACCGCTTTTTGTCCGCTCCGGACGATTCCAGCTTCTGCCACAAGGTGACGGCGGCGCTGAACAAGGGCTGGCACCTGTTCGGCTCGCCGACCTATGCCTATGACAAGAAGACCAAGTCCATGCGCTGCGGCCAGGCCGTGGTGAAGGATGTCGAGGGCCAGGAATACGGGCCGGACACCAAGCTCAGCGACTGGTAGGCGGCCGTACTAAGCACATCCCTTCGAATGCCAGCAGGACAGAGGGGGGTGCGAAGGAATGAGACGCCACTTCTCGACCTGCGCGCGGCACTCAAGCACTCGTTACTCAGCCGCCTCTTCGATCTTCTCCATATCGTCGTCCGACAGGCCGAAATGGTGGCCGATCTCGTGGATCAGCACATGGGTGACGATGTCGCCCAGCGTCTCCTCGTTCTCCGACCAATAATCGAGGATGGCGCGGCGGTAGAGCGTGATGCGGTTCGGCCCCTCGCCGGTCTGCGGATTCCAGCGTTCGGCGATGCCGCGCCCCTCGAACAGGCCGAGCAGGTCGAAGGGCGTTTCCAGCGACAGATCGTCCATGATCTCGTCGGTCGGGAATTCGGCGATCTGGATGACGATCTCGCCGGTCAGCTTGCGGAAATCCTCTGGCAGATGGGCATAGGCCTCCAGCGCCAGGAACTCGATTTCCTCCATCGACGGCGAAAGCTCGGCGTGCCAGGTGCGGGTCTTGTAGATGCGGGCCATGCTTTGTCCTTTCCCGGGCATATAGGCTTTCGCACCGGGCGAGGCAAATGACCAAGACGCTCCGTAGGCGAGGGAGAGACAGGAATAAATTCCCCATGACTCCGCTTGACTCTTCGATCCCCCTCTGGAATCTATAAGAACATAACAGGAACAATTGTGAGTGGAAGCTGACCGTCATGGCGATGAACGCCGTGGCGCGGGAGACTGTTTTTGCCCTGCGCCGCCAGATCGCGAAGATCGAGGGAACGTTGCCCGAGCGCCTGCAGGCGCCGGTCGGCGCGGCCCCGGTTGGCTCGCCGCCTGACGAGGATGCACGGGATCTGACCATTGTCCGGCGCGGCCTTGCGGTGGCGCCGCCCGATGCCTTCCTGCGCACCGCCGAGCCTCTCGATGCCGCGCTCGGCGGCGGCCTGCCGAAGGCGGCGCTCAGCGAGATCCATGGCGCTGAAACCCGTGACGCCGGAGCTGTCGCCGGCTTTGCCCTTTCGCTTGTCAGCCTGATCCTGAAGCAGCAGCAGCCGCGCTTGCCCATCCTGTGGATCGGCACATCGGAAATTTTTCGCGAGGCCGGCTTTCCCTATGCCAGGGGGCTTCAAACCTCCTTCGGCATCGAACCCGGAGAATTGCTGTTTTCCGAGGCGCCGCGGCTTGTCGATGCTTTGTGGGTCGCCGAGGAGGCCGCGAGGATGACGGCGCTCTCCGCCGTCATCCTTGAAATCCGTGGCAGTCCGCAGCGGCTGGACCTCACCGCGACACGGCGCCTGCATGCCCGCGCGCAAGCGGCCGGCCGGCCGGTGTTCCTGCTGCGCCAGGCCGGCGAGGCCGAACCGACCGCCGCGCCCGTGCGTCTCATTGTGTCTACAGCCCCTTCCGCAAGCCGCGCGACGATCGCCGGGCCGCTCGCCGGCTCGATCGGCCGGCCCGCCTTCACCGTCGGCATCGGCAAGAGCCGCACCGCCTTGCCTGGCCAATTCACACTGGAGTGGAACCCCGATGACCATGTTTTCGAGCAAAGAAGGGCCGGGGAGGCAAAGGATCCTGTCCCTGTGGTTCCCGCATCTGGCCGCCGAAAGGATCCTGCGCCAGCGTCTGGGACGGTCGTGGCGTTCGCGGCCGTCGGATCACCTGCCGCCATCTCACCCACCGCTCGTGATCAGCCATCGCGACCGCAACGCCCAGCGCATATCGGCCCTCGACGAGCGGGCTGAGGCGCTTCACCTGAAGCGCGGCATGGGCATTGCCGATGCGCGCGCCATGCATCCCTCGATCGATGTCGTTGAGGCCGATCCGCAGGCCGATCGCCGCCTGCTCGAAGGCCTTGCCGACTGGTGCGACCGCTACACCCCGCTGGTGGCGATCGATGGGATCGACGGCCTGTTCCTCGATGTCACCGGCTGCACCCATCTGTTCGGCGGCGAACGCGCGATGCTGGACGACATCCTGTCGCGCTTTTTCCATCAGGGTTTCGACGTCCGCGCCGGCCTTGCCGCCACGCCCGGTGCGGCGTGGGCGGCGGCGCGGTTTGCCAGTGACCACATCGTGCGGAGCGGCGAGGAGGAGGCGCTTCTTTCCCCCTTGCCGCTGGCCGCGCTGCGCATTGAGCCCGATATCCGCGCCAGCCTGGAAAGCGTCGGCCTGCGCACGGCGGGCGCCGTCATGGCAGCGCCCCGCGCGCCGCTCGCCCGCCGCTTCGGCGCAACGCTGCTCTTGCGCCTCGACCAGGCGCTCGGCCGCCTCGACGAGGCTGTCTCGCCGCGCCTGCCGGTGGCGCCGCTTTCGGTCGAACGCCATCTCGCCGAGCCAGTCATGCTGACCGACGAGATAGAGCGGCTGGTGAGCCTGCTGGCGACGACACTGAAGGCCGATCTCGAGCGCCGCGGCGAGGGCGCGAGACGGCTGGCGCTGCTGCTTTTCCGCGTCGACGGCGCCGTCAGCCGCATCGCTGTCGGCACGTCGCGTCCCTTGCGCGAGCCACTGCTGATCCAGAAACTGTTCCACGAAAGGCTGGCCGCGCTCGAACAGGATATCGATGCCGGCTATGGCTTCGACCTCGTGCGTCTCTGCGTGCTGTCGGCGGCGGCCTTCGACATGCAGCAGGCGGACCTGACCGGCGAGACGGACGATTGCGACGCCGATATCGCGCTGTTCGCCGACCGCATCCGCGCCCGCCTCGGCGACGGCGCTGTCCTGCGGCCGGTCACTGTCGAGAGCCATCTGCCGGAGCGCGCCGTCGCCACTGTGCCTTTCTCCGAAGTCCCGCAAAGGACCTCGCCGCCGAGGAAGCCGGTCAGAAATCCGCCCATGACCATCTATCCGCCGGCCACGATCTACCCGCGGGAACGCCCGATCCGGCTGTTCCGTTCGCCCGAGCCGATCGAGGTGCCGGCCACCGAGATGCCTGAGGGACCGCCGATGAATTTCCGCTGGCGGCGGGCCTTGTATCGCGTGGCGCGCGCCGAAGGGCCCGAACGCATCGCGCCGGAATGGTGGCGGGGGCAGGGCGGCGAGGACGCGCCGACCCGCGACTATTTCCGCATCGAGGACAGCGACGGCCGCCGCTACTGGCTCTACCGCCAAGGCCTTTACGGCGTCTCTCAAGTGCCGCCGCGCTGGTTCATGCATGGGGTTTTCGCATGAACGCGCTGACCATCGTTCCCTATGCCGAATTCGGCATCCAGTCGAATTTCTCCTTCCTGCGCGGTGCCTCCAAGCCGGAGGAACTGGTGGTCGCGGCCAAGTTCCTCGGCTTCTCCTCGATCGGCCTGGCCGACCGCAACACGGTGGCCGGCGTCGTGCGCGCCTGGCAGCAGGCCAAGGTGGAGAAGCTGCCTTACCATCCCGGCTGCCGCCTGGTTTTTGGCGACGGCACGCCCGACATTCTCGCCTATCCGCAGGACCGCAAGGGCTGGGGTCATCTCTGCCGCATGCTGACGCAAGCCAATCTGCGCGACGAAAACGAGAAGGGCGCGACCCTTTTGCAGCGAAGCGACCTTCTTGAATGGGGTGACCTGCTGTCGCTGGCTGTCCTGCCAGAATTGACATCGGGCGCCGATGATGGTCTTGCATTGCTTAGCCGGCTTAAGGATCGCTTCGGTGGGAACCTGCGGCTTGCCGTTGCACCGGATTATCGCGGCAATGACCGCTTCCGCATCGAGCAGGCGGCGGCGATGGCCGAGGCATCGGGCGTGCCGCTGATGGCGACCAACGACATCCTCTATCACAGCGCCGAGCGGCGGCCGCTGCAGGACGTGCTGACGGCGATCCGCCTCAACATGCCCGTTGGCGAGGTCGGGCTGGAGCTGGCCGCCAATGCCGAGCGTCATCTGAAGCCCCCGGTCGAGATGGCCCGCCTGTTCCGCCGGCATCCGCAGGCGCTGGCGGAAACGCTGCGCTTTGCCGGCGAGCTGACCTTCTCGCTCAGCGACCTCCAGTACAACTACCCCGACGAGCCGACGGAATCGGGCCTCGGGCCGCAGGCCGAGCTCGAACGATTGGCCAGGGAGGGGGCCGCCACGCGCTATCCGGCGGGCGTCCCCGCTTCCGTAATGCAGCGCATTCGCGAGGAACTCGCTCTGATCGAGCGCCTGAACTACGCGCGCTATTTCCTGACCGTCCACGACATCGTCAAATTCGCCCGCAGCCAGGGTATTCTCTGCCAGGGGCGCGGTTCCGCCGCCAATTCGATCGTCTGCTTCTGCATCGGCATCACCGAAGTCGGACCCGACAGGATCGATACGTTGTTCGAACGTTTCATTTCCGAGGAAAGAAACGAGCCGCCCGACATCGATGTCGACTTCGAGCATGAGCGGCGCGAGGAGGTGATCCAGTACATCTATACGAAATACAGCGCCAAGCGCACTGCCCTGGCCGCGGCCGTCATCAGCTATCGCGGCCGCTCGGCGCTGCGCGAAGTGGCCAAGGCCATGGGCCTGTCCGAGGATGTCCGCAGCGCATTGTCCAGCTCGATCTGGGGCTGGTCGACCTCGGAACTCGGCGAGAAGGAAGCCCACGCCGGCGGCATCGACCGCACCGATCCGCTGGCAAGGCAGGTGATCGAACGCGCCAACGAGATCATGGGCTTCCCCCGGCATCTGTCCCAGCATGTCGGCGGCTTCGTCATCACCAGGGACCGGCTCGACGAGATCGTGCCCATCGTCAAGACGGCGATGGACGAGCGCAAGATGGTCGAGTGGGACAAGGACGATCTCGACGCGGTGAAGATCCTCAAGGTCGACGTGCTGGCGCTCGGCATGCTGACCTGCCTGCAGCGCGCCTTCGCCCTGCTTGAAAACCATTACCCCGATGCTCGCGACCCGTACGGCCAACCTTATGTGCTGGCTACCCTGCCGCCGGAGGACGGCCATGTCTACGACATGATCTGCCGTGCCGACACGCTCGGCGTCTTCCAGATCGAATCCCGCGCCCAGATGTCGATGCTGCCGCGCTTGAAGCCGCGCACCTTCTACGATCTCGTCATTGAAGTGGCGATCGTGCGGCCCGGCCCGATCCAGGGCGATATGGTGCATCCCTACCTGCGCCGCCGGCAGGGCAAGGAAGAAGCCGAGTACCCCAAGCCGGAGCTGAAGGAGATTCTTGGCAAGACGCTGGGTGTTCCGCTGTTCCAGGAACAGGCGATGAAGATCGCCATCGTCGCCGGCGGCTTCAGGCCGGGCGAGGCCGATGAATTGCGCCGCGCCATGGCCACTTTCAAGCGTACCGGCACGATCGGCAATTACCGCCAGCGCATGATCGACGGCATGATGAAAAAAGGGTACCGGAAGGACTTCGCCGAGCGCTGCTTCAAGCAGATCGAAGGGTTTGGCGAATACGGCTTTCCCGAAAGCCACGCCGCCTCCTTCGCTTTGCTGGTCTATGCCTCCTGCTGGTTCAAGACCTTCTACCCCGATGTGTTCTGCGCCGCGATCCTGAATTCGCAGCCGATGGGCTTCTACCAGCCGGCCCAGCTCGTCCGCGACGCGCGCGACCACGGCGTCGACATCCGCGAGGCCGACGTCAATTTCTCCGGCTGGGACTGCGCGCTGGAGGAATCGGCCTTCGATCCGGCCCGCACCCTTGCCCGCCATGCCGAAATGCGAGGCGTCATACGGACCAATCATGCCGTGCGGCTGGGTTTCCGCCAGATCAAGGGGCTTTCCAAGGACCGCATGGAGGTGTTTGTCCAAAGACGCGGCTCAGGTTACGAGACCGTCAGGGATGTCTGGCTGCGCTCGGGTCTCGACGTCGACGAGATCGAAAAACTGGCGCAGGCGGATGCCTTTCGCTCGATCGGCCTCGATCGACGCGCGGCCCTGTGGGCGGTCCGCGCGCTCGACGGCAAGAGCGCCGCCGAGAGATTGCCGCTGTTCGACCAGAAGCATATCCGCCTGCGCGATCTCGAGCCCGAGACGAAGCTGCCGAAAATGCCGCTCGGCGAGCATGTCATTCATGACTACCGTTCGCTCGGCCTGTCGCTGAAGGCGCATCCCGTCGCCTTCCTGCGTGAGCGGCTCGACCGGGTCGGGGTCACGCCCAATGCACGCCTTTCTTCGGTGCGCGATGGCCGGCGGGTCTCCGTCGCCGGCCTCGTGCTCGTGCGCCAGCGCCCGGGCACTGGCAAAGCGATTTTCCTGACGCTGGAAGACGAGCATTCGGTCGCCAACGTCATTTTCTGGGAACGCACCTTCACCCGCTACCGGCCCATCGTCATGGGCGCGCGCTTCGTAAAGGTCACCGGCAAGCTGCAGTCGGAATCCGATGTCATCCATATCGTCGCCGAGAAGATAGAGGATCTGACGCCCTGGCTGGCAACGCTATTGGAGGAAAACGCACCTGTCGTGCAGAACGACCGGCGGGATATCGCGACGCTGTCGGGAAAAGCGGAAAGGGTCATGCCCAAGGGGCGCAACTTTCAATAGAGGACCGATGCTGTTGTGGGGAGGGTGTGTTGAGATTCAGGTCAGGCCGAGTCGAGAATGGTGGGCTTCGAGAACCGGAGCGCAGCGTACTTTTGGGTACGTGAGCACCGGAAGCGCAGAAGACCGCCATTCGCAGGCAGGCCTCACCTGAATATCAACACACCCTAGCCCGGCCCGCCCAGGCGCGGTGGAGGCGGCGGCAACACATCCTCGGCCGAGATCGCCCGCGCCTCCGAGGGCAGCATGATCGGGATGCCGTCACGCACCGGATAGGCAAGCTTTGCCACCCTCGAGATCAGTTCGCCGCGTTCCGGATCCCAGGCCAGCGGACCCTTGGTCAGCGGGCAGGCCAGCAATTCCAAGAGCTTGGGATCGACATCGATCTTCTTGCCGTCACGCCCATCCGCCATCCGGTCCGTCCTCCTGGGCAATCGCTAAGTCTGAGCGGTCTTCCCTTCTCCTCTTGTGGGAGAAGGTGGCCGAGCGCAGCTCAGTCGGATGAGGGGTGTTCCAGCTTGGCAACGACGGCGATCCGTCCAGCACCCCTCAACCGTCTCGGCGCTGCGCGCCGATCCACCTTCTCCCACAAGGGGAGAAGGACAGTTCTTCTTACTGCAAGCTCGAACCAAAGTCCTCATTCTCGCGTGCCAGCGCCATTTCGGTGATGGCGATCAGCGTTTCGGCGCGCGTCTTCAAATCCGGCGCTTCGAGCAGCGCCTGTTTCTCGGCCGGCCCGTAGGGCGCCATCATCGACAGCGCGTTGACCAGCATGGCGTTTTCCGCGCGGCTGACGCTTTCCCAGTCGGCTTCCAGATCATTGGCCTGCAAATAGGCACGGAACGCCCTGAGCAGCGCCGGCCGGTCGATCCCGGTCTCCGCCTGGTCTTCGTCCAGATCGGTGAGAAAGGGCGCGAAACGGCACTGGCGAAACGGCGTCTTGACGGAGAGTTCCTGCACGATGCGAAACCGGCACACGCCTTGCAGCGAGACCAGATAGCGGCCGTCGCCGCTCTCGGAAAAAGCGATGATGCGCCCGGCGCAACCGACGCTGCACAGTTCCGGCTCGCCATGGGCACGCAAGGCGCCATCGAGGCTGGGCTGGATCATGCCGATCAGCCGCGGTCCGGCGATCACCTCGTCCACCATCTGCAGATAGCGCGGCTCGAAGATGTTGAGCGGCATGCGGCCTCCCGGCAGCAGCAACGCGCCTTCGAGCGGAAAGATCGGGATCGTCGACGGCAGATCCGTGCCCAGCCGGTAATGCGCGTTTCCCGCTTGCACCTCGTTCCTCCGATCGCTTCATATCGAGAAGCGCCTCCGATCCGCCTGTGCCCAACGCAGCAGGCCGATCGGGCCTGTCCTGAAACGCTTCGCGTCATGAACGGATGATGCGCTTCAAGTCGGCTGCCTGCTCTTGGGCCTCACCACTAATCTGGCGCGGCCGCCGCCGGCCGCAAGGCCAACGGTAAAAAACAGCGCCGGCTTATGAAAACAGCAATGACGACAGTTTGCGTCGCGCCGACAGCGTCGCCTCGTCGGTCATGCCCCAGGCCTCGAAGAATTGCAGCAACTGGTTCCTGGCGCCATCGTCGTTCCATGTACGATCTGCCTTGACGATCGCCAGCAGATTGTCGGCCGCCGCCATGCGCTCGCCCTTGGCGTTCTGGATCATGGCAAGATCGAACCGCGCCTGGTGATCGCCCGGGTTTTCGGCCAGGCGCCGCTCGAACTCGGCCGGGTTGCCAAGCGCTGAAGCCTGCGCGGCAAGCGCTATCTTGGCGCGCACCGCGGCGAGCGGCGGTGCATCCTTCTTTGCCTCCGGCGCCCGCGCCAGCACGGCTTCGGCGCCCTCGGCATCGCCGGCCTCGAACAGAAGATCGGCCAGCCCGGCGATCGCCTCGATCGTTTCCGGCGCCTGCTCCAGGATCGCGTCGTAAATGTCGGCGGCTGTCTGCGCGTCGCCGGCCTCACGCGCCTCCGCTGCCGCGGCAAGCGCCTCGGCGACCTGCGGGGCGCCGCCA
Source organism: Mesorhizobium sp. WSM4871 (assembly GCF_055811295.1). NCBI lineage: Bacteria > Pseudomonadati > Pseudomonadota > Alphaproteobacteria > Hyphomicrobiales > Phyllobacteriaceae > Mesorhizobium > Mesorhizobium sp. WSM4871. The sequence continues at coordinate 130,097 of NZ_JBVVPU010000008.1, read as the reverse complement.
TTCTTGCCGCCGACCTTGTCGATGAACTGGGTGATCTGGCTCTCTGGAATGGCGCCCATGAAGCCATCGACCGGCTGACCGTCCTTGAAGGCGATGACCGCCGGGATCGACTGGATGCCGAGCTGGCCGGCGATCGAGGGATGATCGTCGATGTTCATCTTGACCAGCTTGACCTTGCCGCCGGCCGCCTTCACCGCCTTTTCCAGCAGCGGCGTCAATTGCTTGCAGGGGCCGCACCACGGCGCCCAGAAATCGACGAGCACCGGCTGGCGGCGCGATTCCTGAATGACGTCGGCGGCGAAAGTGGCGGTCGTGGTGTCCTTGATGACATCGGCCGGCGCCTCGCCAAGTGCTGCTTTCGCGGGAGCCGCCTCGGTACCGCCATACTGCACCGACGTGGCGTACTGGCCGCCATTGCTGCCGAATTGGCCGCCAAATGGATTGTTGTCGCTCATCTCATCGCCCTTTCGGTCGCGCCGCCAGCTTCGGCCTGGCGCAACGTCTCGTCTCCAGAAATCGGTTTTTCAGCCCTGCCGGCTTTTCCGCCATGCATGTGGCGCTTATGCCGAGACTTTCAAGATAGCAGGATCGTGCCCGGTTGCCTCGACGAATCTGACGAGATCGGCGGCGGCAATCGACGTCGTTGCCTCATTGGTCAGCGGATGGGCGTTGATGACCGCATGATCCATCAATGCCTGGTCGAGGATGACCTTGACCCGCAACTTCGTATCGTTGATCAGGCCGAAAACCGTGACCGCGCCCGGAACGACGCCGAGCAGCTCCATCAGCATCTCCGGTCTGCCGAAGGAAACGCGGCCGGCGGCGCCGATAACATGGTGGATCTGCTTCAGGTCGACCACCGCCTCCTCGCCGACGCTGACCAGGAAGAAATTGTCTTTCTTGTCCTTGAGGAACAGGTTTTTCGTATGACCGCCGGCGATTTCCCCGCGCAACGCCTGCGAATCGGCAACCGTGAATAGCGGCGGATGGCGCCGCGTCGAGACGTCAATGCCTAGATCGGCGAGAAAGGCGAAAAACTCTGCTTCGGTTTTCGGCATCAGGCATCCTGTCGGCGCGGTTCCGGTCAAGCCGTTTACGGCCAATGGCGCGGTCGAGACAAGACCGTAGCGCGGCGACGCGCTGGATTCCGTTAGCCGTCACCTATGCGATGATCTCTGTTTGCGTCGCTGGGCGCCGCCGAAAAAGCCTGCGATTTCCCTGTTGCAATCGCCGCGCTCTTCAGCCATATAGGCGCGGCTTGCGGCCCGAAAGCCGCGCGAGCGGGTGTAGCTCAGGGGTAGAGCACAACCTTGCCAAGGTTGGGGTCGAGCGTTCGAATCGCTTCACCCGCTCCAGTTTCCTCCCAGGGAATCAAGCAGTTGAACAGGGCCGCCTTCGGGTGGCCTTTTCATTTTCTCGTTGCGTGCCGCCACCCTGTCGCCACCGCGATTGATTTCTGGGAGCCGGGCGCACGAGATGTAAAGCAGCTGATGTTGGCCCGATCAAACATTGCCCAATGGTCCGCGGCCTGATACTCGACGCGAGTTGGAGATTGCGAGCGCCCGCTGAACCCCGAGATTATCCAGCCCGATGAACAGGTCGAGACCTATCGAGAATCGCGGGACCGCGAACGCGACCGGCGCGTTCCCGTGATGAAGACGGGCTCACTGTATTTTGTCTGGTGGTCCTCTGGCAGAACTGACCCGCCCAGATGACCGCGAGAGCCCCGCAGCGTTATCGCCTGATCGACATTTCCAGGGGTGCGGCGGCCCTGGCCGTGCTGATCTACCACTATCGGCACTTCTACTTTCCAGAGGCAGGTCCCGATCCAATCGTTGGCGACAGCAGCATGCTGCCGTGGCATGGGGCTTTGTGGATTTTCTACGACTACGGCTATTGGGCGGTGCAGTTCTTCTGGATCATTAGCGGGTTTGTGTTTGCGGCCACCTACATTGATCACCCGGTAAGTGGAGGCGATTTTTTCATCCGCCGGTTTGCGCGGCTCTACCCGCTGCATTTTGCGACCTTGATCCTGGTTGCAGTTCTGCAATTCTGCTCATCGATGGCAGTGGGCCACGAGCAGATATACGAGCATAACGACGCCTATCACTTCACCCTGAACCTGTTCATGGCTTCTGCGTGGGGCTTCGAAAAAGGCTGGTCCTTCAATGGACCTGTGTGGTCGCTTTCGGCTGAAGTCGTCGTCTACTTCGTTTTCTTCTGGAGCCTGTCGTTCCTGCGGCGCTACCCGGCTCTCGTCACCGCCATAGGCGTATCCGCACCGCTTGCCATATTGGCCCAGCACGTGACATCACCGGTCGTGCAGTGCGCCTTTTTGTTCTACCTTGGCGTGGCCGTTTTTCTTCTGCTGAGGAAATCGATCACGCTGGCGATTGTGGGAGCCGTTTCGGCCCTTCTCTTCCTACCCATCGCCCAAGCGTTCCCCATTCCGGTCAACTTTCAGGTGGTGGTCGCTTTCATCGGTCTGGTGCTGGTGACCGCTGCCATCGACACTATCGGCATATACAGATCCGACGGGTTGAAATGGTTCGGCGATGCCACCTATGGCAGCTATCTCCTGCATGTCCCGTTGCAGATAGCGATCAACACGATCCTCGACTTTTTCAGAATCGACAGGCCGGAAATTGCGTCCAATCCGTTATGTCTCGTCGCGTTCATTGGCGTTGTTTTCGGGCTGGCGGCTCTGAGTTTCCGCTATTTCGAGAAGCCTTTCGATCAAGGCATCAGAAAGAGATACGCCCGCTTGGGATTGAGTGCCCCAGGCCCCTTCATCCGTTCGGCCGATGTCCCTGGCCAGGGAACATCCGAAATTAGAATCGATCCTTAGGGATCATTGGACTGTCCTGCCCCTATAGACTGTCCAGGGAGCGCCGCCGGCTCCGGCCGGCGGTGCTTTCAGCACGTTGTCCCACAGCGGTTTGACGCCGGACGGGTCCGTCCGGCATATCGTCCATCTGGTGCGGCGGGCCGCCTCAGTGCGGAAAATCGCTCTTAAATGCGGCACAGATTATTAATCGTTATTCACCAACAATATCTGTTGGGCTTGTTGTATTCTGGAGTTGATTTTTTTGGCCGTCCTTGGCGCTCTCCCTCCCGATCTTCGCTGTCGACCAATTCGCGAAGCTGACTGGGAAGGAGTGGTCGATTGCCTGTGCAGGGGTTTCCCGGAGCGGAACCGTAGTTATTGGACACAGGCGCTGATCCGTCTGTCGCAGCGGCCGTCCATTGCCGAATTCCAGCGATACGGCTTTGCCCTGGAAAACGCCGGTCGGATCGTCGGTGTCGTGCTGACCCTCTATACCCGTTATCAGGGGCAGGACGGCGACGAAATCCGCTGCAACCTTTCAAGCTGGTCCGTCGACGCGGAATTCCGTCCCTATGGCGCCATGTTGGTTGCGGCGGTTCTCAAGCGAAGGGATGTCACCTACACGAACATCTCGCCGGCGCCCGCGACGTTGAAAGCCAACCGGGCGCTCGGCTTTCGCCTCTTTTCCAATGGACAATTTGCCTTTTTGCCGGCTTTGAATTCGGTGCAGCGGTCACGTCGCGTGCTTGAAGTTCGTCCCGACCTTGCGGAAATGGCGATGCTGCCCGACAGCGAGAGATACATACTCTCGGAACACGCCGCGCTGGGCTGCCTGTCATTGATTTGCATTTGCGACGGAGCAGCGTTTCCTTTGGTGTTGATGCCGCGCCGAATGTTGCGTGGTCTTGTCCCATGCTATCAGATCATCTATTGCCGCTCTCTCGCGGATCTGAGCCGGTGTGCCGGCGCTCTGGGGCGCTTTCTCTTGCGAAGCGGAATCCTGCTTTGCGTCGTCGACGCCAAGGAGCCGATTGCAGGTCTGCACGGATGGTACCGCCCCAACAAGGGCCTGAAGTACTTCAAGGGCCCCAAACCACCCTCGCTTGGCGATCTGACGTTCACCGAGCTTGTGATATTCGGCCCCTGAACGAAGCGGCTGCGGCCTTCACGCCGTTCCGACCCGACGCAGGCAAGCCTGCCTCACGCCAGCTCGACAGTCCGTCCCAACTCGATGCTCTGCTCGGCGGCGAGCACTATGCGCAGGCTGTTGACCGCCGCATCCATCTGCTCGGTCAGATCGAGATCCTCTGCGATGGCGCGCAGGAAGAACGCCTGCTCGCGGTCGCAAAGCTCCTGGTGGCCGGGCTCGTCCTCCATGCTGACGATCTCGTCGGGCTTGCTGAAATTCTTGTCGCCATCGACCTGCGCATAATGGATCTTCAGCGCATCGGTCTTGGTGTGGCGGTCGATATCGGCGGAGTTCGACACCTCGGCAGCCTCGGCCGCGCTGCTTGCCGCCTGGCCGGCGACAATCGAGACAGCGCCCTTTGGACCGACCACATCCTTCACGAAATAGGCCGTCTCGCTCATCATCGGGCCCCAGCCCGCTTCGTACCAGCCGACCGAGCCGTCATCGAAGGTGACATGCAGATGGCCGTAATTCTGCTTGTCGGCTTCCGCCCACAATTTGGCGCCGATGCCATGCACCCGCACCGGCTTGGCGCCGGTCAGCTGGCACATGACGTCGACATAGTGCACGCCGCAATCGACGATCGGGATCAGCGAATCGATCAGGTTCTTGTGCCAGTGCCAGGCGCTGCCGCTGCTCTGCTGGTTGAGGTTCAGCCGCATCACCAGCGGTTTGCCGAGCGTCTTGCCGACCTCGATGAACTTGATCCAGGAGGGATGCACCCGCAGGATATAACCCAACACCAGCTTGCGGTTCTTCGCCCGCGCCGCCGCGACGACCTTTTCGGCATCCTCGATATTGGTGGCGAGCGGCTTTTCCATGAACACATGGCAGTTGGCGGCGATCGCCTTCAGCGCGTATTCGGCGTGCGTATTGGGCCAGCTGTTGACGGAGACGGCATCGGGCTTCGTCTCCTCCAGAGCCTGGTCGAAATCCTCGTAGAGCGGATAGCCGGCGAGTTCGGCCGGGATCTTCTTGTTGCTCTTGATCGAGCGGCTCATGATGCCGACGATCTCGAAGCCGTCGGAGCGATGATAGGCGCTGGCATGCGATGCGCCCATATTGCCCAGCCCCACCACCAGCACTTTTACCTTGTCGGCCAATGCCACCTCCCGTGCTCTTTTCAAATGATTTTGCGGGAGGCAACCTGGTCGCCGCCCGTATTGGTCGTTTTTCCAGGGCAATCGCTTCAGGTTTGCGCTGCCCCTCATCCGCCTGCCGGCACCTTCTCCCCGTATAGGGACGGGGAGAAGAGGGCCGGCCGCAACCCTGGCGCTTCTTTTGCAACGCTAGTTATTGTTGGCGAAATCCTTTGCGAAAGCGTCTTTCTCCCCGTCACTATACGGGGAGAAATGCCCGGCAGGGCAATGAGGGGCGGCATCGGCAATTCTCCAGCACGAATTTGCCGGCGTGCTACTTCACCGCCGAGTCGAACAGATGCGCCTTGATCTTCTCGACATCGAGCGCGGCAAAGCCTTCCGACAGCTTGTAGCCATCGGCATCGGCCTTGACCTTGGCCTTGTCGAAATCATTGGCCGGGCCGATCAAATCGTTGGTGCAGACGTCCTCGGCCTTCACCGGGTTGGTGATCTGGCCGATCTTGTGGATCTCGTCGAAGAAACCCTGCCAGCTCGCCATGTCGTGCGAGCCCCAGCCGCCGCGCTTGTCCATGTCGCCGCGGAAGACGTTGATCTGCTGCAGGATCGAGGTGGTGCCGAGCTCCGGCCCCAGATTCTTGGCCAAAGTCGGGAACTGCTCGAACACCGCTTCGACGGCGGCGCGTGGGTTCTGGTAGCCGAACTCCAGCCCCATCGCCCAGCCGCGCAGATATTTCTCCAGGAACGCCTTGCGGTCGGGGTCCTCGAGATCGGCGGTACGCACGACGAATGTGTTGGCCGGCAGCTTCGAGTTCTGCACGCCGAGCCAATATTCGAAATCGAGGCCCTTGGCGATCCATTCGGCGCGCAAGCCCTCCCATGACAAGGCGGCATCGCCCTGGCCGCCGGCAAGTGCTGTGCCCCAGGTCGGCCAGCCGGCCTCGACATATTTCACTTTCTTGATGTCGACGCCTTGCGCCGCCAGCAGCGGATCGGTGATCGACTGCCAGGCGGCGGAGCCGAGCAGGATGGTCTTGCCTTCGAGCGTCTTCAGGTCGTTCGTGCCCTCGCCCTTGCGGAAGGCGATGCTGAACGTGTCGCGCGCGCCCATGTGGAACACGGATTTGAGCTTCATGCCGTTCTGGATGGCGAAGGAGAACACGCCAGGCGAGGGAAAGCCCATATCGGCCTGGCCGACATCGACGAACTTCACCGTCGCCGTGCCGTCCGACGGTCCCGGCTGCATGTCGGTGTCGAGGTCGCCGAAATAGCCGGCTTTCTTGGCCGCCCAATAGGGATAGTCGTCCAGCACCTCGAGCGTGCCGCGCGGCGAGATCCAGGTGAACTTTCCATAAGCCTCGGCCCTGGCCCTGAGGCCGGAAGCACCGAGCGCGGTCGCCGTCACCAGGCCGGCGCCGGTCACCTGCAGGAAAGTGCGGCGGGAGATCCCGGCACTCAGGCTGATCGAACTTTCTTTGGTCATGGCATTCCCCTTTTTGTTGATTGCTTGTTTGGCCCTGCCGCCCGCCTCCCGGGCGCCTTCATCTGCTCCGTTTCATGCCTCCCAGCTCGCCCATTTCTTGCCGATCAGGAAGAACAGCACATAGATCAGGATGCCGAGGGTCGACAGGATCAGCACCACCGCGAAGAATTGCGGCATCTGGATCATCGACGAATAGGTGGTCAGCCGGTTGCCGAGACCGAAGCCGCCGCCGACCATTTCGGCGCCGACCGCGGTCAGCAGCCCGAAAATCGCGCCGATCATCAGCCCGACCAGGATCATCGGCAGCGCCATCGGCGCGCGGATTTTCCAGAAGATCTGCAAGGTGCTGGCGCCATAGGAGCGCGCCAGCGCGATCTTGGCGTTGTCGACGCGGCGAAAGCCGGTCGCCGCGTTGATCATCACCATCGGCCCGGCGGCCAGCGCCACCGCGATGATGCGCGGCGTGTAGCCGAAGCCGAAGCGCAGGATCAGAAGCGGCACCAGCGCCAGCATCGGCGTGGTGACCAGCAGCAATATGTAGGGCGCGACGATCTTCTCGGCGAAGGGGAACTGCGTGATCACCGCCGCCATCACCAGTCCGATGACCGCGCCGATGGTGAAGCCGGATATCAGCTCGACCAGCGTGTAGCCGAGATGCGGCGCGATCAGCGGGAATTCGTCGAACAACGCGTAGGCGATCGAGCTCGGCGGCGGCATGATGTAGAGCGGCACCTGGAACAGGCGCAGCGCCAGTTCGATGCCGCCGATGATGATCACGGCGACAGCGAGGATGGCCGCCACCTCCTTGCCCGACTTGATGCCGGGACCGCTGGCAAAGGCCGACAAATTGGTCAGGCTGACATCATGCCCATCGCCGGCCTTGGCGCCCGCCTTGGCCTTCGAAAATTCCGGGATGGCGTCGCCTCCGCTCACGGCCTGATCCTCACGATTTCGGCGGTGGGCCGGTCCGGCGCCTTCGGCCGGGAGCGCTCCCCGACAATATCCATCTTGATCTTGTTGGTGAGGTCGAAGACTTCCTTGGTCGCCATGATCTCCAGCGAGCGCGGGCGCGCGAACGGCACGCGATACTCCTTGGCGACGCGGCCCGGCCGCGCGCTCAGCACCACCACCCGGTCGGACAGGAATATCGCTTCCTCGATGCTGTGGGTGATGAAGACGATGGTGGTCTTGGTGTCGAGCCAGATCTCCTCGACGAGCCGGTTCATCTCCTCGCGGGTAAAGCTGTCGAGCGCGCCGAACGGCTCGTCCATCAGCAGCACGGACGGTTTCAGTGCCAACGCCCGCACGATCGCCGCGCGCTGCTGCATGCCGCCGGACAGCTCGCGCGGAAACTTGCCGCCGAAACCGTCGAGCCCGACACGGTTGATGAGATGCGCGATCCAGGCGCGGTCCGGCTTCTCGCCCTTGATCTCGAAGGGAAAATGGATGTTGGCGTCGAGATTGCGCCAAGGCAGGAGATTTGCCTCCTGGAAGACGATGCCGATATCGGGATGCGGACCGGTGATCTCCTTGCCGTCGAGCCGCACCCCGCCGCTGGTCAGCCGGTGCAGCCCGGACATCGACCACAAAAGCGTGGTCTTGCCGCAGCCGGAAGGGCCGACGATCGAGACGATCTCATTGGCGTGGACGTCGAGGCTGCAGCGGTCCAGCGCCAGAAGGTCGCCGGAAGCCGTGTGATAGACCTTGGTCGCGGCCTGCACGCCAAGCTTCGGGGTGGTTGCACTGCCCGCGTTCATGCGCCCCTCGGAGATTGCGCGATCAGCCCCTCGGTCATCGCGCGAAATCAGTCTGTAACTATCCTACTTTGCTGTCAAGCGGAGAGCCGGGATGTAACCCGGCAGTTTGCGCATGCGTCTCGTATTATGTTGTTTTTATTATGTTTCTATTGCTTGAAAAGAATGTTGCTTTCCTACATACTCCTGAAAAACGGCTCCGGCAGTGGACAGGCAAGCGCAGCATTCGCATCCCGCGTTGCGGACGTGATGACGGCATGCAGACATGGTAGAGATTCCAGCTCCACGAATGGCAGGAAGGCTCAATGACTAAAGCTGATGGGCGGACCTCAAACGACAATGCCGATGGGCGCGCGGCCGATGAACACGACCATGTCAGGCGCATCCCCGACATCATCTCGCTGATCAAGGATTCTTACGCCGAGCTGCGACCGGCGGAGCGGCGCGTCGCCGATGTCGTGCTCGACGACGTCCGATACGCGGTCGATGCTTCCAACGCCGCACTTGCCCAGCGCGCCGGCGTCAGCGAACCGACGGTGACGCGCTTTTGCCGCGCCATCGGCTGTGACGGCGTGCGCGACTTCAAGCTGAAGCTGGCGCAGAGCCTCGTCGTCGGCGCGCTCTATCTGAGCAAGCCTGCGCCGGCGAGCGCCGACAATGGCATGCCGTTCTGGAACGCCGTGTTCGGCGAGGCGCGCCAGGCGCTGCAGGAGGCCGAGCGGCAGCTCGATCCGGCGCAGCTGGTCAAGGCGGCCGAGCTCATCGCCAAGGCGCGCCAGGTCACCGTGTTCGGCCTCGGCGGCTCCTCGTCGGCGCTGGCGCAGGAAACCCAGTACCGGCTGTTCCGCTATGGCATCACCGTCAGCGCCCAATGCGACCCCTATCTGATGCGCATGACCGCCTCGACGTTGAAGCCCGGCGATCTGGTGATCGCCATTTCGGCGACAGGACGAACGCGGGAGGTGATCGAGGCCGTCGAACTCGCCAAGCACTACCGCGCCAACGCGATCGGCGTGACCGCGCCCGACACCGACCTCGCCCGCGCCTGCGACGTCCGGCTGACGGTGGCGGTGCCCGAATATCCCGACACGCTGAAGCCGACGGCCTCGCGCTTCGCCTTCCTGGCGGCGATCGATCTGATGGCGGTGGCTTGCGCCTACAAGCTCGACGGCTCGGCCCGCGAAACGGTCCGCCGCATCAAATACAACGCCCAGATCCACAGGACAGGCAAGGAAATGGAACCGCTGGGGGATTGAGGCCAGTTTGCGGGGCACTTGCGCTACCCCTCACCCCTTACCCTCTCCCCGTGAAGAACGGGGAGAGGGGGTCGCCAGCGTTGCGGCCAGCCCCCTTCTCCCCGTCACTATACGGGGAGAAGGTGCCGGCAGGCGGATGAGGGGCGGCGCCGAGTTTGACAATTGACGGCCCCAGTATGAATTGGGTGTATTGCAGGAAGAGGAAGAATGCTCGAGATCGCACCATCGAAACAGGCCGCCAGCTGGCTTTCCTCCTTTGCCCAGGCGCTGGAGACCGGCGACGTCAATGCCGTGACCAATCTGTTCGCCGACGACTGCTACTGGCGCGACCTCCTGACCTTCACCTGGAACATCAAGACCATGGAAGGCCGCGCCGCGATAAGCGAGATGCTGGAAGCCACGCTGACAACGGCAAGGCCGACCGGATGGCAGCTCAACGGCGAGGCCAGCGCCGACGAAGGCACGATAGAGGCCTGGTTCACCTTCGAGACGGCGTCGGCCTGGGGCCAGGGCATCATGCGCCTCAACGACGGACGCTGCCGCACGCTGTTCACCGCGATGACCGACCTCAAGGGTTTCGAGGAGCGCAAGGGCCCGGCGCGGCCGCTCGGTGTCCGCCACAAGGCCGATCCGGACCGCGAGACCTGGGCGGAGGCAAGGGCGCGCGAGATGCGCGACCTCGGCGCTTCCGAGCAGCCCTATTGCCTGGTCATCGGCGGCGGCCAGGGCGGCATCATGCTGGGCGCGCGACTCCGGCAACTCGGCGTGCCGACCATCGTCATCGAGAAGAATGCGCGGCCCGGCGATTCCTGGCGCAACCGCTACCGCACCCTCGTGCTGCACGACCCGGTCTGGTACGACCATCTGCCCTACATTCCATTTCCTGAGAATTGGCCGGTATTCACGCCCAAGGACAAGATGGGCGACTGGCTGGAAATGTACACGCGCGTCATGGAACTCAATTACTGGGTCGCCACAAAGTGCGTCAGCGCCAGCTATGACGAGGCAGAGAAGGTCTGGACGGTCGTCGTCGATCGCGCCGGCCAGCGCATCACACTGAAGCCGAAGCACATCGTCTTCGCCACCGGCGCCTATGGCCCGCCACGGCGCATCGACCTGCCTGGCGCCGATCAATTCCAGGGCGAGCTGCTGCATTCGAGCCAATATTCCAGCGGCGAGAAATTCCGCGGCAAGAAGGTTGCCGTCATCGGCGCGGCAAGCTCGGGACATGATGTCTGCGTCGATCTCTGGGAAAGCGGCGCCGAAGTGACCATGATCCAGCGCTCGCCGACCACGGTGGTCAAGTCCGACACGCTGATGGAAGTCGGCTTCGAGATCTTCTCGGAAAAGGCGCTGGAGCGCGGCATCACCACCGAGAAGGCCGACATGATCGTCGCCTCGACGCCGTTCGCGCTGGTGCCGCAGGGCCAGCGGGCGCTCTACGATATCATCAGGGAGCGCGACGCGGCCTTCTATGATCGTCTGCGCGCTTCCGGCTTCGCCCTCGATTTCGGCGACGACGAAACCGGCCTTCTGATGAAGGCCTACCGCACCGGTTCGGGCTACTACATCGATGTCGGAGCGTCGGACCTGATCATCGACGGCCAGATCGGCCTGCGCAGCGGCGTCGGCATCAAGGCGCTGACGTCGACCGGCATCCTTTTCGACGACGGCACTGAACTCGCGGTCGACGCCATCGTCGCCTGCACCGGCTACCAGTCGATGAACGAGACCGTGGCGCAGATCGTCTCGCGCGAGGTCGCCGACAAGGTCGGCCCATGCTGGGGCCTCGGCTCGGGCGTCAGGGGCGACCCCGGCCCGTGGCAAGGCGAGCTGCGCAACATGTGGAAGCCGACGGCACAGGAAGCGCTATGGTTCCACGGCGGCAATCTGGCGCTGTCGCGCTTCTATTCGAAATATGTGGCGCTGCAGATCAAGGCGAGGATGGAGGGGATTGCAACGCGGGTTTATGGGGTGCCCAGTAATTCGGGCTGCTAACCTGTGCCTTCGTCATCCTCGGGCGAAGCAAGGAGCGCAGCGACGCAGCGCAGATCCGAGGATCCATGCCGTGCCATTCATGACACGCGAAAGCGATCCTGAAGCAAGGTTCCATGCACCAACGGCGGTAAAGGGACTCATCGAACGACTATCCTGTTCCGTTGCATTCTTCGGCAAAAGTCACGGCATGGATCCTCGGGTCTGCGCACCGCTTCGCGTCGCTCCGCCCGTGGATGACGAAGTCGCGTGGTGCCTGCACAGACGCTGAGCCCGCACAGGCACAGCCTCAATCGTGGCTGCGCCCAAAGTGCCTCGCGGCAACCTCGACATGCGTATGCTGGGCATGCGCCCTGAAGCGCTCGGTGTCGCCGAGGTCATCCGCCGCCTCGTTCGGCCACCAGGTGCCGCCGATGACGATGCCGTCCGAGACCAGCCGTTGCTCTGCGACCAGCGCCGCGCCGAGCGAATCGACGAAGGTGAAGCTGCCCGAGCGCAGGCGCAGCACCGCGACGTCGGCGACGCCGCCCACCTTGAGCGTTCCGAGATCGGGTCTGGCGATGGCCTCCGCCGGCCGCTGCGTCGCCGCGCGCAAGACCTCCACCAGCGGCATCCCCAGCGCCAGCAGTTTCGACATGCAGACCAGGATGTCGAAGGCCGGGCCGTCGACGCAGTAGAGATGCACGTCGCTGCTGATCACGTCGGGCGCCAGCCCCTCCTTGAGCATCGCCTTGGCGACCTCGAAGTCGAACGAGCCCATGCCGTGGCCGATGTCGAAGATGACGCCGCGCTCGCGCGCCAGCCGCATGTCGGGCCGCACCGCGCCCGAGGCGAACACCGGCGCATTGGGAAACGGCCGGAAGCAGTGGGTGAGGATATCGCCCTTGCGCAGGCGCGGCAGCACTTCCGAGCGGCCGGGCGGCGGCTCGTCTATATGCGCCATCAGCGGCAGGCCCGCCTGGTCGGCTGCCTCCAGCGCCAGATCCACCGGCGCGATGCCGCTGGTGCCGCCGGCATGGCGGCCCGAGCGCACCTTGACGCCGACGACCACGTCCGCGTGCTCGCGCACCGCCGCCACCGTCTCACGCGGTTCGCAGAGCCGGAGGTCACTGCATTCGCCGACCGCCACGCTGTGCGAGAAGCCGAAGATGCCGGCAAAGGAAATGTTGACATAGGCCAGGATGCGGACTTTCGAGCGCTCGATGACATGGCGGCGAAAGCCGAGGATATTGCCGGCGCCCGCACTTCCCGCATCGATGAAGGTGGTGGTGCCGCTCCTTGCGGCAAGACGGTCGGCATCGACGCCGAGCGAGGTGCCGCCCCAATAGACATGGCTGTGCAGGTCGATGAGGCCGGGCGCGACGATGGAGCCGCTGGCGTCGATGACGCGCGCGGCGCGTTCGAACGGGATATCGGCCTCGATCGCGGCGATGCGGCCATTGGCGATGGCGAGATCGCGCGGCGCGTCGAGACCGGACGCCGGGTCGATCAGGCGGCCGCCCTTCAGCAGGAGGTCAAATTGCATCGATGCCTAGCCTCCGGTTGAGAAACAAAGCCGGCTTCAGGCCGCGGCCTCGCCAGAGCTGTCGGTCCCAAAAGGGTCTGCCACGATCGGCCAGATCGGGCGCTTGAGCTTGCGGTAGGGCGTGGTGACGGGGTTGTTGGGATAGCAGCCCTCGACCGCGACATAGATGATTTCACGCGCGACCGGCACGAAACCGGCGTGGAAATGGTTGGTCGATTTGATGAGCAGCACCTGCTTGCTCAGCGGGTCGATGCCGAGATTGGAGAAGATGTCGGGCTCGAAGGTCTGCGTGCGGTTGGTGTTGATGACGATGTCGATCTCGGTGCCCGCCAGGCGCAGCACCGCCGAGGGGCCGAGCGGCACCAGGCTCGACCCGAACGACTGCCAGGCGTCGGGCGCCAGGCGGCGGACCTCGAACGTGCCGTCGAAGGGCATGCCGCTGGCAACGCTCGTCTTGCCGCCGATGCGGATGTCGAGCACCGTGCCTTCGCCGGCGCCTTGCGCCCGCGCCACGGCCTGCGGATCCCAGATCGTGGCCACGCCGGCACTTTTGATGCCGCTGTCGACCAGCGCATGCAGCAGCACGGTGTTGTCGCCGGCGGTGCCGCCGCCGGGATTGTCCCACATGTCGGCGAGCACGAACGGCCTGTCGCCGTGGCCGCCTGTCCTGACCCGCTCGATTGCCTCGCCTGTTGTCACGCTGTGCATCGCCGTCGAGCCGCGCATGGCGAAAACCTCCCGTCCGAGCCGCTCGGCCAGCGCATCGCCGGCGGTGCGGTCATTGTCGCTGACCACCAGGAGCTGCGTCCCGGTCTCGGCGGTGTCACCGGCGAGAAACCCGTGGATCAGCGATACCGACAGGATGCCGTGCTTGCCCTGCAGCGCCTTGATCCGGTCGACGAAGGAGCGCATCGGCTCGCGGCTGGTCGGGAACACGTCGATCATCCGGCAGTCGAAGGCCGAGATGACCGGCCGGATCCTGCCGCGCGCTGCTGCCAGCGCCAGCTCGACGACATGCTCGGCGCGCTCGACGAAATCGGTGTGCGGAAATTCGAGGAACGCCGCCAGTATGTCGGCCGCCGCCACGCGCTTCTTTGTCAGATGGCTATGCGGATCGAGTTCGGCGGCGATGATCACCTTGGGGCCGACGATCTCGCGCACCCGGGCCAGCAGGTCGCCTTCGCAATCGTCCAGCCCGCGCGCGATCATCGCGCCATGCAGGCCAAGAACGACGCAATCCACCGGCATCGCCGCTCGCAACTGATCGAGGATCTCGTCGCGCAGCGCCTCATAGACGTCGAGCCGGACATAGCCGCCGGGTTCGGCCCAGGTCGCGGTGCCTTCGATCAGGGTGAAGCCTTCGTCCCTGGCCCGCCGGCGCAGGACGGGGATCGGCGCGGAGCACAGCGTCGGCGTCTCCGGATGCTTTCCCGGCGATGCGTAGAACGCCATCTCGAAGGACGAGCGGTCGGTCGAGACCGGCGAGAAGGTGTTGGTTTCGGTGGCGAGCGAGGCCGTGAAGACACGCATGGCGGCTGTTCCCGTTTCTGTCCCTGTCGGCTGTCGTTGCCGGCGCCGCTCAGAGCGGCCGGTAGGCGACGGCTTCCACCTCGATCTTGATGTCGATCATCAGCCGCGACTCCACCGTGGTGCGGGCCGGCGGATCCTTTGGAAAATGCCTGGCATAGACGGCATTGAAGGCGCCGAAATCGCGCGCGTCCTCAAGCCAGACCGTCGTCTTGACCACGTCGTCCATGGTGCAGCCGGCCAGCGCCAGCGCTGCCTTCACATTCGAAAGCACCTGCTCGGTCTGCTCGACGATACCGCCCTTGACCACCACACCGTCGCCGCCGACCGGCACCTGTCCGGAGACATAGACGAAGTCGCCAGCCCGCACCGCCGGCGACAGCGGCACATGGGATGTTCCAAAACATTGCTTGGGCAAGAAAAGCCTCCTGTTCATGCGCGGCACGGCGCGATCTTGCAATAGCGCCATTTGCCGGTTTCCCCGGCGACGGTTTACGCCTGTCCAGACGATTCTCAAACAGGCTTTGTAGGAAAGCAACATTCTTTGGAATTTATGTTGCTTTATTACAGTGGCGTCAGCATCCTGCAGGCCAACCGTTGCACCAGGCACTTCACCAGGCGGTTGCGTCAAGCGATTCGGCAGGGGAGGATCGAGTGAGAGACAAGCGAGGAGCCATATGATCGACTTCGGTGGCCGCGGCGTGGTCGTTACCGGCGCCGCCGGCGGCGTCGGCAGCGCCCTGGTCACGGTCCTGTCGGCCTGCGGGGCAAGGGTGATCGCCTGCGATCGCAAGGGCACAGACCTGACCGCGACGGCAATTGCCGAGGCGCATCATTTCGACCTGCTCGATGACCAGGCTGTCGCATCGTTTGCCGGCCGCATTGGCAAGGGCAATGCGCCGGCCGCAATCATCTCGAACGCCGGCTGGACGCGGGCGGAAACACTGGCCGACGTCTCGCTTGCCGCGCTCGATCATGAGATGGACCTGAATTTCCGCAGCGCAGCACTCCTGTCGCAGGCGCTGCTGCCCGTCATGCGCAACCAGAAGCAGGGCGCGGCTTTCGTCTTTATCTCCTCGGTCAACGCGCAGGCGCATTTCGGCAACCCGGCCTATGCCGCGGCCAAGGCGGCGCTGAACGCCTGGATGCGCGCCATCGCCACCGAGGAAGGCCGCAACGGCATCCGCGCCAACGCCGTCATTCCCGGCTCGATCCGCACCGGCGCCTGGGAACATCGCCTGGCGCAGAAGCCGGAGATCCTCGCCGCCGTCGGCAAGCTCTATCCGCTCGGCCGGCTGGTGGAACCGGTCGAGGTCGCCCGCGCCGCGGTTTTCCTGGCGTCGCCCTTTGCCAATGGCATCACCGGCACCACGCTCAATGTCGACGCCGGACTGATGGCCGGCAATCTGCCGTTTCTCGACCAGATCGGCGGCTAGCAGGCGTCGACGACTGGCTGAAGAACGCCGCGCGGTAGAGCTGATCCTCGGCCGAGGCCAGCGAACGCCGACAGTTCCTTGGGGCAGTCGTAGCCTTGTGAGACTACCCGAAAACCTCCCTCTCTTCGTCATCCTAGGGCGAAGCAAGGAGCGTAGCGACGCGGCGCAGACCCTAGGATCCATGCCGTTACCTGGCGGCAATTCTCCGACGGCCCGGAGCCTAGTACTCTTTGCGCCAGGATCGAGCGCCATTCCGAACCGATGCATTCTTCGGCTTATGTCACGGCATGGATCCTAGGGTCTTCGCTCCGCTTCGCGTTCGCTCCGCCCTAGGATGACGAAGGCATGGTGGTCGGCGGCTAATCACCAGCGCTGGAGAATGGCGACGCAGCCCCCTCAGCGGTCGATCCGCGTCGACAGAATAATCGACGACGATGTCCGCTCGACCCCGTCCATCGCGCCGATCTCGTCGAGCAGCGTATCGAGATCCCTGATCGACGGCGCGTCGACGATGACGATCATGTCGAAACTGCCGCTCACCGAATGCAGCGTCCTGACCGGCGGCAGCGCCTGCAACGCGCGCACCACCTTGTCGGCGAGCTTGGGCGTGACTGTCAGCAGCACATGCGCCCGCACCAGGCCGCGTTCATGGTCGGGCGAAAGCCTAATCCCGTAGCCGGCGATGATGCCGCGCTGCTCCAGCCGCTCGATCCGGCTCTGCACGGTGGTGCGCGACACGCCGAGCCGCCGCGCCAGCTCCGCCGTTGAGGCACGCGCATTGTCGCGCAGCAGGGAAATCAGGGCCTGGTCAGCTTCACTCAGCATTCAGCTTCACTCGGCATTCAGCTTCACTCGGCATTTCGACGATCGATGTCGGCATATCGATCAAACGGGGGACTTCGTTTCGAACAGTTCCACGCTTCCTTTCGACAGGCAAGCTGCGATCCTGAGCCCTCAACCAATTTAGGCGAGGGAAGCCGTCATGAAGAAAATCGTAGTCGTCGGGGCCGGCAAGATCGGCTCGACCATCGCCGCAATGCTGGCCGATACAGGCGACTATCATGTCACCCTCGTCGACCGTTCGGTGGCGCAGCTTGGCGCGACCGACCTTCCGGCTACGATTGCGACCCTGGAACTCGACATTGCGCAAGCGGGCGCCCTCGAAGCAGCGCTCGCCGGCCGTTTCGCGGTGCTGAGCGCCGCCCCCTTCCATCTGACCACGCGCATCGCCGAAGCGGCCGCCACCGCCGGCGTGCACTATCTCGACCTGACCGAGGATGTCGCCGCCACCAGACGCGTCAGGGAATTGGCCCGTTCCGCCAAAAGCGCCTTCATCCCGCAATGCGGGCTGGCGCCGGGCTTCATCTCGATCGTCGCCAACGACCTCGCCAGCCGCTTCGACACGCTGGAGAGCGTGCGCATGCGGGTCGGCGCGCTGCCGCAATACCCGTCGAACGCGCTGAACTACAATCTGACCTGGAGCACCGACGGCGTCATCAACGAATATTGCGAGCCTTGCGAGGCGATCGTCGAAGGCGAGCTGGTCGAGGTGCCGCCGCTGGAGGAGCGCGAGGAGTTTTCGCTCGACGGCGTCACTTACGAGGCGTTCAACACCTCGGGCGGCCTCGGCACGCTGGCCGAAACGCTGAAGGGCAAGGTGCGCACGCTGAACTACCGCACCATCCGCTACCCCGGCCACGCCGCGATCATGAAGGCGTTGCTCAACGACCTCGGCCTGCGCCACCGCCGCGACGTGCTGAAGGACATTTTCGAAAGCGCCCTGCCGGCGACGCTGCAGGATGTGGTCATCGTCTTCGTCACCGTCAGCGGCCGCAAGAACGGCCGCCTGCTGCAGGAGACCTACGCCAACAAGATCTATTCGAAGCGCATCGGCGAGACCGTGCGCAGCGCCATCCAGATCACCACGGCCTCCGCCATCTGCGCCGTGCTCGACATGCTGGCCGACGGCAGCCTGCCGGCCAAGGGCTTCATCAGGCAGGAAGACATCGCCCTCGACGCCTTCCTCGCCAACCGTTTTGGCCACGCCTACGCGCAGCACGAGATGGTAAGCCGGCTGGCGGGGTGAGCTGCGTAATCTCCCCCCTCGAGGGGGAGACGTCGCCGAAGGCGACAGAGGGGGTCGCCTCGCGTAGAGCGCCAACCTCCATCTGCCGCGAGGGAGGGTCGCATCCAGTCGAACCAACCCCCTCTGGCCTGCCCTCTTTGCCACCACTTGGCATCTCCCCCTCAAGGGGGGAGATCACGCCCCCTCAAATATGCAGCGCGTGTCCCAGCGCCTTCAGCGCCGCTTCCTGGAAACCCTCGCCCTGCGTCGGATGGGCATGGACGGTGCCGGCGATATCCTCCAGCCGTGCGCCCATTTCCAGCGCCAAACCAAACGCCGCCGACAGCTCCGAGACACCTTGTCCGACCGCCTGGATACCGAGCACCAGATGGTTGTCCGCACGCGCAACGACCCGGACAAATCCTTCCTCGCCCAGCTTCGTCATCGCCCGGCCATTGGCGGCAAAGGGGAACTGGCCGATCTTGATCTCGCCGACCAGCGCCTTCGCCTCCTCCGGCGACAGGCCCACCGTGACCAGTTCGGGATCGGTGAAGCAGATCGCCGGGATCGAGCGCTTGTCCCAGCTTCTTTTGTGACCGGCGACGATCTCGGCGACCATTTCGCCTTGCGCCATCGCCCGGTGCGCCAGCATCGGCTCGCCGGTGACGTCGCCAATGGCGAAGACGCCGCGCATCGAGGTGCGGCACTGGTCGTCGATGCGGATGAATCTGCCTGACCCATCTTTGCCCGCCATGTCGAGATCGATCTGCTCGAGCCCAAACCCTTCGGTCAGCGGCTTGCGCCCGACCGTGACCAGGATCTTGTCGACGGCAATCTTAGCCGTCTTGCCGTCAGACGTCTCGACCAGCAGCGCATCGCCTTTACTGGAGAGGCCCTTGGCTTTCGCGCCTGTGATCACCTCGATGCCGAGTTCGGCCAGCCGCTTTACTACCGGCCGGGTCAGCTCCGCATCATATTGGGCGAGCACGCGCGGCAAGGCCTCGACCACGGTCACCGCGGCGCCGAGCTTGGCGAAGGCAATGCCCAGCTCCAGCCCGATATAGCCGCCACCGACGACCGCGAGCCTTCTGGGCACTTCGCTCAGCGCCAGCGCTTCCGTGGATGAGATCACCGGCCCGCCGAAGGGTAGGAACGGCAGTTCGACCGGAGCCGAACCGGTCGCGATCACGACCGTCTCGGCTCGGATCACCTGCGTTCCGGTCTCGGTCTCGACCTCGACGGTCTTGCCGTCGCGGAACGTCGCCCAGCCCTGTACGGTCTTGACCTTGGCTTTCTTGAGCAGTCCGGCGACGCCGTTGGTCAGCCGGCTAACGATATTGTCCTTCCAGGCCACCGTTTTGGCCAGATCGAGGGAAGGCGGCGCGACCGAAATGCCGAGCGGCCCCTTGCCGCCGGCCATATGCGATACCTTCTCGAACTCCTCCGCCGCATGGATCAGCGCCTTGGACGGGATGCAGCCGACATTGAGGCAGGTGCCGCCCGGCCTGCCCGCTTCGACGATGACCGTGTCGATGCCGAGCTGGCCGGCGCGGATGGCGCAGACATAGCCGCCGGGCCCGGCGCCGATGACGAGCAGCTTGCAGGAGATTTCTTTCATGGGGTCACCTGGTTCGTCATCGCACCGGTTATGGCAAACCCGGAACCTTGGAGGTTAGCCGAGACACCCCTCCCTTCGTCATCCCAGGGCGAAGCAGGAGCGAAGCGACGTCGCGTAGACCCTGGGATCCATGCCGTGACATCCGAGAGCCGCATCAGTGCGGAATTCTGCAGTGCCGCGCCCTTCGACAGCGGGCACGGCATGGATCCTCGGGTCAAGCCCGAGGATGACGAAGGCGTGGAGGCGTGCGGCCAATCGCAGGCGTTGTAGGCTGGCAGCCGGAAGCCGGCCGGCGGTGACCATGCGCTACGTTCAGCCAAAGAGCCAACTCCTCCAACCACAGCCCTAATCCACGAAAATCAGCGCCGGCGTCTCCAGCAGCGTCTTGATGCGCTGGATGAACACCGCGGCGTCCCAGCCGTCGATCACGCGGTGGTCGAAGCTCGAGGACAGGTTCATCATCTTGCGCGGCATGAACTGCGCACCGTCCCACACCGGCCGCACCATCATCTTGTTGACGCCGACGATCGCCACTTCCGGATGGTTGATGACCGGCGTCGTCGCCACGCCGCCCATGGCGCCGAGCGAGGTGATGGTGATGGTCGATCCCGACAGCTCGTCGCGCGTCGCCGTACCTGACTTTGCCGCCTCGGCCAGCCGGTTGAGCTCGGCGGCGCAATCCCAGATGTCGCGCGCCTCGGCATGCCTGACCACCGGTACGACCAGTCCCGACGGCGTCTGCGCGGCAATGCCGATATGGACGCCGCCATGCTGGTGGATGATGCCGGCCTCGTCGTCGAACAGCGCGTTGAGCTGGGGCTGGTCGGCGATCGCCTTGACCATGGCCCGCATCAGGAACGGCAGCAGCGTCAGCTTCGGCCTTTCCGCACCGGCCGGCCGTTTCTCCTTGTTGAGCGCGGCGCGCAGTTCCTCCAGCGCGGTGACGTCGATCTCCTCGACATAGGTGATGTGCGCAATGCGCGATTTGGCGAGCGCCATCTTCTCGGCGATCTTGCGCCTCAACCCGATCACCTTGATGTCCTCGACGCCGTCGTTGCGGGCAAGCCCGGATGTCCTGGCGACCTGCGGTCCCCGCGCCAGGAAGGCGTCGATATCCTCGTGGCTTATGCGGCCTGCCGGGCCGCTGCCCGCGACCTGCCTGAGATCGATGCCGGCCTCCTTGGCTCGCAGCCGGATGGCGGGCGAGGCCAGCGGCTTTTCGCCTTCGGGACGCGGCGCGCCGGAGGTCGGCGCCGTACCCCCACCCCTAACCCCTCCCCACAAGGGGGAGGGGGATTCTGACGCCGGCTCACTTCCGCGCGCCGAGGCTCTTGCGACCGAAGGCGAGGCTGGTTTGGTCTCGGCTTCGGCAGCCGAAGCGCGTCCCCCTCCCCCTTGTGGGGAGGGGCTAGGGGTGGGGGTACGGCGCCGGGTTTGGTCAGAAGCCGTCTCGCCCGCGCTGACATTGCCCTCGCCCGCCACTTTCAGCCGCACGATCGGCGAGCCGATCGCCACCGTGTCGCCGATCTCCGCGCCGAGCCACAGGATCTCGCCATCGACCGGCGAGGGAATCTCGACGGTCGCCTTGTCGGTCATGACAGCGGCCAGCACCGCGTCCTCGCGCACGAGATCGCCGACCTTGACGTGCCATTCGACCAGTTCCGCCTCGGCGACGCCTTCGCCGACATCCGGCAGCTTGATGACATGCTCGCCCACGCTAGGCCTCCATCGTTTCAAGCAAGGCGCGGCCGACCCTGGCGGGCCCGGGGAAATAGTCCCATTCCTGCGCATGCGGATAGGGCGTGTCCCAGCCGGCGACCCGCGCCACCGGCGCTTGGAGGTGATAGAAACAATTCTCCTGCACCAGCGCCGACAGCTCGGCGCCGAAGCCGGAGGTCAGCGTCGCCTCGTGCACGACCACGCAGCGCCCGGTTTTCTTCACCGAGGCGACTATTGTGTCGAGATCGAGCGGCAACAAGGTCCTGAGATCGATGATTTCGGCATCGATGCCGGTCTCGGCGGCGGCGGCTTCGGCGACATAGACCATCGTGCCATAGGCAAGCACGGTGACGGCAGCGCCCGGCCGGCGGATGACCGCCTTGCCGAGCGGCACCGTGTAATGACCCTCGGCGACCTCGCCGAGCTCATGCTTGGACCACGGCGTCACCGGGCGGTCGTGGTGACCGTCGAAGGGACCGTTATAGAGCCGCTTCGGCTCCAGGAAGATCACCGGGTCGGGATCCTCGATCGCCGAAATCAGCAGGCCCTTGGCGTCATGCGGATTGGATGGCACCACGACCTTCAGGCCGGAGACATGGGTGAACAGCGCCTCCGGGCTCTGGCTGTGGGTCTGGCCTCCGAAGATGCCGCCGCCGGTCGGCATGCGCACCACGATCGGGCAGGTGAAATCGCCGTTCGAGCGGTAGCGCAGCCGCGCCGCCTCCGAGACGATCTGGTCGTAGGCCGGATAAACATAGTCGGCAAACTGCACCTCGACGCAAGGCTTCAGGCCGTAGGCCGCCATACCGATGGCCGAGCCGACAATGCCGGCCTCGCTGATCGGCGCGTCGAAGCAGCGGCTCTTGCCGTATTTCGCCTGCAGGCCTTGTGTGCAGCGGAAGACGCCGCCGAAAAAGCCGACATCCTCGCCATAGACGATAACGCGTTCGTCGCGCGCCATCGACACGTCCATGGCGTCGCGGATCGCCTCGATCATCGTCCGTCTTGGCATGGTCAGACCCCTGCCTGTTGGCGCTGGCGCCTCAGATGCGGCGGCATCTCGGCATAGACGCCTTCGAACATGTCGCGCGCCGACGGCTTGCCGCCGGCATGCAGCGTGCCGTGGCGTTCGGCCTCCCTTTGCGCCGCGATTACCGTTTCGAGGATCTCCGCTTCGGCCTGGGCGTGGCGCTCGTCCGACCAGACGCCGCGCTGGATGAGGTGGTTCTTCAAGCGCACGATCGGGTCGCCCAGCGGCCAGGCGTCGGACTCTGCTTTCGGCCGGTAGGCGGAAGGATCGTCGGAGCTCGAATGCGCGCCGACGCGGTAGGTCACATATTCGACCAGCGTCGGCCCGAGATTGCTGCGCGCCCGCTCCGCCGCCCATTTGGCCACCGCATGCACGGCAAGATAATCATTGCCGTCGACGCGCAGCGAAGGGATGCCGAAGCCGAGGCCGCGCGCGGCGAAGGTACCGGAGCCGCCACGCGCAATGCCCTGGAAGGTCGAGATCGCCCATTGGTTGTTGACGACGTTGAGCACGACCGGCGCCTTGTAGGTCGAGGCGAACACCAGGGCTGCATGGAAGTCGGACTCGGCCGTCGAACCGTCGCCGATCCAGGCGGCGGCGATGCGTGAATCATTGGAGATCGCCGAAGCCATCGCCCAGCCGACCGCCTGGATATATTGCGTCGCCAAATTGCCGGAGATCGAGAAGAAGCCGTGTTCCTTCGACGAGTACATGATCGGCAGTTGCCGTCCCTTCAGCGGATCGGCCTCGTTCGAATAGATCTGGTTCATCATCGTCACCATCGGATAGCCGTCGGCGATGAGCAGGCCGGCTTGCCGATAGGTCGGAAAATTCATGTCGCCCGGCGCCAGCGCCTTGCGGAAGGCGCAGCTCACTGCCTCTTCGCCAAGGTGCTGCATGTAGAACGAGGTCTTGCCCTGGCGCTGCGCCATTTGCATGCGTGCGTCGAAGCTGCGCAGCGTCATCATGTGGCGCAACCCCTCCAGCAGCTCGTCGTCGGAAAGCAGGTCGGCCCAGGGGCCGACGGCCTCGCCGTTGCGGTTTAGGACACGGATGATCGAAAACGCCATGTCGCGGATGGTGCGCGGATCGACATCGATTTCGGGGCGCGGCACCGAGCCGGCCTTGGGTATCGTCACATTGGAGAAATCCGGCGTCCCGCCCGGCCGCACTTCCGGTTCCGGCACATGGAAGCGCAACATTCCAGCATCGGCCATGACCTTCGTCCTCCAATGTTGCCCGATCTTCGCACACCGCCAGACCAGTGCCAATTCGTTGGGGCGATTGAAATGCTGCCGAAGAGCCTCGGTCCGGCAGCCGACCCACTGCGGCGTAAGATGAAGACAAGCGCTCGTAATTTCCTGTCTAACTTCCGCCGCAGCGCGCAATTTGGGCAAAGGTTGCGCGAGCTTTTCCGCCAGAAGAGACAATTGGCAGCGGCGGGTTGTCACGCGGGCCCTTCTCCCCTTGTGGGAGAAGGTGTCGCCGAAGGCGACGGATGAGGGGTGCTCCAGCTTGGCACCAACGGCGCTCCGTCCAACACCCCTCATCCGTCTCGGCGCTGCGCGCCGATCCACCTTCTCCCACATGGGGAGAAGGGAAGAGCCGTTCACCCAGCGCCCACACCATGCTAACCATCCCCCATGGCACAGAAGAAAGCATACGAGGTCGATTCCTGGCTCGCGAAGCCCGACCCGCGCGTCTCGATCGTCCTGATCTACGGTCCCGATCGCGGGCTTGTCGCCGAGCGCGCCAAGGCCTTCGCTGGCAAGACCGGCCTGCCGCTCGACGATCCGTTCTCGGTGGTCAGGCTCGACGGTTCGGAGATCGACCGCGATGAGGGCCGCCTGCTCGACGAGGCCTGCACCGTGCCGATGTTTTCGGATCGACGCTTGCTCTGGGTACGCAATGCCAGCGGCCAGAAGGCTCTGGCCGACGACGTCAAGGCGCTTGTCACGGAGCCCGCGCGGGATGCGATTATTCTCATCGAAGCCGGCGACCTGAAGAAGGGCGTCGGCCTGCGCTCGATCGTCGAGGCAGCCGACAACGCTATGGCCCTGCCTTGCTACGCCGATGAGGCCAGGGACATCGATGGGGTCATCGACGACGAGTTGCGCAAGGCCGGCATGTCGATGGCGCTCGACGCAAGGCAGGCGCTGCGCCGCAACCTCGGCGGCGACCGGCTGGCCTCGCGCGGCGAGATCGAAAAGCTCGTGCTCTATGCCCATGGCCAGAAGGAAATCAGCCTCGACGACGTCAAGGCGACATCGGGCGATGTCTCAGGCGCTTCTTTCGACGACGCCGTCGATGCCGTGCTTGAAGGCAAGATCGGCGACTTCGACACTGCCTTCACCCGCCATTGCCAGTCCGGCGGCCAGCCCTTCCTAGTGCTGTCGTCGGCGATGCGGCAATTGCAGGCGATGCAGGCCATGCGCGGCCAGATGGACTCCGGCGGCCGTAACGCTGCCTCGGTCGTCGCCGGGGCCCGCCCGCCGGTTTTTTTCTCGCGGCGCAAACTGGTCGAGCGGGCACTCGAACGCTGGAACAGCGATGCGCTCGGCCGCGCCCTGAACCGGCTGCAGACTGCCGTGCTGCAAACAAGGCGGCGGCCGGATTTGTCGGTCGCGCTCGCGCGGCAGGCCCTGCTCGGCATTGCTGTGGAGAGCGCAAGGCTGGCGCAGCGCGGATGATCTCCCCCCTCGAGGGGGAGATGTCGCCGAAGGCGACAGAGGGGGTCGCCGCGCGTGAAGCGCCGACACTTTCTTCGCTTCGGCAAGGCGCCGGCGCTTGATGTGAGACGACCCCTTCTGGCCTGCCGGCCATCTCCCCCTCGAGGGGGGAGATTGACAGCTTCAGCGATTTCGCCAACCGCCAACATCTCAAAGAAAAGGGCCGACGCGGTGGCCGACCCTTCTTATTGGCGCGAGGAATTAATCCTAAGCCAGAACTTTATTTGCCGGCTAAATATCATGATCCTTCAACGATCTACCGCTCCTGCTTCAACCGTCGGCACAATTCGTCAAGCTGCTCCAGCGTCCGGTACGAGACGTGCAGCACCCCACCCTTCCCCTTGTGCTCGATCGACACGATCATGCCGGTCGTATCGGTCATCAGCTTCTCCAGCGCCAGCGTGTCGGCATCCTTTTGCGCCGGTTCGGCCTTCCTTGGCGCGGCTGGCGCGCCGGCCGGCGCCTGCGCCAGCGCCTCGGCCTGGCGCACCGAAAGCCCGTCCTCGACGATCCGCTTGGCAAGGCCTGCCGGGTCTTCCGCAGTCACCAGCGTGCGAGCATGGCCGGCTGAAAGCGCGCCATCGACAAGCATGTCGCGGATCACCTCGGGCAGCTTCAACAGCCGCAGCGTGTTGGCGACATGGCTGCGGCTCTTGCCGATGACATTGCCGAGATCGGCCTGGGTGTAGCCGTGGTCGTCGATCAATTGCTGATAGCCCTGCGCCTCCTCGACCGGATTGAGGTCGGCGCGCTGGACGTTTTCGATGATCGCCAGTTCCAGCGCCGTGCGGTCGTTGACATCGCGCACGATGATCGGGATCTCGGTCAGGCCGGCGCGCTGTGCCGCGCGCCAGCGCCGCTCGCCGGCGATGATCTCGTAGCGGCCGGGCTGCGAGGGCGACGGCCGCGCCACCACCGGCTGCACCACGCCATGTTCGCGGATCGATTGCGCAAGATCGGTCAGCTCGGCATCGCCGAAATGCCGGCGCGGGTTTTTCGGATTGGGGCTGATGAACTCAATCGGCACCTTGCCGTCGGCGCTCATGCCCTGCTTTTCCACCGCTGCCGGGCGATCGATCTCGCCGATCAGCGCCGCAAGTCCCCGCCCCAGTCTTTTTCTTGAAAGGTCTTCAGTCATCGTCCGTCCAGATCGTTTCGGTATCGAATCGGCTTCTTTCGTATCGCTGTAGCAAAACCGGGTAACCCTTTACGCTGCGCGCAATTTGCGCTCGCGGCGGATCACTTCCGAGGCAAGCTGCAGATAGGCCTGGCTGCCGGAGCATTTGAGATCGTAGAGGATCGCCGGCTTGCCGTAGGACGGCGCCTCGGACACCCTAACATTACGCGGGATGATGGTCTCGTAGACCTTGTCGCCCATATGCGCCCGGACATCCTGCACCACCTGGTTGGCGAGATTGTTGCGGCCGTCATACATGGTCAGCACGATGCCCTGGATGATCAGATCCGGATTGATCGTGCGGCGCACCTGCTCGACCGTTTCGAGCAGCTGACTGAGGCCTTCCAGCGCGAAGAACTCGCATTGCAGCGGAACAAGAACAGAATCGGCTGCCGCCATTGAATTCAAAGTCAAAAGATTGAGCGAAGGCGGGCAGTCTATCAGCACATAGCCGAAGGGCGCGCCACGCTCGCTCGCCGCGCGCAGCGCGTTGCGCAGCTTGAGCACCCGGTCGGGCGCGGAAGCGATCTCCATCTCGATGCCGAGCAGGTCGAGCGTCGACGGCACGATCGACAGGCCGGGCACGGCAGTCGGGATCGCCGCTGCTTCGAGATCGAGCTCGCCGGTCAGCACGTCATAGGACGACACGGTGCGGTCCTTGCGGTCGATGCCAAGGCCCGTCGAGGCATTGCCTTGCGGATCGAGGTCGACGATCAGCACCTTTTCGCCGATCGCCGCCAGCGCGGTAGCCAGATTGATGGCGGTCGTCGTCTTGCCGACCCCGCCCTTCTGGTTGGCTACGGTGATGATTCGAGGGCCGTTCTTCATCATGGGTCTATGCCAGAAATTCATTCCGAGGTCGCCAGTCAAAGGGAATCGCAAGTCAGAGGGGCCGCAAGCCAGACAGTTCGAGGATGACGCCATGGGCGTCGGTCACACTGGCATGTTCTACCAGATCGAAGGACCATCGTTGAGTGCTTTCTGCCACTTCGGCGCGGTAATCCCGGCCTTT
Source organism: Mesorhizobium sp. WSM4871 (assembly GCF_055811295.1). Taxonomy (NCBI): domain Bacteria; kingdom Pseudomonadati; phylum Pseudomonadota; class Alphaproteobacteria; order Hyphomicrobiales; family Phyllobacteriaceae; genus Mesorhizobium; species Mesorhizobium sp. WSM4871. Next base: position 102,658 of record NZ_JBVVPU010000008.1, on the reverse strand, counting down.
GTGGAACAGGCCGCGCGCGCCCTTGGTCAGCCAGGGTGATGCCAGGTCGAGCAGCATGGGGAGCGGCGCCAGCGCCCTGGCCGTGACGATTTCCGGTGTCGGAACAATAGGATAGCTGTCATCGATGCGGAGCGCGGTGACCCGCGCCGGCAGGTTGAACTGCCCGACGACCGTCTGCAGGAAGGACGCTTTTTTCCGATTGCTTTCAACGAGATCGATGCTGGCGCCATCGCGCTCGGCAAGCAGAAAGGCAAGAACCAGGCCGGGAAAACCGCCGCCCGAGCCGAGATCGACCCAGCTCTTCGCCTCGGGCGCGATTCGAGCGAGCTGGGCGCTGTCGAGGATGTGACGGCCCCAGACATCGTTCATCGTCGAAGGCGCGGCAAGATTTATGCTGCGATTCCACTTCTGGAACACCCCTTCGAACGCGACCAAACGATCGAATGTTTCACGTGAAACCGGGCCGGCTGCCTCTTGCAGGCTCGCCCAGGACGCAGCGCTCACGCAACATCCCTTTGCGCATTCTTTTGCAGGGACCCCTCGGCGTTGCGGACATGCGCAACGATGATCGCGAGGGCCGCCGGCGTCATCCCTTCCATGCGTTGTGCATCCGCAATGGAGCGCGGCTGGCGAGCCAGCATCTTCTGCTTCAGCTCGTTCGACAGGCCAGGCACCGCGGCGAAGTCGAGCGAAGCCGGGATCAGCCGGCTCTCCTCATGCCGGATCTGCGTGACGTCCGCCTGCTGCCGGTCAAGGTAAACGGAATATTTCGCCTCCGTTTCAAGGCGTTCCGCCGTCTTGGCATCGATCGCGCCGAACTCGGGCGCGATCCGCGTCAGCCAGGCGACGTCGACGCCGGGATAAGCCAGCAGTTCATAAGCCGAGCGGCGCACGCCGTCCTTGTTGATCTCCAAGCCATGGCGCGCCGCCTCGTTGGGCGTCATGCTCATGCCAAGTGCCAGCGCCCGCGCCGTCTCCAGATCCTGCACGACTTCAGCGAACCGCTGTGTGCGTTCCCGCGAAGCGATTCCGAGCTTCATGGCCAGCGGCGTCAGCCGCTCATCGGCATTGTCCGCCCGAAGCGACAGCCGGAACTCCGCTCGCGAGGTGAACATGCGATAGGGTTCGCTGATGCCGCGGCTGGTCAGATCGTCGACCATCACGCCGATATAGGCCTCGGTGCGGCTGAGCACGACCTGGTCGCTGGCCGGCGCCTTGCGGGCGGCATTCAGGCCAGCCAGCAAGCCTTGCGCCCCGGCCTCTTCATACCCAGTCGTGCCGTTGATCTGCCCGGCCAGGAACAATCCGCCGATCCGCTTCGTCTCCAGCGTCGGCGCGAGCTCGCGCGGATCGACATGATCATATTCGATGGCGTAGCCGGGCTGCAGCATGGTTGCGCGCTCCAGGCCGGGAATGGTCTTCAATATGTCGAGCTGCACATCCTCGGGCAGCGAGGTCGAAATGCCGTTCGGGTAGACGGTGTCGTCGTCCAGCCCCTCGGGCTCGAGGAATATCTGGTGGCCCTCTCGGTCGCCGAACTTGACGATCTTGTCCTCGATGGATGGGCAGTAACGCGGCCCGACGCCTTCAATCGAGCCGGAGTACATGGCGGAGCGGCCGAGATTGGCGCGAATCAGCTCGTGCGTAGCGGTCGTCGTGCGCGTGATGCCGCAGTGGATCTGCGGATTCTCGATACGATCAGTCATCAACGAGAACGGCACGGGATCATCATCCGCCGCCTGGCTCTCCAGCGAGGCCCAGTCGATGGTGCGGCCGTCAAGCCGCGGCGGCGTGCCTGTCTTCAGCCGCCCGAGCTTGAAGCCCGCGCGTGCCATGGTGGCTGAAAGGCCGAGGCTCGCCTGTTCGTTCATGCGGCCGGCGACGATCTTATTCTCGCCGATATGGATCAGCCCGCGCAGGAAGGTTCCGGTGGTCAGCACCACGGCGCCGCAGCTGAGCCGGCGACCATCGGCCAGCAGCACCGCCGCTATGCGCCCATCGTCGATTGCGAAATCCAGCACCTCGCCCTCGACCACGTCGAGATCGTTCTGCTGCCGAATCGCTGCTTGCATGGCAAGGCGATAAAGCTTGCGATCGGCCTGGGTGCGCGGCCCGCGCACCGCTGGTCCCTTGCGGCGATTGAGCAGGCGGAACTGGATGCCGGCAGCATCGGCGACACGGCCCATCAGCCCGTCCATGGCGTCGATCTCGCGGACCAGATGGCCCTTGCCGAGGCCGCCGATGGCCGGATTGCAGGACATGACGCCGATCGTGTCGAAGCGCAGCGTCACCAGGGCAGTCCGCGCCCCAGCGCGCGCGGCCGCACTGGCCGCCTCGCAGCCCGCATGGCCGCCGCCCACCACAACCACATCATAGCGATCGGTCATTCCAGTGCTCCAGCTTCAGAGTGGTCGACACATGTGCCCGAGAGCGCCTGCTGTCAAGGACGCAGGCAAAGCCGTTTCACGTGAAACAATGCAAACGAGGCGATACCTCTTGAACTTCGTCATCCTAGGGCGAAGCAAGGAGCGAAGCGACGCAGCGCAGACCCTAGGATCCATGCCGCGACATCGATGGCAAACGAAGGCCTGCCCGAATCAAGTACTTTTTCCGCGCGTCAGTTCAACGACAAGGGTGTGCTGCGACAGAGACCATTCCGAACCGCTGCATCCTTCGGCTGAGGGCACGGCATGGATCCTGGGGTCTGCGCTCCGCTTCGCGTTCGCTCCGCCCTAGGAAATGACAGGGGGCGCCCGCCCCGAATGTTTCACGTGAATCACCGCCGCCGCTCTGCAATGTTTCACGTGAGTCATTTCCCAATGCAGAACTGCGAAAAGATCACATCCAGCAAATCCTCGACGTCAACCGACCCGACGATTCGTCCAAGCCGATCCGCCGCCAGGCGCAACTCCTCCGCCCGCAACTCCTGCCCGCGCCCGTCCTCGGTCAACGCTGCCAGCAGAAAGCGCCTGGTCTCGTTGAGAAGTTCGACATGCCGCAGCCGCGACGGCAGGACATCGCCCGCTTGACCGATTTCCGCCGCGGCGCGACGTCCGATCTCTGCCAGCAACTCCGGCACACCTGTGCCATCCCTGACCGAAATCGCAGCATCATAATCCGCCGCCAGCAACTGCGGCTCGATCAAGTCAGCCTTTGTTCCAATCCTTAACACCGGCGCGTCGGTCGGTATCGCGCCGACTGGAACCGGATCGGCCATGTCCTCCAGCACCAGCAAGAGATCGGCGCCATGCGCCTTGGCCCGCGCCTTCTCGATGCCGATCGCCTCGACCTTGCCCGGCGCTTCGCGCAGACCGGCCGTATCGGTGACCCTGACCCGCACGCCACTGAGATCCAGCACCACTTCAAGCAGATCGCGGGTCGTGCCGGGCTCATCGGTGACGATCGCTGCCTCGCGCCGGGCCAACGCGTTGAACAGGCTGGATTTCCCGGCATTCGGCGCCCCGAGGATGACGACTTCGAACCCGTCGCGGATAATTTCGGCGGCCCGGAACCCTTCGACATGGCGGCCGATGTCGTCGACCATCGCCCTGACATCCGTCCACACCATGTCCGCCACGGAACCGGGCACATCGTCTTCGTCGGCGAAGTCGATCTCGGCTTCGATCATCGCGCGCGCATGGATGAGCCGCCGGCGCCAACCGAGATAGAGTTCGCTCTGCGCGCCTTCGGCATTTTGCACCGCAAAGCGCCTTTGTGCCTCGGTCTCGGCGTTGACCAGATCGGCCAGCGCCTCGGTCTCGACCAGGTCGACCTTGCCGTTGAGAAAGGCGCGCCGGGTGAATTCGCCGGGCTCGGCATGCCTGACGCCGTCGAAGCCCGTGATCGTCTCCAGCATTCTAACCGCGACAGCCCGTCCGCCATGAACATGGAACTCGGCGACATCCTCGCCGGTAAAGCTGTTCGGAGCCGGGAAGAAGACCACCAATCCGGTATCGAGCAAGGTTCCATCCGCTGCCCGCAGCTTGCGCAGCGACGCGACGCGATCCTTAACCATACCGCCGGCAATCGTTTCGATAACGAATCGAGTCTGCGCACCCGAAATGCGGATCACGCCAATGCCGGCGGGCAGGCGGCCGCTGGAAAGAGCAACAATGGAATCGCCTGAAATCATTTGCCCGCTCTATTTAACCGCCCTAGCTTCCCGGAGAACCGTCCCACCAAACCGAGTTGCCTCGTGACGTTGCCCGCGCAAAATCTGCTCGCCGAAGAAGCCAGCCCCTATCTGCAGCAGCACAGCGGCAATCCGGTGCATTGGCGGGCCTGGTCGCCCGCGGCCCTTGCCGAAGCCAGGGCGCTGGACCGGCCGATCCTGCTCTCCGTCGGCTACGCCGCCTGCCACTGGTGCCACGTCATGGCGCATGAGAGCTTCGAGAACGACGACGTCGCCGCCGTCATGAACCGTCTCTTCGTCAATATCAAGGTCGACCGCGAGGAGCGGCCCGACATCGACCAGATCTATATGGCCGCGCTGTCCTCGATGGGCGAGCAGGGCGGCTGGCCGCTGACCATGTTCCTGACCCCAGACGGCAAACCCTTCTGGGGCGGCACCTATTTTCCGCGCGAGGCACGCTACGGCCGCCCCGGCTTCATCCAGGTGATGGAAGCGGTCGACAAGGCCTGGCGCGACAAGCGGCCGAGCCTCAACCAGAGCGCCGACGGCCTGACCAATCATGTCGAGGCGCGGCTGGCCGGTGGCCATGCCAAGGCCGCGCTCGACCGCGCTACGCTGGAAGACCTCGCCAGCGGCATCGACGGCATCATCGACAGCGATCTGGGCGGCCTGCGCGGCGCGCCAAAATTCCCCAATGCGCCGTTTATGCAGACGCTCTGGCTGTCCTGGCTGCGCGACGGCGCCGCCTCCCATCGCGACGCCGTCCTCACCAGCCTCGAAAAAATGCTGGCTGGCGGCATCTATGACCATATCGGCGGCGGCCTGAGCCGCTATTCCACCGACGCCGAATGGCTGGTGCCGCATTTCGAAAAGATGCTCTACGACAACGCCCAGCTGATCCGCCAGTGCAACTGGGCCTATGCGCCATCGGGCAATGATTTGTTCCGGGTGCGAATCGAAGAGACAGTAGGCTGGCTGCTGCGCGAGATGCGCGTCGAGGGCGGCGCCTTCGCCGCCAGCCTCGATGCCGATAGCGACGGCGAGGAGGGGCTTTTCTACACCTGGGGCAGGGATGAGATCGAAACCGTCCTCGGCGACGAATCAGCCCTGTTTTTCAAATACTTCACGCTTTCCGGCCCGCATGGCTGGGAGGGCAAGCCGATCCTCCACCAGACAGCGACCCAGCAGGCGCAAAGCGTGGCCGATCGCGACCTTCTTCTTCCATTGAAGGAGAAGTTGCTGGCAAAGAGAGAATACCGCGTCCGACCCGGGCGTGACGGCAAGGCCCTGACCGACTGGAACGGCTTGATGATCACAGCCTTGGCCGAGGCGGGGCGATCCTTGGACCGGCCCGACTGGACCGAAGCGGCTGAGATTGCTTTCGCCCATATCGCCAATGCCGGGCAGGACAAGCGACTGCCACATTCGATGCTCGGCGCCAGGAAGCTGTTTCCGGCTCTGTCGAGCGATTATGCCGCCATGACCAACGCCGCGATTGCGCTGTTCGAGGCCACAGGCAACTCGAACTACGTCGATCGGGCAAGGCAATTCATCGAACAACTCGACCACTGGCATCAGGACGAGAACAAGACCGGCTACTATCTGACCGCGTCGGACAGCACCGATGTGCCGATCCGCATCCGGGGCGATGTCGACGAAGCCATTCCTTCGGCCACCGGCCAGATCATCGAGGCTCTGGTCCGGCTGTCTTCGGTCACCGGAGATCTCGACCTGCAGGAGAGGGCGTGGACAATCGCCGAACACGCGGCCGGCCGCGCGGCCCACCAGGCCCATGGCCAGGCCGGCATCGTCAACGCCTGCGCTTCGGCACTCGAACCATTGAAGCTGGTGATCGTCGACAGCCCCGTGAATCCAACGCTTGTTCCGGTTGCGAATCGAAATCCAGACCCGCGCCGGGTGGATATCGTTGTGGCCATGGGTGCGGACACGAATCGGCCAACATTGCCCGGCGGCGTTCTGCCGCCAACCGACAAGCCCGGCGCCTGGTTGTGCACGGGGCAGGTCTGTTTGCCGGTGGTGAGGGAAGCCGAAGAGTTGGAAGGGTTATTGCGGCGAAGATAGCATTCGTCATCCCAGGGCGAAGCAGAAGCGAAGCGACGTCGCGGAGACCCTGGGATCCATGCCGTGACTTTCGAGCGCTGCAACGGGCAGATTCTGCTCCGCTGTTTTCTCCGGCAAACCTGACGGCATCGATCCTCGGGTCAGGCCCGAGGATGACGAAGGCGCGGGGTGGCCGACCAACCAATCACGTATTCATCGAATCGAAGAAATCCGCATTCGTCTTGGTCTGCTTCAGCTTGTCGATCAGGAACTCGATCGCGTCGGTCGTTCCCATCGGCGCGAGAATCCGGCGCAGCACGAAGACCTTCTGCAGGTCCTGCCTGGAGACCAGAAGGTCTTCCTTGCGGGTGCCGGACTTCAGGATGTCCATGGCCGGGTAGATGCGCTTGTCCGCCACCTTGCGGTCGAGCTGGATTTCGCAGTTGCCGGTGCCCTTGAACTCTTCGAAGATGACTTCGTCCATGCGGCTGCCGGTGTCGATCAGCGCGGTGGCGATGATGGTCAGCGAACCGCCTTCCTCGATGTTGCGGGCAGCACCAAAGAAGCGCTTCGGCCGCTGCAGCGCATTGGCGTCGACACCGCCGGTCAGCACCTTGCCCGATGACGGCACCACGGTGTTGTAGGCGCGGCCCAGCCGCGTGATCGAATCGAGCAGGATGACGACGTCACGGCCATGCTCGACCAGGCGCTTGGCCTTCTCGATCACCATTTCGGCGACCTGCACGTGGCGCACCGCCGGCTCGTCGAAGGTCGAGGAGATCACCTCTCCCTTCACCGAGCGCTGCATGTCGGTCACTTCCTCCGGCCGCTCGTCGATCAGAAGCACGATGAGGTAGCATTCCGGATGGTTGGCCGTGATCGAGTGCGCGATGTTCTGCATCAGCACGGTCTTGCCGGTGCGCGGCTGCGCGTTGATCAACGCGCGCTGGCCCTTGCCGATCGGCGCCACCAGGTCGATGACGCGCGCCGAGATGTCCTTGCTGGTCGGATTGTCGATCTCCATCTTCAGCCGTTTGGTCGGATAAAGCGGTGTCAGATTATCGAAGTGGATCTTGTGGCGAATCTTCTCGGGGTCATCGAAATTGATGGTGTTGACCTTGAGCAGGGCGAAATAGCGTTCGCCTTCCTTCGGGCTGCGGATCGGCCCTTCGACGGTATCGCCGGTCTTCAGCGAAAAGCGGCGGATCTGCGAAGGCGAGATATAGATATCGTCGGGACCCGGCAGATAATTGGCATTGGCCGAGCGCAGGAAGCCGAAGCCGTCCTGCAGCACCTCGACGACGCCGTCGCCGATGATCTCGATCTCCTGCGCTGCCAGCTTCTTCAGGATGGCGAACATCAGCTCCTGCTTGCGCATGACGCTGGCGTTCTCGACCTCGAGCGATTCGGCATAAGCGATCAGCTCTGGTGGTTTCTTGTTCTTGAACTCGGTGAGTTTCATTTCTTGCATAGACGGACTCTGAATCGGATTTGGGAAAAAGATCGGCGGGATGCGACAAATGCCGGGCGCGGCCGAAAGCGATGAAGGGGCGGCGCATGACGGGAAGGAAGACCCGTCTTTTATCGTCGGTCGGGTGAAAGAGCAAGCCGCCTTTTGCTGGTCACACCAGCAGCGCCATTCTGCGTCAGAACGGCTTCACGATAACCAGCACGACAATGACGATCATCAGCAATGTGGGGATCTCATTGACGATCCGCCAGTGCCTCGCCGGTTTTTCGTTGCGATCCTCGGCGAATTTGCGCACGGCGCCCGCCAGATAGCCGTGAACGGCGGAGAGGCCAACCACCGCCGCGATCTTGGCATGCAGCCAGCCGCCGTGGAAACCGAAGCCCTTCCAGGCAAGCCAGAGGCCAAGCGCCCAGGTGATGATCATGGCCGGATTGATGATGCCGCGCAGCAGGCGGCGCTCCATCACCTTGAAGGTTTCCGACTGCACCGAACCCTTCTGCGCATCGGCATGATAGACCAGCAGCCGCGGCAGATAGAGCATGCCCGCCATCCACGAAATGACGGCAATCATATGGATCGCCTTCGCCCATGGATAGAAATCTTCCGGCCCGAACAAGAACAGCAGCCCGGCCAGCACCAGGAAGAGGGCAATCGCGATCGCCGCCCGGCGCATCGCCGCTCCGCCACCATCAGCATTGCCTTTGCCCATCATCGTCATGATGCGCTCCTCACCAGCTTCACCATCTGCTCGACATGCGCCAGCGGCGTCTCCGGCGTGATGCCATGGCCGAGGTTGAAGATCAGCGGCCCCTTGCCCAACGCCTTCAGGATCGCTTCTACGCCCTCGGCAAGCGCCTTGCCGCCGACCACCAGCCGCAGCGGATCGAGATTGCCCTGGACGGCGCCATCTCGCTGCAACTCTCGCGCCGCTGTCAGCGGCACGGTCCAGTCGAGGCCAAGGCCGGTCACACCGGTCTTCTGCCGATAGCTGCGGTAGTGATCGCCGGCGCCCTTGGGAAAGCCGATGATCGGAACATCGGGATGAACGGCTCGAACCTGCCTGACGATCTCGGCCACCGGTTCAACGCAGAACAGTTCGAAGGACCCCTCGTCGAGCACGCCGGACCAGGAGTCGAAGATTTGCACCACATCGGCGCCGGCCTCGATCTGGCGAATGAGGTAGGCGGCGGAATGATCGGCCAGCACTTTCAGCAGTCGAGAGAAAGCCGCCGTCTCGCGATAGGCGAACAGCCGCGCCGGCGCCTGGTCGGGCGTCCCGTGGCCGGCAATCATATAGGTCGCCACCGTCCACGGCGCGCCGCAGAAGCCGATCAGCGTCGTCTCTCCAGGCAATTTCGCGCGCAACCGGCGCACCGCCTCGTAGACCGGTTCGAGATTCACGTGAAACGTTTCGCCATCGAGAGCCGAAATCTCCGCAGCCGAGATTGGCGTCAGCAGCGGGCCGCGGCCTTCCTCGAAGCGCACGTCGCGGCCCAGCGCATGCGGCACGACGAGGATATCGGAAAACAGGATCGAGGCGTCGAACCCGAAGCGCTCGATCGGCTGCATCGTAACCTCGACGGCAAGATCGGGATTGTAGCAAAGATCGAGGAACGAGCCGGCGCGTTTGCGCGTCTCCCGGTATTCCGGCAGGTAGCGGCCGGCCTGACGCATCATCCAGAGCGGCGGCGGCGACACCGTCTTGCCCTCCAGCACGTCCAGCATGATGCGGTTTTCAGGCATTCAGCGCTCGCCTCTCCAGGCTTCTCTATAAATCAAATATTCTATTTCTAAGAATCTTCTGATTCTAAGAGTCTGTTGGTTGTGGTGGTTGTCACCTGTCCCGCTTTACCCCGGCAAAGGCCAGCCAGCATATTGTCGCGTGCTTCTCCATCGGGATTGTAGAACTTTGTGGAAGGCCGGGAATCGCCCACTGGAGTCAACGGCTTATCGCCGACCCAGGGAAAACGGCCCTGTGGATGACACAAAGGCAAAAACACTCGTCCACGGATTTGTCCCCAGCGGCCCGGCGAAGTCGACAGCGCATCGAATTGTGGACAAACTGCCATCTGATACAGTCGCCGCCGGCCGGTCGCTCTTTCCGTCCAGCCTTATCCACACCGGCCCACAGCCTGGAATGACCCCTGTGAACAAACCGCAGAGCTTCTTTCACCTCCATTTGATTTCCGATGCCACCGGCGAAACGCTGCTTGCCGCCGGCCGCGCCGCGTCGGCGCAATACAAGGACGCGCGCGCCATCGAGCATATCTATCCGCTGATCCGCACCGAAAAGCAGGTGGCGAAGGTGTTCGAGGATATCGAGGAGGAGCCGGGCATCATCCTCTATACCGTCGTCGACCAGAAGCTCGCCCGCGGCATCGACGAGCGCTGCGCCACCATGGGCCTGCCTTGCGTCTCGGTGCTGGAGCCGGTGCTGACCGTGTTCCAATCCTATCTCGGCACCCCGGCCGGCCGCCGCGTCGGAGCCCAGCATGTTCTCGACGCCGACTATTTTCGCCGCATCGATGCGCTCAATTTCACCATGGAGCATGATGACGGCCAGCTGCCGGCCAATATGGATGATGCCGACATCGTGCTGATCGGCATCTCACGCACGTCCAAGACGCCGACCAGCATCTATCTCGCCAATCGCGGCATCAAGACCGCCAACATTCCGATCGTGCTTGGCGTGCCGGTGCCGGAAAGCCTGGTCAATGCCAGGACGCCGCTGATCGTCGGGCTGATCGCTACCGCCGAGCGCATCTCGCAGGTTCGCCAGAACCGCATCCTGTCCAACACCACTTCCTATGAGCCGACCGACTATGTCGACCGCGCCGCGATCAACGAGGAGCTTGCCTATGCCCGCCAGATCTGCACCCGGCATGGCTGGCCGATGATCGATGTTAGCCGCCGCTCAATCGAGGAAACGGCGGCGGCGATCGTTGCCCTGCGGGGGAAGAACAGATAATGAGGCAAAAGAGCCAGAGGGCCGCCAAATCATTCAACGCTGCGAAGATCGAAGGTCACGGCATGGATCCTAGGGTCTCTGCTACGTCGCTTCGCTCCTTGCTCCGCCCTAGGATGACGAAGCGAGGATTGTTTCGGCCAATCTCGAAGGGTTTCGCAATCAGGCTCTGTCTTGCGACGCAAGTGCCAGTCTCAGACATTTGCGATTGGTCAAAGCCCCCATGCCTTCGTCATCCTAGGGCGGAGCAGGAGCGAAGCGACGTCGCGAAGACCCTAGGATCCATGCCGTTACGGTGACCATAGGATGCAACGGTCCTGCGGCAAAACCAACGAGGGGAGCGAAAAATCATGACCGAAACAATCATCCTCGCTTCGGGCAGTCCGTTCCGCAAGGTGATGCTCGTCAATGCCGGCGTCGCCATCGAGGCAGTCCGGGCAGAGGTCGATGAGCGGGCGCTGGAAGCGCCGTTGCAGGACAGCGGCATTTCGCCGGAGGATGTCGCCCTGGTGCTTGCCGAGGCCAAGGCCACCGAGGTCAGCGAACGCAGGCCCGGCGCCCTGGTGCTCGGCTGCGACCAGACGCTGTCGCTGGGCGATGAAATATTCCACAAGCCGGCCGACATGGAGGGCGCGCGGCACCATTTGCTGGCTCTCTCCGGCAAGACCCATCAGTTGAACAGCGCCGCGGTGCTTGCCCGTGACGGCGAGGTACTGTGGCGTCATGTCGGCGTCGCCAGCCTGACCATGCGAAAACTCGATCCGGCCTTCATCGGCCGCCATCTGGCGCGCGTCGGCGCCAAGGCGCTGGCCAGTGTCGGCGCCTATCAGATCGAGGGCGAGGGTATTCAGCTTTTCGAAAAAATCGAGGGCGACTATTTCACCATTATCGGCCTGCCGCTGCTGCCGGTGCTGGCGAAGCTGCGCGAGCTCGGAGCCATCGATGGCTGAGGGTTCGAAAAAAGCCTTCGTCACCGGTCATCCGATCGCGCATTCGAGGTCGCCGAAGATCCACGGCCACTGGCTGGCCAAATACGGCATCGACGGCAGCTACCGGGCGATCGATGTCGCGCCGGCCGACTTCGCCGAATTCGTGCAAACACTCGCGGCAAACGGCTACCGGGGCGGCAACGTCACCATTCCGCACAAGGAAGCGGCCTTTGCGCTTGTCTCGCGTCGCGATGATGCGGCCGATGCGATCGGCGCGGTCAACACGCTGTGGTTCGACGACGGCACCCTGTGGGGCGGCAATACCGACGGCCACGGCTTCGCCGCCAATCTCGACGAGCATGCGCCGGGCTGGGCTTCCAATGGCCCGGCCGTGGTGCTCGGCGCCGGCGGCGCGTCGCGTGCGGTCATCCATGCGCTGATCGAGCGCGGCGTCAGCGACATCCGCATCGTCAACCGGACGCTGGCGAGGGCTGAGGAACTCAGCCATCGCTTCGGCAGCGGCGTGTCCGCGCATGGCGTGGCGGCGACAGGCGAGTTGCTGACCGATGCCGGCCTGCTCATCAACACCACGGCGCTTGGCATGCATGGCAATGAAGGCCTTTCCGCCGACCCGGCGGCATTGCCGGCCCATGCGCTCGTCACCGACATCGTCTATGTGCCGCTGGAGACGCCGCTTCTGGCTGCCGCCCGGGCGCGTGGCCTGAAGACGGTCGACGGGCTCGGCATGCTGCTGCACCAGGCCGTGCCCGGCTTCGAGCGCTGGTTCGGCGTGCGGCCTGAAGTCACCGCCGAGCTCAGGCGGATCATCCTGGCCGATATCGGTGCCAAATGATCGTGCTCGGCCTCACCGGATCGATCGGCATGGGCAAATCGACGACGGCAAAGATGTTTGCCGAGGCAGGCGTGCCGGTGCACGATTCCGACGAGGCGGTGCACCGCCTCTATGCCGGCAAGGCCGCGCCGCTGGTCGAGGCCGCGTTTCCCGGCACCACGGTTTCCGGTGCGGTCGACCGCGCGAAGCTGGCCGGGCACGTGCTCGGCGATGCAGCGGCGCTGAAACGGCTGGAAGCGATCGTCCATCCGCTGGTGCGGGCCGATGCCGATGCCTTCCTGGCCGCGAATCGCGCCGCCGGCGCGCCGCTTGTGGTTCTCGATATCCCGCTGCTGTTCGAGACCGGCGGGCGGGGCCGGGTCGACAAGGTGGTGGTCGTCACCGCGCCGGCCGACATCCAGCGCGCCCGCGTTCTGGCGCGGCCGGGCATGAGCGAGGCCAAGCTGGCGGCGATCCTGGCCAAGCAGGTTCCCGACGCCGAAAAACGCCGGCAGGCCGATTTCATCGTCGATACCAGCCAGGGCTTCGACGCCGCGCGGGCGTCGGTGAATGCGATTATCGCCGAACTGACCGGGGATAAGTCGGGCTCGTGACGCCAGCTTTCCCATTGCCATTTTGTTCTGGTGTATGATTCTGCTCGTTCAGGACGGACTGATTCGATGCGCGAGATCATCTTCGATACGGAAACCACCGGTCTCGATTCCCGCGAGGACCGCGTCATCGAGCTTGGCGGCGTCGAACTGGTCAACCGTTTTCCGACCGGCCGCACCTTCCATCACTATATCAATCCGCAGGGACGCCCGATCCATGCGGAAGCGCAGGCGGTGCACGGCATCAGCGCCGCCGACCTCCAGGGCAAGCCGACCTTCAGCGACATCGCCGAGGAATTCCTCGCCTTCATCGACGGCGCCAAGCTGGTCGCCCACAACGCGACGTTCGATATCGGCTTCCTCAACCTCGAATTCGGCCGGCTCGGCCACCCGGCCATCGATCCGGGCCTTGTCGTCGACACGCTGGCGCTGGCGCGCCGCAGGCATCCGATGGGTCCCAATTCGCTGGACGCGCTGTGCCGGCGCTACGGCATCGACAATGGCCGCCGCACCAAGCACGGCGCGCTGCTCGATTCGGAATTGCTGGCCGAGGTCTATATCGAGCTCATCGGCGGCAAGCAGGCAGCACTTATCCTGGATAGCGTGGCGGTGCAGGTCAACGGCGCGGGCGAAGTCGCCGACATCGACATCTCCATTGCGGCCAGGCCGATCGCCCTGCCGCCGCGCCTGACCGACGCCGAGCGCGCCGCCCATGCCGGGATGGTGGGTTCGCTGGGCGAAAAGGCGCTGTGGTTGAGGGTTGGGGCGGGCTGAGGTAGCGATCCTTCGCGCCCCCCTCTGTCCCGCCAGCATCTCCAACAAAAAAGCCCGGCGCGGAGCCGGGCTTTCAAACGCTACCGGGCAATCAGCCTCAGCTTACCTGGACCTTGCCGGCGGCTTGGTCCTCGGCCAGCTTCTGCTGGAACATCTGCGCGAAATCGATCGGGTCGAGCATCAGCGGCGGGAAGCCGCCATTGCGCGTCGCCTCGGCGATGATCTGCCTGGCGAACGGGAACAGGAGCCGCGGGCATTCGATGAACAGGATCGGCAGCATATGTTCCTGCGGGAAGCCGCTGATGGCGAACACGCCGCCATAGACCAGCTCGACATTGAACAGCACTTCCTGGTCGAAGGACGCCTTGGCGTTCAGCGACAGATTGACGTCGAACTGCTTGTCGGAAAGCGGGTTGGCGTTGACATTGACGTTGATGGCGATGCCGGGGGCCTTGTCGCGGCCGCGCAGCGAATTCGGCGCGCCGGGGCTTTCGAAGGAAAGATCCTTCACATACTGGGCGAGCACGTTGAGCGAGGGCTGCGCCGTGTTGCCATTGCCATTGGCCGCGCCGGTCGGCGCGTCGTCATTGCTGGCCATTAGCCGTTGTCCTTTTGCCTCGGCGGCATTGCCGCCGGATTGAAATCGGGCGTTCGCTACCATGGCCGGCATGACAAGACAAGTTTTGCGGGCGCTATTCGTCCTTGAGGCGGCGCCACGGAGAATTATGATCGGGGCCACGCGTGTAATCGTCGCCGCGCGAATAATCGCCATCGTCCAGATCGATGACCTTGTCGCGGGGCCGGGTCCGGAACCCGCCGGCGCCGAAATCGGTGGCCACCACGACGCGGCCTTTCAGCAGCCGCCAGGCCAGATCGCGAACCATTGGCAGCAGCAGCAGAACGGCGAAAATATCGGTAATGAAGCCGGGGATGATGAGCAGGATGGCGGCCAGCACGATCATGGCGCCATGCGCGAGCTGGCGGCTTGGGTCGCGTCCGGCGTCCATTTCGGCGCGCACGCGCGCCATGACGCCAAACCCCTGGTGCCTGAGCAGCAGCATGCCCGCCACGCTCGAAGCCAGCACCAGTCCGACCGTCGCCAGCGCGCCGACCTGGCGGCCTACAACGACGAAGCCTGCGATCTCCAGCAGAGGGAGCGCAAGCAGGAAGAGGGGAAGCAGCGAAATGCGCAAGTCTTGACCGATCGTTTCCAAGTTTTGCCGGCCGGCGAGCAATCGCCGCTGGCACTGGACCTTTTAGATAGGTATGCCTGCCTTTGATTTGAATGATTGCAGCTTGCGTTCTATATGCTTTGGATGTTGAACGCTATGCGACCGCCGCTCTTGCTTGGCGCGCGGTCCGGCCGGAGCAGGGATTGATTGGCGGAAGATATGGGATTCTTCGACTTCGGCACGATTTTCTTTCTGATCGCGGCGGTGGTGATCTTTTTCCAGCTGCGCAACGTGCTCGGCCGCCGCACCGGCAGCGAGCGCCCGCCTTTCGACCCCTATACGGCAAGCCGCACGGGCGACAAGGACGCCGCCCAGAAGCCCGAGAACGTGGTCTCGCTGCCGCGCAAGCGGGCGCCGGGAGAGCCGGCGGACGACATCTATGCCGCGATCGACGCCTTCGCCAAGCCCGACACCGATCTCAACAAGGGCCTGCGCACGATCAAGGACAATGATCCGGCTTTCGAGCCGAAGACCTTCGTCGACGGCGCCAAGATGGCTTACGAGATGATCGTCATGGCCTATGCCGACGGCGACCGCAAGACGCTGAAGAACCTGTTGTCGCGCGACGTCTATGACGGTTTTGTCGCGGCCATCGGCGAGCGCGAGGCTAAATCGGAAAAGATCCAGTCCTCCTTCGTCGGCATCGACAAGGCCGACATCGTTTCGGCCGAGATGAAGGGCGGCGAAGCGCATATTACGCTGCGCATCGTCAGCGAACTGATTTCCGCGACCCGCGACAAGGCCGGCGCGGTCATCGACGGCGATCCCGAGACCGTCGCCGAGGTCAAGGATGTCTGGACCTTCGCCCGCGACACGCGCTCGCGCGATCCGAACTGGAAGCTCGTCGCCACCGAGGAAGAAGATTGATTCCAATGCATGTCGCCCAAAAGTGCGCAGCGGTTTTTGGGGTTAACGACATGCATCAGGCAAAGAAGCATGTCGCCCAGAAAAGCTTGCCCACGGGCTTGACCCGAGGGTGCGCAGCGGTTTTGGGATGACGACATGCATGAGAGGTCAGCTGCGAGGCCTGTCGTGCCGCTATCTCAGGCTTTCAGCGAAAAAACGTTCGATGAGCTGCCCGGCTGGGCCGAGGACGACCATCTCCAGGCTTTTGCCGCCTTTCGCCGTTCCGCCTTCCATGTCCTGACCAGGCCCTATCGCTCCGGCGCCCTTGGCGTCGATTTCAGCGCCTTCGCCCAGGCCTATGCGGACGCGCGCACCGTTTCGCCGGCAAATCGGTTGCCATTTTCAGATCGGAAGGAGGCGAGGGGCTTCTTCGAACGCCATTTTGTTCCCGCGCATATCCGGGCCGAGGATGGCGGCGCCGGCCTCGTCACCGGCTTCTACGAACCCGTGGTCGAAGCCTCGCCGGTCCGCACCGGGCGATTTGTCGTGCCGCTGCTATCCCGCCCGGCCGATCTCATCGACATCGACGACGCCAACCGGCCTTCCGGCATGGATCCCTATCTCGCCTTCGGCCGCGGCACGCCGGGCGGACCGGTCGAATATTTCGACCGCGGCGAGATCGAACGCGGTGCGCTGAATGGCAAGGCCCTGGAAATCGCCTGGCTCGCCGACAAGGTCGACGCTTTCTTCATTCATGTGCAAGGATCCGCGCGGCTGAAAATGACCGACGGCCGGCTTTGCCGCGTCACCTACACCGCCAAATCCGGCCAGCGCTTTACCGGAGCGGGCAAGATCCTGGCTGCGTCAGGCGAAATCCCGCTGGAAAAGGTGACGATGCAGTCGATCCGCGCCTGGTTCGAGGCGCATCCGGACCGCGTCGACGAGATCCTGTGGCAGAACCGCTCCTATATCTTCTTCCGCGAGGCAACCGTCGACGACCCGGAGCTCGGCCCGATCGCCGCCGCCAAGGTGCCGCTGACGCCGGGCCGTTCGGTCGCGGTCGACCGCCTGCTCCATACATTCGGCACGCCCTTCTACATCGACGCGCCATCGCTGACGGCTTTCGACGCAAAACCGTTCCGGCGGCTGATGATCGCGCAGGACACCGGCTCGGCCATCACCGGACCCGCGCGGGGCGACCTCTTCGCCGGGTCGGGCGATGCCGCCGGCGAGATCGCGGGCGTCGTCCGCAACGCGGCCGACTTTTACGCGCTGATCCCGCGCTCGCTTGTTGGGTCCGTACGATGACCAGGCGCACCGACAGGCTGAGCGAGGACGACCGGGTGCTGTGGAACCTGGTGGCGCGCACGGCCAAGCCGCTGAAGGGCAAGCTTGCCGTCGATATTCCCGACATTGCTACCGAGGCGGGGCCGACACCATCGCAAGCGATCCAGGCCGCCGCCAGTCCGGCAGGTGCCGCAAAGCCGAAAACGCAGCATGTTTCGCATGCGCTCGACGAACCGACGCTGGACAAACTGTCCAAGGGCCGGTTGCCCATCGAAGGCCGCGTCGACCTGCATGGCCTGACCCAGGAGGAAGCCTATTCGCTGCTGTTCTCCTTCCTGCACCGGGCGCATGCCGGCGGCGTCCGCTATGTGCTGGTCATCACCGGCAAGGGGTCGTCCTCGGGCGGCGACGGCGTGTTGCGGCGCGCCGTGCCGGCCTGGCTGTCGACACCCGCTTTCAGGCCGCTCGTCTCCAGCCACGACCACGCGGCGCGCAATCATGGCGGCTCCGGCGCGCTCTATGTCCGCTTGCGGCGGCTGCGCTAAGCAATTCCAGGAAAAGTGTGAAGCGGTTTTCCCGGGAAAAGCTCGTAGTGCTTTCCCTAGGAAATTGCGCAAAAACAAGAGGAGAGGCCCCTTGAGGACGCGACTGTGACCCCGTTCGGCGAGAAGCTGCGGCAATTGCGTGGTGAACGCGGCGTCAGCCAGAAGGCCATGGCCGAGGCGATCGGCGTCAGCGCCGCCTATCTGTCGGCGCTGGAGCATGGCCGCCGCGGCGCGCCGACCTGGACGCTGATCCAGAAGATCATCGGCTATTTCAACATCATCTGGGACGATGCCGAGGAATTGGCCCGGCTGGCCGAGAGCTCGCACCCGCGGGTGAAGCTCGACACGTCGGGCCTGACGCCCGCCGCCACCGAGCTTGCCAACCTCCTGGCCGAGAACATCGAAAAACTGGACGAGGCCGAGCTTCGCCGCATCACCGCATCGATCCGCGCGGCACTGGGCCGACGGCCGTAGGCTGCTCCAAGGGCGCCGGCTCCACTATAAAGCGATGCCCGCCGGCGGGGAGCCGGCGGGCATGTGGCGAGATTACTTTGCGCCGGCCTGGCCGCCGCGGCCGCCATGGTTGCCACCGCCGTTTCCACCGCCCAGGCAGTTCGAGTCGCCGTCACCGCAACAGCGGCCGCTCCACAGCTCGTTGGTCGAGGTCTTGCCACAGCTGGGGATGGTCTGGTCGGCCAAAGCGGATCCGGCCAGCGACGATACCGCGACGGCGGCGAGAAGTGCATTTCGCAAAAGTGCAGTCATCTGAATTCTCCGTGGGTTGTGTTTTCATCTACGGCCATGTGTCGCTGGCCAGGATGATTTGGTTCACGGAGAGTGCGAAATTTCTTGAGGGCGATGGGACAGCCCCTCTGTCCTGCCGGACCACTGCGGCAGCGCAGTCGCATTTGGATTCTTGCGAAGGAGGACCCCCACCCTAACCCTCCCCACAAGGGGGAGGGAACGCTGCCGCGTGCCTTTACTTCCTCCTTGGCGCTGAAAGACAGGCAATTTGCCGAGGTCAGCGCCAACGGGAGTCTCCCTCCCCCTTGTGGGGAGGGGTTAGGGGCGGGGGTACATCGTAGAGCGAAAGCCGCGGCTTTCTACTTGCGATAAGCCCGGCCGCAAGGGGGGTGGGAAGGATCGCTACCAATGCCACCAGATAGCTGAAAGCTACTGAACCGCGCCGACCAGAACCTGCTGGCCACCACGGATCGAGACCCAGCGGCCGGTGTTGTCGATCGCCTGCCGCTTGAGGAAGCGGTAGCCGGTCTGGTCCCAGGACAGAACCTTGGTGGACAGATTGTCGAGGACGTAGTCGCCCTTGGTGGTTCGCACCGTCAGCACCGCGTGGCCCTCGCCGTCGGGCTTGCGCACGACGGTTATCAGCAGGTCGGCGAACGACACGCCGAGGCGGTTTAGCTCGCGGCGCTTTTCCAGGACATAGTCCTCACAGTCGCCGACACCCTTGTCGGGATAGGCCCAGACCTCATCCTTGCCGTAGATGTCGAAGTCGCTCTCCGGCTTGACGGCGGCGTTGATCCTGTCGTTGACGCCGATCAACTTGCGCCAGAGCGAGTTGGTCATCGCGGCGGGATCGAGATCGGCCGGGCGGATCGAACACTCGCCCGGATTGGCCTTGCAGAAGTCGTAATGACCGATCGGTTGCGATGTCGGGCCACCCGTCACCATTGGACTGGCCGCCAGAGCCGCCGTCGCCCAACCTCCCGAAATCGCCAGCCCGGCTACGACGTACCGGCACAGCTTTCGCGCCACCCTTGAGGAAATCATTGTCCCCGCTCGTCCCTTGTTGTTAACGAAACGTTAAGGGCGATTTACACTCCGTGTCAATTATGCAAACGGCGAGAATTTCGACATGGTTACCGGCAGGGCCGAAAAAGCGGCTATTGTGCAACAGCCTACCCCCTTCGGCCTACCACCCCTTCCCTAGCGCTTGGCGGCGCGCACCAGCCTGGGTTTCACCGCAACGCGGGTCTGGCGGCCATAGCTGGTGATGAAGTCGACGATGCGCGGCACGATTTCGGAGCGGAAGCGCGAGCCGTTGAAGACGCCGTAATGGCCGACCGCCGGCTGCATGTAGTGGGCGTGCCTGTCCGCGGGGATATTGACGCACAGATCGTGCGCGGCCTTCGTCTGGCCGAGGCCGGAAATATCGTCATTCTCGCCCTCGACCGTGAACAGGGCGACATTGTGGATATCGGACGGATCGATCGCCACGCCGCGATGCGTCATCTCGCCCTTGGGCAGGGCATGGCGGACGAATACGGTGTCGACGGTCTGCAGGTAGAACTCCGCCGTCAGGTCCATCACCGCCAGATACTCGTCGTAGAAATCGCGGTGCTTCTCGGCATTGTCGCCATCATGCTTCACCAGGTGCATGAAGAAGTCCTTGTGGGCGATGATGTGGCGGTCGAGATTCATGCTCATGAAGCCCGAGAGCTGCAGGAAGCCGGGATAGACCTCGCGGCCGAAGCCCGGCACCGGCCAGGGCGCCTGCAGGATGACGTTGTCGCGGAACCAGTCGATGCCCTTTTCCTCGGCCAGAAGGTTGACGGCGGTCGGATTGCGGCGCGTGTCGATCGGCCCGCCCATCAGCGTCATCGTCGAGGGAACGAACGGGTCGCCGCGCGTCTCCATCAGCGCCACCGCCGCCAGCACCGGCACGGAAGGCTGGCACACCGCCATGACATGGGTGTCGGGCCCCAGCGCATGCAGCATGTCGACGATGTAATCGATATAGTCGTCGAGGTCGAAGCTGCCCTCGCTGAGCGGCACCATGCGGGCATCGACCCAGTCGGTGATATGCACATCGGCATGGGGCAGCATCGCCTCGACCGTGCCGCGCAGAAGCGTCGCGTAGTGGCCGGACATCGGCGCCACGATCAGCAGCTTCGGGTCGGGCTTGCGGCCCGCCGGAACGGCCCGCTCGAAACGGACCAGATTGCAGAAAGGCCGCGACCAGACGGTCTTTTCGCTGACCTCGACATTCTTCCAGTCGACCACCGTCTGCGCCAGGCCGAAGCGCGGCTTGGAGTAGCGGCGCGTGGTGCGTTCGAACAATTCGGCCGCCGCCGCGACCGAACGGCCCCAATGCGTGTGTGAAAACGGATTGAGCGGGTTAGTGTAGAGCAGGCGCACCGCATCGGCATAAAGCCGCGCCGGCTGCAGGGCGGCGTGGTTCAGTTCATAGAGCTGGTAGAACATCGGGAACCCCGCTCGCTGCACCAAGAGGACGACGGGCAGCGCCGAACCCTGAAATGTCTGCGGGAGGTTAGCAACAAATTGCTGCAATGCAATACGTCAGGCGCCGTGATCTATGCACTTCTTTCTGCCAATGCCTTGGGAATCAGCGCTCGACAGCCAGAGCCGGCTCAATGTGCGCCTGCGAAAACAGGGAGTCGTGTCCGGCGGGAATCTGCTTCGCCGCCGGAGTAGAATTTCCAGGCAGGCTCAGACGCGTGCCATGCACACGGACGTATGACCCGAACCGATGAAGCCGAGCCGGCTGGCGGCGCCCTTCGACAGGTCGAGCACACGCCCCTTGATGAAGGGGCCGCGATCGTTGATGCGCACGACGACACTGCGGCCATTGTTGCGGTTGGTCACCTTCAGCCTGGTGCCGAAGGGCAGGCTGCGATGCGCCGCGGTCAGCGCCGAGGGGTTCATGCGCTCGCCGGAAGCGGTTTTGGAATGCAGCGCGTACCAGGAGGCGCGGCCGCACTGGGCGGCGGCCGGCGAGATGGATGCACCGACCATCAGGCCAGCCGCTATCGTCACCGCGACAAGCGCGGTCTTGTTGTTCTTCTTCATTTGGGAAGGCTCCGTTGACAGAACCGCGCCGTTAGGTGGCGAATAAGGCAGGAAATGCGGCAAGCATCCGGCAGTTCCGTGGCAAGAGCACACGTTTGGAGTCGCTGCGAAACAGTCTGTCAGAGATTTCCGTCGTCTGGGCGCGAGTCTAAGCTGATATCCGGACCGATATCGCAGATGTCTTCAGCAAGATCGCACGCCGGAACATAAGTGTAGACGAACGCGTTCGGATCGCTTCCTTAGCAATATCATCGCGGTCATGGCGACGCGATCGGCAGAGCCAGGATTGACTGGGCAAGGAGATTGATAATGACAAAATTGATCAAGAACCTGCTGGCGCTGCTGGTGGTCGCCGCCGGCGTGGTGTGGTCGCTGCAAGGCGCGGGCCTCGTCCAGGGCAGCTTCATGACCGGCCAGTCGCAATGGCTTTATGCCGGTATCGTCACAGCGCTTGTCGGCCTGGTGGGGCTGGTCTGGGCGAATCGTTGACGCCCGTGAACCGGTCGGGAAGTCGGTTGCCTGACCTGCGTGCCGTGACCAACAAGCGGAATTTCATTCCGCATCTCGCCGGTCGATTGGCACGATCTATCTTCTTTCAGACTGCAAACGGCTGGAAAAGACGATAGGCTGACCACCTCGCCAGAGGCGGTCGCTCGCCTGTTACCACGGAGCATCTGATATGAGCGAGCACAAGACCGCCGCACCCGACGCTGGCCTGCAGCGCCTGCGGCCGCCCTATGCCTCGGTCCTCGACCTGATCGGCCAGACGCCGGTCGTCGAGCTGACCAGATTCGACACCGGCAAGTGCCGGCTGTTCATCAAGCTCGAAAGCCAGAATCCCGGCGGCTCGATCAAGGACCGCATCGCGCTGTCGATGATCGCCGCCGCCGAAAAACAGGGCAAGCTCAAACGCGGCGGCACCATCGTCGAGGCGACGGCCGGCAACACCGGCCTTGGGCTGGCCCAGGTCGGCATTCCCAAGGGCTACCGCATCATCCTGGTCGTGCCCGACAAGATGTCGCGTGAGAAGATCCAGCATCTGCGCGCGCTCGGCGCCGAGGTGCGCATGACACGCTCCGATGTCGGCAAGGGCCATGCCGAATATTATCAGGACATGGCCGAAAAGATCGCCGCCGAACTGCCCGGCGCCTTCTACGCCAACCAGTTCGCCAACCCGGCCAACCCGCTGGCGCACGAGACCACCACTGGTCCCGAGATATTTCAACAGCTCGAAGGCGATGTCGACGCGGTCGTCGTCGGCGTCGGCTCCGGCGGCACGCTGACCGGTCTGGGCCGCTACTTCGCCAAGGTGTCGCCGAAGACCGAAATGGTGCTGGCCGATCCGGTCGGCTCGGTGCTGGCGCCGCTGATCAAGACCGGCAAGATGGAAGAGGCCGGCAGCTGGACCGTGGAAGGCATCGGCGAGGATTTCGTCCCGCCCAATGCCGATCTGTCGCTGGTGAAAAAGGCCTACTCCATCACCGACAAGCAGAGCATGCTGGCGGTGCGCGACCTGCTGTCGAAAGAAGGCATCCTCGCCGGCTCGTCGTCCGGCACGCTGCTGTCGGCGGCGCTGCGCTACTGCCGCGAGCAGACGACGCCCAAGCGCGTCGTCACCTTCGTCTGCGACAGCGGCAACAAATATCTGTCGAAGGTGTTCGACGATTTCTGGCTGGCCGAGCAGGGCCTGGCCGAGCAGGAGCAGCATGGCGATCTACGCGACCTGGTGATGCGCTCGCACCGCACCGGCGACACGGTGTTTGTCGGGCCGGAGGAAAGCCTGCTCAACGCCTATGGCCGCATGCGCCGCTCGGATGTTTCGCAACTGCCGGTGCTGGACCAGGGCAAGCTGGTCGGCATCGTCGACGAAAGCGATATCCTCGCCCATGTCGACGGCCCCTATGACAGCCGCTGGGACCGCTTCAAGGCTCCGGTCCGCACCGCCATGACCTCCAATCTGCACACGCTGCAGGCCAGCCAGACGCTGGACGCGCTGCTGCCGGTCTTCGACCGCAACGAGGTCGCCATCATCTTCGACGGCGACGAATTCGTCGGCCTGATAACCCGCATCGACCTGATCAACCATCTGAGGCGCGCCCGATGACCATCAAAGCAACCGTATCGGGCCGGAACCGCCTGGCCTTTTCGACGCGCACCATCCATGGCGGCCAGAGCCACGACCCGCTGACCGGCGCGGTGATGGTGCCGATCTACGCCACCTCGACCTACGGCCAGCAGTCGCCCGGCGTGCACAAGGGTTTCGAATATGCCCGCAGCCAGAACCCGACCCGCTTCGCCTTCGAGCGCGCCGTCGCCGATCTCGAAAGCGGCACCGCCGCCTTCGCTTTCGCCTCGGGCCTGGCGGCGATCGCCACGGTGCTCGAACTGTTCGATTCCGGCGCCCATGTCGTCGCCACTGACGATATTTATGGCGGCTCCTTCCGCCTGATGGAACGGGTGCGCAAGCGCTCCGCCAATTTGCAGGTCAGCTTCGTCGACTTCACCGATCTTGCCGCGGTCGAGGCGGCGATCCGCCCGGAGACGAAACTGCTCTGGGTCGAGACGCCGACCAACCCGCTGCTGCGCATCGTCGACCTCGAAGGCGTGGCGGCACTGGCGAAACGCAAAAACCTTGTCTCGGTCGCCGACAACACCTTCTGCAGCCCCTATCTGCAACGGCCGCTGGAGCTCGGCATCGACATCGTCGTCCACTCGACGACGAAATACCTCAACGGCCATTCCGACATGGTCGGCGGCGTCGCGGTCGTCGGCGACAACAAGGACCTGGCCGACCGCCTGAGATTCCTGCAGAACGCCGTCGGCGCCATCTCCGGCCCGTTCGACAGCTTTCTGGCGCTGCGCGGCATCAAGACGCTGGCGCTCAGGATGGAGCGCCATTCCACGAACGGCCTGAAGATCGCGCAATGGCTGGAGACCCGCAAGGATGTGCGCCGCGTCATCTATCCCGGCCTCGCCAGCCACCCGCAGCACGCCATCGCCGTGCAGCAGATGCACGCCTTCGGCGGCATGATCTCCGTCGACCTCGACCGCGACCTTGCCGGCACAAAACGCTTCCTCGAACGCACGCAATTGTTCACGCTGGCCGAGAGCCTCGGCGGCGTCGAGAGCCTGATCGAGCATCCGGCACTGATGACGCACGGCTCGATCCCGGCCGGGAAGCGGGCGGAGATCGGGATTTCAGATTCGCTCGTGCGCCTGTCGGCGGGGATCGAGGATGGTGACGATCTGATTGCGGATTTGGATCAGGCGCTGAGGGGTTGATTGAGACGACAGCGGGACAGCGCCCCCCTCTGCCCTACCGGGCATCTCCCCCTCAAGGGGGGAGATTGGCAGCCTCGCCGTCTCGCTCCTCTGTCAGCGTTGGAGATTGGCGAAGGCAGAGATGACGGCCAATCTCCCCCCTTGAGGGGGAGATGTCCGGCAGGACAGAGGGGGGCGTGAAGGATCGCCAAGGAGTGGCGATTGCTCGCTGTCCCGTTGACCTTGGCGCCATCTGGCAGAATTGTAGCTTCTTGATCCACCTTGCTGCCTGGCTCCGGAAGCTATGAACAACCGACAACGCGACCAACCACCGGCCACCGAAGCCCCCCTCACCTTCGCCGTGCTCGTCTTCCCCGGCTTCCCGATGATGGCGTTCAGCTCGGTCATTGAGCCGTTGCGCGCCGCCAATGTGCTGGCGAAGAAAAATTGCTATCGCTGGATCATCGTCGGCGCCGACAGCGGCGCGGTCGAGGCCTCGAACGGCGTCGTCATCCAGCCGGGCTTTTCCGCCGGCGATGCGCCGAAAGTCGACCGCATCGTCGTCTGCTCGGGCGGCGACGCCGATCATCTCGTCGCCGAGGACGCGGTGAACTGGATCCGCAGGAGCCTGCGCGGCGGCGCCCATATCGGCGCGGTGGCGGATGCCGCGTTCTTTCTCGCTCGTGCCGGCCTGCTCGACGGCCATGCCTGCACCTTGCACTGGACCAGCCAGGCCGCCTTCACCGAGGCCTTTCCCGATATCGAGCTGAGGCGCGATCTCTACGTCATCGACCGCAAGCGCTTCACCTCGGCCGGCGGCGTCGGCAGCCTCGACATGATGCTGGAGATCATTGCATCGGACTATGGCGCCGAGCTTGCCGCCGGCATCGCCGAGTGGTTCGTGCACAGCCCGCTTCGCTCGAGCGTCGACCGCAAGCTGATGCCGCTGCGCCTGCGCACCGGCGTCCGCAACGAACTGGTGCTGTCGGCCATCGCCATCATGGAGGATGCGGTGGAGGAGCGGCTCGGCATGACCGACCTTGCCGCCAGGCTCGGCGTCTCCTCCGACAAACTCGAGCGGAATTTCCGCGCTGAGCTCAGTATCTCGCCCAACGGCTACTACCGCCGCCTCAGGCTGAAGCGCGCCGCCGATCTCCTGGCGCACTCCAAGCTGATGGTGCGCGACGTGGCGCTGGCCTGCGGGTTTGCCTCGATGTCGAGCTTTGCGCGGGCGTTTCGCGAGGAGCATGGACATGCGCCGAAGGTTATGCGGCGGCATTAGGAGCGCCTGAATAGTCGCAAACCTTGGAGATTGGCCGCAACATCTCTCCCTTCGTCATCCCAGGGCGAAGCAAGGAGCGAAGCGACGCAGCGCAGACCCTGGGATCCATGCCGTGACATCTGTGGCATACGAAGGCGGACCAGAATCGAACATCACCTATCCCGCATTCGTTCCTCGATCAGCCACTTTGACCCGCTGCGTTCTTCGGCGGATATCACGGCATGGATCCCAGGGTCTGCGCTCCGCTTCGCGTTGCTCCGCCCTAGGATGACGAACGCGTGGGGGCTTACGGCCAGTCACCGACCTTGCCGGAAGGTAAAGCAGCTGCGGTATTCCGCACGACATCTGCGGTGTTCCGCACAAGCTCCTCATGATGCGCGACTATGTTCAGGGCTTCCAGGAGGCGCCCATGAGCATCGTCGTTTTCGATCCCGACAGCACCGAGGATGTGGATTTCAAAGACCGCATGCGCCACCCCGCGGCGGCCGACCCGGCAGGCGGCATGTGGCTGTCGGACACCGAACCGTCCTTCATCGACGCCGACGCACTGCGCAAGGGGCGGCTGGCCAAACTGCGCGCCTGGATGCGCGAGGCCGGCTATGGCGGTGTCGTCCTGTTCGACCCCTACAACCAGCGCTACGCCACCGGCTCGCGCAACATGTTCGGCTATTTCCTGCGCAACTCGACGCGCTACTTCTTCATCCCGACCGTTGGGCCGATCGTGCTGTTCGAATATCCGCAGAGCTATCATGTCTCCATGGTGCTCGACACGATCGACGAGGCGCGGCCCTCCAAGCTGGTCTGGTCTTCCGTATCGGGCCGCGACGACGAAACCGCCGGTCCCTTCGCCGACGAGATCGCCGAACTTCTCAAGCAGCACGGCGGCGGTTCGATGAAGCTCGGGCTCGACCGCTGCAGCCATTTGCAGGCCCTCGCCTTGGAAAAGCGCGGCTGCGAGGTCAGGGATTGCCAGGGCGAGATCCTCGCGGTGCGCGCGGTCAAGACGCCCGAGGAAGTGAAATGCCTGCAAGTGTCGATGGCAGGTGCGGAAGCCGCCGTCTCGGCGGTACGCGAGGCGATCAAGCCCGGCGTGTCCGAAAACGACCTGTTCGCCATCATGTATGGCGAGGTGATCCGCCAGGGCGGCGAGTTCATCGAAACCCGGCTGCTCACCTCCGGCCAGCGCACCAATCCCTGGTTCAACGAGGCGAGCGGGCGCAAGATCAGGCCCGGCGAGCTTTTGGCGCTCGATACCGACACGATCGGCTGCTACGGCTATTATTCCGACTTCTCGCGCACCTTCCGTTGCGGGCCGGGCAAGCCGACCGATTATCAGAAATCGCTCTACCGCATGGCGCATGACCAGGTTCAGCACAACATCGGGATCGTCAGGCCTGGCATGGCGTTTCGCGAGATCGCCGAAAAGGCCTGGAAGATTCCCGATCGTTTTGTCGACCAGCGCTATACCTCGGTCATGCATGGTGTCGGCATGCATGGCGAGACGCCGTTCATTGCCCATGCCATGGACTACGAGACCTATGGCCGCGATGGTATCATCGTTCCCGGCATGGTGGTCAGCGTCGAGAGCTATATCGGTGAGAAGGGCGGCCGCGAAGGCGTCAAGCTGGAGGACGAGATACTGATCACCGAAACCGGCACCGAGCTTCTGTCGCGCTTCCCCTATGAGGACGATTTTCTGGAGAAACAGGTTTGATGCGGGTTGCGTATCTCTTGGGGACGAGCGCGGACGCCCATCGTTTCGTCATCCTGGGGCGAAGCAAGGAGCGCAGCGACGCGGCGCAGACCCCAGGATCCATGCCGTTACATCAAGGCGACGCAACGATGCAGGTTCTGCTCCCCTGCACTCCACGGCCAAGGTCACGGCATGGATCCCAGGGTCTCCGCGACGGAGCTTCGCTCCTGCTTCGCCCTGGGATGACGAAGGTGGGGACGCTTCAGCCAATCTCCACGGCTTGCGCCGGCTCGCTGCAAGGAACAGCGTTGGCCCGCAACCCAGGCGCATCCGCATGAAAACGCCCCTCTCCATCAAACGCGGCGCCGTGGCCGCCGTCTTCATCGATCTCCAGGAGGAGCACCGGCAGGACCAGCGCTATCTCGTCGACGGCTATGAGAAAATCCTCGCCAATGTCCAGCGCCTGCAGGCGGCGGCGCGGGCCAATAGCGTGCCGCTCTGGCACTGGGCCTATATCGTCGACCTCGGCGCCCAGCACCGGCCGTTCCACCCGGTCGAGGCCGATGGCAAGTCGGCCTTCTCCGACAAGGACGACCCGCTGACCGCGATCTGTCACGAGGTCGCGCCGATGGCCGGCGAAATCTTGCGGATCAAGGCCGAGGCCAGCGCCTTCCGCAGCGGCCCCGCGGCGGGCGAGCTCAAGGCGCGTGGCGTCGAATGGCTGGTCGTCGCCGGGGTCTGGACCGAGGCCTGCATCGACGCCACCGTCAGGGACGCGGTCGCATCGGGCTTTCGCGTGCTTCTGGTCAAGGACGCCTGCGGCAGCGGCAGCGCGGCCATGCACCAGACCGCCGTCCTCAACCTTGCCAACCGGCTCTATGGCGGCGCGGTCACCGACACCGAGGGCGCCTGCCGGCTGCTCTCCGGCGAAAGCGTAGCCGCCTGGCAGGTCGAAGGCTCGGTGCCTTTGCGCTTCACTTACGAAAATGCGGCCCGGCTCTATGCCGAGCTCTGATACTGTGCGGACTGCGATGGCCATTGACGTCGATCGCTCCGGAAAGACCGGCCGGGAGAAATACGCCACCCGGCTCGATCCCGAGCTCTGGGACTACATTGACCGGATCAATGGCTGGTACCCGCCCGAGATTTCCGGCCTGCCGATCAACAGGCAGCGCGCGGTTTATGACGCGATGTGCCGGGCGTTCCGCGAAGCCTATCCGGCCGGGGTCGAGGCCAGCGATGGCACGGTTGCCGCCGGCGACCACGCGATCCCGGTCCGGCGCTACCGGATGGCGGGCGGGACGCCACAGGCGATCGTCGTTTATTATCACGGCGGTGGCTTCATCCTCGGCGGGCTCGACAGCCATGACGACATCTGCGCCGAGATCTGCGCCGGCACCGGTTTTGACGTGCTCTCAGTCGACTACCGGCTGGCGCCCGAGCATTTGCATCCGGCCGCCTTCGACGACGCGCTGACCGTGTTCGAATGGGCCGCTGCGACGTCAGACCTGCCGATCGTGCTCTGCGGCGAAAGCGCCGGCGGCAATCTTGCCGCAGGGGTGGCGCAGGCCTCGCGCAACCACTCTCGCCAGGCGATCGGCCAGGTGCTGATCTATCCCGGCCTCGGCGGCGATGAGAGCACCGGCTCCTATGTCGAGCACGCGCAAGCGCCGCTGCTGACGCTCAGTGATATCGAGTTCTACCGCAACGTCCGCTCCGCCAAGACGCAGTCGCCCGACGATCCGACCTTTTCGCCGCTCCTAGACAGCAATTTCTCCGGCCTGCCGCCGACCTTCATCCTCACCGCCGAATGCGATCCGCTGTCGTCCGACGGCGAGGCTTATCGCGACCGCATTCTTGCCGCCGGCGGCCGCGCCTGGTGGCGCGAGGAGCCGCGCCTGGTGCACAGTTTCCTGCGCGCCCGAAAGACCGTGCCGCGGGCCGGCCAAGCCTTCGCCCGCATCGTCGCGGCGGTCGCAGCCTTGGGCAAAGGCGACTGGCCCTACTGAGGTCGCCAAGGCCCCCTCGTCCGGCCGCTTCGCGTCCACCTTCTCCCCGCTGGGAGAAGAGGCTGGCATCAACGCTGGCAACCTCCTCTCCCCTCGGGGAGAGGTCGGATTACCCCGAATTGCCCTTCGCAATTTGGTCGGCAATCCGGGTGAGGGGACCTTCCGTTTGCGGAACGGCGCATAAGAACTGCGGAAGTCCGAACACTCCCTCGCGGCAGCCCGCCCTATCATCCCTCCCAGGCAATGGCGCTCCGGCGATCGCACCCGTCCCCCGCGTCTGCCGGTCGGCCGGGGCGCCCAACAACAGGGGAACGACGATGAAGTTCATGTTGACCGGCAGGTCATTGCATCCGCAGGCCGAACCTGTCGCCGACGGGTTCAAGAAGGGCCAGATGAACCGGCGCGAATATCTCGCCACCATGGCAGCCCTTGGCGTCAGCGCCGCCGGCGCGCTGGCGCTGGGCGGCCTGGCGCCCTCTCCGGCCAGGGCGCAGGAGCCGAAGCGCGGCGGCGTGCTGCGCGTCGCCATGAACGTCAAAGGCTTCAAGGATCCGCGCACCTTCGACGGCGTCGAAATGTCCAACATCGCCCGCCAGTGCAACGAATATCTGGTCCGCTGGAACCGCGATTTCACCTTCGAGCCGTGGCTGCTCGAGAGCTGGGAGACGAGCGATGACGCCAAGACGCTGACGCTGCATGTCCGCAAGGGCATCACCTGGTCGAACGGCGACGCCTTCAACGCCGACGATGTCGTCCACAACGTCACGCGCTGGTGCGATGCTTCCGTCGCCGGCAATTCGGTCGCCGCGCGGCTGGGCGCGCTGATCAACCCCGACACCAAGAAAGCCGTCGATGGCGGCATCGAGCGCATCGACGACTTCACCATCAAGCTCAATCTGCCGAAGCCCGACATTTCGCTGATCGCCGGCGTGGCCGACTATCCCGGACTGATCATGCATCGCTCCTACGAGGGTGGCGACGATCCGCTGAAGGCGCTGGCGATCACCACCGGACCTTGCGAACTGGTGTCGTGGGACGCCGAGACCGGCGCCGAGGTCCGCCGCAAGGACAAGCCGTGGTGGAAGGGCGACTTCTACCTCGACGGCATCAAATGGGTCGACTACGGCTCCGATCCCAATGCCATGCTGTCGGCCTTCGAATCGGGCGAGATCGACACCAACCACGAAACCGCCGCCGATACGGTGTCGCAGACCGAACAGATGGAGCTTCAGAATTCGGAACTTGCCACCGGCTCGACCCTGGTCGCGCGCTTCAATGTCGGCAATCCGCCCTATGACGACGTCAAGGTGCGGCGCGCCGCCCAGCTCGCGGTCGACAATTCAGCGGTGCTGATGCTTGGCATCGACAATCGGGGCAAGCCGGCGGAAAACCACCATGTCGGGCCGATGCACGCCGAATATGCCGATATCGGGCCGGCCGTGCGCAAGGTCGACGAGGCCAAGAAGCTGCTCGACGAGGCCGGCAAGGCCGATCATGAATTCGACCTCATCTCGGTCGATGTCGACTGGCAGAAGACGAGCGGCGATGCGATTGCCGCGCAGATGCGCGAGGCCGGGCTGAAGGTCAAGCGCACCGTGCTGCCGGCGGCGACCTTCTGGAACGACTGGAGCAAATACCCCTTCTCCTGCACCGAATGGCTCGGCCGGCCGCTCGGCGTCCAGGTGCTGGCGCTTGCCTATAAATCGGGCGCGGCCTGGAACGAAAGCGCCTACGCCAATCCGGAATTCGACGCTCTTCTCGACAAGGCGCTGGCCACCCCCGATGCCGCCGCCCGCAAGGAGATCATGGCCAAGATCGAGCAGAACCTGCGCGATTCCGGCATCATCATCCAGCCCTACTGGCGCTCGGTCTTCCGCACCTATCGCAAGGGCGTGCATGGCTGCGAGCAGCACCAGTCGCTCGAGCAGCATTTCGAGACGGTCTGGATCGAGGCGTGATTTGTCGCGCGTTGGTGATTGGCGAAAGCAGAAAAGACAGCCGATCTCCCCCTTGCGGGCAGGGCAATCGCAGATGGATTTTTTGTGAAGAGGACCCCCACCCTAACCCTCCCCACAAGGGGGAGGGAACGCTGCCGCGCGTCTTTACTTCCCTCTTTGGCGCCGAAAGAGAGACAATTTGCCGAGGTTAGCGCCACGGAAGTTCCCCTCCCCCTTGTGGGGAGGGGCTAGGGGTGGGGGTCCATCGTAAAGCGAAAGCCTTGGCTTTTCATCTGCGATTGCCCTGCCCGCAAGGGGGAGATGCCCGGCAGCTTCGGAGGCGATTGCTTGGTTGGGGATCCTTAGCCGGCGGCGCCCGACTTCGAAATCTCCCGCCCGAGTCGAACCGTTTCCCGCACCAGCAGGTCCAGGTCCTCGCGCCGGGTCCGGTGATTGTTGATCGCCACCCTGAGGCAATGCTGGCCGTGCACCGTGGTGTCCGAAAGGGCGGCGATGCCTTCCTCCTGCAGCCTCAGCATGATCTCGGTGTTGAGCGCCTTCAGCGCCTCACCTGTCAACTCGTCGCCCGCCAGCCCGTCGCCGCGATAGCGAAAGCAGACGATATTGATGCTGGTCGGCGCCGTCAGCTCGAGCGTCGGCTCGGCCTCGATCAGCCCGGCGAGAATGTGGCTCTGGGCGATGTTCTGGTCGATCAGCCGGCCGAATTTTTCGACACCGTGCTCCTTCAGCGCCATCCACACTTTCAGTGCGCGAAAACCGCGTGACGTCTGCAGCCCGTAATCATGCAGCCATTGTCCGGAGGCGAGCCCGCGTGGCGTCGATTCCAGATATTCCGGCGTCACCGCAAACGTATCGCGGTGCGAGGCGCCGTCCCTGACCAGGGCGCAGCCGACCTCGAACGGCGCGTGCAGCCATTTGTGCGGATCGAGCGCGATCGAGTTGGCGCGTTCGATGCCGGCGACGAGAGGCGCATTTTCCGGCGCAATGGCGATCAGGGCGCCGATGCAGCCGTCGACATGGAACCAGAGGTCCTCTTCCGCGGCCAGCCTTGCCAGCGCTTGCAGATCGTCGATCGCGCCGGTGTTGACGGTGCCTGCCGTGCCGATGACGCAGGCCGGCTTGAAGCCTGCCTTGCGGTCCTCGGCGATCGCCTTGCGCAACGCGTCGATGTCCATCCGCAATCCGGCATCGGTCGGGATGCGCCGCAGCGCCCGGTTGCCGAGGCCGAGCGCTTCCATCGCCTTTCGGTGGCAGGAATGCAGCTGGTCCGAGCCATAGAAACGCAACGGCTTGGCGATTGCCGCGACGCCATACTCGCGCACGTCGACGCCGGCCTTGGCGTTGCGCGCCACGGTCAGCCCGATGATGTTGGCCATCGAGCCGCCGCTGACCAGCGTGCCGCTGGCGGACTGGGGAAAGCCCAGCATCTGCTTCAGCCAGTCGACGACCTGGCTGTCCATCAGGGCGGCGGCATGGTTGCCGCCGCCGAGATTGGAGCCCTGGATCGCCGCCAGGAAATCACCGAGAGCGCCGGTGAAATTGCTCGACCCCATGTACCAGGCCCAGAAGCGCGGATGGATGTTGCCCATCGGATAGGCCATCAGTCTTTCGACGACGTCGTCATAGACATCCGTCAGCGGCGTTGGCGATTGCGGCAGGGACGCGGTGAAGAAGTCCCTCACATCTCCAGGCATCTCCCGCCACACCGGCCGCTCTCTGACATCGCGCAGGTAGGCGACGGCATCGTCGACGATCCGATGCGACAGGACCTGCACATCGGCCCAGTCCGAGGGGTCAAGCGTTTCCTCGGCGGTCGTGGCGGCGAATCCAGACGGCGTGTCCATGCAGGTCGCTCCCTATATGTCGCCGTCACGCCGGAAACTGGCAGCCGGGCGTCGACTGCGAAAGCGCAATCTCCTCGGCGTCCATCTCGGCCTCGATGCCGTCGAACAGCGGCGTCGTCATGTAGCGCTCGCCGGTGTCGGGCAGCATGCACAGGATCACCGAACCGGGCGCTGCCTTCTCAGCCACCTGAAGCGCCACAGCGAAGGTGGCGCCGCCGGAAATACCGGTGAAGATGCCTTCCTTCTGCGCCAGCGCCTTGGCCCATTTCATGCCTTCCGGGCCGGGAATGGGCATCACCTCGTCATAGAGGCTGGCGTCGATCGCCTCCTGCAGCACGTTGGGGATGAAATCGGGGGTCCAGCCCTGGATCGGGTGCGGCTCGAAGGCCGGGTGGCTGGCGGCGGGCGCGCCGCCGGCGCCGCGCTCCTGCGCCGTGCCGCTGCCGATGAGCTGCGCGTTGGCCGGCTCGGCCAGCACGATCCGCGTCTCCGGCCGCTCGCGCCGCAGCACGCGCCCGACGCCGACCACCGTGCCGCCGGTCCCATAACCGGTGACGAAGCAGTCGAGCCGCGCGCCGGCGAAATCGTTGATGATCTCGCGCGCCGTCGTCGCCTCGTGGATGGCGGCATTGGCCTTGGTCTCGAACTGACGGGCCAGGAACCAGCCATTGGCTTCCGCCAGTTCCACCGCCTTCTTGTACATGCCGAAGCCTTTCTGGGCACGCGGCGTCAGCACCACCTTGGCGCCCAGCATGCGCATCAGCTTGCGCCGTTCGACGGAAAAACTGTCGGCCATCGTCACCACCAGCGGATAACCCTTCTGCGCGCAGACCATGGCCAGCCCGATACCGGTGTTGCCGCTGGTCGCCTCGACGACGGTCTGTCCCGGCTTCAGCGCGCCGCTGCGCTCGCCCTCCTCGATGATGTTGAGCGCCAGCCGGTCCTTCACCGAGGCCGCCGGGTTGAAGAATTCGGCCTTCACATAGATCGTCGCATGGGCCGGGCCGAGATTGTTGATCCGGATCACCGGCGTATCGCCGACCGTGTCGAGAATGCTGTCGAACAGGCGGCCGCGGCCGGCCGTGGTTCTGATTTTCTGTTTATGCAACATGTTGATCTCCTCGATCTTGTTGTCATGGTTCGTGGTCACGCCCCGGTTACAGACCGGCGGACTGGGCGGCGAGATTTCGAGACCTTGCCGCGCTACACTTCCTCGACTTGCCGGCAATGCGGCCGGGCCAAGTCGACAACGGTCGCGTCCGGCGCGGAAATTCGCCGCCGGGTGCGCCTTGTCGCTTTCGGTGATAGAATAGCGGCCGACGGCCAGCGTGGGAGCAGGCGTGGAAACGCACGTGGAATCCACTCGATCGAGCCTGGATGGCGGCACGCCAGGGCTTAGCGTGCGCCTGTTCGGGCCGCTGACCGTCGTCCGCGACGGCGCCACGGTGCAGCTTCCGGCGTCGCGCAAGCTGCGCGCTCTTTTCGCCTATCTGGCGCTGGCCCCGCATCCCGTGAGCCGCAGCCGCCTGTGCGAACTTCTGTGGGATGTGCCGAACGACCCGAGGGGTGAGCTTCGCTGGTGCCTGAGCAAGCTCAGAGGCATTCTCGACGACCCCGCCAGGGTCGAGACCTCGGGCGACACGGTCGCGCTTGATCTCGGCGGCATTTTCGTCGACGCGATCGACATTGCCTCAGCCGCCGCCAAGGGCGTCGAGACACTCGATCTGGAGCAGCTGCAAACCTTGTCCGGACAGTTCGCCGGTGATTTCCTCGAAGGCCTGGAGATCGACCGCAGCCCGTATTTCATGAGCTGGGTGACCGCGCAGCGCCGGCGCTTCTCCTCATGCCATGCCGCCATTCTGGAGCATCTCGTCACCAATCTCCCGGCGGGCTCGGCAAGCATGTCCGCCCATATCGAGAAATGGCTTGCGCTGGCGCCCTTCGATGGGCGCGCGCATGTCGCATTGCTGGAAAATCTGGCCAGGCGCGGCCAGATCGGCGCCTGCGAGGAGCATCTTGCCGCCGCGGCACTGCTCTTCCAGTCCGAGGATCTGGATTTTGCTCCTGTCCGCAACGCCTGGCGGGCGATCAGGGAACGGCCGTCGGTAGCCACGCCCTGCGCGCGCTCGATGGTGAGTTTGTCGCCCCCGGTCGCGCTCACCGAACCCGATGCCGTCCCGTTGCGCCGGGCTTCGCTGGCGGTGATGCCGTTTGTCGAGGAAGCCGGCATCGGCTCTCCTCGTGGAGGCGTGGCCGATGGCTTCACCCACGACATCATCACCCGCCTGGCCAAGCTCAGGGATTTCTTCGTCATCGCGCGAGGCTCGGTCTTCGCGCTGGCGGAAAGGAACATTGCGCCGGAGGATGCCGGCCGGCGGCTCAACGTCGACTATGTCGCAACCGGCGCGGTGCGCAGCCAGCCGGGCCGCGTCGTCGTCAGCATCGAGCTCGTCGAGGTGCGCACCGCCAGGATCGTCTGGGCCGAGACGTTCGAGCGCCGGCCCGACGACATCTTTGCCGTGCTGGACGAGATCGGCAACGCCATCGTTTCGTCGATCTCGAACGAGATCGAGACGGTCGAGCGCAACCGCGCCATGCTGAAGGCGCCGAACTCGCTCAACGCCTGGGAGGCCTACCATCGCGGCCTCTGGCATATGTACCGCTTCACCCGCACGGAGAACGAGCAGGCCCGGCATTTCTTCGACATGGCCTTGAAGCTCGATCCGACTTTCGCCCGCGCCTATGCCGGCCTGTCCTTCACCCATTGGCAAAGCGCCTTCCAGCGCTGGGGCGATCGCGATCAGGAAAGCGCGCTGGCCTTCGAGGCGGCCGGGCAAAGCCTTCTGGTCGACGATCACAACCCGGCCGCGCACTGGGCCATGGGCCGGGCGCTGTGGCTGCGCGGCGAGCAGGACGGCTCGCTGATCGAACTGGAACGGGCGGTAGATCTCAGCCCCAACTTCGCGCTCGGCCACTACGCGCTCTCCTTCGTGCATTCCCAGTCGGGCGACCCGAAATCGGCGATCGGCTCGTCCGATCATTCCAGGCACTTGAGCCCCTTCGATCCGCTGCTGTTCGGCATGCTCGGCTCCCGCGCCATGGCGCTTGCCCGGCTCGGCCAGTTCGACGAGGCGGCCGAGTGGGCGCTGAAGGCCGCCGCCCGCCCCAACGCCCACGTCATCATCCTGGCCATCGCCGCGCATTGCCTGGCGCTGGCCGGACGGCAGGACGAGGCCCGAAATTTCGCCGCCGCGCTGCGCAAGACTCACCCAAGCTACTGCGCCGACGATTTCATCGGCACCTTCCGCTTCGAACCCGACGCCGAGGCGCTGTTCCGGCAGGGGGCGAGAAGGATCGGGCTGGGCTGAGGCGGAGTGCTTGACCGTGTCCCGGTCGGAAGGCACTCGAGGATGTCGCTACCGTCCTATGCGCTGAAGCGCATCGCGCAGCGGGCTATCCGAAACGTGGATGAATCCAAGGTAAGGATGGGACATGTCGACGATCAGGAAAACCGCGCCGGCAACTGAAAGCGCGCAAACAAGCAGCGTGCAGATGACGGTCGTATTGACCGGCGCCAACAGACCGAAGGTGAAGAAGAGCAAGCCCAGCCAGAAGACCAGAATCGCAAGAAATGGCCAGGGGAGCCCTTCACCGCGCGTTTCGATCAACAGCCAATGGCCCTCGGCGATCTGCCCGCCGACCTGGATGGCTCGCGCCTGCAGCGACCGTTGAGCATCGGTCAGCGGCTGCAGGCCCCGCAGTTCGTCTTGTACAGGCTCGATGCCTGCTTCATCAGCCGCCGCATTGCGCGACTGGTCGGCATCGTTCGGATCGCCCCAGACATCGCGCAACCGGACCTCGACCAGCCTTCTAAGCAGCCCGCGTGCCTTTTCAGTCTCCGGGCCGTAATGCGCCATGACGCGATCAAGCAGCACCAGGCGGGCAACAGACGTCCTCAACTCCGTTTCGGCGCTGTTATGGTTGGCATTGGCGGAGGCGATCAGGAGCCCGAGTGCGAGTGCAGACAAGGTTCCGACCACCGCCGTTGCCAGCTTGATCACATCCCTGGAGTCGGCGCTCAGATGATGGTCAGGCAGATAGGCACGCAACAGCATCCCGATCGACGCCGTACCGGAGAGGCAGAGAAATACGACCCCTCCGAGCAAGATAGCTGTCATGGATCGCCGCCCCGTTGTTTCGCGACATTATCCATTCGGCGGCAGGAAAGCGACATGCTGCTTGACGCCGGCGGGCGGCAATCGGACGCCGAGGCGCTGTTCCGGCAGGGAGCGGAAAGGATCGGGCTGGGGTGAGGGCGGCGGTCCCATCCCGACCAGGTCGGCGTCAACAGCTCGGCGAACCTCAAACGCATGGAAGGCACGCGCGGAACACGATCCAATCTGCGGGATTATATTAGGTAACGGAAATGTACCTGACATAATTTGTTGGGAACATGCCTGGCGGGTTTCATCGCGGGAAGGCGGCGGGCATGGACAACGAAAGGGCCGACCTTGATCGCCAGAAGGAGCTTCAGGCGGACGCGCTCGCCCGAGAGACCGGGGTCACCATGAACGAGGCGCTGATGCTTATCGAACTGGTCGGACCGCATCGAGGAGCGATGCTGCGAGTGGCGAAAATCGTGCAGGCCCGAAAGCGCGGCGGCACACCATGACAAAGTTGGCGGGCCTTTGGCGTCGCCCATATCCCTGTCACCGCCCGTGGCCGCCGCGGCGGCGCTGCCCGACTTTACGAAAATACCGACTGTCGTGAATATTCCGCCCGGGGTATCGCGGTGCCAAGGCAGACGCCGCACTCCGCCGCGATTTGTTCCTCGACTTCTGCAACAACCAGGACGATGCTTTGAGGGGAGCTCTTTTCGCCGGGTTCCTTTGGGGCATCGGCGAACGTGCCGAGAACCCCACCCGCAAAGCCTCCGCAGACCACGCCACCGACAACCGCCATTGCCAGCCATCCTCCTTCGAACGGGATCGCGCCATAGACCGCCAGCGACATGGCTGCAAGCAGACCAATCGAGGCGCCAAAGGCCGCTCCCACGACGGAGATGGCCGAAACGATTCCTGCTTCATCATCCGGAGGCCAGAACACGGTAATGCTCTCTCGAGGCACCCCTGCTGACAAAAGGGCTCTGACGCCGCTGGCGGCGTCGAAACGAGAATCATAGACCCTGCTCACCGTTTGCGTCGCTGGTCGTCCACCCCTCTGGTTCCTCCATGATGCAAGCAGTTTGCCTGCGGTGATCGTTTCAGGCCCTGCCGAGGGCTCTGCATCCGCAATTCATACAGACTCACCTCGCCGGGATGCTGTCTTGGGTAAGAACGGCTCGGGCAGGCACGGTCGAGAGCGGGCGCCCGTCGGTCATTGATTCAGGTAGAGCGCACCACCTAGAATCAGGAACACAACACCGATCGCCATGAGCCCGACCACGAGCACGGCAATCGCGGTGCCCAGGCCATTGCCAGTGTTGACATAGGAGGACTGCCACATTTTCTCGTCCATAGGGCCATCGCTTAAACAGAGCCCGTAACGCCAGTCTCACGGGAGCGTTCCCGCACCGGGCCTTTAGACCGACGGTCTCGGACTTCTGGGCATATCAAGCTACGACCAAGGTCTGACTATTCGGGGTTGGAATGCCGGAAGGATCTCCGGCGAGGAACAAAGCCGGAAGAAAGGGCGTTTCAAGTTGATTTTAACGTTTGACGGATTTCCTATACAAGCGTCCAGATGGCGTATAGGGACCGGTGACAAAGTTCCAGCGCTAGATTAGCCAATTACTATGGGCATGAAGCCGGCGGTCCGATTGTGCTTCCGTGCTCATCACAGGGAGAAGCAAAATGCCCGTTCCCTCATTACGTTGGCTTTGCCGGTTCATCGCTCCTGCTTCGCTGGGAGCGATGCTGACATTCGTGCCCTGCATTGTTGAACTCGACCACTCAACCTTTCCTAAGATTGGACCCGCTGCTGCTTACGCAAAGGGCGGCGCAGGCGGCAATGGCAAAGGTAATAGCGGAAACGGCAATAGCGGAAACGGCAACAGCGGGAGCGGGAATAGCGGCAATGGCAACTCCAACGGCAATGACAGCGGTGACAGCGACGATGGCGGCGACGATGGAAGCAGCGCCGGCAAGAGCGGCGGGGAAACCAAGGTAAATCCGGCGACCGGCGACAGGGTGACGGTTCAGGGCAACGCTATCGAGGTTGTCCATCCAGACGGTATCAGCGAGAGAGTCGAGGCTGGACGGTTCAGAATGAAGGACGCGCTCGGCCGCACCATTATCGATCGCGCCGTAAAAGCTTCCGACGTGAAGCGGTTAAAAGCATTTTGATGTCTGCCCGTTCGGGAGCCTGTCGGTACACCAACCGCAATTCACGGGGCAGGCTGGTGCATCATGTCAACCGGCCTGTTCCTGGACTCATGCATTAAAAGCGCGGCCTCTGTGCGATTGCGAACTTTAAGTTTTGCGAGAATACGCGTCATGTGATGTTTGATCGTCTTTTCCTGGAGCGCGAGCCTCTTGGCGGCTTCTTTGTTGCTCAATCCCTCCGCTACCAGCGACAATATTCCAAATTCACGGTCCGAGAGTTGCCCAATGAGATCGACCTTCCGGGTTTCGGGCTGGATCAGTTCATTCAACAATTGAGCCGAAAGCGTAGGCGGGATGTATTTTTCTCCGGCAGCAATGCTTTTCAATATCTCGGCCAATGAACTCGAGCGGACCCCTTTTAGAACATAGCCACGAACACCTGTCTTGAGCGCGAGTGCCAGGTCGGCATTTGCCTCCGATACGGTAAGAATCACGATCTTCTGGTTCGGGGACTTTGCCAAAATGTTCGCGGCGGCCTGCAGTCCCCCGCCAGGCATGCTTATGTCGAGCAGCATTACGTCCGGCTGCTCGATCCGGGCGAGCCTTTCGGCATCCGCAGCGGTGGCTCCTTCACCGGCGATTTCGAAGCCACCGATTTCACGGAGGCTGCGTGCGACGCCTTCGCGAAAAAGCGGATGGTCGTCAACAATAGTGATGCGAACGACAGCGCTCATTGTTGTTCCTCGATCGATAGGGTGACGGTCAACCGCGTACCCTTGCTGCTGGAAGAGGTTTCGAAACGGCCCCCGATGCTTTCTATTCGCTCCCTCAGCCCGGCAAGTCCGAGCCCTTCGCTTGATGCCAGATCGAAGCCGGAGCCGCCATCCGAGACTTCAATCTGGAGCTTGCCGCCCGTCATCGAGGCGTTGACCGCCTGGTCCTTGCCGTTGGCGTGGCGCCATGCGTTGTTCAAACCCTCCTGGGCGAAACGATAGATGCTGATCTTTTCGGATGTTCCGAGTTCCGGGAGCCTGGCAGGAAGGGTGAGCGATACCGAGGACGCCGTCCGGCGCTGGTGCTCGGTAACGGCAAGCCGCAATATGTCCCCAACTGCCGCGGTTTCGATCTGTGGAAGCACAAGGCCGTTGCAGATGGCGCGTATCTCGCGCATTGCCTCGTCCAGCGTGTGATGAATGTCCGCGATTTCTGCTTTGCGATCTTTCGACGGCGCGGCAGGATCGACCAGGTGAAGGCTGTCCACCCGAAGCGCCGCCAGTGCGACAAGCTGAGCTGGCCCGTCGTGGAGATCGGCGCCAATGCGACGCAAGTAGCGCTCGTTGATCGCCGTGGCACGCCGCGAGGCGCGCTGCACGCGATGGCGCAACTTCGAGTTTTGCGACAGCAGCTCTTGAAGTTCAGCTATTTTTGCTTCAAGCGCCAGGCGCTGCCTGTGAATTGTGCGGCTGCCGCGAAGCACGATGCCCGACAACATTGCCAGCGCCGCCGCCGTCGCTCCTCCCACGACAAGCCAGCTCGACCACAGGGCCGCGTTCAGGGTTTTCTGGAACTCGTCGGCGACTTCATAAAATTCCGAAACGGCTACCACATCGCCCGACCATGGCTCGCGCACCGGATTGTAAATCTCAAGCAGACGCGAAGTCGTTCCCTTCTGCTGCCGCTCGCTGTCGTCCAGCCTGTCGAATTCGGCAAATACATCTCCCCCGAAAGCGCGTAACAGGTTCGCGCTCGGCTCGAACACCCGGCCGATCAACCGTGGGTCTTTGGAGTAGAGTATCTTGCCATCACGACCCCACAGGTTGAACGAGACCAGCTTTTTTCCAAGCGCACCCTGGTCCAACGTCTCGTCAAGCGCTCGTTTGACGCTGTCGCTAAGCGCTTCGTTCTTGCGCATGTCCGGCAGAAGCGGCGCAATCACGCTGTCGACGTAAAGTGCGGTGGTGCCGGCGGAATTGCGGATAACGGCTTCCCTGATCTGCGATGTCACCCACAAGCCTACCATCAGCATTGCAGCCAGGAGAGCGATGCCGCCGGCAATGAGGAACTGCAAGGCCAGCGAAAGCCTGCTCCACCGCTGATAGAAATTCTCAACGTACCGCACGGTTCAATTGATGTCCGAGCTTCACCCGGCCGTATCCTAGCGTCCCCAGCTTGGGGTGTCTCGAAATTTAGAACAGTTGGTGCTGCCAACAAGTGAAGCAGTGCCAGCATGTGATGTCGGCTTCAGATTCTATCCAGAAGCGACATTCCGTATTTGGCCCAGATCCTTGCGCATTCGTTTGCGCGCAGGCTGTCGTCCGCACTTTCGCCGAAGGCCACGGTGGCGGATCGCACGACGTAGCGCTCGGGTGCGGCTAACGCCACAAACTGGATCGCCTCGCCCAGTCTGCGAGGCGCAAGGTTGGCCTTCTGCTTGCGGCGGACATCGTACACGCCCGAAATGTGGGCGCCCTCATTCCTCCGTTCGAACATGGCCTCCATCAAATCATAAGGCATCTTGGTCTCCTGAGGCTAAGTCCACCGCCGCCCCGGAAGGGGCGGCGGTGGCGTTATTTCGCTGCACGGTCATCTCACTGCAAGACCTTCACAATCTTGCGCGTGCCGGGATCGACCAGGACGGTCCGGTCGTCAACAACGACATAGCGATATTTCACGTTCGGCACTTCATGCAGCTCGACTGTATCGGGAATGGGGGATCCTATGTTCAGTTCCACCCCGGGTATCTTGACCGAGGCGAGCGGCTGCTTCTTCACGTATTCGCGTACAACCGTTTCCTGCCCAGGCTCGATGATTACGTCCTGTGCGGCAACCGCACCGACGCCCGCCAGAAGCAAAAGGCCTGCAAGTGAAGTCGAAAGGGGGATTCTCATGGTTCTCTCTCCTTGACGCGAGCCCACCGCTGTTTGCATCACTCGTGGCTCGCTTTCTGAACGATGGCGTTGATGCGGACACCTGGAGGCGAACGTGCCCTTGCCGACGATGTTCCCAACTTGGGCTTTGGTCCTGACGCGGTAGGACCTTTGCCGGGCTTGATTGGGCCTTAGGTCCGACATGGCGCCTAAAGGGCCGAAGGTGTCGGAAGGCGCGCCGGCAAGTCCATTCAAACCAAAACAGTGAGCCCGCGCTTCCGGCGGAGAAGCGCGGGCTCGATCAGGTCTGTGACCCGATCCTGGCAGGAAGTGTAGGGGCACTACCGGCCATAACTCGAACCGTTAGAGGTCTCTAATGTTCCCAAGGGATATTCAGCCGGCGTACTTCATTTCGATGTCCGGTCGGATTTAGCGCTTGCCGTCCGTTCAGCGCGTCCCGACCCTGCATCGTCCGAATGTTGATCGCAAGGCGCGCGGCAATTGAGGGTTCGCACCGCCGCTGCGGCATGGCGGTGCGAACCCTATCGGCGCAGGAAGGGACGTAGCTGCGCAGATACCATTGAAATCGGCCCTCAGTTAACGAGCATGCCAATCGCCAGGAACGTCATGGAGACAGCGACGATCGGCATCAGTAGCCAGCGGGCTTGGTAAA
Source organism: Mesorhizobium sp. WSM4871 (assembly GCF_055811295.1). Taxonomy (NCBI): domain Bacteria; kingdom Pseudomonadati; phylum Pseudomonadota; class Alphaproteobacteria; order Hyphomicrobiales; family Phyllobacteriaceae; genus Mesorhizobium; species Mesorhizobium sp. WSM4871. The sequence continues at coordinate 59,232 of NZ_JBVVPU010000008.1, read as the reverse complement.
CACTCTTGTCCATAGGTGGGCTCCTCCCGTAACTTGCAGTGAGCAACGAGGATGAGCAGTTGCAGTTCCGGGTGGCGCCATCCTCCCGCCCTTTGCGCGCGACAGGCTGGACTTAAGTCCCATGAAAGACGGGTTCGGGATGGACTGAAGGCTAACCCAGGGAACGTTCAAGGCTGTCTCAAGTTTGGGATAGGCTTGGTGTGAAGATGATGGCGTCCATCGCGCCGTTCCCGTTGATCCAGGCGCACGCAAGATCGTCAAGATTGGATTGACCTTAGCGTGGGAGGAGGAGAAGCCCGCCGCTTGCAGGCGGCGGGCGGCTTTCGCGCAGCGCATACTCACCAGAACATGAAGCAAAGAAGAAAGCCCACCGCTGACAGCGCCCTGTCCGGGCATCGCCATGCGCGGCCTTAACGATCCGTTTCCAATTTTGGCGGTACGCCTTGTATCGAAGATTAATTCTCGATTCATGGCGCCAGGATTATTTCGTCAATGTCAGTTGTCGCGTTCCCGATCAGTCGAGAGGTTTCCACTGTGCGGCTCATCGCCAACACCATCGACCGGCTTCACGGCGAGGACGCAGCCGCATTCTGGCGCGAAACAGCCAGCCACCTGCTCTCGGTCGCGCTCGAGCGAGGCTATGAAGCCGAAGCCGCGCGCCATGAAGTCCGACAGTTCTTCAACGCGGTTCAGCTCACTTTGCACAAATCCCTGCCAGGATTTGCGGACCAGGAGAAATCCTGAGCGCTATCCGGCTCTAGCAGTACATCTGGATTCGCGGGCGCGCCCGGCGCTGGCGTGCTGGTGGCTGTCAGCAACCCACCCTAAAAAGAGCCGCAATAAGCGTAGGTGAACGAGCGGCTCATCCCGAATTCAGTGACGCGCACGCAAGCCGGCTCGCCGGACCATAGCGTCACCAGGCGACCAGTCGCATTGGCGGCGGCTTTGAACGCCGAGGGCGCAACAATGCTTTGGCACGCTGTGACCGTACTACCGTGTATTTCTTCGACAACGAATTTTGGCATTATTGATCTCCAAGCAAAGCGGCGGATGCCGCAGCGCCGACAATCAGAGAGGGCTCGTCGGTCATTCGCGAAGCGACGAGCCCTCCACCCCAGGCCCCAAGCCCAGAGATGCAATTGCGGTGCCAACTTTGTTGACCCATTTCGGGTCATTCCCCTGCGTAAGCAGAATCCAGCTCTCTGCGTCAGCAGTGTTCAGCCGGCGTACTTCATTCAGATGTTTCGGCTCCAGTTTCTCTCAGTACATGGTCGGCGGCCGGCGCCCCCCACCAAGATCGCTGGTCAAGGCCCTGCGGCTGTAGTGTAGTCTGCCAGCCGCAGGGCCAAGCTCAGGTCCGCCGCGCTGACCACTGAAAAGTAGCCGGCGACATCGCGTGGCTTGCCCTGTTCCCCGCCAAATCACGCAATGGGCGGCACATTAGCGACAGCGAAAACACAGGATCAATATCGGAGGTTGTGGATAAACCGATCAAAATCGATCTGTGACAAATATGCCGTAAGGGAAGATTGCAACCGCCAACGGCAAAGCCTGGTGCGGACGACCCTGGAATCAGGCAACAAAAAAGCCCGGGCGAACCGGGCTTTTTTGGGCTTCTGAACCGTATCGAACGGTCCGAAACGGGAATTTGGTGCCCAGAAGAGGACTCGAACCTCCACGCCTTGCGGCACACGGACCTGAACCGTGCGCGTCTACCAATTCCGCCATCTGGGCTGGTGCGCGCTCATTAAGCGGGCAAACGATGAGTGTCAACGCGCATTTTTTGAATGCAGGGTTCCAGCCTGATCGCGCTCAGCTCTCCAGCACTTCCTTCGACGCCACCGTCGAATCGGCATTGAGCTTGTAGACGATCGGCACGCCGGTGCCGAGTTCCAGCTTGACGATCTCCTCGCCCGATTTGCCGTCCAGCGCCATGATCAGCGCGCGCAGCGAATTGCCATGCGCCGCCACCAGCACGGTCTCGCCGCGCAGCACATGCGGCTGCAGGTCGTGCAGATAATAGGGCCAGACGCGCGCGCCGGTGTCCTTCAGGCTTTCGCCGCCGGGCGGCGGCACGTCGTAGGAGCGGCGCCAGACATGCACCTGCTCCTCGCCCCATTTCTTGCGCGCGTCGTCCTTGTTGAGGCCGGAGAGGTCGCCATAATCGCGTTCGTTCAGCGCCTGGTCGCGGATGGTCTCGAGCTCGCTCTGGCCGACCGCGTCGAGAATGTGCTGGCAGGTCTTTTGCGCCCGGATCAGCGCCGAGGTGAAGGCGATGTCGAATTTCAGGCCGCGTGCCCTAAGCTTCGCGCCGGCCTCCTTGGCCTCCTTGTGGCCCTGCTCGGTCAGGTCGACGTCGCGCCAGCCGGTGAACAGGTTCTTCAGGTTCCATTCGCTCTGGCCATGCCGCACGAGCACGAGAGTTCTCGACATTTCTGCTCCTTCAGGTTTGAGCAATTCCGGGAAAAGTGTGTAGCGGTCTTCCGTCCGGAATTGCGTAAAGACAAATGGTTCTGGATTTCTCAGGCGAGCCCGAGCACGTCCCGCATCGAATAGAGTCCGGGCTTCTTGCCACGCGCCCAAAGCGCGGCCTTGACCGCGCCGCGGGCGAAGATCGCCCGGTCCTCGGCATGATGGGCAAGCGTGATACGCTCGCCGGTGCCGGCCAGTATCACGGAGTGATCGCCGACCACCGAGCCGCCGCGCAGCGTGGCAAAGCCGATCGAGCCGGCCTTTCGCACGCCGGTGTGACCGTCGCGTGACCGGACATCGTTGCCGGCAAGTTGAATGCCGCGTCCGGCCGCCGCCGCTTCGCCGAGCAGCAGCGCCGTCCCCGACGGTGCGTCGACCTTGTGACGGTGGTGCATTTCCAGGATCTCGATGTCGAAATCGTCGGCGTCGAGCGCGCGCGCCGCCTGCTCGACCAGCACCGCCAGAAGATTGACGCCAAGGCTCATATTGCCCGATTTGACGATCGTCGCGTGGCGCGCCGCCGCTGCGATCCTGGCATTGTCGTCATCCGAGCAGCCTGTGGTGCCGATGACATGGGCGATGCGCGCCTGCGCCGCGTAGCCGGCGAATTCGACTGTTGCCGCCGGCGTCGTGAAATCGAGCACGCCGTCGGCCTTGGCGAAGGCCGGCAGCGGATCGTCGCCGATCGTCACATTGATGATGCCGATGCCGGCAAGCTCGCCGGCATCCCTGCCGAGATAGGCTGAACCGGACCGCTCGACAGCGCCGGCGACGCGCGCGCCCGGGATCGTGTGGATGGCGCGGATCAACGCCTGGCCCATGCGGCCGGCGGCACCCACCACCACTAGGCCCATATCGCTTGTATCATTAGGAGACATGCCGCTCATAAGATTCTCCCGACCGCCTTCTTTGCGCGTCGCACCGGTGGTTGCGGCACCGGAGTTTGGATGGACTTGGCATTTTGGATAGGCTTGGCGTCGTCGACAAGCCCCAGCCCCTTGTTGCCCTGTACCCGGTGGAAGCGGGCATAGACGCTGTGCGGGTCGGCCATCAGCGCGGCGTGCGTGCCCTGTTCGACCAGCCGGCCCTCTTCCAGCACGATGATCTGGTCGGCATTGACCACCGTCGACAGCCGGTGCGCGATCACGATGGTTGTGCGCCCTTCCATCACCTGGGTCAGTGCCTGCTGGACGCGCGCTTCCGCCTCATTGTCGAGCGCCGAGGTCGCCTCGTCGAGCAGCAGGATCGGTGCGTTGCGCACGATGGCGCGGGCGATCGATACGCGCTGGCGCTGGCCGCCTGACAGCGTCACGCCGTTTTCGCCGACCGGCGTGTCATAGCCATTCGGCTGCAGGCGGATGAAATCGTCGGCCGCGGCCTGTTGCGCCGCGCGTTCGACCTCGGCGTCGGTGGCGCTCGGCCGGCCGTAGCGGATATTGTCACGGATGGTGCCCTCGAACAGATAGGGCGCCTGCGAGACATAGGCGATGGAGCCGCGCAGCGACTGCTTGGTCACTTCTTTGATGTTCTGGCCGTCGATCTCGATGGTGCCGCTGTCGACGTCGTAGAAACGCTGCAAAAGCGCCACCAGCGTCGACTTGCCGGCGCCGGACGCGCCGACGATGGCCGTCACCTTGCCGGCGGCAGCGACGAAGCTAAGATTTCTGATCACCGGCGCATCTGCGGCATAGCCGAACGAAATATTGTTGAAACGCACCTCGCCAGTGGTGATTTTCGCCTCGACCGCGCCGACCGCGTCGCCCTGATGCGGCTCGGTGTCGAGCAGTTCGTATATCATGCGGGCGTTGACCAGCGCCCGCTCCATGCCAACCTGCATGCGTGCCAGGCGCCGCGCCGGATCGTAGGCCAGAATAAGCGCGGTGATGAAGGAAAAGACCGCGCCTGGCGGCTGTCCGAGGATCAGCGCCCTGTAGCCGGAATAGGCGATGACGGCCGTAACGGCGAGCCCGGCTAGCATGTCGGAAATCGGCGACAGCCGTTCCGAGACGCGGGCGATCTTGTTGCTCCGTTGCTCGGCAGTGTCGGCCATGAGGCCAATGCGACGCGCCAGTTCCTCCTCCATCGTGAAGGCCTTGACGATGGCGATGCCTTGCGTGGCTTCCTGCACGGCCCCGATCAGCTGGGAGTTGATCAGCACGGATTCCCGGGTGATCCTGCGTACGCGACGGGTAAGGTAGACAACGGCCCAGATCAGCGGCGGTCCGATCAGCAGCGAACTGAGTGACAATACCGGATCTTGATAGATCATCACGCCGAGAAGACCGACCAGCGTCACCGCGTCGCGCGTGATCGATGTCAACGTCAATGACAACAGGTCGCGGATACCGCCGACGTTCTCATTGACCTGCGCGGCGAGCCGGCCCGAACGCGTGTCGTTGAAGAAGCCGACCCCGAGCTTCATTAGATGACCGAATATGCGCTTCTGGTAGCGCGCCACCAGATTGTTGCCGATCTTGGCCAGCGCCACCGCCTGGCCGTAGCCGGCGAAGCCGCGCAGCATGAAGGCTCCCATGAAGCCGGCGCAGATCCAAACGATCGCGTCGCCGCGGCGTTCATAGAAAATCTCGTTGACCATCGGAGCCATGATCCAGGCCGTGAAGGCGGTCGTGCCCGAAACGATCAGCGAGCAGACGATGGCAATGGCATACGACCAGTAATAGTCACGGCTGTTTTCAGCGAGAATACGGCGCAGCACCGCCGTGACCTCGCCGGGCCGGGCCTTCATCTTGTTTGGACTCTGAAGTGTCAAATCAGGAGCGTTTCGTCGTTCTCGCCGGATCAGGCTGCAATTCGGCATCCCTCATAGCGCTCCGGCGGCGGCTTGCCTACCGCTTGGGATGACTAACTTCGTCACGGATCGGAGGATGATCCCCAAAAGTGGGCCCGGTCTTGCAAAAAGACCGTGCTTAACAAGAGGCTATACCCGCCAGCGCCGCCCCGCCGTCTGGACGCCGAACAGCGACGGGTTCCTGGCATAGGCGGCAAGGCCGGAAAGCGCCGCCAGCGGGTGGGTGATGACATAGACCGGCATGGTGCGCATCAGCTCGCTGTGCGGCGCCTTGTCCTCAAAAGCGGCGCGGAAATTGCCTTCTTTCAGCGCCGGCAGGATCTTCTGCGCGATGCCGCCGGTGAGAAAGACGCCGCCGCGGCTCATGAACACCATCGCCAGGTCGCCGGCGGTGCGCCCGAGGCAGGTCACGAACATCTCGAGCGCTTCTTCCGACACCGGATCCGACTTCGCCAGTGCCGCGGCCGTGACCTCGGCCGGCTTGGTGAAAGGCGCCGGCTTGCCGTCGGCCCTGGCCACCGCCCGGTAGGCGTTGACGATACCGCGTCCGGACAGGATCTGCTCGCCCGAGATGCGGCCATCCAGCTTCTCGATATGTGGAAACACCTCGAAATCTCGCGGCGTACGCGGCCCGATGTCCATGTGGCCGCCCTCGCCGGGCACCGGTATCCAATGGTTCAGCGCATAGACCAGGCCGGCGACGCCAAGCCCGGTTCCGGGACCGAGCACCACCCGTCCGGCATTGGGCTCCGGCGCATCGCCGCCGATCTTCTCCATATGCTCTTCGCCGAGCGCCACGACGGCCAGCGCCTGCGCCTCGAAATCATTGAGCACCACGACGTCGCCGATGCCGAGATTGGCAAACATCTGCCTCGGCTTGACGATCCATGGGCAGTTGGTGAGCGGGATCTCGTCGCTGTCGACCGGGCCGGCCACCGCCAGCACGGCGGAGTTGGGCCGCACCGACGAACGGTCGAGCACCGCCGCCTGGATCGCCTCGTCGATCGTGTTGAAACTGGCGGTCTGGACGATGGTCGGTTCGCCCGCCTCGGAGTTCGCGTCGAGCACGATCGAGAAGCGCGCATTGGTGCCGCCGATATCGCCGATCAGGATCGGAAACCGCAACACGGTGTCGTCGTCGCCTGCCATGCTCTTGTCTGTCCCGGTTCCCGGCAGTCTGCCGCCGTCCTTCGTTGACTAGCGCATGACCTCGGAAAGGGAAAGCCGCTTCAGAGTCAGTTTCCCGGCCGCGGCCGCGGCAGGGGGATGCCGATCTCGGGCGTTGCCGCGAAAGCACTCGCTGAAGCCGGGAGTACGCCAGCTCCGCTTGTAATTGTCGGTTCCGGAGCCGCCGCGACCGCAGGTTCAGCAGCAGCGGCCGCGATCGACCTGCCGTCGCCATGCGCGGTCGCAGCTTCGGCCGAGGACGGAGCAGGCGCGTCGAGCACGGCCCGGCATTCCCGGGGCAGGCTCGCCATCGTCATCACGTCGCGTGCCTTCGGCCTGTCGGGGTTCTTGGCGGGGCGCCACGGTTCGTCGGTGAACCACCAGGCCAGCGACTGGTCGCAGCCGTCGCCCCGCACTGTCGCCTCCTGCCGTTTGCAGTCTGGCGAGCCGGGCTGGCAGCCGATGCGGATGTGGAAATGATAGTCGTGCCCCCAGAACGGCCTGATCTTGCGCAGCCATGCGCGGTCGCCCTTCACCGTATCGCACAGCTTCTTCTTGATGCCGGGATTGACCAGGATGCGCTCGACCTCCGGATAGCTCGCCGCCCGCTTCAGGAGCAGCGCATGCTGCGGCTTCCACAGCGCCTCTTTCACCAGATGGGTCTTTTCGTCGACCAGCAAGGTGGCGCTCATCTTCTCGCGCTGATTGGTCGAAAGCCTGTTGTCGGGCATCGGCGTCAGCCAGATGTCGGCGTCGAGGCCGATCTGGTGCGAGGCATGGCCGGTCAGCATCGGGCCGCCGCGCGGCTGCGAAATGTCGCCGACCAAAAGGCCTGGCCAGCCATCGGCGGCGGCGTCGCGCGACAGTTTCTCGATCAGCCCGATCATCACCGGATGGCCCCAGCGGCGGTTGCGCGAAGGCCGCATCACCTCCCAGTGCGGACCGTCCATGGGGATGGCCACGCCGCCGGCAAAGCAACCCTTGGAGTAGAAGCCGAAGGATTGGGGTGCCGCCACGGCCGGCAGCTGCTTGGCGCCGAACAGGTCTTTCGCCAGTTCCTCTGCTGCCGCGGACTGCGCGGCAAATCCCGTCACGACGGCGAACGCTGCCGCCATGAGCGGCGTCCATGAGCGTTGCAACATCTTCATCAGCCCCTCCGCGAATTCAAGTCTATCATAGCACGCCGCGCGCCCCGCTTCGATCACCTCATCGGGCTACGCGCTGCGCCCTCGCGCCAGTCGCCATCTGTCCACATCTGGTCGAAGGCGGCACGATAATCGGGAAAGCGGAAGCGATACCCGGCTGCCTTGATCGCCATATTGGCGACGCGCTTGTTCTCGCCATAGAAAGACCGCGCCATGGGCGAAAGTTGGGCGGTCTCGAACGGAATTTCGGGCGGCGGTTCGATGCCCATAAGGGAGGCCGCATAGGCGACGACGTCCTGCGGCGGCGCCGGCAGATCGTCGGTGACGTTGAAGACGCCGCCGGTGCTGCTTCCGGCGAGATGCCAGAGCGCGCCGGCAATGTCGTCGCAATGGATGCGATTGAACACCTGGCCCGGCTTGACCAGCCGCCGTGCCGTGCCGTTTTCCAGATTGACCAGCGCATTGCGGCCCGGCCCGTAAATGCCGGAAAGCCGCAGGATAGCGACCGGCCGGCCGATCTCCTGCCCCAGTTGCAACCATTCCTGTTCGGCGGCGACACGCATGATCGAGCGCTTCGACACCGGCCGGCATTCCGCCGTTTCGTCAACCCAGGCGCCGCCATAATCGCCATAGACGCCGACGGTCGAGAGATAGGCGATCCATTCGAGCGCCGGCATGTCAGCCACGATCATCCGGCGCATCGCATTCAGCACCGGGTCGCCGGCCTCGTCCGGTGCCACCGAGACGACGAGATGGGTCGTCTTTTTCAACGCGCTGCCGATTTCAGGCGTGAGAGCGCCGTCGAACAGCAGCGGCTCGATGCCGGCCTGACGCAACGCTGTGAATTTATCCGCCGAACGGGTCGTTCCGAAGATCGTGCCGGCGTCCTTGCTGGCGCGGGTAAATGCCTTGCCTGAATAGCCGGCCCCGAAAATGAAGAACTGCTTGCCGCTCATGCATGTGCCTCGATTGCCAGCGCCAGTCGCCATTCGTTCCGCACCGTTTCGTCGGCTTCCGTCTTCAAGCCGGCGGCCGCGCATTTTGCCAATTCGCGATCCGGCATAAGTCGCGACAGCGCCCATACCGCCGCACCGCGCACCAGCGGCGAGGCATCGCTAAGCAGCGCGCGGACAGTCCCGGCAAGCGAGGAATTGCCGGAATTGCCGGCCGCGATCAGCACATTGCGGACAAAGCGGTCGCGGCCGATGCGCTTGACCGGCGAGCCGGTGAACAACGCGCGGAAGGCGGCATCGTCGAGGCCGAGCAGCTCGACGAGCGGCGGCTCGCGCAGATCCGCGCGGGCGACAAGCTTCGCTTCCGAGGCGGCGCGGGCGAACTTGTTCCACGGGCAGGCGGCCAGGCAGTCGTCGCAGCCATAGATGCGGTTGCCGATCCTTTCGCGGAATTCATGCGGGATCGGCCCCTTGTTCTCAATGGTGAGATAGGAGATGCAGCGCCGCGCATCGAGCCGGTAGGGCGCCGGAAAGGCATCGGTCGGACAGACGTCGAGGCAGGCGCGGCAGGAGCCGCAATGGTCTTCCTCCGCTGTATCCGGGGCAAGCGTGGCCGTCGTGAAGATGGTGCCGAGGAACAGCCAGGAACCGTGTTCGCGGCTGACCAGATTGGTGTGCTTGCCTTGCCAGCCGAGGCCGGCGGCTTCGGCCAGCGGCTTTTCCATCACCGGAGCGGTGTCCACGAACACTTTGACGTCACCGCCGGCGCGCGCCACGATCTTGCCGGCGATCTCCTTCAGCCGGCCTTTCATCACCTCGTGATAGTCGCGGTTTTGCGCATAGACCGAGATCGCGCCGCGGTCGCGCTTGTTGAGCACCGCGCGCGGGTCTTGGTCGGGGCCGTAATTCATCGCCAGAACGACGATCGAGCGAACCTCGGGCCACAGCGCCGCCGGATCGCCCCGGCGCCCGAGCGTCTCGGCGATCCAGTCCATCGAGCCGTGAAAACCGTCGGCGACGAATGCGGCGAGCCGGGCCGGAGCCAGCGGGATGGCGTCGGGCGTGGTGACGGCAACGGCGTCGAAACCGGCGCGCTTGGCCTCGCGGTCGATCAGCGCGCGCAGGTTTTCATTCTTAGAAGTCGAGGTCCGCATAATGCGACACCGGCGACAGGCCGCGCACCCTGTCGGACAGAAGCGGCCGGAACGATGGCCGCGATTTCACCCGTGTGTACCACTCGCGCGCGGCGCTGTGTTCGCGCCAGTCGATCTCGCCGAGATAGTCGAGCACCGAAAGGGCGGCCGCCGCGGCGAGGTCGGCATAGGTCACCTTGTTGCCGGCCAGCCAGTGGCGGGTGCCGGCCAGCCAATTGGTGTATTTCATGTGCTGGCGGATATTGGCGCGCGCGGCGCGGATCGCTCCCGAATCGGGCGAGCCGCCGCCCGCCGCCTCAGGCATGACCGGCTTCAGCACGCGTTCGCGCACCAGGTGCCTTGTCACCTCGCTCTCGGCCTTGTTGAGGTACCAGTCGGTCAGCCGGCGGATTTCGGCGCGCTCCATCGGGTCCTCGGCAAACAGCCGCTTGTCGCGCTTCAACACGCCGCGCGTCTCGTCGAGATATTCGGCGATGACCATGGCGCCGACGATCGGCACGTCGCCTTCGGCCAGCAGGATCGGCAAGGTTCCGGCCGGATTCAGCGCCAAAAACTCCTTGCGCCGCGTCCACGGCTTTTCCTCGATCAGCGCCAGTTCCTCGCCATACTCGCCGAAAGCGAGGCGCACGAACCGGCAGGCGGCGAACATCGGGTGGTGAAAAAGCGTCAGCATGGTCCCGCGATAATAGAGCGCACTGGCAAATCGCCGGCTGCGCCGGTAAGTCTTGGCCGCCCGATTCAGCGGGCTGTCAGGGTGCTGCGACCTATAGGGGGAGTTCCGCGCCGTGACAAGCAAGCCCTTTCGCAAGCCGTTCCTTCAAGCTCTCTCTCGAATCCCGAGGTTGCCATGGAAAGCCAGACCATCGTCGAAGCGCTGCTGCTCGGCCTGCTGGAGGGGCTGACCGAGTTCATTCCTGTCTCCTCCACCGGCCATATCCTGCTTGCCGGCCATTTTCTCGGCTTTCACTCAACCGGCAAGGCCTTCGAGATCCTGATCCAGCTCGGCGCCATACTGGCGATCCTCAGCGTCTATTTTCGCCGCTTGTGGAAGATGCTGCTCGATTTGCCACACGACCGGCTGACGCGCCATTTCGTCCTTGGCATCCTCATCGCCTTCCTGCCGGCGGCCATTATCGGCGCGCTGGCGCATGATTTCATCAAGACGATCCTGTTCGAATCGCCGAGGCTGATCTGCGTCATGCTGATCATCGGTGGCGTGGTCCTGCTCCTGGTGGACCGCATGAAGCTCAAGCCGGTCTACCGCGACGTCGAGCGGTTTCCGACCAGGCTTTATCTGCAGATCGGCCTGTTCCAGTGCCTGTCGCTGATCCCAGGCACGTCGCGCTCCGGCTCGACCATCGTCGGCGCGCTGCTTTTGGGCGTCGACAAGCGGGCGGCGGCGGAATTCTCCTTCTTCCTCGCCATACCGACGATGGTCGGCGCCTTCGCCTTCGATCTGTACAAGAACCGCAACGTGCTGAGCAGCGCCGACCTGCCGATCATCGCCGTCGGCTTCATCGCCGCCTTCGTCACCGCGCTGATCGTCGTGCGCTTCCTGCTCGAATACGTCTCACGCCACGGCTATTCGCTGTTCGGCTGGTGGCGGCTGGTCGTCGGCGGCGTCGGGCTTGTGGCGTTGATGATCTGGGGGTGACCTCCCCATTAAGAGGAGGGTCGAGCGCTCAATTGCGCCCGTAAAACGCATTCTCGACATGCACCGGCCAGCGCCAGGGCAGCACCGCCACCATGTCGAAGCGCATCGACAGCCTGCCATAGTCCGGCTGGCGCGACAGCCAGAGGTCGGCCGCGCTTTCGATGCGGCGCTCCGAATCGTAGCGAACGGCCTCCATCGCTTCCATCAGCGTGCGGCGCGCCTTGACCTCGACGAACAGCACCAGGTCGCCGCGCCGCGCGATCAGGTCGATCTCGCCGAACCGCGTGCGGTGGCGGCGGGCCAGGATCCGATAGCCCTTCAGCATCAGCGCCGCCGACGCCAGCCATTCGCCGCGATGGCCGCGCCGATAGGCTTGTCGGCGGCTGGCGAGCGGGCGCTCAGCCATCGCCGTCCTTCCCGGGGACGTCCCCTTCCTCTTTGCTGTCCTTCAGCTGGAGCAGCCGCCGATAAAGCGCCTGCTTCTGGCCGCCGGTCATCTTTGCCGCCTCCGCCGCCGCTTTCGAAGCCGGCATCTCGGCGGCAAGCGAAAGCAGCAGCCGGTCGATATCGGCCGGTTCGTCGGCCTTGGCCTCAGTGGGGCCAACGCAGATGACGATTTCGCCCTTCGGCGTGTCGGCCGCCGCGTAGTGCTCGGCGAGCGACTGCAAGGTGCCGGTTCGCATTTCCTCAAACGTCTTGGTCAGCTCGCGGCCGATCGCCGCTTGGCGTCCGCCGCCCAGCGCCTCGACCATGGCAAGAAGCGTCTTGGCCAGCCGGCGCGGCGATTCGAAGAAGATCAGCGTCGCCGGCACGCTTTTCAGCGCCTCGAGCCGCGTCAGCCGTTGGCCCATTTTCACCGGCAGGAAGCCCGCGAACAGGAAGGCGTCGGAAGGCAGGCCGGACGCCGTCAGCGCGGCAAGCGGCGCCGACGGACCGGGAATCGGCACCACGCGGATGCCGCGGTCCAGCGCCTCGCCGACCAGCCGGTAGCCGGGATCGGAAATCAGCGGCGTGCCGGCATCCGAGATCAACGCCACGCTCTGCCCGGCCTCGAGCGCCGCGATCAGCTTCGGCCCGGCCTCGCCGGCATTGTGCTCGTGATAGGCCGTGGTGCGGCGGCGAATGCCGTAGCGGTCGAGCAGCACGCGGCTGACGCGCGTGTCCTCGCAGGCGACGATATCGGCGGCGGCCAGCGTCTCCAGCGCCCGCAGTGTGATGTCGGCCAGATTGCCGATCGGCGTCGCCACCAGATAGAGCGCCGGCGCAAGCGGCCGGGCCGCCAGTTCGGTCTGCCCGATCACATAGCTGCGTTTGTCGCCGGTCACCGCTGCCCTCCAGCCGCTTGCATCTGGGCCTGTTTGGCACGGCTGGCGCCCGGTTGCAAAAGCCACGCAGATGTCAAGGGCGCGCCATGCCTTCGCCACAGTAGGGAACGAAACCGCTCTCGACGGATTAATCCTTGATCGCTTGGGAGGAGCAGGATGGACAGTCTGAAGATACAGGACGTTTTCGAACCCTATTATGCCGGCCGCAAGCGCTTTGCGCAGCTGAAGGACAAGAGCGTGCCTGCCGAAGTCGCGAACGCTGCCGACAGCAGGGAAGCCGGCAAACGGCTCTTGCGCCGCCTCTTGGCTGACGCCAGGACCGAAACCGACAGCACGACGGAGCACTGACCGGACGATGCCCAATCGCTTCGACATCTTCATCACCCGTCTTGAAACGAAAAGCGCCCGGCAGGGCGTTCCATCACACCCGATAGGCGACCAGCACCGCGCCCGCCGCGATAAGTCCGACGCCAAGCCAGTTCGCGCCGGACAGTCGCTTGCCGAGAAAGATCGCGCCAAACACCGCCACAAGCACGACGCTTAGCTTGTCGATCGGCGCCGCCTGCGCCGCATTGCCGAGTTTCAGCGCGTTGATGGTCTCGATGCCGACCTTGGCGAAGATCGCCGTCAGCGCGGCGAAGGTCGCCGACACCAGCGCCCACAACTGCCAGGAGGAAACGGTCAGGTTCATTGGCATGCCCTCGCAAGTGGCCCCTCAACCGAGATACCGTGAAACCCGCGTCTCCAGAAGCTCAATTCTCGGGCTCGAAGATTGGGTACGGCATCCCCACCTTCGTCATCCTTGGGCGGAGCAGGAGCGAAGCGACGTCGCGAAGACCCAAGGATCCATGCAGTGACATGTGAGCGCCGCTGCGGTGCAGAATGTGCAATACTTCGGGTGGAGAAGTCGCAATCCATGGCAAGACAAGCAGCAGAAAGAGCCCATCTTCGTTCTGGACCGTAGGACCTCTTCGCACACGTCACGGCATGGATCCTCGGGTCTGCGCTCCGCTTCGCGTCGCTCCGCCCAAGGATGACGAAGGGGCGATGAGCCTCGGCGAGGAGCGTGGCCTGCTTGCTTACCGCGCCAGATCCGCCACCACGGCGTCGAGCACGATCATGCCGGCCGGCGTGGCGCGCAGGCGGGAATTGCCGATCGGCGCCACCAGTCCTTCGCCCTGCAGCATAGACAGTCTTGCGCTCGACAGGCCGCGACCGGAAAACGCCTCGTAGCGGGTGAGATCGATGCCCTCGGCGAGCCGCAGCCCCATCAGCAGGAACTCGTCGGCCTCTTCCGAACGCGTCAGGGTCTCGCCGCCGGTGACGCCATGGCCCTTGGCCTCGACCAGATTGGCCCAGGTCTCCGGCATTCTCTCCGCGATCGTGACGGTGCGGCGGCCGTTCTCGACGAAGCGGCCATGCGCGCCGGGACCGACGCCGACATATTCGCCATAGCGCCAATAGGTCAGATTGTGCCGGCTTTCCGCGCCTGGCCTGGCGTGATTGGAAATCTCGTAGGCCGGCAGGCTGTGCGCCGAAGTGATCTCCTGCGTCAACGCATAGAGGTCGGCGGCGTGGTCATTGTCGGGAATGGTGAATTTCTTCGCCGCATGCAGTGCGTGGAACGGCGTGCCTTCCTCGATGGTCAGCTGGTAGAGCGACAGATGGTCGGCTGCATGGCCGATCGCCTGCTCGAGCTCGGCCTGCCAGGCCTCTGGCGTCTGGCCGGGCCGCGCGTAGATCAGGTCGAAGGAGAGGCGCGGGAATATCTCTCTGGCCAGCCCGATCGCATGCAGCGCTTCCTCGACATTGTGCAAGCGGCCAAGGAAGCGCAAATCCTTGTCGTTCAGCGCCTGCACGCCGAGCGACACCCGATTGACGCCCGCCGCGCGATAGCCGCGAAAGCGCTCGGCTTCGACCGATGAAGGGTTGGCTTCCAGCGTCACCTCTATGCCGTCGGGCACCGTCCAGTGCCTCGCCACCGCGTCCAGCACCGTCGCCACGGTTTGCGGCTTCATCAGCGATGGCGTGCCGCCGCCGAGAAAGATGCTGGTCACCTCGCGCGGCCCGGTGCGGGCGCGCATTGTCGCCAACTCGGTCTCGAAGGCGCGTGCGAAACGCTCCTGGTCGACCGGCTGGTGGCGGACATGGCTGTTGAAGTCGCAATAAGGGCACTTGGCCGCGCAGAACGGCCAGTGGACGTAGACGCCGAAGCCGGGGCTGCGGTCGAGCAGCATGGTCATGCCGAACCAAGCCGGGCTTGCGCGAATTTCTGGAAGGCGCGGGCACGGTGCGAAAGCGCCTCCGGCTGGCCGGGCTTCCAGCCATGTTTTTCCGCGGCGCTCATCTCGCCGAAGGTCTTCTCAAAACCGTTCGGCAAGAACACCGGGTCGTAGCCGAAGCCAAGCTCGCCGCGCGGCGGCCACACCAGCGTGCCCTCGACCTCGCCCCGGAAATATTCGGCCGCACCATCGGGGAAGGCCAGGCAGATGACGGCGACGAAGCGGCCCTTGCGCTGTGCCGGGTCGACCGCGCCGACGTCCTGCAGCGCCACCTCGGTGCGCTGCATGGCCATGCCGAAGTCGCGCGAACCATCCGGGGTTTCGGCCCAATTGGCGGTGTAGACGCCGGGCGCGCCGTCAAGCGCGTCGACGCACAGGCCGGAATCGTCCGACAAGGCTGGCAGGCCGGTCGCCTGGGCGGCGGCAAAAGCCTTGATATAGGCGTTCTCCTCAAAGGTGGTGCCGGTCTCGTCCGGTTCCGGCAGGCCAAACTCCTTTGCCGACTTCGCTTCGAAACCGAAGGGCGCCATCAGGTCGGCGAATTCGCGCAGCTTGCCTTCATTGTGGCTGGCGACGACGATTTTCTGTCCGTTCAGCGCATGCATCAGATGCCCCAGATTCTCGGTTCGGCGAATTCGATCGAATTGCCGGAGGGATCGCGAATATAGATGGAGCGCCCGCCTTGCGGCCATTCGAACTCGCTTTCGATGGCGATTTTCTTGCGCTCCAGATGTGCCTTCCAGCGCACGATCTCGTCCGCGCTTGCGGCAAAGCAGAGGTGGCCTTCACCGACCGTGCCGTGCGGCGGCACTTTCAGCCTGGCGTCGGGCGCCGGCGGCACTTTCGTCGCCTCGGCATTGAAGATCAGCAGCACACCGGATCCGCAGCGGAAGAAGAGATGGCGGCCGTCGATCTTGCCCAGCAGATCGAGGCCGAGCACATCGCGATAGAAGGATTCGGCGTCGGCAAGGTCGGTGACGTAGAGGGCAGATTCCAGGATTGCAGAGGGCGTCACGAGGCACCCCCCTCTGGCCTGCCAGCCATCTTCCCCGCAAGGGGGGAGATCAGCGGCTTCGAGGCTAGCGCCCGCTTTGCAACGTTGGAGATTGGCGAAAGCCGCGATGACACCCGATCTCCCCCCTTGCGGGGAAGATGGCCGGCAGGCCAGAGGGGGGTGTCCAGGCTCGGCATTGAAAGCCTACACCACGGCCATCTGCTGCAAGCTGACCAGACGCTGGATGCCTTTCTTGGCCAGGCCCATCAGCGCCGCGAACTGCTCTTCCGAGAAAGGCTCGCCCTCGGCCGTGCCCTGGATCTCGACGATGCCGCCCTTGCCGGTCATGACGAAATTGGCGTCGGTGCCGGCCGAGGAATCCTCGATATAATCGAGGTCGATCACCGGCTGGCCGTCATGAATGCCGCAGGAGATCGCCGCGACATGGTCCTTCAGCACCTTGGCGACGCTGGCCATCTGTCGAGCTTCCATCCAGCGCAGGCAGTCGTACAGCGCCACCCAACCGCCGGTTATCGAGGCGGTGCGCGTGCCGCCATCGGCCTGGATCACGTCGCAGTCGACGGTGATCTGCTGCTCGCCCAGCGCCTGCAGATCGACCACGGCGCGCAGCGAACGGCCGATCAGCCGCTGGATTTCCAGCGTGCGCCCGCCCTGCTTGCCGGCGGAGGCCTCGCGGCGCATGCGCTCGCCGGTCGAACGCGGCAGCATGCCATACTCGGCCGTCACCCAGCCCTTGCCGGAATTGCGCATCCAGCCCGGCACCTTCTCCTCAAGGCTGGCCGTGCACAAAACATGCGTGTCGCCGAATTTCACCAGGCATGAGCCTTCCGCATGCTTGGAAACGCCGCGCTCGAAGGAGATCGCGCGCATTTCGTCGGGTTGGCGTTTGGAAGGGCGCATTCGGGGCTTCTTTCTTGTTATTTCTGGAATCGTGGCCGGCTTGTAACCGCACGGCGCGCAGGGCGCAAAGGAAAATGGACCGGGTCTCGCTGAAGCAACCGGGTTGCGCTGACACCGCCGAACTCTATATCCTTGATATCGGAGGTTTTTGGCCCGAATGACCAAGGCAGTCGATCCCGCGTCCCAGTCTCCCGTGCTTCAGTCGCCAGCACTCCAATCGCTTGATATGCGCTCGCGCGATATTTTCCGGCGCATTGTCGATTCCTATCTCAGGGACGGCGAACCGGTTGGCTCGCGCAGCCTGTCGCGGATCCTGCCGTCGTCACTGTCGCCGGCCACCATCCGCAACGTGATGAGCGACCTCGAGCATCTCGGACTGATTTACGCGCCGCATATCTCGGCCGGCCGGTTGCCGACGCAGGCCGGCCTGCGCTTCTTCGTCGACGCCTTCATGGAGCTTGGCGACCTTTCCGACGAGGAGCGCCGCATCATCGAGGCGCAGGTGCGGGCTTCCGGCTCGGGCGCGACGCTGGAGCATATGCTCACCGAAGCCAGCCAGATGCTGTCCGGCATGTCGCGCGGCGCCGGCCTGGTGCTCGCCGCCAAGAACGAAGTGGCGCTGAAACATATCGAATTCATCCAGCTCGAGCCGACCAAGGCGCTGGCCGTGCTGGTCTCGCAGAACGGCGACGTCGAAAATCGCGTCGTCGACCTGCCCGCCGGCATCACCGTCTCGCAATTGCATGAGGCGTCGAACTTCCTCAACGCCCATATCCGCGGCCGCACGCTGGCCGAGGCACGCATCGAGATCGCCCGCATCAAGGAAGAGACGAGAGCCGCCCTCGACACGTTGTCGCAGGATTTGGTCGAGAAGGGCCTGGCGGTTTGGGCCGGCGCCGAAAGCGGCCTGCCGGCGCGGCTCATCGTGCGCGGCCGCGCCAATCTCCTGGAAAACGTCACCGCCCAGGCCGACATCGAACTGCTCAGGCATCTGTTCGAGGACCTGGAAACGCAGGACGGGCTGATCCAGCTGCTAGACCTCGCCGAGGACGGGCCGGGCGTTCGCATCTTCATCGGCTCGGAAAACAAGCTGTTTTCGCTGTCGGGCTCGTCGCTGGTGGTGGCGCCCTATCGCGACAAGGACGCTCGCGTCATCGGTGCGCTTGGCGTGATCGGCCCGACCCGGCTGAACTATGCGCGCATAGTACCGATGGTCGACTATACGGCCCAGCTTATTTCCCGGATGCTGCGGTAAGGAGAAGAACAATGGCGCTGGAATCATTCAAGGCCCAGATCAGCCTGTTGCTGGAAGAAATGGTCAATCAGCCCGAGGACCAGCATGAGATCCAGGAGCAGCTGCGCGAAAAGCTGAGGGAAATGCGCGCCATGGGCCTGCCATTGCCGGATGACCTCGTCACGCTGGAAAAGCGCCTTGACGATGATTTTTACGCCGCGGGGATGTGAGGCAAGGGTCAAGCGCGGAACGGCTTCTGCCCGTTCCTCGTTCTAATGCATGTCGCGCAAAAGTTGCATGTCGCGCAAAGTGTGCGGCGGTTCTGCGATGACGACATGCATGAAGGGAAGTTGACGCTGGAGGCAGGATGATCCGATTTGCCGGTCTTTTGGGCGCCGTCCTGCTTGTCGCGACAGCCGCTTTTGCTCAGCAGGCGGCTGAGCCGCTGCTGAAGGGCGAAGCTGCCTTCGGCGACTGGCACGCCGACCGGCCGGGGGTGCGCCGCCTGATCCGGCCTGAGGATCTGCAGGCGCCATTCATTACCGAATCCGCCTCGAACAGCCCCGGCGTGGCGCAGCGGCCTGAAGAAGCCAAGCCGATCCTGCCGCCGGGCTTTTCGGCGGAAATGATCGCCTCCGGCATCATCAATCCGCGTGTTGTCCGCGTTGCCCCGAACGGCGACCTGTTCGTGGCCAACAGCAATGACAACCAGATACGCCTCTATCGCCTCGCCGAAGGCAGCGCGCGACCCGCCGAGACGGCGATCTTCGCCAATAATCTCACCCGGCCCTATGGCATTGCCTTTTATCCCCCGGGCGACAATCCGCAGTGGGTCTATATCGCCAACAGCAACGGCGTCGTGCGCTTTGCCTATCGCAATGGTGACCTGAAAGCCCGGGGTGACCCGGAGACCATCGTCGATAACATTCCCAGGAAGAGCCATTGGACCCGCGACATTGCCTTCTCGCAGGACGGCAAGACGCTCTATTTCTCGGTCGGCTCCTACTCGAATGTGGGCGAGGAGGGCATGGGGAAGGAACCGGAAGGCGGCCTCGACGCCTGGGTGAAGTCGAAGCCGCTGGGCGCGGCCTGGGGCATGGAGGATGGCCGCGCCGATGTGCTGGCCTTCGATCCGGACGGCAAGAACAGGCGGGTCGTGGCCACCGGCCTGCGCAACTGCGCGGGCATGACCATCCAGCCGGCGACGGGCGCCTTGTGGTGCGTCGTCAACGAGCGCGACTCGCTGGGCGACAATGTGCCGTTCGAATTTGCAACGACCGTCCGGGAAGGCGGCTTCTACGGCTGGCCCTGGTACTATATCGGCAACAACGAGGATCCGCGCCGCAAGGGCGAGCGGCCCGACCTTGCCGACAAAACCATCGTTCCCGACGTGCTGATGCAGGCGCATTCGGCGCCGCTCAACATCGTCTTTTATGACGGCAAGGGCTTCCCATCCGACTATGAGGGGGATGCTTTCGTAGCCTTGCACGGTTCGTGGAACCGCGGCGTCAGGACCGGCTACAAGGTCGTCCGGCTGAAGTTCAGGGATGGCAAGCCGACCGGCGAGTATGAGGATTTCATGACCGGCTTCGTTGTCTCCGACGACGAAGTCTGGGGCCGCCCGGTCGGTGTCGCGGTGGCCAAAGACGGCGCGTTGATCGTCACCGAGGACGGCAACGGCACCATCTGGCGCGTGACTTACGACGCCCACCGGTCCTGACCGGCGGTTTGCACCGCTGGTGCAATCGAATCCGGCCGTCAGCGAATTCACGCCAGCCCACCTTTGTGCGACAAGGCTGACCATGACCCTTGCAGGATTCCTCGCCTACAGTGCTGCCCTCGGTATCGCCGCCGCCATTCCCGGTCCTGGCGTCACCGCGCTGGTGGCGCGTGCGCTCGGCTCCGGCTTCCGCTCTTCGCTGGCGATGTCGTTCGGGCTGATGCTCGCCGATCTTATCTATCTCACCGCCGTGGTGCTCGGCCTCGCTTTTGTCGCGCAGACCTTCGGCATGGTGTTCCTGGCGATCAAATGGTTCGGCGTTGCCTATCTTGCCTTCCTCGGCTGGCGGTTCTGGACGAGCGGCATCACGCCCGAAACGGTTGAAGCCAGGAAGGGCAAGGGCGGGCTGGTATCGAGCTTCGTCGCCGGCCTTGCCGTCACCCTCGGCAATCCGAAGACGATGATCTTCTACCTCGCCATCACCCCGACCATCGTCGATCTGAAGACCATTACGCTGGCCGACTACGGCATCCTGGTCACGATCACCGTGGTCGTCCTTCTGGTGGTGCTGGTGCCCTATCTGGCGCTGGCGGCCAAGGCGCGCTGGTTCCTGAAGTCGCCGCGGGCGCTTAAAGCCCTGAACCGCACCGCCGCCGGCTTCATGGTCGGGGCTGCCGCGGCGATCGCCGCCCGCCAGTAGGTGCATCGATATTCAGGTGATGCCGGCCTGCAAATAGCGGCATCCTGCGCTTCCGGTGCTCACGTACAAAAAGTACGCTCCGCTCCGGTTCTCGGAAGTCACCATTTTCGGCTCGGCCTGACCTGAATCTCAATACACCTTGGTGCGCAATCAGCTCCTATTCCGCCAAACCATTCCCAATGAGCTCCGATCCCGGAAATGGTATTCCGGGGCGCAGCTGTTTTCAGCAAGCGCCCCACTCGGATATTTTCGAGCCGCAGCCTATCTTGCGCGGTTGAAAGTCCTATTCTGTCGGCTGATGCCAATTGCCTGATCTGGGAGCGAAACCAATGAACAAGCCCGTCACCCCCGCCCGCGTGCCCGGCCGCGGCCGCGTCTTCAATTCGATCACCGAGACGATCGGGGACACGCCGCTGGTGCGGCTCGACAAATTCGCCAGGGAAAAGGGCGTCGTCGCCAACCTGCTCGCCAAGCTCGAATTCTTCAACCCGATCGCCTCGGTCAAGGATCGCATCGGCGTCGCCATGATCGAGGCGCTGGAGGCCTCGGGCAAGATCGCGCCCGGCCGCACCACGCTGATCGAGCCGACCTCCGGCAATACCGGCATCGCGCTCGCCTTCGCCGCCGCCGCCAAGGGCTACAAGCTGATCCTGACCATGCCGGAGACGATGTCGGTCGAACGCCGCAAGATGCTGGCGCTGCTCGGCGCCGAGCTGGTGCTGACCGAAGGCCCGAAGGGCATGAAGGGCGCCATCGCCAAGGCCGACGAGCTGGCCGCGACCTTGCCCGACGCGGTCATCCCGCAGCAATTCGAGAATCCCGCCAATCCCGAAATCCACCGCCAGACCACGGCAGAGGAAATCTGGAACGACACCCATGGCGAGGTCGACATCTTCGTCGCCGGCATCGGCACCGGCGGCACGATCACCGGTGTCGGCCAGGTGTTGAAGAAGCGCAAGCCCACGGTGCATGTCGTCGCCGTCGAGCCGGAAGCCTCGCCGGTGCTGTCGGGCGGCCAGCCCGGTCCGCACAAGATCCAGGGCATCGGCGCCGGCTTTGCGCCCAAGATCCTCGACACCACGATCTATGACGAGATCGTCAAGGTCTCGAACGAGGATTCGGTCGCCAATGCCCGCCTCGTCGCCCGCCTCGAAGGCGTGCCGGTCGGCATCTCGTCGGGCGCCGCCCTGCAGGCGGCGATCGTCGTCGGCTCGCGGCCGGAGAACAAGGGCAAGACCCTGGTGGTCGTCATCCCGTCCTTCGCCGAACGCTATCTGTCGACGATCCTGTTCGAAGGGCTGGGGGCGTAGGCCCCCCGGCCTGCGTCAGTTCTCGCCCAGCGCAGCCCGTTTCCCCTGCAGAAAGCGCCGCACCGCCGGGTCGCGCTCCAGCCCGATCGCCCGGTCATAGGCTTCGACTGCTCGCCGTTTTTCGCCGAGCCTGGCCAGCAGTCCGGCGCGGGCGGCCCAATAAGGCTGGTAGTCGGCAAGCCGCTTGTCGTCACCCACCACGTAGAGGGCTGCCAATCCCGCCGCCGCACCGTCGGCCTCGGCAATCGCCACCGCGCGGTTGACCGACACCACCGGCGAGCCTGCGATCGAAAGCAACGCGTCGTAGAGTTCGCGGATCGCCAGCCAGTCGGTGCGATCGGTCAGCCGTCGCGCCGCATGGGCGGATTGCACAGCCGCTTCGAGCTGGTAACGGCCGACCATGCCCATGCTCGCGGCGCGCCGGAGCAGCGTTTCGGCTTCATCGATCAGAACGCCGTCCCAGAGTAACAAATCCTGCTCGGCCAGTGGCACATAGTCTCCAGCGGCATTACGCCGGGCCGCCCGCCGCGCCTCGGCAAACAGCATCAGTGCCAGCAGGCCGAGCGCTTCCGGCTCGTCCGGCATCAGCGAGGCGACCAGCCGGCCGAGCCAGATGCCTTCTGTCGCCAGGTTTCGGCGCTGCGTTTCGGTGCCGGCGGGATCGGACCAGCCCTCGGCAAAGGTCGCGTAGATCGCCTCCAGCACCGCATCCAGCCGCTCGCCGAGCTCGACTCTTTCAGGCACACGGAAGGGAATGCCGGTTTCGCGGATGCGGGTCTTGGCACGCACCAGGCGCTGGCCCATCGTCGCCGGAGAGACCAGAAAGGCCGAGGCGATGGTGGCGGCATCAAAGCCGAGAATGGTCTGCAGGATCAGCGGCGCGCGCACGCCGGCCTCGATCGCCGGATGGGCGCAGGCAAACATCAGCCTGAGCCGCTCATCGGGCAGGTCCTCTTCGGTCATGCGCGCCTCCATCTCCTCGGCGATCAGCCTGAGGTGGTCTCGCGCCGCCTCGCCGGTCAGCCGCCGTCTGACCGCGTCGACCCGACGTCGACGCGCCACCGCAAGCAGCCAGGCTTGCGGTTTCTCCGGCACGCCGGTTTGCGGCCAGCGTTCGAGCGCCGCCGCGAAGGCGTCCGCCAGCGCATCCTCCACGCCGGCCACGTCGCGCGTGCGGGCGGCGAGGAAGGCAACAAGCTTGCCGTAACTCTGCCGGGCGGCCGCCTCGGCCGCCGCCCGCGCGATCTCCGGGCGACTGTCCATCACATGGTCACTTCGCGGACGGATACTCGGTCATTTCCCAGATCGGCCGCACCTCGATCGTGCCGGCGCTGGCGCCCGGGCAGCGAGCCGCCCAGGCGATTGCTGCATCGGCGTCCTCAGCCTCTATCATGTAGAAGCCGGCGAGCTGCTCCTTGGTGTCGGCATAGGGGCCGTCGAGCACATTGGTCTTGCCGTCGGCCATGCGAACCGCGGTGGCGGCCTGGGTCGGCTTCAGCCGGTCGCCGGCCAGCCACGCTCCGGATTTCTTCAACGCCTCGGTATAGGCGCCATAGGCCGCGCTGATCTCGTAGGTCTTCTCGGTCGGCGCTGCCGCCATCGCGGCTTCGTTCGCGTAGATCAAAAGCATGTATCGCATGGTCTTCTCCCGTTTTTCGGAGGCCGCGTCATTGCCGGCCGAACCAATGTCGTGCGGCCGCGCCCGATTTCGACAGGCGCTGCAAAAATCTTTCGGCCCCGAAACCGTCCTACGCAAGACGGCATCTCTCGCGACGTTCCTTAACCGTTGGTCTAATGCATGCAATTGCGGGTTGGCATTTCCCGGCCGCTGTCTAAACTCGCCTCGGCGCGCGCTGGGAGGCGGTGCGGCGACCACTATTTCAGGGAGGATATGATGCTCAATTTCAGGACGAAACTTGTCGCCGCCGGCGCCGTCGCGCTGTCGCTGGGCCTCGGCGCTATGTCCGCCAAGGCGCAGGAATTCATCAGTGTGCTGACCGGCGGCACCTCCGGCGTCTATTATCCGCTCGGCGTCGCGCTGTCGGAAATCTACGGCAAGGGCATCGGAGGCGCCCGCACCCAGGTGCAGGCGACGAAGGCCTCGGTCGAAAACCTCAATCTGCTGCAGCAGGGCAAGGGCGAGATCGCCTTTGCGCTTGGCGATTCGGTCAAGCTGGCGGCCGAGGGCAACACCGAGGCCGGTTACCCCGGCAAGCTCGACAAATTGCGCGGCATCGCCGCCATCTATCCCAACTACATCCAGATCGTCGCCAGCAAGGAGTCCGGCATCAAGACGCTCGCCGACCTCAGGGGCAAGAGCCTGTCGGTCGGCGCGCCGGCCTCCGGCACCGAGCTCAACGCCCGCGCCATCTTCGCCGCCGCCGGGTTGAAATACGAGGATCTCGGCCGGGTCGAATATCTGCCCTTCGCCGAATCGGTCGAGCTGATCAAGAACCGCCAGCTCGACGCCACGCTGCAATCGGCCGGCCTCGGCGTCGCCTCGATCCGCGACCTTGCCACCTCGCTGCCGATCAACGTCGTTGCCGTGCCAGCCGAGGATGTCGCCAAGATCGGTTCGCCCTATCTGTCGGTGGTCATCCCCAAGGGCACTTATGAGGGCCAGGACGAGGATGTGGCGACCGCCGCCGTCGGCAATTTCCTCATCACCCGCGCCGATGTCTCCGACGAGACTGCCTACCAGATGACCAAGCTGATGTTCGAGCACCTCGACCAGCTCACTGCGGCCCACGCAGCCGCCAAGGCGATCGACCCGGCCAAGGCGCTCGACGGCATGCCGGTGCCGCTGCATCCGGGCGCCGAGCGGTATTACAAGGAAAAAGGGCTCATCAAGTAGGCCGTCCCCCTCCCCCTTGAGGGGAGGGTGGCCAGCCGCCGAAGGCGGATGGACGGGTGGGGTCCTCGGCGACGCGCTCCAACTTTCTCAGTCAAAGGTCGAGGCAGTTGAAGCGACCCCACCCGCCTCGCTTCGCTCGGCACCCTCCCCTCGAGGGGGAGGGAGCGCCCCCGCCAGGAGCCCCTATGACCGTTACCCCGACCGTTCTTTCCCCTGCCGCCGATGTCCCTGTCGAAGGCCTGCCGCCGGGCTTCGGCGAAGGCGCTGCCGGCAAGGCGGCCTTCCTCATCGCCATCGCCTTTTCCGTCTTCCAGATCTACATCGCCGCCTATGGCAGCATTCCGAGCCAGGTGGTGCGCGCCATGCATGTCGGCTTCCTGCTGCTGCTCGGCTTTGCCCTGATCGCCAATCTGCGCGCCAAAAGCGTGCCGGCGAAAGCTGCGTTCTGGACGCTTGGCGTGCTCGGCTTCGGCACCGGCCTCTACAATTGGGTGTTTTACACCGACCTGATCCGCCGCTCGGGCTTCCTCACCACGCCGGACCTGATCGTCGGCACGCTGCTGGTGGTGCTGGTCTTTGAGGCGGCGCGCCGGCTGATGGGGCTGCCGCTGGCGGTCATCGCCTTCATCTTCCTCGCCTATTGCTTCGTCGGCAATCATTTGCCGGCGCCCTTCATCCATCGCGGCTATGACTTCGCCCAGCTCGTCGACACCTTCGCCTTTGGCACCGAAGGCATTTACGGCACGCCGATCTATGTCTCGGCCGCCTATATCTTCATCTTCGTCGTCTTCGCCGCCTTTCTCGAACGCGCCGGCATGATCGCGCTGTTCAACGATTTCGCCCTTGGCCTGGTCGGCTCGTGGCGTGGTGGCCCGGCGCAGGTCTGCGTGCTTTCCTCGGCGCTGATGGGCACCATCTCAGGTTCCGGCGTCGCCAATGTGGTGGCCAGCGGCCAGTTCACTATTCCTTTGATGAAGCGCTTCGGCTTCCGCCCGGCTTTCGCCGGCGCAGTCGAGGCCACCTCCTCGATGGGCGGCCAGATCATGCCGCCGGTGATGGGCGCGGTCGCCTTCATCATGGCCGAGACGCTGAACATCCCCTATGCCGAAGTGGTCAAGGCGGCGATCATCCCGGCGCTGCTCTATTTCGGCGCCTGTTTCTGGCAGGTGCATCTGGAGGCCGGCAAGGCCGGCCTGCACGGCATGGCCAAGGCCGACCTGCCCAATCCATGGGACGCGGTGAGACAACACTGGCCGCTGGTGCTGCCGCTGGCGGCGCTGATCTATCTGTTGTTCGCCGGCTACACGCCGATCTTCGCCGGCACCATGGGCCTGGCGCTGACCATCGTGCTGATCCTCGGTACGCCGCTGGCGGCACTGATCGGCCCGCTTGCCTTCCGCATCGTCTTCTGGCTGGCGCTCGGGCTTGCCGCCGCCTCGTTCACGAAGTTCGGCGTCAACATTCTCGCTGTGGTGATCGTTGCGCTCATCGCCGCCTGCTTTACGTTCAAGGGCGGACGCGAGACGCTGCGGATCTGCATCGACTCGCTTGCCGAAGGCGCAAAGAACGCGCTGCCGGTCGGCATCGCCTGCGCCATCGTCGGCGTCGTCATCGGCACGCTGACGCTCACCGGCATCGCGTCGACCTTCATCGGCTGGATCATCTCGATCGGCGAGAACAATCTGTTCCTGTCGCTGCTGTTGACCATGCTCACCTGCCTGGTGCTCGGCATGGGCATCCCGACCATCCCCAATTACATCATCACCTCGTCGTTGGCCGGTCCTGCGCTGCTGGCACTCGACGTGCCGCTGATAGTCAGCCACATGTTCGTCTTCTATTTCGGCATCATGGCCGACCTCACCCCGCCGGTGGCGCTGGCCGCCTTTGCCGCCGCACCCATGGCCAAGGAGAGCGGCCTCAAGATCGGCATCCAGGCGACCAAGCTTGCCATCGCCGGCTTCGTCGTGCCGTTCATGGCGGTCTACACCCCGGCGCTGATGCTGCAGGACGCCGGCCCGCTCGCCGCTCAGTTCGGCTATCCCGTCGAGGTCGCCTATATCGTCGTCAAGGCCTGCATGGGCATCGTGCTGTGGGGCGCCGCCGCCGTCGGCTTTCTCGCCCGGCGCATGGCCTTGTGGGAACGCCTGGTCGCCTTCGCCGCCGGTGTGCTGCTGGTCGCGGCGCTGCCGCTCACCGACGAGGTCGGCTGGGCGCTCGCTGTCATATGGATCGGCTGGCATTGTTGGCGCGCGCGGCAGGCATCCGTCGGCGGTGCTGCGTGAGCCTCTGCATCCTGGCCGCAGGCAAGACGGTGACGCTTTCTGTCGCCGCCTTCACCCTGTCCTGGACGCATTCGGTGGAAAGGACGCGCTGGCAGGAGGACTGGAGCGTGCTGCCGTCCGGCCTGGAGGTCGTCGAGGCGCGGGT
Organism: Mesorhizobium sp. WSM4871; assembly: GCF_055811295.1. Classification (NCBI taxonomy): domain Bacteria; kingdom Pseudomonadati; phylum Pseudomonadota; class Alphaproteobacteria; order Hyphomicrobiales; family Phyllobacteriaceae; genus Mesorhizobium; species Mesorhizobium sp. WSM4871. The sequence goes on along the minus strand of NZ_JBVVPU010000008.1, from coordinate 32,111 downwards.
CAAGGGATCGGGCGCCGGCATGGAGCCGCCGGAAGGCGCGGTGCTGAGAGACGGCTGGTGGACCTATGTGCCAAAGGTTGGCATCCAGCCCCGTATCGTGCTCGCCGCTTCCGGCGCGACCGACGAAGGCTGGACACTGTGCACGGTTCAGGGCTGTCGCGAGTTGGGCAAGGCGGCCGGCGACACGATCGTGCTGGAGCCCTGCGCTGCGGACGGTTCGAGCCAGCCGCGATAGCGAACGATCGTTCCGGCTGCGGTTACCGTCCGCCCGCCATGTCGGGCCTGATGGAAGCCCTGCATGGATCGGACGTCAGCCGATCAGCCGCCCTCTCAGCTCGGCCGAAGGGATCTCGCAACTGTCCTTCCGGCCGAACAGGGCATAGCGGTTTTTGGCGATGCGATCGTAGAGCCAGTTGCGTAGCGGCCGCGGCAGGATGAGCAACACTCTCGCCGCCCGCCACGGCCAGCCCAGTTCGGCCATGACGGCAACGAAACTCTCCAGCCGCGTGAAGGCGGCGCCATCGATGAGCACGAGGTTTGTCTCGTAGCTGTCGGTCCGCAATCCATATTTCCTGAACAGCGCCTCGCCGAACGGCGACTGCGCCGTGGCGAAACGGAAACGGCGCTTGCGGTCGAGCCCGACCACCACGCGCACGAAGCCTGAGCAAAGCACGCAGACGCCGTCGAAAACGATCAGCGGCGGGTTAGCCTCTAATTCTAGGGATGGTGGTGGGAAAGCAGGTGTCGGTTCGGGCAGGTCGGTCATGTTGGCCCCGGCTGCTGGCGTCTCACGACACTAAGCCAGCCGATGGCGTCGTTAAAGTCCTGGCGTTGTCGCGCGCCGTCTGTCGGCCAGCGCGGGGCGCTCGACGCGGTAGGTGGTTGCGCGATGGTTCACGGCCGGCTTGCAGATCCGGCTGTCATGACGGCTTTCGAGGGTCATCATCGGTGAACGCTAAATGCCGAGCGAGTTGCCGCGACGGGCGCAAGCCGGGCCGGGGCCGCGCATGTAATAGCGCTCCGGCCGATAGGTCGGCGCGACGAATTCGCGGATGGCGGCGGCGTAGCCGATAAGCTGCGTCAAGAAGTTCATTTTACCTGTCCCTGTCCCTGTTTCGGATGTCCCTTCCGAATGCGGGCATCATAGCGTCGAGGCGTGAATAGTCGGTGAACGTGATGTTAATTTTTAGTCCGAAATGCCTTGGTTCGTGGCTGGAATGCGGCTGATTCGGGGTCTTTCCATGCGGTTTGTCGACATTCCGCCCACTGTGACTTTTGCATCACATATGTTTCGTTTGGATGTCGCTTAAGCGCGGTTCTGTTTCAACCGCCGACCGCCTCGCGAAATTTCCGTGCGTGCGCAGGGAAAGCCAGGAACCCCTCCGGTATCAGCACGTTGACCAAACAAGCCGGAACGAGCCGGCCTCGCAGGCGGCAGCTTCCGACCGGAGCTGCCGCCGGATCCCACACAGCAAGGCAATGGAAGGCAAAAGCCATGGGCTTCTTTTCGAAAGACATCAAGACACTGGACGACCTGTTCGTACACACGCTGCGCGACATCTATTATGCTGAAAAGCAGATCGAGAAATCCTTGCCGAAGATGATCGACAAAGCGACCGATCCGCAGTTGAAGGCTGGCTTCGAAAAACATCTCGAGCAGACCAAGGGCCACATCGAGCGGGTCGAACAGGTCTTCGAACTGCATGGCGTGAAGGCCAAGACCGTCAACTGCCCGGCCATCGATGGCATTCTGGAGGAGGCCGACGAGGTCAGCGGCGACATCGATGACAAGGAGGTTCTCGACGCCGCCTTGATCGCCTCGGCTCAGGCCGTCGAGCACTATGAGATGACCCGCTACGGCACGCTGATCGCCTGGGCCAAGCAGCTCGGCCGCAGCGACTGCGCCAATGTGCTGGCCAAGAATCTGAAGGAAGAGCAGGCGACGGACCGCAAGCTCACCGAAATGGCGGAAAGCAAGATCAACCTGCAGGCCGCCGAATAGCGGATCGTCGAGGCGAGGCCGGTGCCTAAAGCGCGTGCGGCGCGCTTTAGGTTCTTGTTTGATGCATGTCGCTATCACAAAACCGCTGCGCACTTTTGCGCGACAGGCATTAGAAGCGCCGACCTTGCCTTTCGCGGTGGGGAACCGGGATCGGGGGTCGCCCGTTCTCGGTTGAACCGACATCGCAGAGGGAGTTCATCATGGCGCCGCGCCCAGCCTGGAAAGGCTATCTGAAGCTTTCACTGGTCACCTGCGCCATCGAACTGACCAATGTCGTCACCCACGCCGAAAAGGTTTCCTTCCGCATCCTCAATCGCAAGACCGGCAACACCGTCAAGCGCATCTACGTCGATGCCGACAGCGGCAAGCCGCTGGAAGAGGGCGACGAGATCAAGGGCTACGAGGTTGGCAATGGCGAGTTCATCCACATCGAGGAGGACGAGATCGAGGCGGTACAGATCGAATCCTCGCACACGATGAGCCTCGACGGTTTCATCGAAAAGTCCTCGATCCAGCAGATCTATCTCGACACGCCCTATTATGTATCGCCGGCCGACAAAGTGTCGGAGGAGGCCTTTGCCGTCATCCGCGACGCCATGGCTGCGGAGAAGAAGGCGGGGCTTGCTCGCATCGTGCTCTACAGCCGAGAACGCCCTGTGGTCGTCGAGCCGCTCGGCAAGGGCATGGTGCTGACCACCTTGCGTTATGGAGACACCGTGCGCCGGCCGGACAGCGTCTTCGGTGATATCAAGGCGACGAAGACCGGGGGCGAGATGATCGACCTGGCCGAGCACATCATTGACAGGAAGAGGGCGAAATTCGACCCTTCCAAATTCGATGACGTGTACGAGGATGCCCTGCTTAAACTGATCCGCGCCAAGAAGGCTGGCAAGAAGGCGCCGAAAGCCAAGGCAGCGCCGAAGCCGTCAAACGTGGTCAATCTGTTCGATGCGCTGAAGAAGAGCCTGTCGTCGGGCGGCGGGGCAAAACCACCGGCAAAAGCCAGATCGCAGGCCAAACGCGCGAAACCGAAAGCCGCCGCCCGGCGCAAATCGGCGTAGGATTTCGGCATGGCAGGGCTCGAACAATATAACGCCAAGCGCGATTTCAAGAAGACGGCGGAGCCGGCCGGCAAGGTCGCGCGCGGCGGGAAAGGCCAGGCCGGCGGCATTTTCGTCATTCACAAACATGCCGCCACAAGGCTGCATTACGACCTTCGCCTCGAACATGACGGCGTGCTGTGGAGCTGGGCGGTGACGCGCGGTCCGAGCCTCGATCCGCATGAGAAGCGGCTGGCCGTGCATGTCGAGGATCATCCGATCGACTATGCGCCCTTTGAAGGCACCATTCCCAAGGGCGAATATGGCGGCGGCACCGTCATCGTCTGGGACGAGGGCACCTGGACGCCGGAGAGCGACCCGGCCAAGGCGATGAAGAAAGGCCACATCAGCTTCGAGCTCAAGGGCCACAAATTGCATGGCCTCTGGCATCTGGTGCGATTGAAGCCGCGTTCGGGCGAAAAGCGCGACAACTGGTTGCTGATCAAGTCCAGCGATGCGGCGGCACGCCCTGGCGAGGATATCCTGGAAGAAGCGCCACAATCGGTGAAGTCGGGCCTGACGATCGAAGAGGTTGCAAAAGGCAAGACATCAGACGGCAAGAAACCGAAGGTCTGGCATTCCAACAAGCCGGCGGCCGGCAAAAAGGCCAAGGCAGCGAAACGGCTCGACTTCATCGAGCCATGCCTGGCGACGCTGGAAAGGAATGCCCCCGCCGGCGAGGAGTGGCTGCACGAGGTGAAGTTCGACGGCTACCGCATGCAGGCGCAGCTTGTCGGCACCGAGGTGCGGCTGCTGACCCGCACCGGTCTCGACTGGACCGGGAAATTCGGCGGCGAGATCGTCGCGGAACTTGGGCGCCTGAAATGCACTGACGCCATCATCGACGGTGAGATCGTCGTGCTCGCCGATAGCGGCATTTCTTCCTTCGCGCTGCTGCAGGCGGATCTGTCGGCGCGCCGCACCAACCGCTTCCTCTACTACGTCTTCGATCTGATGCGGCTTGATGGCGAGGATCTCCGCGCCGAGCCGCTGGTCGAGCGCAAGCAGGCCTTGCTGGAATTGCTCGGCAAGCAGCCGGACAATCCGGCGGTCCGCTTCAGCGATCATTTCGCCGAGCCCGGCAAGGTCATGTTGCAGCACGCCTGCCGCATGGGGCTGGAAGGCATCGTCTCCAAGCGCGCCGACGCGCCCTATCGCAGCGGCCGTGGCCTCACCTGGGTGAAGTCGAAATGCACGCTGCGCCAGGAATTCGTCATCGGCGGCTATCTGCCATCGGACAAGACCGGGCGCGGCCTGCGCTCGCTGCTGGTCGGGTACAAAGAAGGCGGCAAGCTGCACTATGCCGGCCGGGTCGGCACCGGTTTTTCAGTCAGGACGACAGCCGATCTGAAGAAAAGGCTCGATGCGGTGAAGGCAACGGCCTCGCCCTTCGCTGCCGCCGTGCCGAAGGGCAAGGGGCTGGTCTGGGTGAAGCCCGAACTGGTCGGCGAAGTGGAGTTCCGCAGCTGGACCTCGGACCGTATAATACGCCATGCCTCGTTCCAGGGATTGCGCGAGGATAAGCCGGCGGAGGAAGTCGTGCAGGAAAAGCCGAAAGCATCGACAGGCAAGGCAGAGGCTAAAGACAAGGCAGAGAAGGCAAAGCCTGCCGCCGTCGCGAAAGCCACAGCGGCGGCGAAAACCACCGTCAAACTCTCCCACCCGGACAAGCTTTTGTGGCCGGATGAAAAAATATCGAAGCAGGATCTGCTCGAGCACTACGCTCTGGTCTGGCCGCGCATGCAGCAATTCATCGTCAACCGGCCGCTCAGCCTGGTGCGGGCGCCGGACGGCGTCGGCGGCCAGCGCTTCTTCCAGAAGCATGCCTCCGCCGGCATGCATGACAAGATCGCCGTGATGAAGGACCCGACGGACGGCGAGGAGATATTGTTTGTCAGGGATTTCGACGGGATCGCCGCGCTGGTCCAGCTCGGCGTGGTCGAAATCCATATCTGGGGCTGCACCACGGACGAGCTGGAAAAGCCGGACCAGATCGTCTTCGACCTCGATCCCGACGAAGGCGTCGACGTCAAGGCGGTGCGCGCGGCGGCGCTCGATATCCACGGCCAGCTCGACGAGCTGTCGCTGCCGAATTTCGTCAAGACATCCGGCGGCAAGGGCTACCACGTCGTCGTGCCGCTGAAACCGTCGGCGGATTGGGACGAGGTGAAGACCTTCGCTCACGATTTCGCTCGCGCGCTGGAGCAGGCCGCCCCCGACCGCTACACCGCGACGCTGTCGAAGAAGGCGCGCACCGGGAAAATCTTCGTCGACTACCTGCGCAACGGCCGCGGCTCGACCACGGTGGCGCCCTATTCGTCGCGCGCCAAGAAAGGGGCGACGGTGTCGATGCCGGTGACCTGGCCGGAGATCGAGAAGGGGCTGGCGCCGAACGCTTTTCCCATTGGAGACAAGACGACGCTGAAGCGGCTTGGTGAGGCAGATTCGTGGAAGGATTTTTTCAAGATGGGCAAGGTGCTGAAGCGGGGCTGATCCAAGGCGGAGCGATGACCTTCGAATGCGATTGGTCGAATGGCAGACGCAGCGATCCTTCCCACCCCCCTCTGTCCTGCCGGACGTCTCTCCCGCAACGGGGGAGATCGGCAGCTTCGAGGTGTCGCTCGTCTCTGCAACGTTGGAGATTGGCGAAAGCTGTCGAGCGGGGGAGATGGCCGGCAGGCCAGAGGGGGGTGCTGTCCCGCCGGCGTCGCGAAATAAGCGCCTACAAATCATCAGGCGAGAAAGGTCTTCTCGAACGCCTGCCTACCCATCGGCGAAAACACCACCGCGCGGCTGTCCTTTTCGCGCCTTGCCCATTTCTCGGTGAAAATCTTGTCGAGGATGGCGGCACCCAGCGTGCCGGCCAGATGCGAGCGCCGCACGCTCCAGTCGAGGCAGGCGCGGCATACCGGCCGTCGCGGTTTGGTGTAGACATCGATGCCGATCGCGGCGAAATGCGACGCGGCTGCCGGCCCGAGCCCGATCTCCTTGTCCTCGCGCAGCAGGATATTCTTGTCGACGAGGCGGTCGAGCATCGCCACCCCCTGTTCGCCGGCAAGGTGATCGTAGCAGACCCGAGCCACGCGCATGGCCGCGTCGCGCGGTCCCGGCCGCACCCGCTTTGGGCCAACGGCTTCCGCCACGCCGGTGATGGCCTCGATCATGCCGGCCACCTGCGGCCCGGCGAGGCCATAATAACGGTGCCGCCCCTGGCTTGCCAAAGTCAGCAATCCGCCCTCCATCAGTTTCGACAGATGCGAAGAGGCGGTCGGCAGCGACACGCCGGCCTCCAGCGCCAGCTCGCTCGCCGTCAATGCCGTGCCGCCCATCAGTGCGGAGAGCATGTTTGCCCGCGCCGGATCGCCGACCAGGCTGGCGATGCGGGCTATGTCGGGTCCTTCACGCATAGTTCGTTCCTCATCGAAGCATTCTTGTCAGGTAACCACTATTCTGCGGTCAGATCAAGGAGACGACGATGACCGCGCCAACCGCTTCGACCCCTGCATCCGTCAACCCTGCCGCTCGCCTGCCGTTCCCGTTCCTGCGCCGGCTGCGCTTGCGGTTGGTGGCGCGCTGGTACGATCGCCATCTGCAGCGCCTCGACCTCGCCGAGATCGACGAACACCTGCTGCGCGACATGGGTCTGACACGAGAAGACGTGCGCCGCGAATGCGCGAAATCCTTCTGGCAGACGTGATCGTCCAAGGAATTGCCTAGCACAGCGGTCGACCGAACGTTTCGACCTCGATCGAACTGTCAATTCACACGACATCCACCTGCCAGAGGAGGCAAGAAATGACCATCACCTGTTTCATCCGCTACGAGATCGACCCGTTCGGCAAGGCGGCGTTCGAGGAATATGCCCGCAACTGGGGTCAGGCCATTCCGCGCTGCGGCGCCGACCTGATCGGCTATTTTTCGCCGCATGAAGGCTCGGCCACCACCGCCTACGCCGGCTACAATATCGACAGCCTCGCCGCCTACGAAGCCTACCGCGCCAGGCTTGCCGCCGACCCGGCCGGCAAGGCAAACTATGAATTCGCCCAGCGTGAGAAATTCATCCTGAAGGAGGATCGCATGTTCCTTAAGCTCGCCTCTGGCCCGCACGCAAAGCTGATCAAGCCATGATCGCCGTCATCTTCGAGGTCGAGCCGGCGGCAGGCAAGCGCGATGCCTATCTCGGCATCGCCGCCGAGTTGCGTCCGCTGCTCGACGGCATCGACGGTTTCATCTCGATCGAGCGCTTCCAGAGCCTTATCGATCCGGACAAGATCCTGTCACTGTCGTTCTGGCGCGACGAGGACGCGGTGAAAGCCTGGCGCAACACCGAGGAGCACCGCCAGGCGCAGAAAGCCGGGCGCGGCGGTATCTTTGCCGGCTACCGTTTGCGCATCGCCCATGTCCAGCGCGATTACGGCCTGACCGAACGCGCCGAAGCGCCGGCGGACAGCCGGGCGTTGCATGGCTGAGCCGCTAGCTACGCATTCCCGATCAGCACGCCTGCCGCGAACACCAGCGCGCCGCCCAAGACCACCTGGAACGCGGCGCGCCAGAATGGCGTCTGCATGTAGCGGTTCTGCACGAAAGCGATGGCCCACAATTCAAAGAACACCACCACGGCGGCAACCGCGGTTGCCGTCCAGAAATAGGGGATCAGGTAGGGCAAGGCGTGGCCGAGGCCACCAAGCGCCGTCATCAATCCGGTGGTGATGCCGCGTTTGACCGGGGAGCCGCGGCCCGAAAGCTTGCCGTCGTCCGAGGCCACCTCGGTGAAGCCCATCGATATGCCGGCGCCGATGGAGGCGGCAAGCCCGACCAGGAAAGTCTGGAATGTGTCGTGCGTGGCAAACGCCGCGGCAAAGATCGGCGCCAGCGTTGATACGGACCCGTCCATCAGCCCGGCCAGTCCCGGCTGCACATAGGTCAGGATGAACTGCCGCTGCTCGGCCGCCGCTTCCTCGTCCTTGACCTCGCCGGGCACATGCTCCTGTTCCAGCTGATGCGCCGAGTTCTCATGGCCCTGTTCGGCGGCCGCCAGATCGTCGAGCAGCTTTCTGGTCGAGGCATCGCCGGTGCGTTTGGCCGCCTCGATATAGAACAGATAGGCCTGCCGCTCCATCGCCTCGGCCTGCCGGCGCACGGCTGCGATGCCGAGCGGCCGGACCAGCCAGTCGGGCTTGCGCTCGTAATAGCCCTTCACATGCTCGCGCCGGATCAGCGGAATGCGCTCGCCGAAGCGCTTGCGGTGGAGTTCGATCAGCGCATCGCGATGGCCGTCCTCCTCCTGTGCCATCGCCTCGAATACCTTGGCCGATTGCGGAAAACTGTCCGCCAGCCCGTCGGCATAGGCACGGTAGATGCGCCCGTCATCTTCTTCCGACGAAATGGCGAGCGCCAGGATCTCCTGTTCCGACAGCGATTCGAAAGGGCGGCGGCCGAAGCCGAAGACGCGGGAAAGCATGAGCAATTCACCCTAGTTTAGAATTGTTCTAAACTAGAGTCTGCCGCGCCGTGGGTCAATCGCCCCGTTCGAGCAGCAATCGAGAATTGCTGAAGTCCAGTGCAAGGGCGCGCACTTCATTATCAGCAAATGTTCACCTATATAGCTGAACCTAAGCCAAGAGAAAGGAAGCCACGGATGCCGGCAAAACAGCCCCCGCAATTCGACCCGAAACCCGTTCTCGACCTGATCGCCAACATCGAGGCCGACCTCCTGCGCCTGAAAGGCCTGGTCGAGCAGCAGGTCGAAAAATTCGATCCCGCCAATCCGCACAACAAGACCCCCGAAGGCAAGCTGACCGAGGAGGGCGCCGAATGCTGCTACCGCATGTTCGATGAAGGCAAGTCGCGCTATTCGGTCGCCCAGCAGATGAAGATTTCGTTTGCCGCCGCCACCCACCGCTTCAACACCTGGCGCAAGCTCGGCGGCGCCAAACGAAAGACGCTTTTGGGGTGAGCGAGCGGCCGGCCAATCGCGAAGCTTTGCCGCGGAAAGGGAGCTGTTACCAAGGCCGATTTTGTAACCGACACATTTTTTCGATGGTGCGTGGCGTGGTTTTCCGTGCACCATCGGCAATCACATTCCACAGGACCACTTCATGACCACCGCCACCCTCCCCGGCATCGCCGATATCCACAGCGCAGCGGCGCGCCTCTCCGGCCTGATCGTCGAAACGCCGTTGATCGAATCGCCGGAACTGAACAAGCGCTTCGGCGGCCGCATCCTGTTCAAGCCGGAGACATTGCAGCGCACCGGCTCGTTCAAGTTCCGCGGCGCCTACAGCAAGCTGTCCTCGCTTACAGCCGAGGAACGCGGCCGCGGTGTCGTCGCCTTCTCCTCCGGCAACCACGCCCAAGGCGTCGCCGCCTCGGCGGCCATGTTCGGCGTCAAGGCGGTGATCGCCATGCCGGCCGACGCGCCAGCGATGAAAATCGGCAATGTCCGCAAGATGGGAGCGGAGGTGGTGCCATTCGACCGGTTCCGCGAGGATCGCGCGGCCGTCGTCCGACCCTATGTGGAAAAAGGCATGGTCCTGGTGCCGCCCTATGACGATCCGGCCATCATCGCCGGCCAGGGCACGATCGGCCTCGAACTGATGCGCCAGGCAAAAGCACTCGGCGTCAGCCTCGACGCGATCGTCGTCCCCTGCGGCGGCGGCGGATTGATCAGCGGCATTTCGATCGCCGTCAAGGATGCCTCGCCGGGCACCTCGGTCTGGGCAGTGGAGCCCGAGCATTTCGACGACACCAGCCGCTCGCTGGCCAGGGGCGAAAGGATAGCGAACGAGCCCGGTCACAAATCGATCTGCGATGCCCTGCTCGTCGCCGAACCGGGCGTGCTTACCTTCGAGATCAACCGCAGGAACCTCGCCGGCGGCATTGCCGTCTCCGACGACGCGACAAGACAGGCCATGCGCGACGCCATGGCTCATCTCAAGCTGGTGGTCGAACCCGGCGGCTGTGTGGGTCTGGCAGCCCTCGCTTCAGGCAAGGTCGAGCTGAGGGGCAAATGCGTCGCCGTGGTGCTGTCGGGCGGCAATGTCGACTTCGACGCCTATGCCGAGATCATGGCTGCCGCATAGGATGACCATCAGCCGCCCGCTCGTTCGCTCGGAGTTGCCGGCGGACACGGCCGCTCTCGCCCGCTATCTCATCGGCAAGGTCGTGGTGCGGGAGTTGCCCGAAGGCGTCGCCAGCGGTCGCATTGTCGAGACCGAGGCTTATATCGTCGGCGATGCCGCCGGTCACGGCTATCGCGGGATGACCCCGCGCAACCATTCGCTGTTTCTCGGGCCTGGCCACGCCTACGTCTATCTCGCCTATGGCATCTCCTACATGCTGAATGTCTCGAGCGAGATGCCCGATGTCGGAGCCGGCGTCCTGATCAGGGCGCTTGAGCCGATGGAAGGCGTCGAGATCATGCGGCTCAATCGCGGTGTCCAGCGCTTCCGCGACCTGGCAAGAGGACCAGGCAGGCTCGCTCAGGCATTGCGGATCGATCGTTCGCTCGATGGGCTCGATCTTTGCCGGGAAGCCCCCCTGTGGCTCGGACGCGATGACCACGAGCCAGGCGAAATCGGGCAGAGCGTCAGGATCGGCATTTCGAAGGATACGAACCGGCTGCTGCGATTTTATGTCAGGAAGAGCGAATTCGTCAGCGGTCCGGGATCGCTGAACGCCTGAAGCCGCGGCAAGCCCGCCGGTGCGGCTGAGTGAACCATGCCGGCGAAGGCGCATCGGCATCGGCTGCATCGGGATGTGTAGAAAGATCAGTCCAGCGTCCGCCTGAATCGCAACAGCGCCGTGCCGGCGAACACCGCCACGAACACCAGCAGCCAGCCGATCTCGGCCGCTACCGCATTGAAGTCGGCGCCCTTGAGCATGACCGCGCGGGTGATGCGCAGGAAATGCGTGAGTGGGAAGATTTCGCCCAACACCTGCGCCCAGCCTGGCATGCCGCGATAGGGGAACATGAATCCGGAGAGCAGCAGCGACGGCAGGAAGAAGAAGAAGGTAAGCTGCATTGCCTGCATCTGCGAACGCGCCATGGTCGAGATCGTATAACCGAGCAACACCAGCGAGAGCACGAAAACGAGCACCGACGACAGAAGAAGTGTCAGGCTTCCAACGAATGGAATGCCGAACAGCAGCTTCGCCGCCACCAGCACCACCGCCACCTGCACCGCCCCGACGACCAGGAAGGGCAGCACCTTGCCCAGCATGATTTCGGCTGGGCTGGACGGCATCGCCAAAAGGTTCTCCATCGTGCCGCGTTCGGTTTCGCGCGTCAGCGCCATTGCCGTCATCATCACCATGGTCATCTGCAGGATGACGCCGAGCAGGCCGGGCACGATGTTGTATTGCGAGATGCCTTCCGGATTGTAGCGCTGGTGCACGATCACCTGCAGCTGCTCCTTGGCATTTTCGGCGGCGGCCGCCTGCATGCCTTGCGCCCGCAGCAGCGCCTGGCTCGCCACCTTGCTCAACGTTGAAATGGCGCCGCTGGCAGCCGATGGATCGGTCGCGTCGGCTTCGATCAGGATTTGCGGGCTGTCACCCCGCTCGACCCGCTGGGCGAAGTCAGCCGGGATCGTGACGACGAAGGACACTGCGCCCTTGGCCATCAGTGCTTCGGCCTCGGCCTCGCTCTGCGCCACATAGTCGAAACGGTAGTAGCCGGTCATCTGCAAGGCGGAGACCATGGCGCGTGTGTATTGGTCGTTGCTCATCGCCACCAGCGCCGTCGGCAGGCTCTTGGGATCGCTGTTGATGGCAAATCCGAACAGCACTAGCTGCATCAGCGGCACGCCCAGCATCATGGCGAAGGTGATGCGGTCGCGCCGCATCTGGATGAACTCCTTGATCAGCAGCGCGCCGAGCCGGGCGAAGGAGAACACGGCATTCATCCCTTGTTGTCCTTGGCCATATTGTCCTTCGAACCGGACATGAACTGGATGAATACGTCCTCCAGGCTGGTCTTGCCGGGGTTCACCGTCACGCCCTGGTGCTCCTTCTCGACATCGGCGAGTGCGGCCTCCAACTTCTTCTTGTCGGAGCCCACCACATGCAGCGTCGCGCCGAACGGCGCCACCTGGTCGACGCCGGGGCGGCCTTGCAGTGCGTCGGCGACCTGATCGAGCCGCGGACCTTGCAGCACGAAAGTGGTCAGCCCGGCATTCCGCACCACCTCCTCGACCGTGCCTGACGCCAGCATCTTGCCGTAGGAAATGTAGCTGATGCGGTGGCAGCGCTCCGCCTCGTCCATGTAATGGGTGGAGACCAGTACGGTCAGCCCGCCGCTCGCCAGCCGGTGGATCTCGTCCCAGAATTCGCGCCGCGCCTTCGGGTCGACGCCCGCCGTCGGCTCGTCGAGCAACAGCAGTTTCGGCTTGTGCATGATGCAGGCAGCCAGCGCCAGCCGTTGCTTCCAGCCACCGGACAGCGTGCCGGCCAACTGGTCCCGGCGCGACGTCAGGCCGAGGTCTTCCAGCGTTCTTGCGACATGTTCGCCAACTGGCTTCAGGCGGTAAAGCCGCGCCACGAATTCAAGATTCTCGCCGATCGTCAGATCCTCGTAGAACGAGAATTTCTGCGTCATGTAGCCGACTTCGCGCTTGATCCTCAGATTGTCGGTGCGGATGTTGAAGCCCAGCACCGTGCCGTCGCCCTCGTCGGGGGTTAAGAGGCCGCACATGATGCGGATGGTGGTGGTCTTGCCCGAACCGTTCGGGCCGAGGAAGCCGACGATCTCGCCCTCGGCCACCGTCATCGTCACATGATCGACGACGGTCTTGTCGCCGAAGCGCTTGACCAGCCCATGCACGTCGATGACGTTCATTTTCCGATGTCCGCAAGATCGACATCGACGATCTGCCCCGGCTGCAGCGGACCGGCATCGCCTTCCGGCCGCGCCTCGACCAGATAGACCAGCTTCTGCCGGTTCTCGAGCGAGTAGATCACCGGCGGCGTGAACTCAGGGTCCGGCGACACATAGCTGACCCGCGCTTTCAAATGCGGGCCGCAGCCGTCGCAATGGACGCCGAGCAGCGTGCCGACCTTCACCGACGAAAACGCGCTTTCCGGCACGTAGACGCTGAGCTTCACCGCGCCGTCCGGCAGCATTGAGATGACAGGCGCGGTCGGGCCGGCCGTATCGCCGGGATTGCGGATCACGTCGTTGACGCGGCCGGGCGACGGCGCCGCCAGCACGCGCTTCGACAGCCGCCACTTGGCCTGCCCTAGCGCCGATTGCGCCTGGCTGACCAGATTGTCGGCGGCCTTGATCGTCTCCGGCCGCGCCGGCAACCCGCCAACGGCGAGGTTGGCCTCCGCCTGGCCGACCTGCGCATTGGCCGTCTCCAGCGTGGCGGAGGCGGTGTCGAAATCGGCCTGCGTGCCGGTGCCGCGCCTGAACAGGTCGCTGGCGCGGCTGTATCTGCGCTTGGCGTCGGCGGCCTGGGCTTTCGCCATGTCGACTTGCGCTTTCAGCACCGCGATCTCTTCCGGCCGCTTGCCGACCTTGAGATCGGCGAGTTGCGCCTGCGCCTGGGCGAGAGCCGCTTCAGCCTGCGTGACGGCGATTTTCGCGTCGGCGCTTTCCAGCGTCACCACTGGCGTGCCCGGCATGACGCGATCGCCGCGCTTCACCGCAACGGTCTCGACCTGCGCCACCTCGATCGGCGCCAGCAGCACATAGTCGCCCTCGACATAGCCGACGGCAAGCGGTGCTGCCGGCGCGCAGGCGCTGAACAACTGGGCGGCGAGCGGCAGGGAGCACAGCAAACTCATGGTCCACGATCCTTCCGGGCGGCCAATATGGCCTCAAGATTGTTCGATACCACCGCCACCACCTTGGCGGCCTCGGCGTCGCCGATCTCGCGCCAGCCCATGCGGCGCATGACGGCCTCGCGGCCGATGCGGAAATAGATGACCTGGCCAATCAGCGTGAACACGGTGAGCCGCGTCGTCTCGCTTTCGGCCGCCTCGCCCGTCGCCTGCTCCCAGATCAGGCAGAGCCGGCGATGCGTCGGCTCGAAGACGCCGTCATAGATGCGGTCGAGCGCCGCCGTCGGGTGTGAAAGTTCGCGCAGCACGAACTGGACGATCTCGCCCGCCTCGGGCCGCGCCACGACGAAGGCCACCATCCGCTCCAGCGCGGTGAGGAGTTGCGCCCGCGCGGCTTCGGGGTGACCTGCTTCCGCATCGCCCCCTTTGGAATCGCTTGCCGCCTGCGGGTTGCCGATCGCCTGGCCGGCAATGGTCTGGATGGTCTCGACGATATAGTCGGCCGCCGCTGCGCGAAGGCCTTCCTTGCCGCCGAAATGATAGGCAATCGAGCCGATATTGGCCTTGGCCTCGGCCGCGATCTCGCGCGTCGAGGTGCCGTCGAAGCCCTGCCGTCCGAACAGCTTAAGCGCCGCGCGGACAAGCGCCGCGCGTGTCATCTCGGCGGGAGATGTCTCGCGACGCGGGGTCCTGGCGCTCGGGGGTTTCTTCATACCAGGCTTTTAATCAATCGAATGATTAAAGTCAAGTCGATGTTCCGGCTTCGACCCGTCATGTCCGGTCTTGCCATGTCGGGTCCGGCACGCTTTAGTGCCCACCCATGGTCAAGGAAGTCGAACGCAAGTTCCTGGTCTCCGGTTCCCAGTGGCGGGATCTGGCCGAGGCGGATATCCGCATTCGTCAGTTCTACCTTGCCGCAGCGCCGGGCCGCACGGTGCGTGTGCGCATCAGCGACAATGCCTCGGCAAAGCTGACGCTCAAATTCGGCACGCAGGCCCGCGAGCGTGATGAATTCGAATTTCCGATCCCCTTGGCCGAAGCGGAGGAGATGCTGGCCTTCGCCATCGGACGTGTCATCGAGAAGACACGCCACCATGTTAGGCATCGCGGCTATCTCTATGAAGTTGATGTTTTCGGCGGGATGCTGGCGGGGCTGGTGGTTGCCGAACTCGAGACGCCGGAGGATGTGCCGGACGAGATGCTGCCAGACTGGCTCGGCCGCGAAGTCACCGGCGAGCAGGGTTTTTACAACGCGTCGCTCGCCCTTGGGGGGCTCCCGGAGATCGCGGCATGAGCTTTCGCATTGATCCACGCCTGCCGCTGACCGGCGAGGTCAGGCGGATTCTCGTCGAGGAAATCGGCAAGGCACTCATCCATCTAAACACTGCGCATGAAAGGCCGGAGCAGGCGCTGCACAAGTGCCGCAAACGGCTCAAAAGCGTCCGGGCCTTGCTGCGCCTAGTCCGTTCCGGAGACGAAACATTCTGTCAGACCGAGAACCAGTGCTATCGCCAGGTGTCGGCTCTGCTGTCAGGCCCACGCGAGGCGACCGCGCTGGTCGAGACCATCGACCGGCTGGCGGCAAGCTTTCCCGAACAGACCGCCGGCGGCGGTCTCGATGACGTCCGCGACAGGCTTGTCGCCCGCCAGCGGGAATTGCATGGCGGCGCTGGGCTTAGCGCAGCGGTGGGTGCCGCGACCGCGGCTTGCCAGGAAGGCATCAACCGGGTCGAAAGCCTTGTCTTGCCCGACCAGCCGGAGCAGGCAGCCGATGTGCTTGCCGAGGGCGCCCGCGCCACCTTGCGCCGCGCCAGGAAGGCGCTGGACAAGGCAGGCTCGCGCGGCGAAGCCGACGATTTCCACGACCTGCGCAAGGCAGCCAAGACCCACGGCATGCATTTGTCGCTGCTTGGCAGGCTGTGGCCGACGCCGATCAAGGCGCGGCGCAAGGCGGTCGACGGATTGGGTGAGCGGCTGGGCGAGCTGCACGACGTCTTCGTCATGCGCGCGCTTCTCGATGCCGACGACCAGCCGCTTGGCTCTCGCCAGGAAACGCGGCTCTTGGGCAAGCTTCTGAAACGCTCGGAAAAAAGCCTGAGAAAGACCTGTCTTGCCGAGGCGACCGAGCTGTTCGGCGACAGCCCCAAGCGCTCGACCAGGAAACTTGCCCGCAAGGTGCGCGAGGATCTGGCCGGAGCGCCGCAGAAAGACGTTGCCGCGCCCGGCGGCTGACAGAGCAATCGCTTCAGGTTTGTAGCGCCGACTTCGATCATCCTTTGCCCGAGGCGGCCTGCCCATGCTAATCGCCATCCACCATGACCGAGCCCGGCGATACGTTTCTGGACCGACTTGGCCGCTGGCTTGCCGGCCGGCTGCAGGAGGAATCCTCCGGCTATGAGCCCTACACGCCGTCGGACGCCGAAACGCTGCGCCGCACGCTTGAGCCCGGCGACATCCTGCTCATCGAGGGCAATCAGAAGATTTCGGCGGCGATCAAGTACCTGACCCAGTCGACCTGGTCGCATGCGGCCTTCTATGTCGGCGATGCCTTGCCAAAACCGGCGGACGGATCGGAACGGCGCCGCCTGATCGAGGTCACGCTCGGCGAGGGCTGCGTCGCCGTGCCGCTGTCGCGCTACCGCACCTACAACACCCGTATCTGCCGGGCGAGCGGGCTGGCGCCGGAGGATCGCGACAAGGTCGTAGCCTTCATGATCGGCAAGCTCGGCCTCAGATACGATCTGAAGAACATCTTCGACATGCTACGCTATTTCCTGCCGACGCCGCCGGTGCCGGTGCGCTGGCGCCGCCGCATGCTGGCTTTCGGCTCCGGCGATCCGACGCGGGCCATCTGCTCGACGCTGATCGCCGAGGCCTATGGCCAGATCCGCTATCCGATCCTGCCCGAGGTCACCCGCGCGCCCGGCCGCGCCTCGGCGCAGTCGAGCTACATGCGCAAGGAAATCCTGCACATCCGCCACCATTCGCTGTACACGCCACGCGACTTCGACCTGTCGCCCTATTTCCGCATCGTCAAGCCGACGCTGGAATACGGGTTCGACTACCGGGATATGGTCTGGGACGACAAGGCTGCCTACCCGGAAACGAAAGTTACGGAGTAGCAGCCGTCCAAGAGACCGTTTGAAAGCGGGGCAGCGGTTTGAGGTGATCCATCATTCAAGCTTTGATGTGGATAGCAGTGAACCGGGCCTGGATGCTGCCATGTGGACACGATCGCGCGTCCATATGTCATCAGCCATCGGCGTTGGGGGGCGTAGGCGACACCTTTTATTAGATTGCAACGACACGTTGGAGATTGCAAACATGGCGCTCAAGCGGATGGACAACGTAGGAATCGTCGTCGAAGACCTCGAAGCGACGATTGATTTCTTTCGCGAACTCGGCCTCGAGCTCGAAGGGCGGGCCACGATCGAAGGAGAATGGGCCGGACGTGTCACTGGACTGGGCGATCAGCATGTCGAGATTGCCATGATGCGCACACCGGACGGCCACAGCCGGCTCGAGCTCTCCCGCTTCCTCACGCCGCCTGTCGTCGCGGATCACCGGAACGCCCCGGTCAACGCCCTTGGCTACCTCCGCGTCATGTTCACCGTGGACGATATCGACCGGACGCTTGAAAGGCTCCGCACGCGCGGCGCGCAGCTCGTAGGCGAAGTGGTCGAGTATAAAGACATATATCGGCTCTGCTACGTCCGTGCGCCTGAAGGGCTTCTCATAGGACTCGCCCAAGAACTCGGCTGAGCGCGACGAGGCCCAGCTCCTCAAGCTCGCTGAGATAGAGGAACATCAAGGCCTCGCTCAAACCTGGCGAGCCACCGCCCGATCACTCATCATCGGTCATCACTTTGCGCTGCTGCAGGAAGCGCGCCGCCAGCCAGCACAGCATTGCCCAGGCGAAGCCGGCGCACCAGCCGGCCAGCACGTCCGACGGCCAGTGAACGCCGAGATAGACGCGGCTGATGCCGACCAGCACAGTCGTCAGCACCGCGAGGCCAAGCACATAGGTCTTCGTCACCCGCCCATGAAGGAAGCGAGACGCCAGCGAGCCGAGCGTGAGATAGGTCACCGCCGACAGCATGGCGTGGCCGCTCGGGAACGACAGCGAGGTCTCATTGACGAGGTGCGAAACCAGTTCGGGGCGGGGCCGGTCGACCCCGACCTTCAGCAGGCTCGACAGCAACTGCCCGCCCGCCACCGCCACGAATATGAGCAGCGCCGTTCCAGACTGGCGGTTCAGCAGCAGATAGACGATCACCGCTGCCGTGATCAGCACCAGAACGCTGGAGCTGCCGAGGCTGGTGATGTCGCGCATCGCTCCTTCCAGCCATGCCGGACCGATCGGATTGTCGGGCTGGCCCGCTTCGCGGAAGGCGAGCAGGATTTCGGTGTCGAAGGCGTGCGGCGTGGTGGCGCGCGCCATTTCCATCAATTCCTCGAACCCCCACAGCCCTCCGGCAATGATCACGCCGGCCAGCAGCACCGGGAATTCGATCCAGTTGAGCAGCGAGTGCTTCATCGCGCCTGTCGTCCGCAATCCAACTACAGCCTTTGCAGATAGGGCCCGAGCGTGATCAGCGCCACCGCTGCGATGGCGAGCACGACGCCGGTCGCCTGCAAGGTGTTCAACTGCTCGCCGAAGAAGGCCAGCGCCACCACGTTTACCGACACCAGCTGGATGACAGCCGACAGGCTGAACGACACAGACATGCCGAACTCGCGGACCAGCCTCAGCATCACCAGATTGCCAAGCGAATAGAGCACGAGCGTCAGAACGATCTTGCCGAAGCTTGGCGCCAGCCCCCATTGCTTGGCCGCTGCCGCCGCCAGCAGGAAGATCAACGTTGAAATGCCGAGCTGCACCAGTCCCCAGAAACTCAATTCCCGTCCCCTTGGATGCGGTCCTTCCCGCGCGTGTCGCAGACCTTGTTTCCGAAGCAGCGGCCGCGGTCAAGCCGGGCTGACAGGGCACACGAGAATCGGAGTGGAAATTAGCCGGCGCGTCATCATCCTGTGATCTGCCGCCTATACGGGGTCGATCAGGTAGAATGCTCCAGCCATCCCAGGAAGCCAGAGGCAATCCATGACCGAACATCGCGCCCCCGACACCCGATTCCGCACCAGCCTGCTCGAGGAAAACGACGGCCCGGCCACCAATCTCACCGACAACCGCACCATGGGCGAGATCATCGCCGCGCGGTTTTCGCGCCGTGGCTTCCTTAGGGGATCACTGGCCGTCTCGGCCATTGCCGCCACCGTCAGCCCGCTGGCGCTGATCACCGCCGACAATGCCCGCGCCGGCGAAGGCTCGGCCTTCACCTTCGACGAGCTTGAAGCCGGCGTCGACGACAAGCATCACGTGGCGCCCGGTTACGACGCCGACGTGCTGCTGCGCTGGGGCGATCCGCTGTTTGCCGATTCGCCGGACTTCGACCCGACCAAGCAGTCGGCCGAGGCCCAGGCAAGGCAGTTCGGCTACAACAACGACTATGTCGGCTATATCCCGATCGACGGCTCGGCCGAGCACGGCCTGCTGGTGGTCAACCACGAATACACCAATTCGCATCTGATGTTCCCCGGCATCGTCAAAGTCGTCGAAAAGGACGGCAAGAAAGAGCTCGAAGTCGCCCCCCTTGGCAAGGAGCAGGTCGATGTCGAGATGGCCGCGCATGGCGGCACCGTCGTCGAAATCCGCAAGCAAGCGGGCAAATGGCAAGTGGTGCGCGACGGCAAGCTCAACCGCCGCATCACCTCCAACACCGAGATGCAGCTGTCCGGTCCGGTCGCCGGCAACGACCGCGTCAAGACCAGCGCCGACCCGACCGGCACGAAAGTGATCGGCACCGTCAACAACTGCGCCGGCGGCGTGACGCCCTGGGGCACCTATGTCATGGCCGAGGAAAACATCCATGGCTATTTCTCGGGCGAACTTCCGGAAGGCCACAAGGAAGCCGCCAACTACAAGCGCTTGGCCATTCCCGAAGGCGCCTATGAATGGGCGGCGCATTACGACCGTTTCGATCTCGGCAAGGAGCCGAACGAGCCGAATCGTTTTGGCTGGATCGTCGAGGTCGACGTCAACGATCCGACCTCGACGCCGAAGAAGCGCACCGCCATGGGCCGCTTCAAGCACGAGGGCGCCGAATCCATCGTCGCCAAGGATGGTCGCGTCGTTTTCTATCTCGGTGACGACGAGCGCTTCGATTACGTCTATAAATTCGTCACCACGGGCACGTTCAACCCGAACGACCGCGCCGCCAACATGGACCTGCTCGACGACGGCACGCTCCACGTCGCCAAATTCGCCGAGGACGGTTCGGTCGAATGGCTGCCGGTCGTCTTTGGCCAGGGACCGCTGACCGCCGAGAACGGCTTTGCCAGCCAGGCCGAC
This sequence comes from Mesorhizobium sp. WSM4871, assembly GCF_055811295.1. Classification (NCBI taxonomy): domain Bacteria; kingdom Pseudomonadati; phylum Pseudomonadota; class Alphaproteobacteria; order Hyphomicrobiales; family Phyllobacteriaceae; genus Mesorhizobium; species Mesorhizobium sp. WSM4871. Next base: position 11,815 of record NZ_JBVVPU010000008.1, on the reverse strand, counting down.
GTGCTGATCGAGACGCGTCGCGCCGCCGACCTGCTCGGCGCCACCAAGATGGACCGCCCCGAGGACATCCAGCCCAATGCCGCCAATGGCAAGGTCTATGTCATGCTGACTAACAATTCCAAGCGCAAGGCCGACCAGGTCGACGCCGCCAACCCACGCGCCGAAAATGCCTTCGGCCACATCATCGAGATATCGGAGGACGGCGACGACTTCACCGCCACCAAGGGCAAGTGGGAAGTGCTGCTGAAATGCGGCGATCCCTCGGTGGCCGAAGTCGGCGCCACCTTCTCGACCGCGACCACGGCCAATGGCTGGTTCGGCATGCCGGACAATTGCGCGGTCGATTCCGCCGGCCGCCTTTGGGTCGCCACCGACGGCCAGGGCCCGAAAGCCACCGGCCGCACCGATGGCTTGTGGGCGGTCGACACCGAAGGCGCGGCGCGGGCGACCTCGAAACTGTTCTTCCGCGTGCCGATCGGCGCCGAAATGTGCGGCCCGCTATTCACGCCGGACGACCAGACCGCCTTCGTCGCCGTCCAGCATCCTGCCGACGGCGGCGAGGACTGGGAGCCTTTCGGCCGCCCGTCCTATTATGAGGACCTGTCCACCCGCTGGCCCGACTTCAAGCCTGACATGCCGGTGCGGCCATCGGTCGTCGCCATCACCAGGCAGGGCGGCGGCAAGATCGCGGTCTGACGCGCGACCAGGCTTTGCTTGCCTACTCAAGGAAGGATTTCTGCAATACGAAATCCTTCCTGCAGCCTTGCGCGGAACGCATCCGCCTTTATGCGCCGACCACCTGGTCGGTGTGCTGAACCACGGCCATATTCATCCTGGTTCTCAACCGGAAGCCGATGGACTCGTACAGTGTTATGGCTGCGACGTTGGTGGCGTAGGCGTGGAGATAGGGAATTTCGCCGCGCGCCATGATCCGCTTTGTCACGAACTGGGACAACAGCCTGCCCAGGCCGCGGCCGCGAAAATCCGGATGCGAGCACACGCCGCTGAGTTCGGTATGGCCAGGCTGTTTCATGCGTTCGCCGGCCATCGCCGCAAGTCTGCCTTCGATCTTCACGCCCCAGAAATCGCCGAGGCTCGGCGCCTCCAGCGTGAATGGGCCGGGCTTGGTGATTGTCGCCAGGGCGAGCATCTCGGCCGCATCGTCTTGCGTCAGTCGTTGCACCCGCTCGTCGGCCACGGTCCGCACCGGCTGTTCGGCAATCATCTGCACCAAAGATGCGGTCGATGTCGCGGAAAGCTCCGCGGGCAAGGTGATTGCGTCAGCCTGGACGAGGATGGCGCTTTCGCGCGGGCGAACAAGCCTGCTCAGCGCCAGCAGGCTTTCCGCGTCGTCCGCTGCGGTTGCGGCAAAGGGAACGATCGACGGCAGATATCGCTTGGCGAGGCTGTCACCTTGCGCAAAGGCCTGATGTCGCGTCGCAAGCGCGCTCCAGATGGGACGATCGAGGACATGGTTCATGGCACGGCATCCATGGCTTTTTGCACACGACGGTCGATGGCAGCCGCGGCGAGACCCTCCTCGATTGCGGCCAGCTGATCGAGAAGCGGCCCTGAAAGGTCCGCGCACAAATCAGCGACGGCTTTCTCGATGCGCGGCCAGACGTCGCGTTTGGCAACATCGACAAGCCGTCGGCCGGTCCGGGTGAGCGAGACAATCCTGCGCCGCTGGTCGCTGTTTGACTGGCTGACTTCGATCAATCCCAGTTCGGCCAGAAGCGCCACGCTTCGCGTGATGCCCGGCTGCGCAATGCCAAGAGCCTGTGCCAGTTCACCAACGGACAGCGGGCCCAGCCTGTCGAGCGCGGCCAGGAGCGGATACTGGCTCGTCTGGACCGGGACCTCCAGGCGATCGAGCACTCGCTGCGTATCCGCCTGCAATTGCTCGCCTATACGCTTCAACCTGCTGCCCAGGCAGAGGAAGCCAAGAGATCGTATGACGTCTTCCATAATCAACGCATCCATGCTGAACGATAACATGATATATAACACTATATGGAAAGTCAAAGGTCAGGGGCAAGGCGCTACCCGATCCGGCGGATCGCTCCCGGGAACGGGGCGGCAGCCACTCGCCGCCATTTGGCGGAGGTTCCCCTTCAATCGGCGCCGATTGCACCCTATATGGCGCTTGCGCGATATGATCGGTAATCAATCGCACCAAGGCGACTGATTCGAGGCCGTGGGCTGGCCTCCATTACCAAAGCGGCACGCGGACCTCGACCATGCCCTCCTTGCGCATTCATTTCGACCGCCTGTTGGAGGACGCAGCACCCAAGGTCAAGCGGCGGGAACTGACGCATGGCGAGCGCCTGGCACTGGTGCGCCGGCATGGCGATTTTTCGCTCGCCTATTCGACCGCCGTCCAGCAAAAGCTGTCCTATTTCGGCGACGCCGACGGCTACATAGCCTTCGGCACCAAGATGAAGCATCATTTCGCGCTCGGCGACCCGGTGGTTCATCCCCCCGCTCGGCCCGATTATATCAGGCGCTTCGTCGAGGCCGCCGGCAGCCCCTGGTTCGTGCAGATCGGCGAGGAGACGGCGCGCGTGCTGGCCGGGCTCGGCTACCAGGTCAATCGTCTCGGCATCGACACACGGCTGGTCCTGCCGGCGCATGACTTTTCCGGAAAGCGCAACGAAACCGTGCGCTATTCCGAGCGCTGGCTGTTGAAGAAGGGGTTTTCCCTCGACGAGGACAAGCGCACCGTCTTTCTCGACGAAATCCAGCGGCTGTCGCAGAACTGGCGGGCCGACCGCATCGTCAAGCGCTGGGAAATGGGCTTCCTCAACCGCCCCTTCAGCGACCAGCTCGGCGTCGACATGCGCCGCTTCGTCCTCCATGGCCCTGACGGCGAGCTCGTCGCCTTGCTCGACTTCGATCCTCTGTTCAGCGGCGGCAAGGTGATCGGTTACACCACCGCGTTCAAGCGCAAGCATGTCACAGCCACACCGCATGCGGAGATCGGCCTGACCAAATTCGCCGTCGACCGTTTTCGCGAGGAGGGCATTTCCGTCGTCACGCTCGGCCTGTCGCCGCTTGTCGATATCGGACCGAGCGGCTTTGCCGAAAGCGACTTCTGGCGCAACACCTTCCAGCGCGCCTATGAATCCCCGTGGATCAATCGCAGCAGGTTCAACCTGCAGGGGCAGGCTGCCTTCAAGCGCCGTTTCCATGGCATCGAGGAGCCGACCTATGTCGCCTTCCGCAAGGGGACCTTTGTCGAGATGCTGGGGTTGCTGCGCCTGATCAAGGCGATTTGAGCAGGACTTGGGTTCGGTGAAGGCGGCGATTGCCCTCAGCCAATCCGTCAGTTCCGCAGCCGGTAGCCGGTCCTGAAGATCCAGGCGACGATCGCTATGCAGATGAGCAGGAACACCACCGTCATGCCGAGGCTGATGCCGATCGATACGTCCGACTTGCCGTAGAAACTCCAGCGAAAGCCGCTAACCAGATAGAGGACAGGGTTGAACAGCGTCACCGTGCGCCAGATGCCTGGCAGCATGTCGATCGAATAGAAGCTGCCGCCAAGGAAGGTCAGCGGCGTGATGATCAGCAGCGGCACCAGCTGCAGCTGCTCGAAGCTCTTGGACCAGATGCCGATGATGAAGCCGAACAGGCTGAAGGTCACCGCCGTCAGCACCAGGAAGGCGAGCATCCAGAACGGATGCTCGATGGTCAGCGGCACGAACAGCGACGCGGTCGCCAAGATGATCAGGCCGAGTATGATCGACTTGGTCGCCGCACCCCCGACATAGGCGATGACGATCTCCAGATAGGACACCGGCGCCGACAGCAATTCGTAGATCGAACCGACGAACTTCGGGAAATAGATGGCGAAGGAGGCATTGGAGATCGACTGCGTCAGGAGCGACAGCATGATCAGCCCCGGCACGATGAAGGCGCCGTAGCTGATGCCATCGATCTCGGTGATGCGCGAGCCGATGGCCGAGCCGAAGACGACGAAATAGAGCGATGTCGAGATCACCGGCGAGACGATGCTCTGCAGCACGGTCCGAAAGGCGCGCGCCATCTCCATCTTGTAGATCGCCCAGACTGCTCGCAAATTCATGAGTCTTGCCTCAGAAGATTGACGAAGATCTCCTCGAGCGAGCTGTTTTGCGTGTCGATGTCGCGGAACTGGATGCCGGCCGCTTCTAGATCGCGGAGCAGCGAGGCGACGCCCGGGCGCTCGCTCTGGTTGTCATAGGTATAGGTCAACTGTCCGCCGTCCGGCGAAAGCTCCAGCGCATAGCGCGAAAACGTTTCGGGTATGCTGGCCAGTGGCGCGCGCAATTCCAGCACCAGCCTTTTGCGGCCGAGTTTGCGCATCAGTTCGGCCTTGCCGTCGACCAGCACGATCTCGCCGCGATTGATGACGCCGACACGGTCGGCCATCGCTTCGGCCTCCTCGATATAGTGCGTGGTCAGGATGATGGTGACCCCGTCCTCGCGTAGCCGGCGCACCATCGCCCACATGTCCTGGCGCAACTCGACGTCGACGCCGGCGGTCGGCTCGTCGAGGAACAAAACGCGCGGCTCATGCGACAGCGCCTTGGCGATCATCAGCCGCCGCTTCATGCCGCCCGACAGCGTGATCGCCTTGGCGTCCTTCTTGTCCCACAGCGAGAGATCGCGCAGCACCTTTTCGACGAAGGCCGGGTTAGCCGGCTTGCCGAACAGGCCGCGGCTGTAATTGACCGTCGCCCAGACGCTCTCGAACGCGTCGATGGTCAGCTCCTGCGGTACCAGCCCGATCAGGCTGCGCGCCGCGCGATAGTCCCGGGTGATGTCATGGCCGTCCACCGTGATCGTTCCCGACGAGCGGTTGACGATACCGCAGACGATCGAGATCAGCGTCGTCTTGCCGGCGCCGTTCGGCCCGAGCAGCGCAAAGATCTCGCCGCGCTCGATATCGAGGTTGATCTCCTTCAGCGCCTTGAAGCCGGTGGCGTAGGTCTTGGTGACCCCGGAAATGGAAATGATGGAGGGCATGGCTGAAAACGGCTGCTTGAAAGGGGAACTGTTGATTTTAGTCCGCTGAATGTCGGTGCGCGAAACCGGAAGTCAATGCCGCTCCTGACAATTCTGGACATTCATTCCCTATCGCCTCGACCGATGCGCTGACGCTTTGCGCAAAATGCTGCGGCGTTCCGCCTCGCGTGACGCCACGCCGCTTTGACCGCTCAGTGTATCCGGCCTATCTTTCCGGCATAAGCAGCAGCCGGAGCCCACCATGGACCCGCTCATTTTGTCGCGCATTCAGTTCGGCGCGAATATTTCGTTTCATATCTTGTTTCCGGCGATCACCATTGCACTTGGCTGGGTGCTGCTGTTCTTCAAGCTGCGCTACAACGCAACGGGCGATTCCGCCTGGATGCGCGCCTATTTCACCTGGGTGAAGGTATTCGCGCTCTCCTTCGCCATGGGCGTGGTTTCCGGCGTCACCATGAGCTTCCAGTTCGGCACCAACTGGCCGGGCTACATGGAAACCGTTGGCAATATCGCCGGGCCGTTGCTGGCCTACGAGATCCTCACCGCCTTTTTCCTCGAGGCGGCCTTCCTCGGCATCATGCTGTTCGGCTTCCGCCGCGTCTCCAACCGCATCCACACGCTGGCGACCGTCCTTGTGGCCGGCGGCACCACCTTCTCCGCCTTCTGGATCATCGCGCTCAATTCCTGGATGCAGACGCCGGCCGGCTTCGAGATGCGCGACGGCGTCGCCCATGCCGTCGACTGGTGGGCGATCGTCTTCAACCCGTCCATGCCCTACCGGCTGGTCCACATGCTGTTGGCTTCCGGCCTGACGGTCTCCTTCCTGATCGCCGGCCTGTCGGCGCTGCGCTACCTCTATGGCGACCGTTCGGAATCGATGTGGAAGGCATTGCGCACCGGCGTCTTCATCGCGGCCATCCTGATCCCCATCCAGATCTTCGCCGGCGACCAGCATGGCCTGAACACGCTGGAGCATCAGCCGCAGAAGATCGCCGCCATGGAGGCCAACTGGAACACCGGCCCCAACGTGCCGCTGGTGCTGTTCGCGCTTCCCGACGAGGCGGCAAAGGAGAACAGGTTCGAGCTCGCCATCCCCGACGGCGCCAGCCTGATCCTGCGTCACAGCAGCAGCGGCGTGGTGCCGGGCCTCAACGACTATCCCGGCAATCATCCGCCGGTCTTCCCGGTGTTCTGGGGTTTTCGCATCATGGTCGGCACCGGCATCCTGATGCTGATCGTCTCCTGGTCGGCGGCCTTCTTCCTCAAGCGCCACCACAGCCTGCCGAAACCGCTGGCGCTGCTGATGGTGCCGATGGCGTTGTCCGGCTGGCTGGCGACACTGGCCGGTTGGTACACCACCGAGATCGGCCGCCAGCCCTGGCTGGTCACCGGCGTGCTGAAGACCGCCGACGCGATCGGCCCGGTCGCCGGCAGCCATGTCGCGCTGACGCTTGCCGTCTATCTCGTCCTCTATGTGCTGCTTCTGATCGCCTATCTCGGCGTGCTGGTGCATCTGGCGCTGAAGGCAGCGAAGGACGGCGATGCCTCGCCGCTGCCCGGCGTCATGAACGCGGCGCTGTCGCAACCGGCGGCCGAGGAGTAGGGAGAGATCCATGAGTTACGACTGGCCAACCCTGCTGCCCCTCATCTTCGCCGGCCTGATGGGCCTCGCCATCCTGATCTACGTCATCCTCGACGGCTTCGACCTCGGCATCGGCATCCTGTTCGCCGCCGCCGAGGATGCCGAGCAGGACACGATGATCGCCGCGATAGGCCCGTTCTGGGACGCCAACGAGACCTGGCTGGTGCTGGCCGTCGGCCTTTTGCTGGTCGCCTTCCCGCTGGCGCACGGCACCATCCTCACCGCGCTCTACATTCCGGTGTTCCTGCTGCTGCTCGGCCTCATCCTGCGCGGCGTTGCCTTCGATTTCCGCGCCAAGGTGCCGGCCGGCAGGAAGCATCGCTGGAACCGCATCTTCCTCATCGGCTCGCTCATCGCCTCGCTGGCGCAGGGCTATATGCTCGGCGTCTATGTGCTCGGTCTCGATGTCGGCTTGGGCGGCATGGCCTTCGGCGCGCTGGTGGCGCTCTGCCTCGCCGCCGCCTATGCGGCGATGGGCGCGGCCTGGCTGATCTACAAGACCGAAGGCGAATTGCAGAGGAAGGCGGTGCGGTGGCTGCGTACCGCGCTCGTGCTGGCGGCGCTTGGCATGGCGGCGGTGTCGCTGGCCACTCCCTTCGCCAGCCCGCGCATCTTCGACAAATGGTTCGTCTGGCCCGAGATGCTCTATCTGTCGCCGCTGCCGATCCTGTCGGCCGTGCTGTTTGCCTGGCTGTGGCGCCAGACCTTCCATCTGCCGAAGCCCGATGACCGCCATGCGTTGACGCCGTTCCTGACCCTGGCGGCGATCTTCGCGCTCGGTTTCGCCGGGCTCGCCTGGTCGTTCTACCCCTTCGTCGTGCCCGATCGCCTGACCATCTGGCAGGCGGCTTCCGCGCCGGAAAGCCTGGCCATCATCCTGGCCGGCACGGTGGTCGTGCTGCCGATCATCATCTTCTATTCCTTCTATGCCTATCGCGTCTTCGGCGGCAAGGCGACGGACCTGACCTACGACTAGAGCAACAACACCCACGCTTACCCGCCGCGGGGCTAGGCGCAGTATCGCGAGCCCGATCCGACATCGGCCGGGGCCAGGGCGGCGCTGGAAAAGGTGCGCTGGAGCCTGCCGTGGAAAAGGGGCGTAGGTCGGCGCCGCTGATCTCCCCCCTCGAGGGGGAGATGTCGCCGAAGGCGACAGAGGGGGTCGCCGCGCGTGGAGCGCCAACCTTGGTCTGCCGCAGGAGGCAACGTCCGGTCGCGCCAACCCCCTCTGGCCTACCGGCCATCTCCCCCTCAAGGGGGGAGATTACCCATCCCGCAAAACCTCAGCTCTTGTTGGCCGCCATCACCAGAACCGGCTTGTCGCTGTAGAGCTGCGGGAACAGCGACTTCAGATTCTCGACCTTGGGCAGGTCGTTGTAGACGATGTAGGGATAGGTCGGGTTCAGCGTCAGAAAGTCTTGGTGGTAGTCCTCGGCCGGGTAGAACGTCTTGCCCGTCTCCAGCGTGGTCACGATCGGCTTTGGAAACACCTTGGCCTTGTCGAGCTGGGCGATGTAGCTCTCGGCGATTTTCTTCTGCGCGTCGTTTTCGGCAAACACCGTCGAACGGTACTGGGTGCCGCTGTCCGGACCCTGGAAGTTCAATTGCGTCGGGTTGTGCGCGACCGAGAAATACACCTGCAGCAGCTGGCCATAGGTCACCTCCGACGGCTTGTAGGTGATCTCGACGGATTCGGCGTGCCCGGTGCGGCCGCTGCCGACCGTCTCGTAGACGGCTGTGTCCTTTTCGCCGCCGGCATAGCCGGATACGGCCCTAGTCACGCCCTTGACGTGCTGGAACACGCCCTGCACGCCCCAGAAGCAGCCGCCGGCGAAGACCGCCTTTTCGGTGCCGGGGGCGGCTTTCTCGTCCATTGCCGGCGGCGGGATCACCACCGCCTCCTCGGCCGAGATCGCCGGCGTCTGCCAGAAGGCGGCGGCCGCCGCCGCAAGCACCAGCGCCGCCAGCGCGCCTTTGGCAAAGGATCTGTTCACGGCTGATTTTGCGGACATGTCATGATCTCCCATGATGGTGTTTGACTATACGATAGCGCGATGCGCCGCGGTTTCACATTGCCGTGCGTGAGGCTGTGCGTGCGGGGCCGTGCGCGCCAGCCTGCCCGGGCAGGGAACCCCGGCCCGGACAGGGAGTGCCTGGCGCTACTTGGCCGGCGCCATCGCGTCGGCGGGCTTCATCGCGTCCGTTGCCATCGGGTCGGCGGGCTTCATCGCATCCGTGGCCATCGGGTCGGCCGGTTTCATGGCGTCCGTCTTCGGCTTCATGGCATTCGTCGCCATCGGGTCGGCGGGTTTCATCGCATCCGTTGCCGGCTTCATGGCATCGGTGGCCATCGCATCGGCCGGCTTCATCGCATCTTCGGCGCGTGCGGCTGTTCCGGCGAACAGCACGGTCGAGCACAGCGCAAAAGCGAGTGCCGGCAGGGTCAGGCGATTGGTCATGGTGGTCTCCTAGGGGTTGATGGCACTGAGGCCGGGTAGTTGCGGCGCCGCTCCTGCGGCGTTGCGCAATCTTGGTTGAGCGTGATCTTGTCCTGACGGATTCAGTTGGTCGCCGCGGCGAGGATCGGCCCGCCGCCCGGCGTCTGCACCAGCACCGCGCTGCTCAGGCCGCCGGATGGCGCGGGCAGCGCCAGCGTCTTGGCGTCGCCGGTCCAGCTGCCCAGTTTCGTCAGCGAATGCACGACATTGGCGTGCGGCAGCGTGCGGCCGGTGTTTTCGCCGCGCGCCACCGGCACGTCGACGACGCCGCTGGCGTAGCGCACCAGCCAGACATCGGCCCTGCCGCCGGGCACCGATCCGGCGCCGATGCTGATCCTGCCGCCGTCAAGCGACAGCGCCGGCCCCTTTGGGAGGCCGCTGCTCGAAATAAGCTGCTCGATCTCGCCGGGTGCGGCGCCGACCGCGTCGGTGTTGCCATTGACCACGACTTGCGGTGTGAACGGGCCCGAACGGCCGAGCGAAGGCTCGTAGGTGACCTGGCGCTGGGTGAATTCTTCTTTGCCGAAAATGTCCTTCCAGCCGAGATAGTCCCAGTAGGTAACGTTGAAGGACAGCGCCAGCACGCCGGGCTTGTCCTTGACCTTGATCAGGTTGGCGTTGGCCGGCGGGCAGGACGAGCAGCCCTGGCTGGTGAACAGCTCGACCACGGTGAGCGGCTGCGCGGCTGCCGCGCCGATCGAGGACAATATCGAGGCGGCGAGCACGCCGGCGACGAGCTTTCTGCGTTGTGATCCCGACAATGGCTTGCTCCGTGGGTGCGCGGCGCCTGGATGCGCCGCTCATATCCCCACTTCGTCGTCGCCACGGATTTCGTTACAGCGCTCACCGCTTCGTGATCGCGCGCGCCTTGCCTTCTCCCACAACAAGGCAGGGCAATCGCCGCTGAAAAGCCAAGGCTTTCGCTCTACGATGGACCCCCACCCCTAACCCTCCCCACAAGGGGGAGGGAGACTTCCGCTGGCGCTGACCACGGCAAATTGTCTCTCTTTCGGCGCCAAGAAGCGAAGTAAAGGCGCGCGGCAGCGTTCCCTCCCCCTTGTGGGGAGGGTTAGGGTGGGGGTCCTCTTCGCAAGAATCTATTGCGATTGCCCTGCACAACAGGGGAGAAGGTAAGGACGTGCCTCCTTACTGCGTAAGCACCGTCTCCGACTGCCGCTGGTTGAAGGCGCACTTGCCGGTCACGGTATAGAAGAAATCGGCGTTCGTAACGTCTGGCAGTGGCGGATTGTTGCCGCCGTCTTCCCATGCCTGGTCGCTGGTCTCGCCGCAGGGCACAGCGGCGAAGATATCGACGACCGTGTTGTTCTTGACCTCGACGGGGAGGTATTTGGAAGGGTTCAGGGCCTTTTGTGCATCGGTCGTGTACCCGGCGCCGAGGTAGAGCCGGTTCGACGTTTTGTCATCGTTGGACTTGAGCGGGTTGACCGGTCCGGACGGCACATTCATCTGCAGATAGAGCTTGTCCATCATGCTCACGTCGATTTTTGCGCCATTGCTGTTTCCGGTGGTATTCGTGGTCGCGCACGTCGTCTTGAAATAGATGGTGGAGCCGCTCGTACCTCCGCTTTTTGCTACCGCGCTGCTTTTGTAAACGCCCGCGGTGGGCGTGAAATTGGTTTTTGATCCTTCTGTCGTGCACAGCTGGGTCTGAACCAGCTTCTCGGTTGTTCCCGACACAGTGGAAATGGTTGTCGTGCCGTAACCTTTCGGGTCGTTGGCGGTATAAGTCTTGTTCCCGCTCTTATAGGAATAACTATACGGCTTGTATTTATAGTCGACCTTCATCATCGCTGTCGCTGGGGTCGAGGAGGTCCACCCGAACGGAAGGCCGTACAGGGTCATCGTCTTGTTCCAGTAGCCTGAAACGTGGTCGACGTTGAACGTGGCTTCGATCAGGGCCGGCGTCTTGCGCACCGACGACGCGACGCCGACCTGCACATTGTCGATGCGGGCGATCGACATGAAAGTCGTCGGCATGGGGAAGCTCGCCGAAGCATTGATATGGGCGGTGCCGTCGCTATCGACGACGAAGCTGTCGAGCGTCGCTGTGCCTTGCCCGCTATTGGCCGCGTAGGATTCCCGCATCCTCGCCTCACGGTCCGTCTTTGACGTGGTTGTCGGCAGCGTCGTGATCGACAGCGCCGCCGCGTCGAGCGCGTTCTGCATCGACGACCTGGTCGAGATCGCCGATGTATAGTCGACCGAAAAGCCTATGGCGGCGACGATCGGAACGGCCAGGAAAACGAGAAGCGGCGCAAAGGAGCCGTTCTCGGACTTGAGAAAATGGTCTGCGGATGGCATTTCTTTATTCCCCCAGGGGCATGACGTGCATTAGCTATCACGCAGCAAGCAAACTATGCTCTAATCCGGTGGATCAAAGTTTAACGATCTTGCGCGGCCATTCTGGCGTTTGCGCCCGCCTGCATTTCCGAGTAGGCGCAGCCGCCGAAGCCGCCAATCTCCCCCCTTGCGGGGGAGATGCCCGGCAGGGCAGAGGGGGGTGCTGTCCCGCCAACGTATCAACCAAATCGTGGCACAGCCTCTGATGGTTTCAGGTTGGAATGCCTCAATTCGCAAGTCGGCGATCCTTCCCACCCCCCTCTGTCCTGCCGGACATCTCCCCCGCAAGGGGGGAGATTGGATG